>CAZEDG010000001.1:0-9477 GCA_964510805.1 uncultured Candidatus Saccharibacteria bacterium
TGGAACCAGATAGAAAGCTATATATTTGATACCTACAGGGTTCTTGAGCAGTATCAACATGTATAAAATGTGCTTGATTAGCAAGGGTTTAGTATCACAAGAGGGGATTTAAATATGGAAATGAAAAACCCGCCTGCACGCAGACGGGAATTCCGTGCTTGTGGGCGGGATCAAGAATGAACAAGTTGAACTCTGGAAAGAACACCGACCCTTGAGATACCTTCATAGGTTTCTCTTTGAAAATGCATTTCAAATCGCAGGTCTTTATTCAGAAAGATAGTGACGCTTATGGGGTTGGCGGTCTCTTCACTTGTGAAGCCGATTGGCGGTGTAGAACGAAGCACGAGCGTATCGGCCTCGGAAAGCCACAAGTCACTTGACGGACTGTTACCATATCGCCCAACTTTCGTGTAGGCACGGAAATAAATAGCGAGTGCCACCACTTCCAGTTCTGACATGGTCTTCATTGAGCCTCCTGTGTGTGAATGACAATTTGATATATATGAAACATAAACATTATACTAGTATATAATGTTTATGTCAATAGATATGGGCTATAGGAGATAGGAGAATCGGTTACGATTCTACCTCGCTTTGCTCGAAGTAGAATCTTGACCCCGGTTAACAATGACGGTCATTGTAAATTTAAATTATGAGGGTAATGGGGACAGGCACCATTTATAGACGAAAAGTGTGTTGTTATGAAAATTAACTCTAGGAGAATCGGCGATTGTTAAGGTGTTGTATTTCATCACTTTGTGATTCATAAAACACTCTTAACTTTCGCCTAAAGAAATGTCGACAAAAATGAGAAGTAAAAATACTGCACCCAATTTTTACTTCTCATTTTCGTAAACCGACATTTCGCTTCGATTCTCACGTCTGTGCTTTAAAGCACAGACTCTAGGGTCCACAAATTAAAAATCCGAACCAGTCTGGTTCGGATTTTTAATTTGTGGACTTCGATACTGTTTTCCTGAACCGGTTGGCTACAGAACTAAATTATCTTGTATGGGTTTTGAAAGGAGATTATGAGAGTATAAATTGATAAAAACATATATAATATAAGGATAATCTGTGCTTTTTTGACCGCGCCATCAATAGTGCGAAGCTCCTTGTTTTGTTGGTCACAAATCTCTCGAGGGGGTTAACCCTATCGAATACCCCCGGGTTGTTATTCTAAAATAAGTACCGGTACCTACTCAAACCATCTTCCTGTTTTCTTTCTTATATATAAGATAAGAAGCAGGAAGAAGCAGGTTTCCATACTTTTTTATTATAAAATATACATAATGGATAAATATCTTTTTATAGACGATAGTGGCTCTAAGGAATGGGTTACACCACACACGGATGATTTTGTGAATAATCCTCCGGAAAGAACTGAACAAAACTTAAACTTTTGGCGAGGTAATTATTTCGTTCTTGCGGGTGTTCATGTTGATTCAGAAACTCTTGCTAAAATTAACTCAAAAATAAACAGTATAAAAATAGAATACTTTGGAACAAAGTATGTAGAAATAAAATCAACATGGCTTCGTAACCCAGAAAAACGAAAAAGAAACTATTTAGAAAAGTTCAATATGACCGAGAAAAAGTTAAGAGAATTCATTGATTTAGAATGGTATAAAATTTTGGAAGATTATAAAAATAGTATTAAGGTTCAAGCGGTTGTCTTAGATAAAAGATACTACAAGTACAGGGAGGGTAAGTATCCTCTTGAGCTGACAGTTGTTGCTCTCTTTGATAGAGTTGAAAAAGGAGACCATAAAGAATGTAGTATCGTGTTTGACCAGATGGACGACGAAATTCGTTCAACTCAACATACTCAAGGGAGAGTGCTTAGGATTCATAAAAAGGAAGTCGCAATACCTTCTTTTCAAAATAAATATAGCCATAAAATTAGCTTTGAGAAATCATGCAATTCAAACATGTTACAAATAGCTGATACAGTTGCCTATAACGTGTATCGTCAATTTTTAGACTTTGGTCATGAATGGGATAATAGTAAGATAGACACCTTACCAGAATACAGCCATTTCGAGAAGATATCAGATTTGTTTTATAAGTCATCAACCGGACAAATAAAAGGTTACGGTTTAGTAAAAGTTCCTGACCCAAACGGGAGGAGATGGAAAAAAGGATAAAATAAAAGCACCTGCTGATTAAAGCAGATGTTCTTATAAAGTCAGTTCTCTTGCGAGTTCTATCATGCGCTGAGAGGATAGCCAGAGGTTGCCCTCAACCGACCTATTATTATCCTAGCATTTTTAGTAGTTAAATTACAAACATTGTATCCCCAATAGCCTCTTTAATGCCTATAAATAAATGGTTTTATACTTTTTTAACTTTCTATTTAAGACTGAAAAAAAGTTTAATTTGTTCTCTTATTGAGAGTTCTTCAAAATCAACATAAAAACTTTCAGCACCCCAAATAAGCTCTTTTGGTTTGTATTGACTTTGGACATCATAATTTAATTGCCCATACCAACAAAAACTGTGACCTTTTCCTGAGGGAATAATTCTGTCCGACTCAATTGCAACATCGTAACTTGCTAAGTTTTTACTGTATCCTTCTCTTTGTGCGTTAGGATAAATTTTTGTATTTTTTATAGTTCTATTTGAACCATTAACTATAATAACAGCAATAGGAAATCCCTCTGGGCAAGTGTCAGAAGGTTTTAATGATACCTGGACCTTATTTTTTTGACGGATATCGGTTTGATATATATAAGCTTCGGTAATTCCCCAAATAACCAGGCATATAAACACTAAAAAAGAAAATAGCCGTAAAACTTTTTTCTGCAAAGTAAGATATTTGTGTATAAATTTTTGCATGTTATTTTCGGTCATATTTTATTCAAAATTAAAAGGCTCCCACAAACTGCAATAATATAATTGCATAGAAGAAATCAAACCAAATAAAACTTAATTTATTAGCTAACCAAATAAGTATAAAGAATGGGTAGGATAAATAATGTAAAGCAGACCCTTCATTTTTAATATGGTGTCTACTCCTTTGCAATACAGCTTTAGCATCGTGGTCACTAGGGAAAGCATGTGCCCCAATAGATATAGCTAACCAAATCATAAAAAAATGTGGCCAACCTCCTGTCTCGCTTAATGGTGCAAAAAAACCTATTGCAAGACAAATTAGTGAATTAAGTACCAAAGGTCCAACGGAAATCCAGAATGTTTGCTTAAAGTTGGTGGGTTCTTCGTGTATAACATAACCTGCAGGTTTACTTTCAAAACTTAATATATTATTAAATTTGTAATACTTAACTTCAAGAACTTTTACACCAAACCATTCACAGAATTTTTTATGTGCCCATTCGTGAACAATAACACCTGGAAAAGTTAAGAGTGAGATTAGTGCTCCTGGTAACATATTGTTTATTTTTTAGCTTCCTTTCTATCTTTAATAAATTTTTTCCAGACGTATATAGCTAGAATGAATGGAGCTATATTTGCGATAGCATCTAGATTCCGAAGGAACTCTACATTATTTGAAAAATCGATATTCATTAAACCTAAAACAAGGGCTGTTCCTAAAGTTATGAGAGGCCTAAGAATAAATGAAAACAAAAAGGCCATTAGACATATCTGTAGAAAAATCCAAATACCATTTAGAATTTTTTTCATATTCAACATTATCACAATACCATAAAAAATAGGTTTTATAAAGTTTAGAATGTTATAATATCAACAAAATATCAACCAATCGTATCATCTAATTTATTGGCAAGGATATAACATAATTATTATGGCAAGAAAATCTTCAGAAGGAGCAATCATTATCTTAATTGTTGGGGCTATATTGGGCGTGCTCTGGCAAGTGATTAAATTTTTTATATCGTTATTTAGCCAGTACAGTGCAGACCAAGAAGAAAAGAAAAAAATAGAAACGGAAAGAGTAAACAAGTTTGCTGACAGAGTTATCGATACTTCACTGGGACTCTTTGAAAGAAACAAAGATATTATTGAGAAGCATCTTAAAAGAATTTCCACCTCCTCAAGTAACTATCGTTACTATTATATCGACAATATGACCAGAGATTGTATAAATGATATTTGCTTGGCGGAAGGAAATCATAAAAATAGACCAAATAATAGTTAAAATAATGGGGACAGCCACCATTTATTTGTGAAATGTGTGTTGTTGTAAAAATACAAATACCTAGAGTCACTTTGCTCCTAAGGAAGAATCGGTCACCGCTACGGCCCGCTTCAGAAAGTTTTACTTTCTTCATCTCGGCACGTAGCCTCGACCCTGGGAAAAACCGACAAGCAATCTCCTTATAAAAATCATGGACCCAATTTTTATAAGGAGATCCTTGTGTACCGGTTTTTCGTTCGATTCTCCACGCATGACACTTGAGTGTCATGCTTAGGGTCCACAAATTAAAAATCCGAACCAGTCTGGTTCGGATTTTTAATTTGTGGACCCTAGGAGAATCGAACTCCTCACCTCCGGAGTGCAAAACCGGCGCTCTACCATATGAGCTAAGGGCCCTTATATTTTGTGTGGTTATAATAGTAGCATATTTTTGAAAACAATAAAAGGGGGCTAAGGTAGAAGTTAGACAATAGAGAACAGATTACAGACAACAGAATGTTATAAGGGTTAGTGTAAGAACTATGCTCAAATGGGTCGTTTTCTGATATGCTTAAGTATATATGCAAGAAGATATTGATATAAATAAGGAAGTAGAGGGTGTGTCACCACTTGATCAGGTTTTTGAAGTAGAGGACAATCTCACTTCAAATGATCTAAGCACTGAAGTGCTCGATATCTTGCCTTTAGCTCCAGAAGCAACAGAGGTTACTGAGGGAGATTCTGTGTAATAAAGAAAAATAAAATGGAAGGGGTATAAAACAAGAAACAGCACCACGGGGTGCTGTTTGTAGTTTAGAACCCCCTGGAGGATTTCTTCTAGTAGGGTAGTGGGTTTTTTAAGAGACAAGCTCTTTTGTGGTAGGGGTAGTATCTTTACCACAATTCGGGCATTTGATCCCTTTCAGACTAAAACCAATCAGTGTAGTGAATGCTTCCCAAATATCCTGTTTATGCACAGGCTCAAGAATACGGCGACCTTGCCACTCACAGTGAGGGCATTTCAAAAGTTTTTCAACAACCATGTCTTCCTCCTGTAACGAACAATGCCATGATAATACACTAACTGTGTGAGCATTGTCAAGTTTTTTGATCTTACATTACCACCAAAGCCATGTGCCATCCTTATCATCAGCAAAGCGATGATTCACATCACGATGAAGCATCTCGTCTAAGATCGTCGCTTCAATCATATCGATAAGGCGAGCGTCTTCCTTGAGGTTCCAATAGGAGATACCAAGCTTAGTTGCGGGGATATTCTCATGCACACCTTCTTGAACAAGTTCTTTGTAGCGTTCGTAACTGTGAATTGCTTCTTCTTCAAAATATCCGACGACACGATGAGCTGTCTTAGGAGAAAAAAGATACAGAAGTCCGTATATGATACAGAAGAAGAACTGTACGATGATAATAAGTGTACGTTCATACCATGTAGGGTGAGCAATTTCGCTATAGACAAGAAGGTGAATGCGTTCATTTTCTGCTTCGTCAAGAAGTGCTTTTATCCAGCCTTTATCGTCACGAATAAGGCGAAGTGACTTCAAGTGCTGGAAAAGTGCTCCAATCATACCTGGAACAGAAGCAATTGTCTCAAGTACAATTGCACGATGTCCATAACGATCTTGGAAAAGTATAGAAGCGGTCTCTGCTGAGAGGTGGACAATACGCTTCGCGATTCTGTCGCGAAGATCTCTGGGTGCGTAGTGATAATGCTCTCTTTTGAGTGGTACAGAAGGGGTTACATTCTGCAAGTCATCAAACATCTCTTGACTATGTTCTTGTATCATATGAGAGTAAGTATACTGTCTTTTTACCTGTTTCAATATCTCTTATAAACATGGTACTATAAAAGGATTATGTTAGACATTAAATTTATACGAGAAAATAGCGATCTTATTCGTCTTGCGTCTACACGTAAGTGTATGTCCTTTAATGTAGATGACCTTATAGCGTCTGATACTAAGCGCCTCGAGCTTCTTCGGTCTGTGGAGGATCTTCGTGCTAAGCAGAATGCTTCGAGTGACAAGATTGCGCAGGTGAGTGCATTTGAGCGTGCTGAGATTATCGAGTCAATGAAAAATCTCAAAGAAGAGCTTAAGAAAAAAGAAGAAGAGCTTGAGCAAGTGATGAAGGAGTGGAGATTGCTTATGCTTCAGGTTCCTAATATTCCAGATATGTCGGTTCCAGAGGGTACAAGCGATGCTGATAATGTAGAAGTAAAAAAGTGGGGAGAGATTCCAAATTTTTCTTTTGAAGCACTTGATCATATTACGCTTATGGAACGAAGTAACATGGTTGACTTCGAGCGCGGAACGAAGACTTCTGGGTTCAGAGGATATTTTCTTAAGAACGACGGAGCAATGCTTGAGATGGCGATATGGCAGTATGTCATGGCAAGATGGCAAGGCAAAGGGTTCGAGCCTATGCTTGTGCCTTCACTTGTGAAGCGAGAGACACTCTTAGGTACAGGGTATCTTCCTCAAGGTGAAGAGGATTTGTATAAAGATGGAAATGACTATCTTGCAGGAACAGGAGAGGTGGCTACTATGTATTATCATAGTGATGAAGTGCTTGATGGAAAGTCGCTTCCTAAGAAATATATTGTATGGAGTCCATGTTTTCGTAAAGAAGCAGGAAGTCACGGCAAGGATGTGAAGGGTCTTGTCCGAGTGCATGAGTTTTATAAGTGTGAACAGGTAGTGATTTGTGAAGCAAGTCATGAGACATCAGTGAAGCATCATGAAGAGATCACTAGAAATTCTGAAGAGCTTATGGAAGAGCTCGGTATTCCTTATCATACTGTTGTGAATTGTGGTGGAGATCTTGGACAAGGTCAGGTGAAGAAGTATGATATCGAGGCGTGGCTCCCTTCTCAGAACAAATATAGAGAGACACACTCTGCGAGTTATTTTCATGATTTTCAGACAAGACGGCTTAATATCAGATACAAAGATGAGCAAGGTAAGACTCTCTATACACACTCACTTAACAACACCGCAGCTGCAACCCCTCGACTTCTTATTGCAATTATAGAGAATTATCAACAAGCAGATGGTACTATTAGAGTACCAGAAGTGCTTGTGCCTTATATGGGAGGAAAGACAGTACTAGGTATACCATTTAGATCATAATGTAGTATGTTCAAGCTTAAGAGACGAACGCTACATCTCATCTACGTGTGGTTGATTCGGGCTCTTTTTGCTATTGTCCCTGCGATACTTATCTATGTGTATTTTTTTACTTCGCTTTTTACTATCACTTCATACGACATTGTTGGTGTTGATGATGATGTTAAAAAAGTGGTGATACAGACTCTTCAAGAAGCAATGAAAGGAAACCGTTTTTTTGTGATTCCAAAAAACAAAGTATTAAGTTATGAAGAGCATGCACTTATGCTTCGCCTTAAAGGAATCGTACCAGAAGCAAAAGAGATAGAACTTGATCCAGAAGGACTGCATACACTAAAAGTGACGATTACGCTTCTTACTCCTGTACTTAGGTTTGGCGAAGATAAAGTGATTAATAAGGAAGGAGTAATCTTCACTACCACGAAGAACACTGATTCTTTACCGGTACTTATCTCAGCGTCTTCTTCTTTTACAACGGTACGCTCTCATGGACTTAGTTTTGAAAAGCTCCTTGTCGGAGGGGTTGGTATTGATGTTGCGTATCTTGAAGATTTGCTTGGTATGGTGTCTCGAGTAAGCACGGTCCTTTTTCCAGTAAAAACAATAGTGCTTGATGACGCAGATACGGTAACTCTTGTTGACGCGAGGGATGTGAGTAAGTTTTATTTTTCTCAAAATCAAGATACTAAGAAAGTGTGGACGACAGTGATAAGCGCAATCGACACAGAGCCACTTAAGTCAAAGCTTGATTCTTCTAAAAACACTCTCTTGTATCTTGATGTACGATACGGTAATAAAGTGTTTTATAAATTTAATGAAGGATTTTCAAAAGCAAGCTCAACTGATATAATTGGTGGTCATGCTACAACGACTCAAGAATCTGTTCACTAAAAAAAGTTCACCTCATTATGAGCGGGTTGCTATGCATCCGGTTAAGGGTTTTTGGGGTAGGGAAGTGAGAGAAAAAATTCTTAGAGGTGAAAAGATTTATGTTGTTGCGCCTATGGCAGATGTGACTGATCAGGCCTTTAGATTCATGATTGCAAAGTATTCTAAACCCTGTGGACCAGATGTAATGTGGACGGAATTTGTTTCTGCGGATGGTTTGTGCAGTCAGGGGAGAGAGGTGCTCAAGAGAGATCTTGCTTTTGATGAACGTGAGCGACCTATTATTGCGCAGTTATTTACTTCAACACCGGAGAATATGAAAAAAGCTTCGGCGCTTTGTAGAGAACTTGGTTTTGATGGTATCGATATCAATATGGGATGTCCTGATAAAAGTATTGAGAAGCAAGGGTCTGGTTCTGCTCATATGAAAGATTGGAAAAATGCTCAAGCGGTAATTCGTTCTGCACAAGAGGGGGCTCAGGATATACCAGTATCTGTGAAGACTCGTATTGGGTATAATAAAATTGAATTCATGGAATGGCTACCGAAGATTCTTGAATGTGGTATTCCTGCTCTCACGGTACATCTTCGTACGCGCAAAGAAATGTCGCTTGTTCCTGCACACTGGGAACTTATGCCGGAAGTTGTAAAGCTTGTACGTACGATGACGGGAAGTGTTGAAGAAGGGGGAACAATACTTATTGGTAATGGTGATGTTACCTCAATTGTAGATGGACAAGAAAAAGCAATGAAGTCAGGATGTGATGGGGTGATGATAGGGAGAGGGCTTTTTGGGAAGCCCTGGTTCTTTAACAAGGATCTTGCAGAACATATGGAAGCTTTTGATAATAATAGAGAAATACTCAAAGAGCGTTTAAAGGTAATGGTTGAGCATACGAAGCTCTATGAAGAGAAGCTTGGTGATATTAAGAGTTTTGCAATTATGAAAAAGCATTTTAAGGCATATGTGCACGGTTTTGATGGAGCAAAAGAATTCCGCACCGAACTGATGGAATGCGAGAATGCGAACGAGGTGGAAGAGAAGGTGAAGGAGTGGATGGATAGATAAAAATGAAGGGAAAAAATTGACATGTAGTATTTTTTGTATTATTATATAATAGTTGTTCCTTTCATAACTATGAGGAGTTGAGATGCTCACTGATGCGGAAGTGCTGAAAAGGCAGTTGTTCTATCAGGGGATTTTTCCAGAAGCTGTTTTTGATAGGATTCAAGCCTTTCAAGAAGTTTTTTGGCCGGTTGAATCGTATGAAGATAAGATCGAAGGGTTGAGAGCTCGAGGGTTCAAGGATCCTGCGAAGATGATCACAACTCTGCCTGCAGTTC
>CAZEDG010000001.1:9577-120525 GCA_964510805.1 uncultured Candidatus Saccharibacteria bacterium
ATTCTTTTGAAAGTATTGATAGGAAGATCGAAGGACTAAGAGCTCGAGGGTTCAAGGATCCTGCGAAGATGATCACAACTCTGCCTGCAGTTCTTGGTTATTCTTTTGAAAGTATTGATAGGAAGATCGAAGGACTAAGAGCTCGAGGGTTCAAAGATCCTGTGAAGATGATCTTGTCACCAGCAAACATTCTTGGCTATTCTTTCAAAAACATTGACAGGAAGATGCGTTTTGCAAGACGTGTTGGGTATGATCCATTCACTCAACTCATTGAGTACTGTCCTATGCTTATAGGGCTTAGTCTTAAGCGTTACTTCTTCGTTGTTCGAATGCTTCAAGGGAAAGCTCAGGAAGAAATTACTTTTTCTTGTATTGTGAGAACAAGTCGATTATACAAAAAGAAGGAAGGTTCTTTGTGATTGGTTGAATGTGATGGTCCGGTGCGCACGTAGTGCCCACCGGACTTTTTTGTTTCTTCTTTCTTTTTTGTATATACTAGAGGATACTCTATGTCAGAACCTCATGTAGCACTTTATCGTAAATATCGACCACAGTCTTTTGAAGATGTTGTTGGGCAAGAGCATATTGTTACATTGCTCACTTCGGCAATCAAGCAAGGAAAGATATCTCATGCATATCTCTTTAGCGGAGGTCGAGGGACAGGGAAGACAACTGTTGCGAGGATTTTTGCTCGAGCGGTCGGGTGTAATGATGAAGATATTATCGAGATAGATGCTGCATCTAATCGTGGTATTGATGAAATACGAGAACTTCGTGAAGCAGTGCGTACTGCGCCATTTTCTAGTCCTTATAAAGTCTACATTATTGATGAAGCACACATGCTCACCAAGGAAGCATCAAATGCGCTCCTTAAGACACTCGAAGAGCCTCCACATCATGTTATTTTTATTTTAGCGACTACTGATCCACATAAGTTGCCAGATACAATTATTTCTCGTTGCCAGAACCTTTCTTTTAGTTCTCCACAGCTTACCGTCCTTGCAGGAAGGCTCTTACATGTAGCTAAGAGTGAAGGAAAAGTCCTAGACGAAAAAACTGCAGAACTCATTGCTTCTTTTGGTAAAGGGTCATATCGTGATGCACTCTCGGTGCTAGAAAAAGTATTTACCGTTGGAAAGAATACAATTACTTACGAGCAAGTACAAGAAATGCTTGGGTCAACAGAAGAAGAGCTTATCCTAAACCTTCTTGCTTCTCTTTGTTCACAACAGTCGGATACAATCACGCGCACTCTTCAAGAATTAAGAAAAAAAGATACGAATCCTGTACGATTGTATGATGAGTGTGTTGAAGCGGTGCGAGTAGGTCTTCGTGCTCGTGTGCTTACAGGAGGTAAAGATGATTCAGATTCTCCTTTTTCAAAAAAACTTGCAGTACTTGCCAAAGAAAATCCTCACTTCTTCAGCTCAAAAGTACTTCTCTTTCTCCTTGAGAAGAAACCTCTCCTTGAGGTGAGCCCTTATATGGCATGGACTGCTTTTGAAGCTGTTGTTATTAGCCTTTTTGAAGAACATAATCGTGCTTAAAAAATTCTACAAAAGCGCAACCGGTCACGCTAATAGTGTTTTATTTACTATAGGTTTTATTTTTGATATTCTCGTACTTCCTGATGCTGGGCATGAATTTACAATTTGGATAGGAGGTTTTTATCTTTCTGTTGTTGCAACATTGATTGCATTTCGTGAATGGATTATTTCTCGTAACACTGCTTCTTTACGAGAAGCAAAAATATATAATTGGCTTACTTTTGGCATTGCATATTTTTCTGGGTCAACGTTGTCATTTGCTTCGGTGTACTCAATTCGTAGCGCTGATTTTCTTGTGTCGTGGCCACTTATTTTTATTCTCCTTATGTGTGTATTTATTAATGAAGTTATCTCTGCGAGGTACTTCAGGTTCACCCTTGATGTTGGTGTACTTATTATCGCTACACTTTTCTTTCTTATTTTTAATGTTCCTAATGTCACAAAAGTTCAGAATGACGGCATGTTTTTGTTAAGTGCTATCCTTGCAGTTGTTGCAAGTCTTATCTATGCAACGTTCCTTCAGTTTTTTTCTGAATCTGCAAAAGAAGAGCTCTCTAAGCTGTACGCACTTAGTGTAGGAATTCCTCTTTTTGCTGTAATGCTCTATTTTCTTAATATTATTCCACCTGTTCCTCTTTCACTTGCACATGCTGGTGTGTACCATTATGTAGAAAGGGAAGGAGGTGCCTTTGTTACAAAAAAAGAAATAGGTCATCGTTTTTTTGAGTCACTGCGGACGCCTGTCTATCACCTCTTTGATTCTAATAGTGTTTATTTTTTTAGTGCAGTACATGCCCCTGCTAAGCTTACCGCCCCACTTAGTCATGTATGGGAATACTATGATGAGTCTAAACATGATTGGGTTATTTCAACAGTGGTGCCTTTTACAATAGAAGGAGGAAGAGAGGATGGGTACAGAGCCTACTCAAAAAAGGAAAATGTGCAACCAGGGTTATGGAGAGTGACGGTTAAGGTTGGTGATAAGAGAATAGTCGGTAGAGTTAAGTTCATTGTTTCTGACGAGTACCAAGAGACTATTCAGTTACTCCCTGAGAAAATGTAGATTAACTATGTGCCTATTTGCCGTCATTAGAAATCGATGCGGTGTTCTTCTCCCACTTATTTGCTTTTCGAAGAAGTGGAATCATAGACTCTTTGAGAAGTGGTTCGTGAGGTAAGTCATAGACAGTTACAGCAATCGAAAAGAGTTCTTCGTCGGCATCTATCCAATAGGTGCCGAAGCGAAACATATTAATAGGTGAAGAATAGCCTCGCAATGTCTTTTCTCCTGTTGTTGTCAAAAAATATTCATGAAAATATGAGAGTACAAGTTCGCGAAGCGTTCTGTAGACAGGGTCTCTATAGCCAAGAACTGCATGATTGGTCTTACTAATTGCTCCCCAGTATCCATCTTTTTTGTAAAGTGAGAGAGCGTGATCATAATCCTTGGTGAGTACTTTTAGACTAAGAATGAGAGGTTTGTGCCCGTGTAGTGAAAGTGCATATGCAGAGAGCATGGCCCCCTCTAAGCAGTGTGCTTTTTTTGCCCTCAGAACTCGCTTAGGGGACATGCAGGTTTCTCCTTGTTCTTCGTGATTAAAAGGAATACTGTCTAAATAGTTTTGTATTTTTTCTGGAGTGGAAAGAGAAAGGAGAAAAGAAAGCTCCTTGTCGGTGAAAGAATTTTTTTTGTCGCGTCGTGTTATTGTGCTTCGTTGCATGTCAAAGAGAGAAGATTAAGATCAGATTTGCTGAGCGTTGTTGTGGTGCCACTATTAACAGCATACATGATAGAAGAAGGTTCTTCAGTGTGGTCGAGTCCTATAGCGTGACCGAGTTCGTGAGTGATGACACGTCGTAGCTTGGTAAGGTTGTTATATTGATAAATGTCGATTGTATTTGTTGATGGAGAAAATCTCCCTTCGGTAAATTTGCTTCCACCAAGAGTATTTACTTGTTTAATAAGAGTATTAATATAGACAACAAGTTCATTATATTTTGTAACTTTTTTATTAATTGAAACAGTCATGTCAACAAGATTTTTTTGTTGCGCAGTAAGGAAGTTTTCTTCTGTCTTGAGATCATCAAGCTCTCTCATCATAGCGTCATATTCAATTTTTTGTGCACCACCTTGTGCGTTGTACAGATTTACTTTATCGACATACGCTTGTTGCTTCTCTTTAAATTGTGCAATCGCTAGGGTAAGAGCATCTGCTTGTTTTTGGTACAGCTCTTTTTCGGTATCATAGAACTGCTTAAGTTCCTCAGCATTCTTTTTGGAGTTATCGATCTCAAGGGTAAGGTAGTTAATTTCTGTTGTTTTTTCTTGTCTACTATCGTAAATGAGATTGATAGTGAGAGGGCCATTTTCATTATAGATGAAGAGAGGTTTTTTGTATGCAAGATTCCAGATCTTTGAAGCTTCTGTTACTTCGTTTAAAAAGTCTGTTTTTGTAATACCAAATCGTGCATCGAATGTGCCAATCTTAAAACCCATAGCTGTAGCGCACGGGGAGACAGAAGGGGTATAGCCTTCAACGGTATCGGATTCAACATGAGTAAGAGGGATATAAGTTTCAACTTTTTTAGAAATCGTCTCCACTGCTTTTTGCACTACTTGCGTTTCTTGTGATTGTTCTTTGGTAGGACTGCTTGGCAGTACAGTTGGTTGAGGAGGGTTTTCTTTTTGGTTGGTGTCAGACTCCTCTTGTGCTATGGTTGTATTTTTTTTGATTACCGAAGTTGAAGATGTATGTTTCTCGAAGAGCGCGCCAAAATCTCTTTTTGCAATAAAGGTGATAAGAAAAAAAATAAGAAGAAGAGATGAGATGCTTTTTATAACCTTTACAAGATGTGTCATGGTTCACTAAGGTGTTCTTCTCATTTTATTATTTTTTTATGAAAAGTAACTGATCGTTATTCGTAAGAGTGAGTACAAGAGATGAACTCGCTAAGTCGAACCTTCTTGTTGTTTTTATGAGGTCGATAAACGCTGGTTCAAAAGACTCTGTGCAAGCTTTTTTTGTACCGCTAAGATTTGTGAATGTTGGTAGTGATGAAGTAGCCTCGTATGTCGAGGTGAACGTGTTACAGTCGGTGGTAAGAGTAAGTTTGTTGTTTTTTGAGAAGGAAAGAGAGAATTTTTTGAAGGTAGAAGATGCAAGCGGTGTGTCATTGGTAATCATAGAATCAAGGGTCCATGAAGTACCTAAAATATCACTAAGTGTTCTTGGAGCTTTGATAAGGTCTAAGCTATAGGTAGATCCAAGACGTGTAAGGTTGTAGTAGAGTGTCTTCTTCTCTCCGCTTGGGGTTGCGTTCGTATCAGTTGCTTGTGTGTAGGTTGGGAATTGTCTTGTGAGCACGCCGTTAAGCGCAACGAAACTATCATGACCCTCGTATCCATAAAAAAGACTTCCTGTAGCTGTCGCACTTCCTTCAGGGATCTCGGGTGTCTGGATAGGGGAAAGAATGAGATCATTTCTTGTTGTGTATACAAAAATAGTTCCATAACTTCCTGAGCCTTGCGATTGAGCAACTAGAATAAGTTCGTCATATCCATCCCCGTCAAGATCTGTAGTGAAGGCGTCAGCAAGCATGTCTGACTGGAGAGTGATTGAAGTATCAGATGCGAAACCTGTCGTGGCGAGCGTTACAGTGCTGAGACTTGCTCCACTTGGATGTGTGTCAGTAATAGTGATTTTTTTAGAAGTTTTTGTGGTGAGTTCTTTTACTGTTTGGTTAGAAGGAGATAACTCAGTTGTTGTTGCTTCTGTAGCAACCGGAGGGGTTTCTACTTTTTGAGGGGTTTTAGAGAAAAAAAGTGTAACAAAAATGAGACCTACTGAAACAAGAAAAAGAACAAAATAAAAAACTTTTTTCATATAATAATATAAGGTTATAAGGACAGTTATGAGTATACCATTTTCTTACTGTAATCCTTTGTAACGTAAGGGGAAAACATAAAAAGTGAAACCTTCTAAAGAAAACTTTAGTGAAGCACTTGCTTTCTTTTCTTTGGAGAGTTAGGATGAGATAAGAAGCCTCGGTTCTTTACAATACTAGAGCAATGTAACAGGGGTGTGGAAAAGTGAAAATCGTCTTTTATACCCCTAGAGTGAAGCTCTAGATTTTTGGTTTTTATTATACCTTTTTTATCAATTTTAATTTCAAACAATAAGAAAGGTATGAAAAACCTATTCTCCTTTTTACGTACTACATTGACTTGTCTCATAAAAGACAAAAGTCAAAAAAAACAGTATTTCGATAAAAAAAGCCTCCTTCGATTTGGTTTCGTTTTTGCTATTGCTACAGCAGGTTTTTTGCAAGGAACGGTTTCTTATGCTGAGTTCGATCCTTCTTCGATTGCTTCAGAGATAAGGTTTTCTCAGGTTCCTACTTCCTTTTCTGTTAATTCTGCAACTGTAGATGGCGTCCCTGTTTATTTTGTAAAGCCAACAGCTTCATTTTTTATAGAAAATAACTTTGCGGGAACACCGTTAGTTACTTGTTCACGTGTTTCTGGAGAAGTCTTCCCTGTAGGTAAAACCGAGGTTACCTGTCAGGCAACAAACCCTTTCACAGGTTTAGCAGAAAAAGTGTCTTTTACAGTTGATGTCCTTTATGTAGACCTTATTTCACCAGTACTTACACTTAAAGGACAATCTACAGTTGTCCTTTATAAAGGACAAAGTTTTATTGATTCTGGAGTAACTGCAACTGATAACAAAGACGGAGATCTTTCTCCTTTTGTTACTGTAAGTGGTTCTGTAAACACTTCAGTTGTCGGAGTGTATACGCTTACTTATAATGTTTCTGATCATTTTGGAAACCATGCAATTCCGCTTACGAGAACTGTTATTGTTCAAGAGGTTCCAGATACAATACCACCTACGATTTCTTTAATTGGTCCTTCTGTGCTCTCTGTTCCTGTCGGCTCTCTTTATGTAGATCTTGGAGCAACGGCATCTGATGTGGTTGATGGCGATGTTAGCTCTCGTATTACTGTTACTGGTTCAGTTAATACTTTACTTACAGGTACATATACTCTCACGTATCATGTTTCTGATTTGTCAGGTAATCAGGCTTTAACTGTTACAAGAACTGTAACTGTCTATAATCCAGATACTGTTGCTCCAGTGATCACACTCTTAGGTGGTTCTTCTATAAGAATTACCAGAGGATCTTCTTTTGTAGACCCAGGGTACGTTGCTATTGATAATATTGATGGAACTATTAGTTATCGTGTTTCTGTGACAGGATTTGTTAACACCAACGTTGCAGGTGTTTATTTTTTGCATTACTCAGTTAGTGATAATGCCGGCAATCAGTCAGTGCAGGTTACAAGAACAATAACCGTGTATGTTCCTGATGTCACTGCTCCTGTCATCACCGTACTTGGACAAAATCCTCTTACCCTTTCACAGGGATCTACCTTTACTGACGAAGGCGCAACTGCCTATGATGCAGTTGACGGAACAACAACCGTAACTACTTCTGGTACAGTTGATGTAAATGTTCCTGGCTCATATACCATCACCTACTCATCGACTGACCTCGCAGGTAATACCGCTACAGCTACCCGTACTGTCGTCATCACTTCACAAATGAGTAATGTTACTATTACTAATTCAACTATTAACGGTACCTATTATGCTTCACATGTTCTAACACTTGCTTCAAGTACCGAGCTTGGTCTATATGGTTTGACAACAATAGCATCATCAACATTAATTGGACCATTCTTTATCACAGATAGTTCACTAGACGGTATAACATTAGCTTCTTCGACACTTACAAATGTCATTACAAGTAGCTCTACATTCGATAATAGTATTCTCTCTTACTGTACTGTTACTAATTCGTATGTAAAAAATTATACAGGGTCAAATTGTTCACTCAGTGATTCATTCCTTGATCCTGTTGATGTTCTTAGTAATGTGACAGGGTCAACGGTTTCAACTTCTTCTACTTTGATTCTCTCAGATGTACTTTATTCTCAGGTAAATAATTCGTACATAGCAACATCAACTGTATCTCATTCGTCACTAACAAATAGCACTTCTGCTTATACAACAGTTAGTTCCTCAACATTAAGCAATACTCACGTTGATCAGAGCACCGTTACTTCCTCTACACTACAAGATGCTACGGTAACTAATTCTAGACTTACTTCGGTGGTACTTCCTTCACTTGGAAATACTTCTATTGCTTCTTCAACTCTTTCTTCAGTAACCGTTCTCGGTACTTCTACTTCTATTGTGCATTCGACCCTCACTACAACAACATTAATTGATGCAGTTATTCTTAACAACGTCATTACATCAGGACAAGTAGTTCTTCCTGACGGCTCTACTACTACCATCACTGTCCCAACACAAGTAGCTGAAGTAATCAATGTTCCTCCTCAGGCAGTTGCTTCGTTTGGAGTTTCTGGAGGATTGCTCACTCTTACTGACACAAGTATTGACGCTAACTCATCATCAACATATGTACATGATTCTTGGGTGTATACAGTTGCTTACGGTGACGGAAGTGTAAGCACTTCAACCGCCTCTACTCTTGGTAAGGTCTTCAGTCATACATACACTACTTCGGGTACTTACGTAGTAACTGTGACAGTTACTGATGCATACGGTGCTTCAAGTAGCGCTACGTCATCTATCATAGTAACTCTTCCTTCATCAGGGGGCGGGTCAAATGGCGGAGGTTTCTCAAGCACAAGCGGAGGTGGTTCTGGTTGGTATAGCACTTTCTATGCAGGAACAGTTGGAGCAACTTCGACATCTGCAACATCTTCACTTTACCAAAATCTTCCTGTTGGTTTAATTGCAGGAGTCTCAACTTCAACTATAGCAACGTCAACAAAGAGTAAGATCCAAGGAGGAAAGGTGTTAGTTGCTAAGAAGTCTCTTTCTAAAGCATCTAAAAAAGTAGCAAAGAAAACGACACTTCTTCCTGTAAGTAAAGCAACAAAAGAAGAGCAGAATTTCTGTGAGTACTTACCAAAGGCTTCTTCTTGGGTTTCTAAAATCTCTTCGTACCTCAAGTCTTTCATAGGAGGATCGAAGTAATCTAAAGAACATCTTCATATAGTTTTGTTTTATCTCAAAACCATCTTATACTTTAGTGTAAGATGGTTTTGTTATTGTAGTTATTTTTATTTTATGAAATATTTTTCTCATTTTTTTAACTCACTTCTAGAGAATATTTTAAAGTCATTTACTTTTTTCTTCGGTATCCCACATATTTTTGCTATTGTTTTTACATATATCTTAGTAATGTCTAATATTGATTGGGTTTACTTCCAACATATGTATGCAAACAAAGCACTTGTAGCGCTCTTCTTCCCTGCGATTGCTCTAGGTGGTTTTGTGCCTATCCTTGCGCCATTATTTCTTTTTGTGCACAGTAAAAAATACAAAAGTGAAAGTACATTAGTTGTTACGCTGGCAGTACTTCAGTCGGTCGTTCTTGGGTCTTTTATCTCTTCGTTGTATAAGTTTTTTACAGGAAGATCACAGCCAGATCTTCACCATATACACACTAATATGAGCCATGCATTTCATCTTGGTTTTGGCGAGCACGGCATTTTTTGGGGGTGGCCATCATCTCATACAACGATTGCGTTTGCTATGGCTCTCACGTTAGTAACTCTTTTCCCATTAGCAAAAAAAGCACACGCAGTGCTTGTGGTATATGCTCTCTATATAGGGGTAGGGGTATCTTTTACAATCCACTGGTTTTCTGATTTTGTTGCTGGAGCTATTATAGGATCTGTTATTGGAATTGTAGTAGGGGCATCATTCTTTCCTTTCCTTGCACGTATACAAGAAAAAGAGGAGCAAGATCTAGAAAGCAAAACAGATGAAGCACCTCATGGGCACCACACATCTCATGTATCTCACCTAGCTCATAAAACACACAACTAAGGAGTTCTTTTGGTAGAGTTAAGTTTGATAAAGCCCCTAAGTTTATATCTCTTACAACTAAAGTATCTTTTTGCCAAGCCTAAGTGCATTTAAAATGACGACAACGTCTATGCCTTCTTGAAGTAATGTTCCATAAAGTGGTGGAATATATCCAAAACCTCCAAGCACCATAGCAACGGTACTTGCACCAATGCCAAAAAAGATACCCTGCTTCGCAATACGTAATGTTTGTTTTGCTATAGCATACACATCTTTAGTTTTAGAAAGAGCATGAGATGTGATGATAATAGAAGCGGTGTCACTCGAAGCTGTCTCTTCATTTCCTAGAATTGCAATACCGACATCTGCTTTTGCAAGAGCTGGAGCATCATTAATGCCATCCCCGACCATCGCTACACGATTGCCTGACTTCTGAAGGGATGCAATCTCAACGAGCTTATCTTTTGGTGAGCATTTACTAAGAACACTGTGAATACCAACATGGCGAGCAATTGTCTCTGCGCGTTTTTCTTGGTCTCCTGTAGCAAGAATTGTTTTCTTAACGCCTAGTCTTCTTAACGAATGAATAAGAGAAGCCGACTCTTTGCGTGGCATATCCTCAAAGGTGATAATGCCAAGCACTGAGTCTTCATTTGCGACGAAGAGCATTGGAGTGCTTTCTTTTTGTAGTTTTGTTGCAACCTCAAGTGCTTTTTTTGAAAAAAGTTTTGTAGAAGATTCGATAAAAGATTGTTTCCCGATGAAGTACATTGTTGTGCCAATTTTTCCAGACACGCCACTTCCAAATAATTCTTTATACGAAGATGGCTTCGGGTAGAGTATAGTACTTTCTTGCGCTTTCTTAAGAATAGAGTGCGCAAATACATGTGAGGAATATTGTTCGAGTGATGCAGTGAGAGCGAGAAGATCTATCTCCTTGTATTTTTTTGAAAAAGAAATAATTGTACTTACTTCAGGTGAGCCAATTGTGAGCGTTCCTGTTTTATCAAAGACAAAAGTATCGACAGATGCAAGTGTCTCGAGCGCACCGCCATTTTTTACTATGATCCCTTTACGAGATGCTTGCCCCATGCCCGCCATAAGTGCAATAGGTGTAGCAAGAAGAAGCGGGCAAGGAGTTGCAACGACAAGTACTGCTACTATTCTGACGATATCTTTTGTAAAAACCCAAGTAAGGAGCGCAATTGCACAAGTAAGTAAAGTAAAGTAGATGCTATACGTATCAGCGAGCCGAACAATCGGAGCCTTAGTATTTTCTGCTTGTTGTACTAGTCGTATCATCTCTTGAAAACGAGATTGAGCAAGAGGTACGGTTACGAGAATGGTAATACTTCCTTCTAAGTTTCGTGTTCCTGCAAGCACATGAGAGCCTTCGACTTTAAGAACAGGGATACTTTCCCCGGTAAGCGCAGACTCATCTACTTGTGTTGTTCCATGAGAGACAATACCGTCACAAGGGATAATTTCACCTGATTTTATAAGGATTTTTTCGTTTTTATTAACTTTTTTTGCAAGAATGTCATTGTAGCTTCCATCTTCTTTTACTAGATGTGCATGAGAAGGAGTTCGTGTGAGAAGATGCTCAAGATCATGACGCGCACGTCGCATCGCGTACTCTTCTAGGAATTGCCCTCCGTAGAGCATAATGAGTAGCACCATCCCTGCGAGGTAGTACTCTGTATAGAGTGTTGCAATAAGTGCAAGACCTGCAATAATATCAACACCGAACTTACCAGAGCTTAAATCTTTTAGAATAAAAAACCAAACAGGAAGCATTCCAATGAATACACCATATCGAAACAATTCTGTAGAGATAGCACTTGATACCCCAAAAGATACTCCAAGTAAAGTAAGTAATGTTGTTACACAAAGAAGCACACCATGAGGTGTGAAGAGATAAGTGAGAAAAGTGTTTTTTCTAATGAGCAACATATTACAAAACAAAAAGACAAGTGCTAGTTTTCTACATATAAGGTATCTTGTTTCTGTAGTAACCTTACATGCTTATTACTCTAGTGTAGCACTGTCTTTTGGTAGTGTCGCGTGAACAACGAGGTTTTTATAAAGAAGTTCGTAGCTCTACTGCGATCTCTTCATCAGTATCGTAAGAAAAATCTCCGAACCGAACCCATCGTGGTGTTATTTTGATAAGTGCAACCTCTCCACTTGCGAGCTTCATGAGAGGTGGATTTACTCCACGTGCAGTGGTTCTCTTAATAAGATCCTGGAATACCTCTTCTTTGTTGGTATAGAGTACTTTTGTTGCTTCACCTTGTAGTTGTAGAGTACGAACAGGGTTTTCACTGTAGATGACAAAGGCGACGTTTTTGTTGTGAGTGATATTTCTGTATTTTTGGCTATTTATTTTTGTGTGTAAGTAGATATTACATTCTTTGTCCACTGCATAAAACATTGCTGATGATGCGACAATATTTCCTTCACTTGTTGAGAGTACTCCAACAGGTGTTTCTAGGATAAGTTGCTTCACATCATCTCGTGAGAGGATATCTTGAAGCGTGTGTGGCATGGAAGTGATGTGATTATTGGAAGGAGAATGTCTTAATAATAGTTTCTCCAGTCTTGTAATAGGAATTAAGGGTGGCGTCATTGGTTTTTACCACCATTTTTTCATCTTTATAGTTTGAACCATTTTTAATTTGTTCAAGAACATAACACTTATTATTATGAATTGTTCGATAACTTTCTGATACGACGTATTTCATCATTCCTGCATCTTGAGTTGAGAATCGTTTAAATGTAGTACCATTAATTGTTACTGGAGTTACTGTTTGGTTCGTATATCCTGCGTCCTTGGTGTAGCATTCTTTTGTGTTATCACTTACACCAATACGAACAAGAGAAGTAAAGAAGAGCGGGTATGTTTGTTTGCCGTTAGTGTAGGTACCTTGGTCAACAGTAAAGAGTGAGAAAGAGACAATCCCTTTACCTTGTTGAGCTCCGCCTGCATAGAGTCTCCAGTCGTTAGTAATTTCATGGAAAGTACTAAAAGTACTTGATACTTGTGTTCCTTTTGGATATTTGATTGTGAAGTGATGCTCTGCGTTACTGTACGTGATATATCCAGAAGGGGAGGAAGTCTGCTGTGTGGTAGGTTTCTTCACTACTTTGGTGACTGTAGTAGTAGAAGACTCTTTTACCAGAGTCTCTTTTGTTGTCGTGCTTTGTGATCCTTCAACAGAAGAAGTGTCAGCGATATTTAGTTCTGTAGATTCTTTACCTGATTGCCTACCAAGAGAAAAAGCGAGCACACCAATACACACACCAATAAGGAGAAAAACGATTCTTTTGTTTGTATTCATACATAGTAAGTGTACTCCTTATTACTTCTTTTTGCTATGATTTGCGGAAGTAAGAATTACAATAAAAGGGTAACCTGAAGGAATAGTTGCCCTTTTGTAAGCATTGTTACTCGCTTAATTTTCGGTATTGAAGAGTGCTGATCGTGTAGTTGAGTCTACTATTCCAGTAGGTTTGAGGTCATGATTCTTTTGGAAATCAAGGACTGCATTTTCGGTAGCTATGCCGAAGTATCCGGTACGTCGTATCTTGTAGCCATTTCGTGCAAGTGCTTCCTGAACAAGCGTCACTTCCTCACCAGAGTCACCTCGAGAGAGATCTCTTCGTACTGCTTCTGTGCTTGTACCAAGTACAATTCCTGCTGGTTTTGTTATTTTTTCTGCAAAGAGAACTGATGTGCTCGAAAGAGTGTTGTCTGCAAGTTGTACAGAATCATTTGCGTAGACACTGATGCCATCATTAAGTGTCGAGGTTCCTTCGCTGATTAGTTCGTTATTTGTAATAGATGTCCTTGTTCCTTCTTGTTGTGTGTGAGGGGAGGATTGGTCAAGAGTGATACCCCAACCTTTCTTTGTGCTTGCTTGTGTTTTGATAATTTTGTTATTAGAAATAACATTATCATAACTTTCAAAAGAGTAGATACCATTTCCTGAGGTGCCAGAAATAATATTGCCCGTAAACGTATTCCCTGAGTTATAGCTTGTCCATATTCCAACATACCCTCCAGTGATTGTATTTTTGTCCACAATATTTCCTGACGCCTTAAAAGCAGGATCGTTATAGGTGCTAATCATAATTCCTGCTTGGGTGTTTGTATCGCCGTTGATTGTGTTGGTGCTTAAGATATGGTTACTCCCTTGCTTGATATTGATACCTGCCTGATTCTTAGTGAAAAGGTTGTCTCGTATGATAACTCCATTGGTGCGGTATACCATTGCACCAATTGCCCAAGTTTCTCCTTGTGCGGTATAGACATGGTTAGCAATGAGGTTATTATAGATCACAGCGGTGTTATCTTCGGAAATCTGAATACCATTCTGTGCAATCTTATCAGTCGGACCGGAGCCGAAGATTTTGTTATTCGTAATCTTACCAGTAATTCCACCATACCCAGGAAGCTTCACCGGACCAAAAGTAATACCATTTTTGTAGTACCCTTTGATAATGTTTTTATCAATAGTCATCGCGGCATTTTGAAGTACATTGATACCAGTGTTACCATTTCTCAGCTCAAGGTCTCTGATGGTTACTTCTACGGGATGCTTCTCACCATTTACGGTAATGACGGCGAATGAAGAATTTTTGCCAGCATCAACAACAGGGAGACTTATAGGGTAGTCCTTACTTACAGGAGTTTCTTCTCCGATAAGGCTAAGTGATTTTTTGATAGTAAGTACTTCTTTATACATTCCTCGTGCTACATGTACAGTTCCTCCGTTATCAACTGCATTAACACCTTCTTGTATAGAACGGAAGGCATCTACCCCGTAGGTATGAGTCCCTGCTTTTCCTTTACTAAAGGCAGGATTTACATACACAACTCCTCCGGCATGTGCAGTCCCGTATGCCGTAAGACAAGAACCAAAAAGAATCGCGCACAAAAAGTGTGAAGTCTTCATACAATAAGAAGTAAGTAGTATAAGTAAACCATTGTGCTAGGGCTATGTCAAAGGATTGTAAAGCATTTCGTAAAAGTTTCTTTATCTCCTCTCTTTTTGTTTTTTTATTAACCGATTATGTAGAACAAAGATGCTTTAATTTTACTTAAAGACCATAGATCCGCTATCATAATTTAACATAAGGACCAGCTCTCCTTTTGAAGTAAACGTGTAGCCTTTTACCTCATTTAACATTTTTGTAAAATCCTGCTCTTGTGATCCTTCACAATACATCATTGTTGAAACCATCTTGGTAAATGTAATTTTTTTCCCACTCGTAACATACTCACCGCTGACACCATTACAATCTGTAGTTGATGAAAACATTTTGCCATCTTTAAGGGTAAGTGTGAATGTATTTATTTTTGGTGTTATCTTTGTATCATTGTTATACGTAGTACTCAACCAATTCCATGTCTTCATGCCAAGGGTCATTCTATTTGGATCGGCTTCACCTTCAAAGTTTTGGGCAACTTCACCAAGTTGCATTGTTTTTATATCAAGTTTGATCCAGGCACTTTTCCCAAGGGACGGTTGCACTGTAAAAGCTTCTCCTTTTTTTCTATCAGCGTAGTTTACAACGATAACATCAGGTGTGGAGGGGTTTTGTGACATCTCAGTCATCTGAGGTGAAATACGGTCTCCAAGGAGGTATCCATGAGAGCCTACATAACCATGTGATGTGTTTAGAGCAACAACCACATAATAGAAGGTGCCACTACCGCCAGTGTTTTGGGTAATTATAAAAGCAGTATCCAATCTACCATCACCATCAAAATCGTGTGTCACTTCGTTGCCAAAATATTGAGTAGTTACCATTGACATTGAACCAGGGGCCACAGGAAAACTAGAGACACCGTTAACCAAAGTCACCGATTGCGTATCTATCGTGTACGTAGCATTTTTTGGGCTTAGTGCTATGTGCTTTTCAGTGTTCTCAATTGGAATAATTGTAGTATTTTTTGAATACCACATGTATCCAGATATTCCAGTAATAGTTACCAAAGCTATCACTACCAAGAAAAAGATTTTTTTGTTTTGCATATTATTATAGAGTATAGCACAAAAAACAATTAAATTTTATTTATGTCAATAATAAAGGTGTTTTTAGAATCAAAGCTAGATAATAAAAAAGTTAAAACGGAAAACGTGGACAGAAAACGGTGTTTATCACGTTTTTTTAGACCGCGAAGTTTTTATATTCATAACTTCGTTCTTTATTAGAAACTGCCGTGGGGTAGGGACGATATTCGAACGTTTTTAATAGGGTGTGTTGCTGGGTCTGTGATGTAAGTTAAAACTTTATTTATTAGGATTAAATTCTATAATCCACTCAATACCGTACTTATCTCTAAACATTCCTGGAGCCTCTACTTGTCCTCCAATAGAAAGTTCGTTGGATATTTTTTCAGCTTCTTCTTTACTGTCTGCGCCTACATAAATTTTACTTCTATTTTCATTTTCATTTGTCTTTCCCATAAAATCTGGCACATCATTTCCTGTCAACATCTGTTCTCCGTCCACAGATAAAGTGATCTGCATGATTTTATTAGCCTCATTTTCCGCAATTGGAAATTCAGAACCTGCAAGATCTTTGAAACGGGTTATTTTTGTAAACTCACCACCAAAAACAGATTTATAAAAATTAAATGCTTCTTCGGCGTTACCGTTAAAATTAATCCAAGGACTTATTGTTGTCATAAATATAATTATACAATCTTTTGAAGTTTTCAACTATTGTTGAGATAGTTTACGTTGGTGTAATTCAAGGGCTCGATTACAAGAGCAATCGCTACGCTTAAGATGTTCTCGCAACCTCATTTTCGAGTTTCTCTCTGTTCGATTCAGTAATCTCTTTACGGAAGTGAAATAGCTCCTAAACAACACGAAGTGTAAGAACGCTCCGCGTGCGATGAAAATGTGAGTATGGAAGTGGGCGAATTATCTACGTCGAAACTTGTTAGTTTCGACGCGATTTTTACGCTTAAAAATCCAAGGGGACTGTGGGGTTCAGTTTGAGCTACTATGAGAAAAGCAATATAATTGACAATATGTCAAATTTCGTCTAGTATCAGGATAATTGTTCTTCGGAGGTAGAAATGTTTACGAAAATTGATTCAGAGTTCATTGCGTTTTTCCAGAGGATTGTTGTGTTTATGGACCACTTCTTCTGTGTCACACGAAAAACACTGATACTTGGATTTGTTTATGTAAATATGGTGTATGCTTTGCTCTATGTTAATTTTGTAGCAAGAGCTATATGGTATTGGCTAGAAACAGGTAGCGCAAATGAAAAGGCATTGTACCTAGGCTTGCTAGTCTTGTACATAACTTTGTTTACACTACATACCGTCTCTGTTGTCATTGGTTTGCTCGGGAAAAGTGAAAAAGGTGAATACTTTATCGAACAAAGAAAAGGGTACCGTTTGGGCCTTCTTATTTGTTTGTTAGTGATATGCTTTGTCACCGTCCAGTTTAAGTATTTCACAGCAATTAATGCAATTTTCTCAGCATTTGTTGAGATGGGGTATTTCTTACTTTTTGGATTATTTTGTTGTGTGACGATTGAATACCTTGTTTGCACAAAATTGCCACCACCACTGCAAAAGAGATCAAAAGTAGTTGTTTGATTTCTTCTAAAGACCTCTTCCGGGAGGTCTTTGATTTTTGCTGGGGTACTAGACGAAGTTAGAACCGCATTAAGGTCTACTTATTTCAATACATTTTCAATTGTTCGTACGTGACAACTTTATACACTCATTTTCAAAGTAGTTATAAAAGAAAAAGCCCCCAATGCAGACGTATCTGCATAAGGGTCTCTTTCGTGTTTATGTATACATAATACACCTTACCAAAATAAAAGTAAATAGGAAAAATAATAGCTGAAATGCTGGGAGTTTGGTACGAAGCTGGAACGATTTTTACTAAAACTTGACAATATTTTAAAAAGATATATAATGAAATATGAAGTAGTGGGAGGTATTTCCCCTCTAGGAGCTTACCTGCTACGCAACAAAGGAAATCAATATGTCCGTACGCACCCGACGGGGATATCGGTACTAGAGGGAGAGCCATCGCAAGGTGGCTCTTTTCATTTTCTAAATTCTCGAGCTGGGGCTGTGGGACGAAGTTGGAACCTTATTATCTTCAAATAATTATTGAATTGTCTCTGTACCTTTATTAAAGGGAGAATCGTCAACTGAATAATATTTAAATATTACTGTTTTACCGTCATCATTTGTTTTGATGTCCATCTTAAAATGAACGAATGTTGTATTATCTGGCAGGATCCAACCTTTTTCTTTAAGCCTCTTTGTTATTACAGCATTTTCATCCCCGTTAGGAGTTGGTTTCCAGAGATCTTGTAATTCGGAAACAGGTACTTCTTTATCTAAAGTAAATGAAAAAGTAATTTCTGAATCTGTTTCTTCAATTGTTTCATGAAGTATTCGTAAACCATTACTTAACACTCTTTCAGTTGACTGTGGTTGCATTTCAAATTTCATAACTAATATTTTAGCATGAAATTATATTTGCTGGGGTACATGGACTCGAACCACGATACTCAGGACCAAAACCTGATGTCCTACCATTAGACGATACCCCAATATATTTTTTAATTCTAATAAAAATTTATATTTCGAAAAATGTTTTGGTCCTGATCTAGGACCGCTGTATTTTACCGCTTCGTAAACTACGCTAGCTGATGTCCTACCATTAGACGATACCCCAATATTTTTATTATGTTGTGAACAGTTTAGATTGTGCAGGTTTTGGTCTTGCTCAGGACCACTATAATTTACCGACTCACTTTGTTCGTCTTTGCTGATGTCCTACCATTAGACGATACCCCAATAGTATAAGTAGTTATTCGTTGTTAGTAATTGGTAATTAGTAGATACCAGCACTTACCAAAACAGACATTTTGGTTGCTCTATAATAGCATAAAGTGGAAACTTTTTCCACCAACAGGAACACAAGAGCGAGGCCGAAGGCAAAACGAGACAACAGAACACAGATGAATAGATGAGAGATAACACAAGAGCGAGGTCTTCGGCCTCGCTCTTGTGTTATGTTCCTGCATTTTTGTCTCCATTCTGTTAGTGAAGCGGTCTGTGCTCTGTTGTCTTAACTTCATTCTTCACACTTCATTCCTCATTCAAAAAACTATTAACCATTAACTAGATACTATTAACTTGTTACCATTCATTCATCTCATCTAACGAAAGTATTCCCGCCTGAAGGACGAGCTCTTTTGCTCGCGTGCGTCGCTTATCTTTAGCTTTTTGTATCATTGCTATTGCAAGATCTTTGTAGTCTCTGATGCCTCGATTAAGGAGGTCGTCTCTACTGAGCAATCCTTCTTCAAGCATGTAATCAAGAGAAAAATAATTACCTTCTTGTAGTCCTTCGATCACTTTAGTGTAAAGCTCATCTTTCACCCAAGGGAAAAGAAGTGCATTTTCGTAAGGAACGATAATGTCGAACATATATTTGAGATCATCTTGTAGCACTTTAAATCGAGAGACATATTCAGTAGCAGTATGTTCCTGATTGTAGTGATGAGGTGTAGGTAACTGTTCTAATGAAGAAGACGTTATCATAACGTAAGTATAGAATGTATGATAATAAAAACAACCTAAGATATGTTACTCTCTGTCAAAGTTGTAGGTAATGTATATAGTTGAGTGTTTTTTTGACAATGATTGCTACTTTTGCACAACAACACGGACTTTTGACTTGCGCGAGAGAAGAGTCAAAGAGTATACTCGATTGCATTACGTATATAATTTTTATCTAAGCATTATGGAGTCACACGCTTTCCCAAAAGATCTTCAATCATTGTACGCCTTTGCTTCAGAAAAGTATGGTAGCCTTATAGAAAAAGCAAAAGCATCCGATGATTCTCAGGAGGTTTTCACTTCTTCTGCTGAACATTATGTAAAAGGGAGCGATTTTACTGCACGTATTGCGCTAAGAGTTGCTAAGACTTCTCGAGAATCTCTTTAGTATCAGGAGTATCAGGAAAAAGCAAAGTGGATAACCTATAAAAAGCGTTCTTGACATTGGTCATCTTTTATGAGAGAGTGGTTTTATAAGTTGGGAATTGTTTTTCTTTAAAGAAGGGGCAATTTCCTAAAAAACGTAGTATTTATGGCATTAGGACAAGATTTGCGTATAGCACTAGAGGGTACAAAGTTAAGTTTCGAAGAGCTAAGAGCATTCGAGGCTGGTCTTGGCCTGCTTACCGATGAAGAGCAAGAAGAGTTCCTAAGAATTGTAAAAGATGATCCAGAGCTCGTGTATCCTCTTTATATTAACTTCAAAGCTAAGTTAAGAGCTGCACAAGAAGGGGAAGACGAGTGGCAGGCAGTTGTTGAAAGAGAGATTGCAGAACTAGAAGAGTTCATGAAGCGTCGACGCGTTGGTAATGAGGTGGCGTAGAAATAGATAGTAGATGTTAGAAGAAGAGTGAAGAATGAGGTGTGAGGAATGAAGTTAAGACAACAGAACACAGATGAATAGATAACAGAGGATACAAGAGCGACGCCTACGGCGTCGCTCTTGTCTTCCTGTATTTACTATTAACTACTAACTACAGACTATTAACTTGTACTTTACATTCCTCATTCAAAAAACTATTAACCATTAACTAGACACTATTAACTTGTTAACCTCTAAGGTCTAACATCTAAAATCTGCCCCCATCTGGTATACTCAAAAACAAGTTCTGGCATCTATGCACACTTTACGACAAGGAATTATTCATGCGTACAAGACTAAGGGAGCCCTCACTCTTTTTTGGGTTGTGTTTCTTCTTGTGCTTCTGTTGCCTTTTTTATATCAGAATGGGTCCGCTTCTTTTAATGTGTTTTCTTTTACTTCACTTTCTTTTACAAAAAGAGTATCTCTCTTTTTGAGCTCCCTTTTTGATGTGAAGAGTAGCTTTACCACGGCTTCTATTATCCTTGTTGTTCTTGGAACAGTGCTAAGTGCACTTAATGCAACATTGTTGTATAGCTATATGCGTGTACGAGGGGAGGTGATTATGGCGAGCGGGTTCTATAGTGGGATAGGGCTTATCCTTGCTTTTCTTGGTATTGGGTGTGCTTCGTGTGGTACTGCGTTTCTGACATTTTTGCTTAGTTTTTTTGGCGGGGCGACACTACTACATTTGCTTCCTTATGGTGGTCAAGAGATTGGGTATCTTGGTGTTATTGTGCTTCTTTTTGCTACTTACTCACTTGCAAAAAAGACCGCTAACCCAACTGTGTGTTAGACTTAATGAGAGAATACACTATATATGAGCGGAGGACATGGAGGAGAACGTAAACTAATAGGCAAAATATCAAAAACAATTTTCTTAATTGTGCTTCTTGCGATTCTTTATCAACTTCAAGCAGATAAGATTATTGATATCGGTATACCAACAAAGTATCCGAATACAGTGGGGACTTTTTATACGGTAACAAGAGTGGTTGACGGGGATACACTTCACGTTAACATAGAAGGTAATGATGAGACTGTGAGATTGCTTGGCATCAACACACCAGAGACAGTTGATCCGAGGCGTCCAGTACAATGCTTCGGCAAAGAGGCAAGTACTCGTATGAAGGAGCTTGCCAAGGGGCAGATAGTGCGACTTGAGTACGATGATTCACAATCACTTCGTGACGCATACAATAGATTGCTTGCGTATGTATACCTTGAAGATGGAGAAATGCTTAACAGAAAGATGATTGCAGAAGGGTATGCATATGAGTACACTTATATGCACCCTTATAAATATCAAAAAGAATTTAGAGAAGTGCAGGATCTTGCTAAGCAGTCTTTGCGTGGACTTTGGTCACCAGATACCTGTAATGGAGAAAAGTAGCGTCTCATTATTGTATAAGTACTTTTTATGGATTTTTTTAAAGATTTAGTCAAATACAGCATAAGAATGGCTTTTACTTTTTTCTTAGCTGCTCTTGTATGGTGGACAGTTACACTTGTTTTTCCTCAGTTCTCTATTATGGCACTTGTTCACAGAGGAGGTTCTTCTTCGTCTGCTACTTCAACGTATGTTGATGAAGGATGGCTACCTTCACCTCGCAAGTATTCTTCCTTGTTTAACAGTTCGTCTAGTCGTTCTATGCCGAAGGAATATGTTCCTCAGCCTGCTTTTAATGGATATGGTCTTGGAGCGCAAGATTCAATCACGTATAGTACCTATACCTACACAACCTATTCACAAAGTGGTGATGATGAAGATACTGTGCGCAAGGTTTCTTCTTCAACAAGAAAAGAGCTTGATGCGATGGTCGCAAGAAGCTCCCTTGTCCGTAACCTTTCTATTTATGATGGCGGACATGTATACACAGGACTTTCGTTTGCTGGTGAAGCAAGGTCTTCTCTATTTAGAAATGGGAAGTTTCCTATTGTGGTCATTGATAGGTCTGGGCGTGTTGTTGGTATCTCTTCTGCGCTCGCTACTACCGATTGGACGGTTGCTGGGTGGACGAGATTCGATACCAAGATCAACTACACACTTCCTGTTAATACTCCTTGTACTATGATTTTCGAAGAGGCGCTTACAGAAGGTGAGAGAATATCACGACAACCTAATCGTGTGGCAATACCGGTTATGTGTAACTAACTTGTGGAAGTCTATAAAAGAAGAAACAGCGCCGTGGCGCTGTTTTTAGTTGATGAGGTTGTGTGCTCTTAAATAAGCATCGCGATCTTCTTCGTCTGGAATCTTTTCTGCTCCAGCCATGATTGCTTCAACGCTATTTGCTCGAGCTTGAGCGTCTTCAGCAATGATTGAATCTATTCGTGCAGAAGCTTCCTTCCCTTCCTTCTCTTCCTTTTCGTTATTTTGTAGTATCTTAATAGCTTCCCTTACTTCTCCCCAATTAAGGTTTGGGTCGTCTAGATTTTTGAAGCCCAAAGACTTGGCTGCATGAAGAGAGGTGGTGTAGGTTTTTAAGGCGTCACAAAATTTCTGAGCTAAGGTGACTGTCTCTTCAGAAAAACGAGAAAGATCATTTCTTGGCATTTGGTTTCCTTGGTTGCCTGGTCTTTCCATATTCTTTACTGCTTTAACGTTATTGTCAAGATTATGCTGTCAATCTATCGATTACAGCTTTGACGGTTGCACCGTCAGCTGTCTCGCCGAGTTCTTTACACATCATTCCAATGAACTGGCCTTTCTTGGTCGGATCAAAAGGAGTCTCTGCAAGCTTTGCCTTAATACGAGTCTCAATCTCTTCTTCTGTCATCTGAGCAGGAAGGAAGGTTTCTATCACTGCAAGCTCCGCTCTTTCGTCTTCGGCGAGCTCTGGGCGACCGCCTGACACGAATTGATCAATAGAATCCTTTCTTTGCTTAGCAAGACGCTTAATTACCTTCATACAATCCTCATCTGAGAGAGGATCTGTTGGTGGTCGTCCTTGGGTTACAAGTTCGTTAGTAAATCCAGCCAAGATAAGGCGAATGGTTCCGACTCTTACGGAATCCTTGGCAATCATTGCTGGCTTAAGTTCTGCTTTTATTTTTTCTTGCATAGTGTTTGTATTCTATCATAAAAAAAGCCACGAAGATACTTCTCGTTTTCTTCGTGTACTTGTTTTCTTTGTATGTGTTTTTTAGGAAGTCTGTGCTCGTTGCTTTGTTGTAGAAAGAAATTGAAGTATCGCTTTGTCTCCAACAAAGAATTCCTTTGCTCCGCCCTCAAAAGAGAAGATCGCGGTAGGGCAAGATGCCCCAGGAGGAGTTTCTTCAAGCCAGCGAGCTTGGTGTTCTGTTATATCAAGGATTTCATTTTTGCCAGAAAAATGAGTACGTATCAACTGCATCGCTATCCTGCATTGCGAGCAGAGTGCTTCGCTTCTTATGAATAGAGTCACAAAAGTGATGTCCATGTCGTCTCCTAGGTTGTACTACTTCTGTATTTTTACCATAAAGATGAAGATAAAGTAAAGTTTAGGGAAAAGTAACTGTTTGATTGATCAGGTCTACCATAATTATACTTTGCACTATACCTCCGGTTACATTTTCTCCATGCTATACTTTTTTGTATGTCAGCTGAACTTATTATTCTCCTTATTATTGGTGTTGTTGTTATAGGTCTCCTTATTGTCCTCCTTGTAAAAGGAATGTCCGGAAAAGGTGACGAACATAATCAGTCGTTTCTTATCCTTCAGGATCAGTTAGAGCGTCTTCGTTCTACTGTTGAGAACAAACTCGAACGCCAAGCAAATGATCTTCATCAGACACTTCACCGTCAGAACTCTGAAGCGACACGACTTATCTCTGAGATTACTCGTGAACTTACCGAGGTAAAAGAAGGTAATAAGCAAGTCTTTTCTATGACTGAGCAGTTACAAAATCTCGAGAAGGTGCTTACTCATCAGAAGCAACGTGGTAACTTAGGTGAAGCTGCACTCGAAGAAATTCTCTCTAATATGCTTCCGCCTGGTAAGTATGAGATGCAGTATAGGTTCACTAACGGTGAAGTAGTTGACGCGGTAATTCATACTAAGGAAGGGATTATTCCTATTGATGCAAAGTATTCGCTTGATAACTATCAGCGTCTTATGAATGCTGACGATGAGGAGGATATTGCATATTTTCAGACAGAGTTCAAAAAAGATATTCAAAAAAGAATTGATGAGACTTCTAAATATATTCGCGAAGACGAGGGAACACTTCCGATTGCTTTTATGTTTATTCCTGCAGAAGGTATCTATTATGATCTTCTTGTTAACAAGGTAGCAAAAGGTGCCGTGAATACACAGAATTTAATTGAGTATGCATATAACAAGAAGAAAGTGATTATTGTTTCACCAACGACCTTCTATGCATATCTGCAGACAGTGCTTCACGGGTTCAGAGCGTTTAAGATAGAAGAGAGTGCCAAGCATATTGCTAAGCGTGTAGAAGAACTTCAGAGACACATTGCTACGTATGAAGAGTATATGAAGAAGCTCGGTGTTACACTTGGTACAACAGTTGGGCACTATAATACGGCGTACAAAGAACTCAAGAAGATTGATAAAGACGTGCTTCGTATTACAGGAGAAGAAATCGGGGTAACTCCAGTCTTACTCGACAAGCCTTCCTTTGAGGAGGAGTAGAGGGCTGCATAAAGCAAAAACCTCCCTTTTGTAAGTAGAGAGGCCTGAGGCTGGTGTCATTTTGTTTTTATTTTCTTATTTGGTTTAAGAAGGAGGAAGAGGAATCCACCAAGAAGAAGAATGAGACTTCCGACAATGAACCCAAAAAAGACGACAAATGTTTTTGCGACGATAGTTTCTTGTAGTACAAAACCTTTCTTTTGTGACTCTTTGCTGACCCATTTCTTCAGGCTTTGTATACCTTCTAGGGTTATTTCTTTTGTAAACTTCAGAAAGTTACCCAAGTCTCGTGTCCCTTTTTGTGTGCTTTCTTCATATGTTCGATATGAGAAAGCAAGGATACCAACAATGAGATTGAGAAAAAGGAGAGAAAGAACAGTGGCTGTTGCCATGATTTCCTCGTTTTGTGTTGCTTAGAATCTCTCTACAGCCTACCGGAATCTAAGAAATAGTCAATCAAATAAAGCTAAAATAGAATTTGCAAAGAATCAAAAAACGATGTATAATAAGCCATTATGTCATTCGCAGTTATTCAAACAGGTGGAAAGCAGTACAAGGTCTCAGTTGGCGACGAAATTGCTGTTGAGAAGCTTTCTGGAGATTATAAGGTGGGGGATAAGGTTACTCTTGACTCTGTTGTCCTTAAGGATGACGGTAAGGCGACTACTCTTGGAGCTCCTTTTATTAAGGGTTCTACAGTAGAAGCAACAATCACTGAGTCAGGACGTCTCGATAAAGTGCTTGTTGTTCGTTATCGTCAGAAGTCACGATATCACAAGAAGAATGGTCATCGTCAGCCATATATGGCGCTTAAGATTGACGCAATCAAGTAAGACAAAAATGTGGAGTAGAAAAAGCGCGACCTTCGGTCGCGCTTTTTGGACTTAATGTATTTAATTTTTGAATTGTATAAAAATATATTCTTGTTGCCAGGTCATTTTTAATTCCTCCTCTCCAGTGCACTCTTAAAAGTATCCTTATCAACATACTCAAGCTCAAGTCCTGACGAAAGCCCTCGTGCGAGATGGGATAGTTTTACGCCTTCAATACCAACAATTTGTTTGATTGTTTTTTCTACGTATTCAACAGTAGTGTCTCCATAGTCAGTTACAGGAAGCGCGAAGATAATTTCTTGTAATCTCTTTTCTTGTAACAGTGAGTAGATACGTGTCGTAAGTTCTCTAATACGAATAAGTTCGGTTGGTTTTTCGGTAAGCGGTGGAACAAGACCTCCTAAGATGAAGTACATTCCATTGTACGATCCTGTTTTTTCGATTGCATCTAAGTCAAGTTCTTTTTCAAGAATCATAAGTGACGACTGATCACGAGATGTGTTGTTGCAAAGACTGCAGAATGTCTGTTGTTCATTCTGTTTTGCATCACCATAGTATCTATAACAAGAAGCACACTGCTTGCCTGTATATTTGAGCTCTTCAAGGGCATTGATTAATTGCTCTTTGTAATGAGAATGTTCTCGAAGAAGAAAATAGACAAATCTCTTGGCTTGCTTAGGACCAATTCCAGGGAATCGCATAAGTAGTTCTGCAAGTCTATCAGTTGGGTTCATGGTGATTGTAATGATAAAGTAAAATATTTTATTTTACTTGCAGGTATCCAACACAGAATCTTATTCTTGGGCCATCACTTATACTATTATCAGAAATAGTTATAAATTTACCAGAACATATATATTCTTTTGTTGGAATAAATGGCATATATCCTCCATCTGTTGCAGTATTTGTTTTTAGAATAATTAAAAATAAAATAATTATCAAAACAATAGTAATTAATATTTTTTTTAGCATGTATAGTTAAAAATCGGGCACTGTAACACTAGGAAGTGAAAAGTCACCAAATTCACTCTTTTCGATAGAAAGGAACGAGGTTTTCTTATCATCAAAGTAAAGTTCGACAATACCTGTTGGTCCGTTACGGTGCTTCTCGATGAGAATTTCTACAATATTTTTGCGTTCAGTGTTCTCACCATATTTGTCTTCACGATGAATAAACATTACCACATCCGCATCTTGCTCGATAGATCCAGAGTCACGAAGGTCAGAGAGACGAGGGCGTCCACCACGAGATTCAACGGCACGAGAGAGCTGTGAGAGAGCAATCACTGGAGCGTTGAATTCCTTAGCAAGACCTTTTAGCGAACGAGAGATTTCGGTAACTTGGTTTACCATGCTGTCATATGATTTAGAAGTACTCATAAGCTGAAGGTAATCGACGATAATAAGTCCAATTGGCTTATCAGAGTTAAGTCTACGAAGTGTGCTTCGCATGTTAAGAATAGAGTTCGCAGCGGTATCATCTACGTAAATAGGTGCCTTCATGAGCTCGTGCATACCTTGTTGCAGTCTTTGAAATTCTTCATCAAGAGAAAGTTTTGCAGTACGGAGCTTCCATCCGTCTACTTGAGATTGCGCAGAGAGCATACGATCAACGAGCTGTTCTTTGCTCATTTCAAGAGAAAAGACTGCGACAGGGATGCCATTTTTGACCGCAGCATTACGAGCAAAATCAAGCGCAAGAGAAGTCTTACCTACTGATGGACGTGCAGCGAGAATAATAAGGTCAGACGGCTGGAATCCTGAGAGCTTGTTATCAAGATCTTTGAATCCACTCGGTGTACCTCTAAGACCTCCTTGTTGATCTGCCAACTTCTCGATACGAGCCCAGGTTGCGTCAATCATTTCTTGGAAGGCAATAAGTCTCTCAGAAGATCCTCCTTTTGTGGTGATCTCATAAATTTCTTTTTCTGCTTCTTCAAGAACAGTGTCAATAGGGTCTTCTTCATTATAAGCATTTTCGATAATATGAGAACTTGCTTCGATGAGACGACGGAGGAGTTCTTTTTTACGAACAATTTGTGCGTAGTACTTTGCATTCGCTGAAGAGCCAACAAGCCCAAGAAGATCAGAGAGGTACGGAGCACCGCCAATCTGATCGAAGTTCTTGCTTGCACGAAGCGCTGCGGAGACGGTGAGCACGTCAACAGGTTCTTTGTTATTAACAAGAGTCTCTATGGTCTCATAAATAATCTGATGTTTCATTGCGTAGAAACTATGTGCGGTAATAACATCAGAGATTTCAAAAAGAGCTTCAGAAGAGAGAAGAAGAGAACCAAGCAAGGCTTTCTCTGCTTCTAGATCTTGTGGAGGAATACGTGGTCCTTTGAGAGGATCTACGCCATAGTCTTTTTTGACGACATCATCGTAGGAACGTCTACTTGATTTTTTCTTGGATGTTGCTGTGAGCTGATGAAGTGGAAGCATGTGTCATAGTGTATACAATAGCGAGCACCTTGCACAAATGTAATTATATTGTTTTATGATTAAAAATCGTGGATTGTGGGGATAACGGAGGGAGTGAAGATTGAGGTGCGAGGAAAGATGAAGAAGGGAACAAAAAGAAAACAAGATAAGCTTTTATATCTTTGTTACCGTTTGCCCGTCCTTGGTGTCTTTTACTTCAAAACCAAGAGAGAGGAGTTCGTTACGAAGTGCATCAGATGCTTGGAAGTCTTTGTTATCACGGGCAAGTTGTCTTTTTGTAAGAAGCTCCTTCACTTCTTCTGGGAATGTGAGAGGCTCTTGTCTGACTGATTTCTCTTTGAGTGAGAGTCCAAGAAATGCATCGATTGCAAGAATAGTCGCGACTTTGTCTACACCTTCAAGGGTTTGGTCTTTGATAACAGTCCAAAGAACCGCGACTGCTTCTGGTGTCCCTAGGTCATCACTAAGAGCGTCGTAGGCTTCTTCATAGTATCCTTTATGTACGACACCCTCCTGGTTATCTTTTTTTGTTTCAGCTATAAATTGGCAAAGTTTTTTGTATGCAGTTCCTGCGCCAGTGAGCGCTTCAAAAGAAAAGCTTAACTCTTTGCGATAGTGTGCAGTGAGGAGAAAGTATCTATATGCAAGAGGATCGAATCCTTTTTCTGTAAGTGTAGAGACAGTTAAGAAATCTCCACTTGATTTAGACATCTTACCTGTCGTGTCAATAAGGTGGTTATTGTGCATCCAATAGCGCACATAAGGTTCTCCGGTTGCACACTCGCTTTGTGCAATCTCGTTGGTGTGGTGTACCGGGACATGCTCAATACCTCCCGTATGAATATCAAAAGATTCCCCGAGATACTTCATTGCCATCGCGGAACACTCAATATGCCAACCAGGGAATCCGACTCCCCAAGGAGAATCCCATTCCATTTGACGCTTTTCATTTTTTGGTGAAAATTTCCAGAGAGCAAAGTCTGTTACGTTACGCTTGTCTTTATTTTCTTCTACTCGTGCGCCGCTTTTAAGTCCTTCGATATCAAGCCTTGCAAAGTCACCGTAAGAAGGAAAGCGCGATGTATCGAAATATACTCCGTCATCAAGGATGTAGGTGTAACCTTTTTCTTCAAGCCTCTTAACAAGTGCAATTTGTTCAGGAATGTTCTCTGTTGCTCTCGGAAAGTTGTATTCTGATAAAGTGACACCAAGCAGAGACAAGTCTTGGAAGTAGCTGTCGGTATACAGCTTCGCTATCTCGTAGACGCTCTTGCCTTCTCTTCTTGAACCTTTTTCCATCTTATCTTCGCCGTCATCTCCATCGTCAGTGTTATGCCCAACGTCAGTAATATTGATAACATGTTTTACGATAAAGCCAGATTCTTTGAAAAGCCTGTGAAGTGTGTCAGCAAAAACTCCTGCGCGCATATTACCAAGGTGTTGGTAGTGGTAGACAGTTGGTCCACAAGAGTAGATACGAACTTCACCTTCTGTAAGCGGGGAGAATACTTCTTTTGATTTTGTTTTTGTATTGTAGAGGGAAATCATGATGTGGTTGTTTTGTGTGGAACCTTCTTTATCTTCATTGGTTACTTTCTGTATTTGTTGTCCTTTTATTCTAGCATATATCATGTGTATACTAGGAATATATGTCTAGCATTTCAGATTTGTATCCATCAAAAGGCCATATGACTAAGAAATTTGTTCTTAAGAGTATTGCTATAGGTTCTTTTATTTTCATTATTTTTATTTCAGGGTTTTTACTTGGAAGCGGTATGGGATCAAGTGTTCATGCGGACACCTCCTCGGTTGCTTCTTTTATCGACTCGTCCCTTTTTAAGACGGTTAGAAGTAATCTCGATACGAAGTTCGTATTTTGGAAGTCTTCTTCTACGCTTCCTACAGCTAAAGAGCTTGAGTACGGCATGATTAAGGGGTATGTTGAGAGTTATAAAGATCCGTATACTGTTTTCTTCCCTCCACAAGAAGCAAAGAGCTTTGCTGAGAATGTGAAGGGGTCATTTGGTGGTGTTGGTATGAATGTTGGTATGAAAAATGGCAACATTATTGTGATTGCTCCGCTTAAGGACTCTCCTGCAATGAAAGCGGGTATTAAAGCTGGTGATATTATTACTGCAGTTGATGGTAAGAATATGCTAGGACTTTCTTCTGACGAGGCGGTTGGGTATATTCGTGGTGAACTTGATACACCTGTAACTATTACTGTGCTTCATCCAGATGCACAAGCAACTACTGATATTAAGATTATTCGTAAAGAGATCAAGATTCCAACGCTTGATACTGAGAAGCGTAACGGTGTCTTTATTATTAAGCTCTATAATTTTTCTTCCGAGTCACCTGCTCTTTTCCAGACTGCGCTTGTTGATTTTGTTAACTCTAAGTACAAAAATCTTGTGATTGATCTTCGTGGAAATCCTGGAGGTTACTTAGAAGCTGCGGTTAATATGGCAAGTTATTTCCTCAAGGAAGGTGAAGTGGTAGTAAGTGAGCGAAGAGGAAACGGAGAAGAGATAAACAATCATCGTAGTCAAGGTATTCAAGGTCTTCCTCAGGGAATCAAGGTTGCAGTTGTTGTTGATGGAGGGTCCGCTTCCGCGTCTGAAATCTTGGCTGGAGCACTCAAGGATCATAATATTGCGAAGATTGTCGGGGTGAAGTCTTTTGGTAAAGGGTCTGTACAAGAGCTTGTGAATCTCGATGGAGGATCTTCTCTTAAGGTGACTATTGCTAAATGGTATACACCAGGGGGTGTAAATATCTCTGAAAGTGGTATTAAGCCTGACATAGAAGTTCACGCCACCACAACTTCTCCAAAAGGATGGAAAGGAAAAGGGGTCTATGATGCTCAGCTTGAAAAAGCAATAGAAGTAGTGAAGAAGTAGGACGTAGAATATAGACTACAGACGAACAGACAACAGAAAAAAGAAGGACCGCTTCGCGGTCCTTCTTTGTATTTGTCTACAAAGTCTTGTGCATGGTAGTATAGATCACATGAAAGTAATCCTTCTTAAAGATATTGCAAAATTAGGTAAGCGTGGTGAGGTCAAAGAAGTCGCAGATGGTTATGCGATTAATGTGCTTATAAGAAAAGGTGACGCACTTCAAGCAACTCCTTCTGAGCTTGCTAAGTGGAAATCAAAAGAAGATGCCAAGGCTCACAAAAAGGATCTCGAAACGAGTGCTTTTGCAAGACTTGTTGATGCGCTTCATAAGACAAGAGTTGTTATTAAAGATAAGAAACGAGATAATAAGGGACAACTTTTTGCTCAAATAAAAGAAGTGGATATTGCGGATGCTGTGTATCAAGCAGTAAAGGTTTCTCTTGATCCTAAGCAGGTTCGTATTGATATACCGATTAAACATATAGGTACTCATAAGGTTACTCTTGTACAAGGAGATAAGAAGGAAGCGCTTACGTTTGAGGTGGAGTAGAGTTCAAGACTAGATGTTAGATGTTAGACTTTAGACTCTAGATAAAAATACAATACAAGAACGACACCTACGGTGTCGTTCTTGTATTCTTATTCCCTCATTCTTCATACCTCGTACACAAAACAAAAGATGGTCATCACTCTGTGATGACCATCTTTTCTTTTGTGTTATTCACCGTCCACGTTCGCTACTTTCTTGCGCTTAGTAGATCCATCGAGATGCTTCATACGACGCTCACTGAATGATACCTTGCCTTCCTTAAGAGCGAATAGTGTATGATCGCGTCCAAGACCAACGTTCTTTCCTGGGAGAATCTTGGTACCACGCTGACGTACAATAATAGCACCAGCTGAGGCGAATTCGCCAGCATAAAGCTTGGTACCTAGGTACTTTGGTTTACTGTCTGTTAGGTTTTTTGCCGAACCTGCGGCCTTTCTGGTTGCCATAGCGTATACTTAAAATAATTTATGCAAACTAATGTAGGAAGTAGTATACAAGAATATTGTAAAAAAATCAATAGAGCGATATCCAAATACGATATTTACGGCCTTACTTTTGTCGTGGCAGTTCTCCTTGTTTTGTACGTATATATCCTTACTCATGAGGTTAACAAGAAAAAAGAGGTCACTTTTTCTCATTTAGAAGCGTCTTCTTCTCTAGAAAACACAACAAGGAATGCTCCTTTTGGAAGTAAAAATGGAAAGACTTTTACCTATACTTGGTGCAAAGGGAGTACAAGAATAAAAGAAGCAAATAAGGTGTATTTTGGAAGTAAGGAACAAGCGGAGAGAAGCGGAAGAAGTCTTTCTAAGTTGTGCGGGAATTAAAAAAGGCCCTTGCAAATACATGCCAGGGCCTTGCTCTTCGATCGGCGTACCTTTTCAGGCGAGCGTGAATCCGCCAGTGCCGAGCTCATCGAGCTCTTGGTTGCGCCGTCGGAACGCGTCGCCGAAACTCGGAAGCGTGTCCATTTCTTTCTTTTGTTCCGACAGGATGTCGGCGAACTGAAGTTCGTTCTTCGTCATACGCGGTCCTCGCGTGGCAGGTCGAGGGATAGCGCGGGGTGCTTGGGTCTGCTTGTCGTTTGCCATCAAGGTCTCCTTGTTGGGTAATGAGGCAAAACTATTATATATATACATTACTTTTTTGTCAAGTTCTTTTTAAGAAAAGAAAAAGGCCCGAACCGTGAGGTTCGGGCCCGAAGGTACAGGAGACTGTACCAGGAGGAGACAGACACCGAGCTACTACTTGGATACTAGCAGATAAAAATAGAATGTCAACTCATGTTATCCACAGAAGGGTTACTGTGCATTCTATTTGTATCCCATGCTGTTTATCCCCAAGTGAAGAAGACAGTTGTTTTGTATACTAATTAGTGTATGGCAAAAGAAACAAAAACCCATAAAAAAGAAACAAAAAAACCAAAGAAGACTGCTAAGTAGTTCTCTTTAGGTTTGTGTTTTTAGCAACCCCTTGGTGAAGGACAAAGAAAGAACCGCGAAGGCGTGCGCCTTCGCGGTTTTGTTTTTGATCGATACCAAGATCAGTTTGGAATGTATTGCCGTTTCTTGACAACGACATCCGCAACAAGACCGGCAGGTACACCAATCAAGAAGAAGAGCAAATATCTGCTCCCGGTTGCGTAGTCTTCCAGACTAAGTGCTCCGTAAAGCGTCAGAAGTGCAAAGAATGAGGTGCCAAATGCAACCATACCAGCACTGCCAACAGCGATCAGGAGACCGTTCATCTCGTTGTTTTTGTTCAAAACATGCCTCAACAGCATGAAGAAGAGTGTTCCTCCGATAAGCAAGAAGAAGAGTACCACATAGAGCACATTCACCCTCGTCGAGAGTACACGAATTATGTCATAGGTGAGAGCGAGTACGCCACTCATAACGAGTGTAGTCCAGATGTTCAGCCACCAGTATTCCTCCTTCCTGAGTGGGGGAAGTTCTGGTCCAGTGAATGCCGGACGAGTTGCCTCGAACCCATTGTCCTCTTCATTGTTTTCTTTTGGTTTCGAGTTCTTGATAAGAACCTTATCCAAGAAGAATGTACTTCCTCCAAGGAAAAGAAAAATGAACCCAGACCAAAAAATCATGTTACCAAGAAATCCTTCCGGAATAGTTCCGGCACACCCAAAGACAAGTGCACCTCCGAAGAGAAGCATGTCGCGAAGCGTGCGTACTTGCTTGCGAGCTTGGACAAGCGACTTGTCACCCACGGCAAGTGCAATCGTTACTCCGATTGCCATCATGATGACAAGCATCGAGATGACAAGCACAGACCTGTTCACCGCTCCATCAAGAAGCATTTCGGTGCGCAGGTTGTTGATCGCAAAGAGGGTGAAACTTCCTCCTGCGGTGATAATGCGAGCTAGCGAGCTTGCTTTCAGTGCATCTACAACTTCGTTCTCTGCTTGTTTTTTCAGTTCCATGTCGTGCAGTACGTCGTTCATGGTGTTGCTCCAAAATACGGGTTAAAAACAAAGAACCTAGACAATGTCTATTCAAATACACACTACACTAATATAAATATAATGTCAATAGTGACATAAATAAATAAAATTGCATTATAAAATCTTATTTTGTCGTGTTTTCGAACAAAAATATTCCAACTCCTTCATTGCTCTGCTATACTAAGAAGCATTATGCGTTACTCCTCACGAATTGATGAGGCGATTAAGCTCGCTTCGACACTTCATCGTCATCAAGTAAGAAATGACATGAACAAGACTCCTTACATTAGTCATCTTGTTTCTGTTGCTTCTCTTGTTTCTCTTGCAACGGATGATGAAGATAGTATTATTGCTGGACTTCTTCATGATACGTTAGAAGATGTGCCTGGATATCATTATGATGATCTTGTGCGTGCGCAAGGAGAAAGGGTCGCGAATATTGTCTACCATGTAACTGAGCCACTTAATCCAGACAAGACCGCGAATGAGCAGTTACCCTGGCTTACAAGAAAAGAAGAATACCTTAAGCGGTTACGTGAAGGAGGGGTTGAGTCGGCGATTGTCTCGTGTGCAGATAAGATACACAACACGAAAAGTTTTTTGGATGATGTCCAAAAAGAAGGAGGACTCTTCGTATCTCGTTTTACTTCAAGTGTAAGAAATAGATTATGGTTCCATCAAGAAGTTCTTGCAATAGTGGAAGAAAAGTTAACCAAAGATCATGTTCTTTCGAAGCTTCTTAGAGAAGTAACCGATGAGTTTGGTCGTGTTGCGGATATGCTTGAGCAATAATTTTTTATCAATAATAATTACAACTATAGGTTATGTTCGCTACTTATTTTTCTATTATTGCATCATTGTTTGTTGTTGAAGTGCTTCTTTCTATCGATAATGCACTGGTGAATGCGACACTTGCAGAAGCTCTTCCTGAACCTTTGCGCAAGAAAGCGCTTCGCATCGGTATTATTCTTGGGGCGCTCTTGCGTGTACTTGCCCTTTTTGTGGTAGCAATTATTGTCGAGAATGTTTGGATTAGGTTGCTTGGTGCGCTTTATCTTATCTATCTTGCAATGGCTCATCTTGGTAAAGTTGTTGATGAAGAAGGTCATACGGTCAAAGCAAAAGATTCTTTTAAGGGTGTTGTAATCCAAATAGCGCTTGCAGATATTGTCTTTAGTCTTGATAATGTTGTTTCTGCCGTGAGTTTTTCGAGTAATACACTTGTTGTGATTCTTGGTGTGATGATTGGTGTTATCAGTATGCTTTTTATTACTCCACTTCTTTCTCGATTAATTCATCGTTATAAAGGGCTCGTGTATTCGGCGTATGTAATTGTCGGTTGTATTGGAATTGGGCTTTTACTTGAAACAACGACGCATCTTCATATAGAAGAATGGCAAAAGTTTCTTGCGATTTTTGTTATTATTGCTTTTACTTTTCTTTATGAGCACAGTAGAACAGTCAAGAAAATGACAACCCCGGCACTTCGTGGTGCGCAGTATATTCTCGGCCTCCCATTTGATCTTGTGTACTTTTTGAAAAGGAAAATAAAAAGTAAGTAACAGGATAAAATGAAAAGCCGACCAGGTTCTGGTCGGCTTCAGGGTTATTCGATGCTTTTTGTTGGAGTTAAATACTTACACTCGATACGCCAACAATCTCTATGCTTTGTTTTTCTAGGTCAAAGGAATATAAAGCACCTCGGTTCCAAATTCCTGCTTTACCAAAACTATCACCCCAGCATTGGCCGGTGAGAATTATCACCTCTTCGGTGTCTCCTTCCACATGAGACATTTTTTGGCAAAATTCGATAGCTCCTTGTTTGGTTTTAAGTGCTTCTCTCATTTTTGCTTGTAAACGGCGTTTTTCTTCAACCCAGTCATCTCTGCCAAAGCATAATGTTTTTGAGGGGATGACATATTTAACGCTTGGGTGAACGGCAAGCATGTGTGCGGATGCGATATGGGCCGGGTCAGTGCTACAGTAAATAATTCTTGGCTGTCTATTTTGTTCTGCTAGCTGAGTAACAGCATGTCTCATTTCTGAAAGACCGGAAGCATTTAGACGGAGGTCCGTTGCTCCACCCCTAAAAGAGCTCCCAGTAACACCAATGATAATTGTTTTAAGTGAGCGCATGAATTAACCTTTCTATAAAGAACTTGTCTGATATTTGAGCAGACACAACTCAATATTCCCAATACTATAGTTAATCTATAAAATTGTCTACCCATGTCGTATACTAAGAAGCATCTATGACAAACACAGAAAAGAAGACAGGAAGTACACAAGCACAACACAAAAAAAGTAAGTCTTTTGAAGAACGCTTACATGCACTTAATGATCGTCAGAGAGAAGCGGTCGAGACAATTGATGGACCACTTCTTGTTGTTGCGGGTCCCGGAAGTGGGAAGACGGAGCTTCTCTCCCTTCGTGTTGGAAATATTTTAAGAAAGACAGGTGTTGCCCCACACAATATTCTTTGTCTTACTTTTACCGAAAATGGTGCACTTGCGATGCGTGAGAGACTTGCGACACTTATTGGCGCTGATGCATACCGTACAGCGATTTTTACTTTTCATGCTTTTTGTAATCATGTGATTAGCAGGTTCCCTGAATACTTCTTTCAATCAGCACACTTCACTCAAGCAACTGATGTGAAGCGTGCTGAACTTCTCGAGACTATCTTCAAGTCACTTCCTTATGGTCATCCAATGGGAAGTTATCATCCCGAGAAAGGATATGTGTATCTTCACGATGTAAAAGATCGCATCAAGCATATTAAGAGTTATGGATATACAAGTGATGAGTATCAAGAAGTGGTATCTCTTATGGTGCGTGAATATGCTCCGATCACTGAAGCGCTTAGTGTGTGGCCAGGAAGAGTGCAGGTGAAGGACTTGGGAGATATAAAGGGAATCATCGAGACTTTTAAGAAATTAAAGTCAACCACATCGATCTACCTTGCTAAGTCACTAGAAGAAGCAGTAGCTCTTGCAGAACTTCTTGGTAAGGCTGAGCCGTTGAGTTCATGGAAAGCAAAGTATACCGTTAAGGATGAAGGAGTACTTATGCTTAAGGATGAATATAATAAAGAAAAAATTCTTGCAGTCGCTGAGCTTTACACGAAGTATAGTAAGGCAATGTACGAAGAAGGGCTGTATGATTATGACGATATGATCATAGAAGTGGCACACGCACTTCGTGAAGAAGAATCACTAAGAACGGTACTCGAAGAGCAGTATCAATATATTCTTGTTGATGAGTTCCAAGATACCAACGAAGCCCAGATGTCGCTCATCGAAGCAATCACAAGAAATGAAATTCACGAAGGAAGCCCAAATGTTTGTGTTGTTGGTGATGATGATCAGGCGATTTATAAATTCCAAGGCGCAGAGGTATCTCACATGATGCGCTTCCGTGAGCATCTTTATAGGAATGTGAAGACGGTAGTGCTCGATAGTAATTATCGTTCTACACAAGGAATCCTTGATGCGTCTCGTCAGGTGATAACTCAGATAGTGGGAGGAGGTAGGCTTGAGAATGCATACCAAGATATCTCCAAGGTTCTTACTTCCAAGAATATACATCTTCCAAAAGGTGCGGTTACCTTTGTGCACACCTTGTCTGATGTGAGTGAATATACTTTGGTGGCTGACCGTATACGAGAAGCCCTTGATCAAGGAGTGAATCCTGACGAAGTCGCTGTGCTTGCAAGATCTCATCGTGAATTGCGTGCACTTCTTCCCTACCTTGATCGTAAAGAGATACCGTATGAATATGAAAAGAAAGCCAATGTATTCGACGAACCTCATGTGAAGATTTTGATTGAAGTGTGTGATTATCTTAGTTCTGTAATCGCACATGAGCATCAAAGGGATTATCTTCTTCCGAGATTACTTTCGTATCCATGTTTCGGCGTACGAAGAGAGGACCTCTTTACGTTATCGCTTTTTGTTAAAGAGAAACATATCTCTTGGAGTGAAGGCATACGAAGTGTTGAGGTAGAGTCGATTGCTTCTTTTGGAAAACTTCTTACAACTCTTGCGGTTGATGCACCAAGTACTCCGCTTGAACATGTGCTTGAGATATTCATGGAAAAAAGTGGCTTCAAGGAGTATTACTTTTCTCAAGAGCTTATACAGAAGAGTCCAACAACGTATGTAAGCTTCTTGGCGTCGCTTAAGACTTTTGTGGAAGCGCTCCGTGAATGGAGAGAAGGGGAGATGCTTTTTGTTTATGATGTGGCACCTTTTGTTGCGATGCATGTTGATCATGCTATTTCTCTTGTGAGTATCTCTCCTTTTCTTCAGGGTGAACATACTGTGAAGCTTATGTCGGCTCATGCTTCTAAGGGGCTTGAGTTTGAACATGTGTATATTATCTCAGCACATGACTCACTATGGACTAAGTCGCCACGCACCAACATTGCGCCACTTCCAGCACCTCTTCTTCCTCTTATGCAACCGGCCGGAGATACGGAAGAAGATTTTATACGATTACTTTATGTGGCGATGACACGCGCTAAGCATACACTTCATATTACTTCGCATGACGCACAGATTCGTTACCTTCCTGAACCAAAAGAGCATATAGAATTAGAAGAAGTTCCGGTTGAGTCACATGAGAATGCACTTCGTCTTTACAAAGAGCCATTTAGGGAAGAAGAGTGGGCACTTCTACGAAGGCTTGTAAAGGATTATAGAATGCCGGTGACACATCTTAACAACTTTCTTAATCTCGCGGAAGGTGGACCGCTTTACTTCGTAGAGCAGAACTTACTGCGGTTCCCTCAACCAATGAATCCGTCAGGTGTCTATGGTTCTGCGATACATAAAGTGATCGAAGAGTGTGTCATGTATCCGAAGTATAACGGTGGAGAGAAGGTAAACGAAGAATATCTCCTTGCTGTTTTTTATAAAGAGCTTTCCAGAGGGAGACTTCCGCACTACGAAGAGCTTAAGTTGCGTGGCCGAGGAGAGAAGATTGTAAAGAAGCTTCTTGAAGAAATTCCCCATCATTATACCGGAGAACTTAAGGTTGAAGTTGATATGAAGGATGAAGGGGTTATGGTAGGTGATGCGCATCTTATCGGGAAGATCGATCTTCTTGAGCAAAGAGACGGAATGTATACAGTGGTTGATTTTAAGACAGGTAAAGCTTTTTCTTCATGGGATTCTGCAGTGACTGATCTTGATAAGATTAAGTTACATAAGTACCGACAGCAACTCATCGTGTACAAACTACTTCTTGAGAATTCGATTCATTACAAAGGTACTCCTGTTGGTAAGCTTGCGCTTAACTTTGTAGAAGAGGATGTGTTTACTGAACTTGTCCTTGATAGTGATGAAGTGGAAATAGAGAGAACGAAGAAGCTTATCGAAGCGGTATATCACAAAATTGTCACACTACAGATTACGCCTGATCTCAGTAAGTATGAACCAACCTATAAAGGTATGAGGCAGTTTGAGGATGATTTGATTGATGGTATGTAGAATGAAGACTAGATGTTGGACGTTAGACTTTAGATATTAGAAAATACAGAAAACACAAAGAACGAAGCCCTCAGCTTTGCTCTAACTAATAACCAATTACGAATTACGAGTGGTATACTATCTTTACTATGCCTGATAAATATTCTGCAGTGTGGGTATCTCATTCTTCGATGGGGGATTTTCTTAAATGTCCACGACTTTATTATCTTCATAACGTGTACAAGGATCCTAAAACTTTTCGTAAGATGACCATAGTAACGCCATACATGTCACTAGGTATCGCAGTACATAATGTACTCGAAGGACTTGGACAGTTCCCGTCTAACGAGCGCATGGATCGTGATCTTATTGCTTGGTTCAATGAAGAGTGGAAAAAAGTTTCTGGTCGGAAAGGCGGATTTCTTACAGAAGCACAAGACGAAGAGTTCAGGCTTCGTGGTGAGACAATGATACAGACCGCGATTGATAATCCACGTTTTCTTACCAATAAGCGAATCAAGCTTCCTCAAGGGAATATGCCTTGCAACTTCTATCTTTCTGAAGAAGATAATATTATTTTGAATGGTCTTGTTGATTGGATAGAATATCTTCCTGATGACACACTCCATGTGATTGACTTTAAGACAGGAAAGAATGAAGAGAGCGAATCATCAATGCAACTCCCTATTTATCTTCTTCTTTGTAATGCGCTTCAGAAGAGAAAAGTTGCCAAGGCGAGTTATTGGTATCTAGATGGTGACAAGATGGTAGAAAAGACTCTTCCTGACGAAAAGATTGCATACGAAGAAGTGCTCCGCACGGCAAAGAAAGTAAAAGAAGCAAGAGATAAAAAAGAATTTATATGTCCACAAGGAGATGGTGGATGTATGCACTGTAAGCCTTATGAAGCAATTCTCCGCCATAAAGAAGGCGAACACAATGAGGTTGAATATATAGGAGTTGGAGGGTTCAATCAGGATGTGTATATTATTGATAAAGAAAAAGGGATAGACATACCATTTTAATGTACGATATACTTAGTATATTTAATAAGAAAATCTGTATGACACTACTTGGAAAATTTGTAATCGGGTCCTTTGCAATTCTTGTTGCTTCGGGTATCTTCTACGGTGTGATGTCGTATGTAGAACAAGATAATATTGCTTCACTTACAAAAAAAGAACAAAAGAAAGAAGAGGTTGTTGCAACATCATCAACACCTACCGATGCGTCATCATCGGAACTTCTTGGGTTCGAGGCTACAGGTAATGGAACTTCTACCTTTCCTGTAGATCTTTCGGTTGATGCTTCTTCTACAAAACAAGCAACGTCATCAAAAAAATCCCCATCTAACAAAATTTCTTTTGTTGATTTTGTAAAGAAAGGAGGAGATTATAAGTGTGCGGTGACTCAGACAGTTGCTAATATGACAAGCAACGGCACAGTGTATGTTTCGAATGATCTTGTAAGAGCAGAGTTCTCTACTTCCCTTGCAGGACAGACAATCAATACAACAATGATTGCTCGCGATGGGTATACGTATACATGGACTTCAATGTCACAAGGTAAGGGGTACAAAGCAAAGATCACACAAGGTGCTTCTACTAATACAACAAAAGCAACCTATACATGGAACGGGAGTCAGGTCGGAGAGTATTCATGTGATCCGTGGAAATTTGATAAGACGAAGTTTGACCTTCCAAAGGGTGTGACGTTTACGGAGATGTAAGGAATCGTTATTCGTAATTAGTTATTCGTAATTCGTGTAAAACAAGGAATCGCTACAAGGCGAATTCCTTGTAGCGATTTATTTTTGTTTAATGGGTCCGTATGGGATTTTCCCATCAAGATAGTCTTTTGGGTTCACGGTGATATTACCGTCACTAACTATTTGAGTAGTTTTTCTACGGTAAACCCCGTTAGTATTTTGGTTCTTACAGACAAGAAGAACACTTTGTGGAACTTTTTCTCTACTAAGAGTATTATTGTATTCAACGGCAATAATTGAATTACCGTAGCCACAATTTTCTGGGTCTCTATCTTCGAAGATGCAAGCGCTTAGTGCGGTAGAAGTAATCAAAAGAACAACAAATGCTGTGTGCATATTGGGTCTCCAAGTGGAAAAACAGCTTTTATGATACTACAATATCTAGCAAAGTAAGTCAATTTTTGGTTATGTATTTCTCTAACCTCTAACGTCTAATATCTAAAATCTAGATATGCTATAATGTCCAGTATGTTATATTGTTACGGAAAAAATCCTCTTCATGAAGCACTTAAGAAGCATGTCAAGACTCCATGCATTGAGAAGCTTTTTATTACAAAGCAAGCACTTCTCGAAAAAGATATTGCAAGTGCAATTGATCGTTACAAGCTTCCTTATACTGTTGTTACCCGTGAAGAGATTGAACATCAGGTGGGTAAGTCATCAGTACATCAAGGGGTGATGTTTACAGTGCATGAGAAATCCCTTTTTGTTCCACTTGATACGCTTCTTGTTGCATTAGAAAAGAAAGAGCGACCCCTCCTTGTACTTCTTGATGCATTAGAAGACCCGCACAACATCGGTGCAATTATTCGTTCTGCTCTTGCTTTTGGTGCAGATGGTATTATTCTCTCCCATCGTCACACAGGATCGCTTACAGGAACTTCTGTAAAAGCTTCTGCTGGCGCGCTTTTCCATATTCCTCTTGCGGAAGTAGTGAATACTAATGCTACACTTATTGCTCTTAAGAAGCGTCGTTTTTGGATATATGCGCTTGTAGGAGGAGGTGATACTTCGCTTACAAAGGTAGCTTTTGACAGTCCTTCTGTTCTTGTGGTTGGTAATGAAGGAGAAGGAATAGGGAAGAAGACGCTTGAGCACTCTGATTTTAGACTTTCTATTCCTATTACAAAAGAATGCGAATCGCTTAATGCATCAAATGCAACAGCTGTTGCGCTCTATGAATGGAGGAGGCAAAATAATGCAATATAATTATATTGTGTAAATCATGCATATTGCTAAATAAATGCTAAAATGTGCCTATGATTAAGCGACTTACGAAGCATCTCTCGAATGATATTGGAATTGATCTTGGAACTGCTAATACACTCGTGTATCTTCGTGGAAGAGGAATTGTGATTAATGAGCCTTCTGTGGTTGCGGTGAATGCTAAGACTAATCGTGTTGTTGCTGTTGGTATCGAAGCGAAGAACATGATGGGAAGAACTCCGTCGCATATTCGTATTGTACGACCTCTTGTTGATGGTGTGATTTCTGATTATGAAGTAACGGAAGAGATGCTTAGTTATCTTATCAATAAAGCCAATGAGATTGATCGTAAGCCATTTCGTCCTCGTGTTGTCATCGGTGTACCGGTCGGAATCACCAATGTAGAGATGCGTGCTGTCTATGACGCTGCTAAGTCAGCAGGAGCAAGTAGTATCTTTATTGTAGAAGAACCGATGTCTGCAGCGATCGGTGTACACATGCCAATTCATGAACCAGTTGGAAGTATGATTGTTGATATCGGAGGAGGGACTACTGATATTGCTGTGATTGCGCTCTCAGGTATTGTACGAGCGAAAAGTCTTAAGGTTGCAGGAGATAAGCTTACAGAAGACATCATCTCGTATATGCGTGACGAGTTCAAGATGCTTATCGGAGAAAAAACAGGTGAGCATATCAAAATGACAATAGGGTCTGCACTTCCTGACGAAAACACTCAAGAGTTAAGCGTAAAAGGCCGTGATCTTGTAACAGGACTTCCACGAGAAGCAATTATTACTGACGTCGATGTACGAGAAGCGATGTATTCTTCTGTTGCGTCACTTGTGGATGCGATTCGTGAAGTACTTGAGACTACTCCACCTGAAGTACTCTCTGATATTATGCATAAAGGTATCACTCTTGCAGGAGGAGGTGCGCTTATTAGGAATTTACCTAACCTGCTCGAGATGCAACTCAAAGTTCCAGTTACTGTCGCTGATGATCCTCTCACTGCAGTTGCTCGTGGTACAGGAATTATTCTCGAACATCTTGATCGCTACAAGGATGTACTTATAGAAAACACCGATGACATATCATTTAGGTAAAAAAAGAAGATCACCATTAATCAAGTATGGGATAGCGAGCATGCTTATCATACTCTATGCTTTTTTTTGGCCTACCATAAAAAAAACACTCTACCCTCTATTTGAGCCTCTTGTAGTAAGCTATGCTGACTCTAAGGGGGCGCTTGGATTTTTCCCTACATTTATACAGACCTATGTTATTTCTCATAAAACTTTAGAAAATGAGAACACAGCACTTAAAGCTGTAATCGAAACACTTGAGAATCAGGTTGCCAAGCAAGACGCAGAACTTCGCGAGTATGGTCTTATTCATGACGAGAATGCAAGCAGTTCTTTTCCTGTAGAGGACAAACCTATTGTTATGTATCCACTTTCTCAAGATATTACGAAGTTGTACTCAAGCATTGTACTCTCTAAAGGTTTCAAAGACGGTGTTGCTGTTAATATGCTTGTTTCTGTAAAAGGAAGAAATGTTGTCTGTCGTATCAAGGAAGTATATCGATCTACCTCGCTCTGTGAACTACTCTCTTCGTACGGAGTGACTACAGAAGGGGTTACTTCATCATCTTCGGTAACACTTACTCTCTCTGGTCGTGGAGGACATTACTTGGGAGACGTTGCAAGAGATACACCTATTACAGAAGGAGAAAAAGTATACCTCCGTAGCAATCCAAGCCTTGTTCTTGGAACAGTAAGGCAGGTGCTCACTAATAATCAGGCAACGTCGTGGTATGTTTTTGTGGAGACTGTCTATAACCCGGTTTCCTCTTCCGTTTTTTATGCAGAACAGGAGTGATGTTTCTAAAAAAAAGTATAGCTTTATCTCTATAGGTCTTTTCCTTGCATTTCTTTTTGATCTTTTTTTGGGGACAGAGAGACTCCCTATAGCCTCACTTCTTGTCTGTGGTATAGTAGGGGTATATGCGTTTATTTCGCCGTATATTTACAGACCGCGCTAGGCGTGCTGCTTCTCATGAGATTAGTCCTGAGGATGTGTTCATTGATTCACAGAACCTCTCCTCGCTTAATCTTGACCAGATGGAAGGGCAACTTGAGAGACCTCTTGGAAAACATGTTTTTTATATTGCGCTTTTTTTGATCATCCTTCTTGTTGGAGGTTTTTCGTATCGACTATTTGCTATGCAGATACTTGGAAGAGAGGAATATCAAGAGCTTGCAGATAATAATCATCTGAAGAAGATACCACTCTTTCCTCTTCGTGGTACGATTTCTGATCGTAATGGAAAGTTGCTTGCATGGAATTCAGAGTACGAAGTAGGAAGCTCAACAGAAAAACAAAAAATTACCGATGATATTCCTCGTCGTGAGTATACAAGCGAAGGAGGCTTTTCTCATCTTCTTGGTTATGTAAGTTATCCTAAACGTGATCAGTCAGGTGTCTTTTGGCAAGATGAATACTTCGGTAAAGACGGCGTTGAAAAAGAGTATCAAAATGAGCTCGCTGGAGTAAAAGGTGAACGTATCATTGAGGTGACTGCAACACAATCAGTTGAGGCGCAGAATGTGGTGGTATATCCTTCGCACGGGGAGAATCTCATGCTTACTATTGATAAAGATGTTCAGGCAAAACTCTACGAGGAGATGATTGCACTTTCTCATAAGGCAGGATTTACAGGAGGTTCTGGGGTGATTATGGATGTACGAAATGGAGAAATTCTTGCGCTTACAAGTTTTCCTGAGTATGATAACAATCTCATTACGAATGCTAAGACAAAAGAAGACAAAACACGTGTAGCTGATGATCTTCTTGATAAACGTGGCAAGTTCATCAATCGCCCTGTACAAGGGCTCTTTACTCCAGGATCAACGGTGAAGCCTTTTTTTGCGTACGCTGCTCTTGCTGAAAATATCATTACTCCAGAAAAAAATATTTACAGTTCTGGAAAGCTTGTGATTAAGAACAGATATGATGGACCTGATACTGTTTTTCGTGACTGGAAAGCACATGGGTATGTGGATATGCGTAACGCAATTGCTGAGTCATCCGATGAATACTTCTATCAAGTAGGAGGTGGGTATCAAGACCAGCCTGGACTTGGTATTGCAAGACTTCATGAATATGCGACTAAGTTTGGCTTTGCAACAACAACGGGAATAGATTTACCTGGAGAGAATTATGGGCTAGTTCCTTCCCCAGAATGGAAGAAAAAAGTGTTTAACGAAGATTGGCTTTTGGGGAATACCTACCATTCATCAATCGGACAGTATGGATTCCAAGTTACTCCGCTTGAGCTTGTGAGAGCGGTTGCTTCGATCGCTAATGGTGGATACCTCGTAACTCCTCATGTGCTTAGACGGCTGGATACTGCAAGTACTTCGCTCTCACTTAATCAGTCTAAGCTTAGTGTGATTCAGGAAGGGATGCGTCTTGCAGTTACAAGTGATGGAGGTACCGCTAAGGCGTTACGAATTGATGATGTGCATGTTGCTGGTAAATCAGGTACCGCAGAACTTGGCGTGAGTAAGCAGTTAGTGAACTCTTGGATTAGTGGATATTTTCCATATGAAAACCCAAGGTATGCCTTTGTAGTAATCATGGAAAAAGGCGATAGACATAATCCATTCGGTGCAGTCGGTGCAATGAGAGAGGTATTACTTTGGATGAGAGATAACACTTCGTATACGAAGGCGGGGGAGTAGAAGACGGCGTACATACATTTTTTAATGAAAAGAAAAATGAAAAGTGCGCGAAGCCAAGAGGCTTCGCGCATGGTGTTCTTACTTGCCCGTTAGATAACTAGGGCAGCCTCCTTAAACACTTCTTTGCTTGGTTGAGATTTGGATGAATGGTCCGGTAAGAGGTTCCTCAAAAACGCTATCGCAATTATTTTTGTAAAGTCTCGGCACTTCTTTACTCACTTGCTGGCCATCGCTTAAGCGTGGGTAAGAATACAAGAAAGGAGTACCTGTTCTGCCTGTACAACTAATACGTGCAAGTCCATTTCTGGATTCGTATTCGGGTACTACGATATTGTCCAACCCAACACTCAGAATGGTCTTTTGTGTTGGAAACGGTTCCTCTTTTCCTTCTCTTGAAAGGAAGAAGATACTAACAGTACCTCCGCACCTGACTGATTGTTGCATTTTTGAGTCTCTTTCTTTATGATAAGATCCACTCATTATCCTGCACTAATTAAGTATATTTGTCAATATTTAACAACAATGAAGAGTGTGGTACAATGGTGAGCACACTTTATTTATGGAATATCTAACCTTAGAAAAGAAACAATTATTAGAAGATGAGCTTAAGAATCTCAAGACGGTTCGCCGTAAGGAGATAGCTGACGCTCTTGAATATGCTAAAAGTCTCGGCGATCTCTCAGAAAACGCTGAGTATCATCAAGCACGTGAAGATCAAGCCAACTGTGAGGATCGTATTAGTCATATTGAGCAAATTCTCAAGAATGCAGTGATTATGGAGTCATCTCTTTCAGGGGTGATACATGTTGGTTCTACTGTTACTGTGCTTAAGAAAGGAGAGAAGCAAGAGCGAACCTATGCTCTTGTTGGAAGTGAGGAAGCAGATTCAATTTCTGGAAAGATTTCTAATGAATCACCACTTGGACAAGCGCTTCTTGGAAAGAAGAAAGGCGACAAGGTAACAGTACATGCTCCAAAAGGAGAGATGGAATATTCTATTGTTGGAATAGAATAAGAAAGACGACAGAATACTGACTAGATTTTAGAGATTAGACTTTAGGTATTAGTTGGGCACAGAATACAAAGAGCGACGCCGTAGGCGTCGCTCTTTGTATTCTTAGTTATGTTTTTGCTTTTTGTTTTCATTCTTCATTCCTCCCTCTTTTCCTAATATCTAAAGTCTAATATCTACTATCTAGTCTTGTGTCGACTAACTCCCCACAATTTGTTATGATGGCTGTATGAATGTATTATAGTGGTGACTAATTACGAATAACTAATAACGAATAACTATCCCTATGGCATCCCTCGAAGAACTTAAGCAATCTCGCATAAAAAAATTAGAAGCGCTTAAAGAGCGTGGGTATGTACCGTATCCAAGCAAGGCCAAGACAACTCACACCCTCAAAGAGCTTACTCATTCTTTTGCTTCACTTGAAAGTTCTCACGAAGTTGTTACTGTAGCAGGTCGTGTCATGTCATCACGTGGGCAAGGCGCTCTTGTTTTCTTTGATCTCTACGATGGTACCGCAAGACTTCAGTCAGTAATTAAGCTTCCAGAGTCAGGGGAAGTTGCTCACGCTTTTTATAATGAATTTGTTGATATCGGTGATTTTGTTTCTGTGACAGGGACAGCTTTTGTCACCCGTTCAGGTCAACCAAGTATTCTTGTGTCAGAGGTTTCTATGCTTTCTAAGTCACTTCTTCCTCTTCCTGATAAGTATCACGGGATTCAAGATGAAGAGCTTCGTATGCGTGAGAGATATCTTGATATCCTTACTAACGGAGAGCTTCGTGATCTTTTTGAAAAGAAGGCTAAGTTTTGGAATGTGGTGAGAACTTTTCTTGGTGAACGAGGATTTCTTGAAGTTGAGACGCCAACTATCGAAATTACAACAGGAGGCGCAGAAGCAAGACCTTTCAAAACATATCACAATGATTTTGATCTTAACGTGTTTATGCGTATTTCGATTGGTGAACTTTGGCAAAAACGCCTCATGTCTGCAGGATTTCCAAGAACATTTGAGATAGGGCGAGCATACCGTAATGAAGGTTCTTCACCGGAACATGTACAAGAATTTACTAACTGTGAATTCTATATGGCGTATGCTAATTATGAGGATGGTATGAAACTTGTTGAGGAGTTGTATCGAAGAATTGCACAAGAGGTGTTCGGTACTACCATCTTTACGACACGTGGGCATACTTTTGACCTGTCAGAGGAATGGAGACGTGTTGACTATAGGGAAGAGATTCTTAAGCAGACAGGTATCGATATCATGAAAGCAACAGATGAAGAGATTGTTACTAAACTTCAATCACTGCATGTAAAGTATGACGGCACGAATCGCGAGAGACTTACGGATACACTTTGGAAATATTGCCGTAAGCATATTGCTGGACCTGCTTTTCTTATTAACCATCCGCTTCTTGTTGCTCCGCTTGCAAAAGCAAATGAAGACGGTGTTACTGCACAAATATTCCAGCCAATCTTAGCAGGAAGCGAAATTGGAAAGGGGTATAGTGAGTTAAATGATCCAATTGATCAACGTGAGCGCTTCGATAAACAGCAAGAACTACTTGCCTCCGGTGATGAAGAAGCTATGATGGCGGATGATTCTTTTGTTGAAATGCTCGAGCATGGTATGCCTCCTACATGTGGATTTGGTTTTGGTGAACGATTATTTGCTTTTCTTGTAGATAAACCAATTCGTGAAGTGCATATGTTCCCACTTGTAAAACCGAAAGGAGAATGAAGAGTGAAGAGTGAAGTTAATACATAAATCCTAAATTAAAGATAACAGATTACAGATAGAAGTACATAAAGAGCGACACCGTAGGTGTCGCTCTTTGTATTTACAACCTCACTCCTCATGCTTCTTGCCTCATTCTCTCCACTATCCACACTTTTCTTTCTCTTTTTACTACAAAGTGGGGTATAATGGGTTCAAGTGGGGGGAAGTGGGAGATTTTCCACCACTTACGACCGTTATGCTTATCGGAAAGTACACACACGACCTAGATCCAAAGAAACGCCTCACTCTACCTTCAAAGTGGCGAAATGATCTTGGTAAAAAAGTTGTAGTGACAAGCGGTCTTGACGCATCGCTGTTTATTTTTCCGATACAAGAATGGGAAGTTGTTGCACAAAAACTTGCTTCATCTTCCTTTGGTAATCAAGATACTCGTAGCTTCAATCGTTTTATCCTTGGTAATGCCTTCGAAACTGACGTAGATGCTTCTGGACGTATCGTGATACCTGATTCACTTAAATCATTCGCTCACCTTAGCGAAAAAGTTGTTCTCGCAGGAATGTATTCCCGTGTAGAACTCTGGGATGAAAAAGCTTGGGAAGCAAATATTTCTAAGGTTAACGGTGAAGCCGATATCTTAGCTTCTCGTTTAAGTGAGTTAGGAATCTTATAATCCACTCTTGTATGCATATCCCTGTACTTTTACATGAATCAATAGAGGGTCTTTCTATTAAGGGGGATGGTATCTATGTTGATTGCACCACTAATCGTGGAGGCCACAGCGTAGAGATCGCTCGACTCCTTAACGAGAATGGCACGCTTATCTGTATCGATCTTGATCAGAAAGCCCTAGAGGAAGCGCGAGAAAAGATAGAAGCATGTAAACCAAAAGCAAAGCTACACTTCATCAACTCGAACTTCAGATTCTTAGAATCAATTCTTAAAGATCTAAAGATTTCCCATGTAAATGGAATTCTTGCAGACCTCGGAATTTCTTCACAGGAGCTTGATGATTCAGGAAGAGGGTTCACTTTTCGTTTTGATGAACCGCTTCTTATGACATTCAATGATAAGCCTGCCGAAGATGAGACGACCGCGTATGACATTGTTAACTGTTGGAGTGAATCAACAATAGCTGATGTACTCTTCGGATTCGCAGATGAGCGTTATTCGAGACGTATTGCAGAAGCAATTGTTAAGCAAAGAGAAGTTACTCCAATTAAGACAACATTTCAGCTTGTAGAAATTATCAAAAACGCAGTCCCTGCACTCTATCGTCATCGAAAGACCCACTTCGCAACAAAAACATTCCAAGCGCTTCGTATGGCAACGAATGACGAGATAGGGAGTATCAATGATTTGATCGACCAATTCCCAAAAATTCTCGCATCCTCAGGCCGTGCCTGTGTCATTACTTTTCATAGCACTGAAGACAGGATTGTTAAACATAAACTCCGTTTTCATGGAGATACGCTTAGGATGATTAGCAAAAAAGCAATTATTCCAAGCGACGAAGAAATCAAAGAAAACGCAAGAGCGCGTAGTGCACAACTAAGAATCGTAGAAAGAATTTAACAACCATAGACCAAAAAAGCACATTATGAACACAACATACAACGTAAAACACTTGCAGGAAAAAGGGGCACATCTTATGCTTGCTTCTCTTGTTGTGTTGGCGCTTGTATATTGTGGAATTATTCTTTCGCTAGTGTTTTCTGTAATTGAACGTAAACAAAACACCATTGCATCTCGTGAACTTTCTTCAGAATTAAGTGCGCTTGAAGCAAAGTATGCAAATACTGTAGCGTCGATTTCTGATGCTGATCTTACTGCTCACGGATTTAAGCATGTAGATAACGCAACATTTGCTGTTCGCAAAGACGATATCGCAAGTTATACTGTGCTTTATGCACGCTAACGTTTCTCCTTCTCCTCTTACAAAAGATCAAGAATTAAGATCTAAGGATCGAATTGATCTTATTCTTTTCTTTTGGATACTTTTTGCTCTTGTTATTCTCGGTAGAGCTTTTTATATTCAAGTACTTAAACATGAGTACTATACTGATCTGGCAAGCAAGCAGTACGTATCTAAGATACCGATTAACTTCGATCGTGGGAATATTTATTTTGGCGAACGAAAAGGTGCGCCTGTTCCTGTGGCTCAACTTACTACACGATATCGTATTGCCATTGACCCAACTCAGATTAAAGATAAAGAGGCTTTGTATCGGGAATTAAGTAAGGTACTTACACTTAACCATGATGAGTTTATCCAAAAAGCAAGTAAGATAAATGATCCCTATGAAGAAATAGCAAAAGATGTCTCACAAGAAGACACTGTACTTCTTAAGGCAAAACGACTTAAGGGTGTGACGTATGCTAAAGATAACAAAAGAACATATCCTCAGGACAGTATTGGAGCAAAACTTGTTGGATTTGTTGGGAGTAATGGAGTCACGACACGAGGGCAGTATGGCCTTGAGCGATATTATGACGATGTTCTTTCTCGTAAGAGTAATGACATGACGGTTAATTTTTTTGCAGAGTTGTTTACCGACATTAATTCTGCAATTGTTTCTAATGCGGACAAGCAAGAAGGGGATATTATTCTTACGATAGATGCAGAAGCAGAGAGAGCGCTCCATCAAACACTTCTTGAGACAAGAGAAACATGGAAATCAGATACAATCGGTGGAATTATTATGGATCCTAAGACAGGAAGAGTGGTTGCAATGGACGCACTCCCTACATATGATCCAAATATGTTCACTGAAGTAAAAGATGCCTCTCTATTCGTAAACCAAAATGTTTCCGGTGTGTACGAGATGGGAAGTATTATTAAGCCTATCACTGTAGCCTCCGCACTTGATTCACAGGCAGTTAATGAAGCGACAACATATAACGATACAGGGTTTAGAGATCTTGATGGCTACAAGGTACGTAACTTTGATGGTAAACCTCGTGGACCAGGAACAACAATTCAAACCATTCTTGATAAGTCACTTAATGTCGGTATTGTGTTTTTGGTAGAAAGATTAGGCATAAAACAATTTCAAACATATTTTAAAAAATTTGGTATCGGTAGTGAGACTGGAATTGATCTTCCAAGCGAAGCAAGTGGACTTACAGATAACTTAGAGAGTAAGGTTTTTGTTGATAACGCAACTGCGGGATTTGGGCAAGGAATTGCTATTACTCCTATACAGACGATACGAGCTCTTGCCGTGCTTGGTAATGGAGGCAAGCTTGTCTCTCCTCATGTTGTTGATAGTATTGTCTATCAAAATGGCGATGTGAAGAAACCTGATTTTGGTGAGGATGAGCAAGTTATTGATCCAAAAACAAGTGAGACTATTTCTCGCATGCTTGTCCATGTGGTTGATCATGCACTTAAGAATGGTACTTACAAAATGGACCACTATACAATCGCAGCTAAGACAGGTACTGCACAGATGGCAAAACCAGGAGGCGGATATTACGAAGACAGGTACCTCCACTCATTTTTCGGATATTTTCCAGCGTACGATCCTAAGTTTATCGTTTTCTTATTCCATACGTATCCAAAAGGTGCCGAGTATGCGTCCGCGACGCTCACTGATCCTTTCTTTTCTCTTGTAAAATTCCTGATTAGTTATTACGAGGTCCCACCGGATAGGTAGCATTTCATTTTTTCTGATATAGTAAGGCAATATGCCCATCAATCCTTCACGTGTTCGCACGCTTTCATCATCTTCTTATAAAGAAGGTGTTGTGGTGTATCAGATGGGGAGAGATTTGCGTGCACATGATAACGATGCGCTACTTTTTGCGCAAGAGCTTGCACATAAAGGCAAAGCACAACTGATTGTTACCTATGTGATCTGGAATTATATGTGGGAAGGTGCAACACGAAGGTTCTATGATTGGGTCATTCTTTCACTTCAGGAAATAGAAAAAACGTTGCGCGCGCATAACATCCCGCTTATGATTGTCTTTGAAGAAAAGAAACTTTTTGAAGACTCGAAGAGGATTCCTGTACCGCCTTCTGTTGGTGCGGTCGTGATTGATCAGATGCCTCTTCGCTACATGAGACGATGGAAGTCGTTATTCTTAGAAAATAATCCCCATGTTCCTCTTTATGAGGTTGATGCGCATAACTGTGTGCCGACCTGGGAGGCCTCTTCTAAGGAGGAATTTTCTGCAAGAACAATACGACCCAAGCTTCACAAGAAGCTTCCTGATTTTTTGGAAGAGTTTGACACGCTTCTTGTACACGAGTATGGTTCACTTGATACTTTTCCTCCTATTGATTGGAAAGAAGTCAAAGAAAAGATTGTGTGTAATGAAAAGATACACGGCGTTGGAGGCTTTTCTCCTGGTGAACAAGAAGCAAAGAAAATGCTCGAGTATTTTCTAGAACATAAATGTAAAGGATATGAACATGATCGTAATGATTTTACAAAAGACGGACAGAGTAATCTCTCACCATATATTTCTCATGGTAATCTTTCACGAAGAAGAATTCTTCTTGAGCTTTGTAAAAAAGAAAAATGCACACCGGAAGAACTTTTTTCACCGCGTGCTAATGGTTCAAATGGAGCTATGGGGTCAGTTGCATCATTTGTTGAAGAGTGTTTTGTAAGAGCTGAGCTTGCTGAAAATTTTTGTTATTATAATGAGAACTATGATAGGGTAGAAGGTTTTAAACCGTGGGCACAAGAGACTCTGCGTGCAAGAAGACAAGATACGCGCGCGTATTGCTATGCAAGAGAAGTATTTGAAGAAGCTCGTACCCATGACTTGCTGTGGAACTCCGCACAAAGAGAGCTTATTCTTACAGGTAAAATGCATGGTTATCTGCGCATGTATTGGGCGAAGAAAATTCTCGAGTGGTCAAAGGATGAGCATGAAGCGCTTAGGGTTGCGAATTATCTTAATGACACTTACGAATTAGACGGGAGAGATCCTAACGGGTATGTTGGCTGTGCTTGGAGTATAGGCGGAGTCCATGATAGACCGTGGTTCCCTAGGCCAATATTTGGCACTATCCGCTACATGGCAGAGAGTGGCGTAAAGAAAAGAGGGGATATACAGCTCTATTGTGATACATATCGTGATAGCGACATTGATAAGCAACAAAGCTTATTGTATACCATTCCCAATTAACGGTATTAAAAGTGGTCCAAAAATCTACAAAAGGCAATGCTGTACTTTTTTATAAAATATGGTATAATTATTATCTCAGTACTCTCCATTACTTATGAAAAATACATCTCCAAAAAAAACATTCTCAGGTTCCGCTAAAGGTCATACTCGCAAGAGCGCTAGTTCAAAGTATGGCAAAAGTTACACTACTTCAGAAAGAAAAGAACGGCCTGCACAGCGTCCTTATGTTCGTGATACTAAGTATGGCGCTAACGCTAAGTCTTCTTCATACCGTGGAAAAGATTTTCGTGAAGAACTAGAAAGAAAGAGAGACGAAGGGCCTGTCTATGCAAAAAAGTTTACACCACGAATTTATTCGTCGTCAGCATCATCTTCATCAAAGTCTGCGTATAAAAGTGATAATCGTACCGCGTATAAAGAAAAGAACGAGCGCCTTTCTACTGCAGATCAATTCAGGTCACGAACACCTTCTCGTTTGATGAAGAAACCAGACTATAAGGATAAAGGTGTAAGTACAAAAAGATCAAAATTTACCCATGACTCAAAGAGTGTGGACAGTAAAACTTTGCATACTACTAATAACTCTCTACCTTCCAAACATGATACTTCTTGGGGAGGTGTTGCGACATGGTATGACGACCATCTTGAGAAGAGTAAGGATACATACCATGAGAAGGTGATCTACCCAGGCCTTCTCCGTATTCTTGGTGATGTAGAGAAGGTAACGCTTCTTGATCTTGCGTGCGGGCAAGGGCAGTTCTCTCGCAGGGTGGCAGAGAAAGGGGCTACAGTGACAGGTGTTGATCTTGGTAAAGAGCTCATCACTCTTGCAGAAGAAGCAAATGTAAGTCTTTCCAAAAAGGCAACAAAGGTTACGTATTATAACGGTAGCGCAGATGATTTGTACATGCTTAAAGATAATTCTTTTGATGCTGTTGTCTGCGTGCTTGCACTTCAGAATATCGAACAGCTACAGAAGACTGTAGGAGAAGTATCTCGAGTCCTTAGAGATGGAGGAACATTTACTTTTGTACTCAATCACCCTTCTTTTAGAAATCCAAGAAACACAAGATGGTCATATGATGAGGATGAACATGTGCAGTATCGACGAGTTGATGAGTATATGAGAGAGTCGTCAGTTAAGATTGATATGACACCAGGAAATGCTAAGAATAAAAAATACACTGTTTCTTTCCATAGACCACTCCAAGTATATGTGAAGGCTCTTAGTAAATGTGGGCTCATGATTACCTCGCTTGAAGAGTGGGTAAGTCATAAAGAAAGCGAAGAAGGACCACGACAACTTGCTGAGAACAGGTCAAGAAAAGAAATACCTCTCTTTATGTGTATTTCCACGAGGAAGGTATAAAAAATTCCTTTTTGTAAGAGGTGAAAGAACTTAAGTATTACATCCCTATTTTCTTTATTGTCAAGGATTTGAAAAAAATAACATGATTCCCTCTATGTCTATCTCATGGTATAATTTCAAGTACTATGAAAAAAATGTCACAATTCTTTAGAACCCCACAAGGGAAGTTCTTGGGTGGTATTGCTATAATTATTATTGCATTGTTTGGGTATTATTTTGCTTCTGATGGATCAAAGAGTGCTCCTGTAGATGTGCCAGTTGTGAGTGTTGAAGATCATCTTCGTGGCGCTAAGGATGCGCCTCTTACACTTGTTGAATTCGGTGACTTCCAGTGTCCTGCATGTGGTGCGTATGAGTCTATTGTGCGTCAAGTTCTTGCTGATAATACAGGAAAGGTAAAGATTGTCTTCAAACATTTTCCTCTTACTTCGATTCACCGTAATGCACTTCTTAGCGCTAAGGCATCAGAAGCTGCATCGCTTCAGGGTAAGTTCTGGGAAATGCATGACATGCTCTATGATAAGCAAAGTGAATGGGGAGAGTCTCTCATGGCTCGTGATCTTATTCTTAATTATGCAACAACACTTCGTCTTGATCTTACTAAGTTCAAAGCTGATCTTGAGAATAAAGCAATAGAAGAAAAGATTCTTGCACAGCTACGAGAAGGAACACGTCTTGGTGTACAAGGAACTCCTACTTTTTATTTAAATGGAGTCAAGCTTGATCCTAGTGATACTGCGGGTGTAGAAACCTTCAATAAGACAATTAAGTCCGCACTCGCTAAACCAATCGAGTAATACGTATGATAAAAGAATTTCTCCTCAAACAGGCGGTAAAGCATGGTGCCAAAAATCTCCCAAAGGATCAAGCGGAGATGCTCCAGTCTGCTGTAGAAAAGAACCCAGAACTTTTTGAAAAGATTGCAAAGGATATTGAAGCACTCAAAAAATCAGGCAAACCAGAGATGTATGCAGCGATCGATGTAATGAAAAAATATCAAAAAGAGTTACAAGAACTTTTTGCAAAACCTTCTTAAGATAGATTTCGTCTTAATACAAAAAATGCACATTAATGTGCATTTTTTGTTTGCTTGGAGTTATCCACACTTCGTTCTATTGAATTAGAACAATCGTTCTAGTATGCTCAAGATATGAGAGACGAAGAAAAACTTACACATTTTTATAACGAACACAGACGCATGCCGTCGTACGAAGAGATGAAAGAGCTCTTCGATGTCGCTTCCAAGAATACCGTATCCTACCGAGTAAACAAGCTTATCGAAGAAGGGTTTCTGGTTAAGGAAGACGGCAAGCTCTTCTTAGCGGAGATTGGCACAGTGCTTCGATTGGGGACTGTACAAGCTGGATTTCCTACTCAAGCAGACGAAGATGTTGCGACAGAACTTCTCTCGCTTGATGACTTCCTGGTTGATCGAAAAGGTTCAACATACATGCTCGAAGTTGTCGGAGAGTCTATGATAGAAGCAGGTATCTTAGAAGGGGATCTCGTTCTTGTAGAAAAAGGCAGAACTGCAAGAAAGGGAGATATCGTGCTTGCCCTTGTCGATCATGAGTATACGCTTAAGTATCTCGATCAAGAAAAAGGTAAACCAGTACTTATTCCCGCCAATAAAAAGTTCAAAAAAATCTACCCCAATCCAAACACACTCAAGATAGAAGCAGTACTCAAAGCAGTTATTAGAAAGTATCGTTAACAAGAGCTATCTCTCTAAAAACACTATGAAATTTTTTAACTACACTATTGAAGTCAAGCAAGCAGATCAAGTGATTAAACAAAGCGAACTCATCCATATCAGTAGAATTGGAGACTTCGCAAAAAGAATCGCCTAAAAAAGTATTAACCATCAACCGCTTCCTTGTATTTACCAATTACTAATAACGAATTACTAATAACCATTAACTAACATGTCCTCCCGCGCAATCATTCGCCTCACTCTTCTTAATAGAGAAACCTTCACCCTTAACTATAGTCGTCGTATGTACGCAATCATAAGGAGGTACACTCCTTCTGCTCAAGAAGGTGGTAAGAATGAGTGCTTTGCAGAGCTTACCGGTCTTAGAACATTTTTCAAGATGACGTACCAAGAAATTGCTAAGAAGATAGCAGGTGATATTAAGCGAGAGATCGGCCATGAATGCACGCTAACGGTTACTTCTCCTACACGATACGATTCGCTACAAAGGAAAGACACCAAGAAAAGGAGTATTAGCACCTACTCAGAAATTAATACTCTTTTTGCTGGCAAAAAAGTATCTAGTATACAAAAGCGAGCACTTGCAGAAGTAACGACAGCACTTAAGAAGCGTCGGGTAAGGCTTACTGTTCCTTTTATCGGTAAGGTTAAGTAATTCTACACGTTATGTCGCGTACACTTGTCATGAAATGTCTTCTCGTATGGTTAGCTACTCTTGTATAATGTTGATGATTGTTTGGAAACCTAAAGTTTATAAACATTAATTACTATGATAGTGTCCTAACAAAAAAGCGCTAAGAAGAGAAGTTCTTTCTTAACGCTTGTGTCCGCTTTCTTTTTTTTACGCAACCGATTCGAAACAAGAAAGCTTGTGAAGCCTCTCCTTTACATTGAGAGCTATTCTTTCAGGGGTTTCCTCTTCCTTTGTATTAAGGAAGATAATTTGTTTTTCGGTTAATCCTAGGAAACTAAGTGGTTGTTTCATCAAGTCTTGTCTAACTTGTGGTGCTGTCGATTTTTTTGAAGCTCTCGGTATCGATCCTCCAAATAGCCAAGACAATCTGCCGATCACAACAATGACATTGTTTGATTCCTGATGAGATATGACCAACTCCAGTGTTCCAAGGTTAGTGGAAGTATAGAGTATTTCTTCGACACCAAGATCACCTTTTTGTCTCTCAAGAGCAGAATATTTCGCTGTTCTCTGTGAGCGTGATATGTCATCTGCACAGATGACAAGAGTAGGACGGTTCGTGTTGGGGTGACGCATGGATAACCTCCTTATGGTTGGTAATTACATTGAAGAACAAAAGCAGTCTCCACTATATACGATAGAAGAAATTATTGCAAACAGAAGGTTGATGATTAGTGGTTTTATCTATGCTAGAATACTCGCACTAAGATACAATGACCGTCATTGCGGACCCATTGCAATGACGGTCATTGTGTCTCATCTATCTATGCTCAAGCAGTATCAGTACACAATACAAGAGAAGTCCATTCGGAAAGAACCGCTTAATGAGCGGGATACTTCGAGGATTTTTGTCTATGATACTGCGACTGATACGATCACTTTTGATTATTTTTACAACCTTGCGAAATATACTCCTGAGCACACCCTTCTTGTGCTTAATGACACAGGCGTGATTCCTGCACGTGTTACATTCAAAAAACAAACAGGGGGCAAAGTGAAAGGCCTCATTCTCCTAAACGAAGGACTTACAGAAGAAGGCGAGGTTGGAGCTATTGTTGATCGTAAGATTACTCCTGGTCAAGATCTGTATATTGATTCTCATCATTTCAAGGTGACAAGACAAGAAGAATCTAAGTTTTTTCTTAAGCCAATGTTTGCTGAGACTATAAGCGAAGTCCTCTTACATCACGGTACTACACCAACACCCCCATATCTTGGTAAGCAATCACTTGACGAAGAATCGCTTCGCACTAGGTATCAGACGATTTTTTCAAAAGAAAAGAAATCAGTCGCAGCGCCTACTGCGTCACTTCATTTTACTGAAAGAGTTTTTGCAAGATTAAAAGAAAAAGATGTTACAAGTGCATATATAACGCTTGATGTTGGTCTTGGGACTTTTGCAGAAGTAAAAGAAGAGCAAGTGCAGTCAAGAACGCTTCATAAAGAGCATGTCTTCATCTCAAGTGAAACTTGTAAGCAAATACAAGAACAAAAAAAGAATCGGAGGCCTGTGCTTGCAGTTGGAACAACTGCAGTAAGAACGCTTGAGTCACAAAAAGATCATATTCTTCAAGGTGTTGGATCGTATCAAGGTGATACATCGTTGTTCATTCTTCCTCCTTATGATTTTAAAATTGTCGATCATATGATTACTAATTTTCATGTACCAGGATCAAGTCTTATGGCGCTTGTTGATGCTTTTCTTTTGCACAAAAAAGCAAAAAGAAGAATTCTCGAGCTTTACGAAGTCGCACAACAAGAAGGATTCACTTTCTACTCCTTTGGTGATTCGATGGTGATTATCTAAATATTTTACCCGAACCGTAAGTATGGACATAAACATAATTATATGTTATATTATACCCCCTACACATGGTGTGTAGTTTTTTGCGGAGTAAAACCATGAGCGCAAGTTCTAACGATCAAGGCAAGACGGTAGATGTAACGCTTCGTCTTTCTGTGGAATTACATCAAAGGTTGCTTGCTTTGCAAGCAACGGTGCAATCAAAAGATCTCGGAGAAGTTTCTCAAAATGCTTATCGCCTTTACGAGGCAATGGTTAACGAAGCAGAAGCAGGGGCTGAATTTTTTATCAAACGAAAAGGAGATGATGCTCCTGTTCCGCATGAAGTTTTTCAGAAATAATCGAGGTATGAGCACGGGAAAGGCATTAACATCTCTCCCGTGTTTTATTTTTTTATACTCAAATTACTTTTTATGGTATGATGTCTCGTACCTGTATCTCTATCTATTAACCATTAACTATAAACTATTAACCACAGTATGTCTCTCTCCATCGGAATTGTCGGTCTACCAAACGTTGGTAAATCAACACTTTTTAACGCCATCACTAAGAAGTCTGTCCCTGCGGATAACTATCCTTTTTGTACTATTGACCCATCAGTTGGTCTTGTTGCTGTGCCTGATGAACGACTTGAAGTGCTTTCTCGAATGAGCGGATCGAAGAAACTTATCCCTGCAGTTGTTGAGTTCGTAGATATCGCAGGTCTTGTAAAAGGTGCAAGTGAAGGGCAAGGGCTTGGTAATCAGTTCCTCTCTCATATTCGCGAGACAGATGCTATCGCACAAGTGGTGCGTATCTACGAGAATGGTGACCTTATCCATGTGGAAGGTACTGTTGATCCTGTACGCGATATCGAAATCATTAACATGGAACTTATTCTTGCGGATCTCCAGACTACAGAAAAAAGACTACAGACAATAGAAAAAGATGTTAAACGTGGAGATAAAGATGCTCTTAAGTTTAAAGAACTTTTACTTACAATAAAAACAACACTTGAAGGTGAGAAGCTTGCTCATAGTATTTCTTTTGATGAAGAAGAGAAGAAGATTGTGCGCGAGCTTCACCTCATCACCATGAAGCCTTTTCTTTATGTGCTTAATAAGCAGTCAGGCGGTAAGAATCTTGATGAGATGAACTCTAATCCTACGGGCGGGGAACCTGATGATCGTTTCAAGAAGTTGCTTACTTATTTTAGAGATAATCATGCCAAGTATGTGATTGTTGACGCGAAGATAGAAGATGAGCTTAAGGAATTTGAAGGAGAAGAAAAAGAGATGATGCGTCATGAGCTCGGTGCGCATGATAATGGTGTGGATGGTCTTATTAGTGCTGGCTATCAACTTCTTGGTCTTGAAACATACTTAACAACAGGGGAGATGGAGACAAGAGCATGGACTATCAAGAAGGGGTCTTCTGCGCCAAAGGCGGCATCTGCGATACATAGTGATTTTGAGCAGAAGTTCATTCGAGCAGAAGTTGTTGCGTATACAGATCTTGTGAGTGCGGGGAGTTTTGCAGAAGCAAAGTCACGAGGACTTCTTCGTACCGAGGGTAAGGAGTATATTGTGAAGGATGGTGATGTGATTGAGTTTAAAATTTGATTTGAAGGTCTTGATGTAAGTGTGCTACACTCTATGGTGGCTGGTCCTCGTATATGAAAAGAAGAGGATTAGCGTAAGGAAGCGCAGTGAAAGCCTCAAGCAGGTACCAGACCTCTCGGTCGGTGCCTGCTTTTTTCTTTTGTTTTGTGTGAGTGTTTTATAAGTAACTGTGGATAACTCTTGAGGAAAATTTGCGTAAAGATGTATAGACATGCTAGTATTTCTGTTAGACGTTCTTTTGCAAGCGATTGCAGTTTTTCGTAAGCGATTGACGTCTGCGGTAGACAACAGGAGTAAAGCATGAACAACTTCGGCCACTCCATGATCGGCAACGCCGGCTACATCGACACCGGCCAAAGTGGCTTCGCCACCACGACCGACATCAACGCGACGATCAACGGCGCCAACAACTGAAGGGCGAACATGCCCATCAAGATCTTGTTCCTTAGAACCATAAGCTGTGTATCAGCCTAAGGAACTCAACCCACCCCTCAAAAGGTGGGTTCGACTTTTTATATAGACCTTACATAAGGAGTGTGAAATAAAATCCGTGCTAGGATGGTAGTAAGGAATAAGCCTCATATTGTCATATGCAATCACTCTCTATAGCACATACTGACGAAGCCTTGGTAGAAGAAATATACCAAGGTGACAAGGAGCTCTTCGGGGAGCTTATTGATAGGTATGAGGCAAAACTTACAAGATACGTAAGAAGGTTCACACAAGAAAAAGATGATATCGACGATATTGTACAAACCATTTTTGTAAAAGCGTATACCCATCTTAACAGTTTCGATACTTCTCGTTCATTTAATAGTTGGATTTATCGTATTGCTCATAATGAGAGTGTGACGTATCTTAAGAGAAAAGGGGAAGAGAAGGTTTCTTTTATTGACTTTGATACCTTCTTCCCTCATCCTTTTGCAAAAGAAGAATCAGATGCCCTTGCACTCTCCAATGAGCAGAAGAAACTTCTCGAAAGTTCACTAAGTAAACTTCCTCCTAAGTATCGCGAAGTGCTTGTACTTTATTTCTTCGAAGAGATGTCGTACGAAGAGATACGTGAAGTGCTCCATATACCTACCTCAACGGTAGGAGTTCGTTTAAGAAGAGCGAAGCAAGCGCTCGAGGCATTATTACAACAATACGTATGAAAAAACAAATTTCTCATCTCAAAGAAACTATTTTACATAAGGTAACTCATGATTCTATCTCTATGATACCGAGATGGAAGTTCGTGATGTACTCACTTTTGTTTATTTTTGCTGGCCTCTTTGTAGCTGGGGTTGTTATTTTTTGTCTTAGTCTCTTTTTGTTCGTGCTTTCTTCTCATGGAATGCTCCATCTTTCTTTCTTTGATTTTGTTGCGATGCTTATGACGATCAAAGTACTTCCAGCTCTTCTTCTTATATTCACATTGATTCTTGTTGGTGTGCTCCACATGATTGCAAGAAGATACACCGTAGCTTTCAGATGGCCTCTCCTTAGTGTATTTCTCCTCATTTCTATGGTGGCTGTTGCGCTTAGTTATTTTGTGAGTGAGACACCTCTTCATACTCATGTTAGAAATTTTGCACGAGGTCATCATGTGGGGATGATGGAGCATATGTATGACAGACCTCATGATATTCTGCCAGGAAGACCTGATGTAATTCGCGGAGAAGTGCTGAGTGTGGCAAGTTCTTCTTTTCGAATAAGGGCTTTTGATGGAAAAGAATTTCTTGTAAATGCTTCTCGTACGGAAGAGTATTCACCTTCTTTGCTTTCCCAACTGCAAGCAGGTGATGATGTAACAGTATTTGGCTCGTTTACACAAGATGGAGATACTTTTGATATGCTTCTACTACGTGCTCATACTGTACAGTCATCAATGATGATGCGACAAGAATTTGCTCCTCCTGTGAAATAAAAGAAGTGTCAAAAGGTATTAGTAAGTGTAGGAAGGAATTGCTCCTATGCGCAGAGTTGCATACTCTTCCTGCTTAGTTTTTGTAAAAGTTGTAGTATCTCTATATCGGTACAACAGACACAGAGTTTTTTCCTTGGAGATTTACGACACAAAGACTTATTTATTCTTAACACTGAACTTATATATTTATGAAAAAATCATTACAAAAAATTGGCATGGTAAGTGCACTATCACTCGCATCTTTTTCTGTACTTTCTGCTTCTGCTATGGGAATGCCTTACATGATGAACAATGCTACACCTGATGAAATCGCAACAAGGCAGACACAGATGTTCACGAGTCAGGCTTCACTTATTGGTGCGACTGTGGATGAAGTAAAGAATGCTTGGGCAAGTGGGAAGGATTTTAAAACGCTTGCACAAGAAAAAGGAATCACAGAAGAACAGCTTCGTACAAAAATGGAAACCAAGAGAACCGACGAGATGAAAACCACACTCGCAACTCTTGTAAGTAAAGGAGTTATTACTCAGGCGCAAGCAGATAAGAGGCTTGCAACCATGAGTGCAAAGGCAAGTAACGAAAAAGGCGCAGGCAAGCGCGGAAGGGGACATATGTCCGGCTTCACAGGAATGATGGGAGGAGGGTTCTAGTTATTGCTTGTGTAAAAAATTCTACACATATTGATCTATCTTTTACAAAACCATCACACACAGAAGTGTGATGGTTTTGTTTTTTTTGCAAAAAAAGAGGAGATGGTGTACTATCGATGAGTATCTTTGTCGAAGTATGGCTAAACCAGAACTATTTGTTTTGGTCGCTCTATAGTAAGGAGAAAGAATCGTGATTGATCAAGGCATTCGTATTTATCTTCAAGATGTTTCGCTTTCAGTCAAAGAAGAAGTCGTTAGTTCTGCAAAAAGAGCAATTCAAGGCGTAGAAAACGCGGTGAGAGCTTCTCAGGAGTCTGATGAACTATATTTTTCTTTCGAAGAGATTCGTATTAACTCTTACCCTCTTGATAAAAGGGAAGTTAATACTGTTGAAGTTAGTGTCTCTTTTCATTCTTCGCTTTCTTCTGACAGGAAGAGTTCAAAAACTGTTGCCTATGTTTACAGAAGAAACAGGGCTTGTACGGAAACTTCTATGGCGAAGCAAGTTTTTGACGCAACAGCACAACTTGCTCTTGCTCTTGCAGATGAAGTTCTTTTGAAGGATCTGAAGGCTATATAGAACAAAATACAAAGAAGCGCCACCGGGTAATCCGTGAGCGCTTTTGTTTTATTTCTCCAAAATCTGTATAATGAGAGGTATACTATCTTAATCTTTTTTTGTATGACTGTTAATGAAATTAGACATAAGTTTCTTCGCTATATGGAGAGCAAGGGGCATGTAGTTGTTCCTTCTGCTTCCCTTGTTCCGGAGAATGATCCAACGACACTCTTCACAGGAAGTGGCATGCAACCGATGCTTCCGTATCTACTAGGGCAACCTCATCCACTTGGCACTCGTATTGCTGATTCTCAGAAGTCTTTTCGTTCACAAGATATTGAGGAGGTGGGTGATAATCGTCATACAACATTCTTCGAGATGCTCGGTAATTGGTCTTTTGGTGATTATTTTAAAGAAGAAGAGATTAGATGGATGTTTCATTTTCTTACGGAAGAATTGAAGCTTAACCCTGAGAATCTTTATATTACTTGTTTTTCGGGGAATGATGCGCTTAATGTGCCAAGAGATACTTTTTCGGCTGAGTTGTGGCAGAGGCTTTTTTCTGCAAAAGATATTGACGCGCTCATAAGTGATACACCAGAACTTGGAATGAAGTCAGGTGAGAGAATCTTTTATTATGGAGAGAAGAAAAATTGGTGGAGTAGATCAGGTGTGCCACAGAATATGCCAGAAGGAGAGCCTGGTGGTCCTGATTCTGAGATGTTCTATGATTTTGATCCTGATGCAAAGAAAGGAATGCATGCGAGCTCTCAGTGGGCACATGAGCCATGTCATGTGAACTGTGACTGCGGAAGATTCCTTGAGGTTGGTAACAATGTCTTTATGCAGTACAAGAAAGCTGAAGGAGGTTTTAAAGAGCTTCCTCAAATGAATGTTGATCATGGTTCTGGTCTTGAGCGCTACGTGTCTGCGGTTCGTAATGATCCGGATATTTTTAATATTGATGTTTTTGATATTCCAAAAGAAGTGATTAAACGTCTCTCAAATCATCCATACGAAGAGAGTGCACAGGTTATGTACGCGTATCGCGTAATTCTTGATCATATTAGGTCAGCCACATTTCTTATTGGGGATGGTGTTATGCCTGGCAATAAAGATCAGATGTACTTCGTACGTCGTCTGGTAAGACGCGCAGTTCGGTTTGCGCGCAATCTTGGAATTGAAGTTAATTTTACTCGAGAAATTGCTAAGGCTTTTATTTCTGTGTACAAGGATGCGTATAGCAATCTTGGAGAAGGAGAAGAACAGATTCTTTCTGCTCTTGATAAGGAGGAATCCAAGTTCCGTGTGACCCTAGAAAAGGGTATGAGAGAGTTCGAGAAGATTGCAAAGGATCATATCTCCGGTAAGGACGCCTTTGACCTCCTTCAGTCATATGGTTTTCCTATTGAGCTTACAGAAGAACTTGCATACGAACGAGGGCTTCAGGTAGATAGGGTTGGTTTTGAAGAAGAAAAGAAAAAGCACGCAGAGGAGTCTCGTACTGCGTCTTCTGGTAAGTTCAAAGGTGGCCTTGGAGGGGACGGTGATATGGAAGTGAAGTATCATACTGCGACACATCTCCTTCACGAAGCGCTTCGTCAGGTGCTCGGTGAATCAGTTGCTCAGAAGGGGTCGAATATTACACCCGAGCGACTTCGTTTTGATTTTTCTTTTGATCGTAAGATGACAGATGAAGAGAAGAAGCAGGTAGAGGATATTGTTAATAGTCGTATTCGTGATGCGCTTCCTGTTACTCGCGAAGAGGTGAGTATTGATGAGGCAAGAGCTCTTGGAGCAATCGGATTATTTGGAGATAAGTATGGTGATACAGTAAGTGTGTATCGCGTAGGGTCAGGTAAGAGACGAGGAGAGGGAAGTCTTTTCTCGATTGAGTTCTGTGGTGGGCCTCATGTAGAGAACACGCGAGAGCTTGCCGTGTCACTCCTTCCTAACGGAACGATGCTTGAAGATGTCTTTAAGATCGCAAAAGAAGAAGCAGTATCTCAAGGTGTAAGAAGAATCAAGGCGGTGCTTCAATAGATAGATGAGATAGATGGTAGATTTTAGACGTTAGATATTAGAAAAGAAAAAAGGCGCGACCGCAGGTCGCGCCTTTTTTGAAACTCAGTCACCCCATGTAAGGTAAAACTTCGGCTTGTTGTGTTCAGGACATGCGTTGTTTGTACAACCGAAGACACCGAATTGGGTATAGTGAACGGCTGTAGTTCTCATATTTTGCATGTAGTAATCTTCTCGAGCTTTGTTTTCTTTTTCCCACGCTTTTCTCATTAGCGTTGGACAGTCTTCTCGTTCCTTACCTGGGAAATGCCAGAGAGTGAGAGGGTTATTACACCAAAGACAAAGTGCTGGAGTTTTTTCAACAGTTTCTTCTCTGAAGCACTTTTTACAGATTCTGCTGATATCAAAGACGCCGGTGGCGTATTTCCTATTACCGTCGCGGTCTCGGTAGAAGAGTTGTGTCCATGCGTGGTCACAATCTGCTCTCATAGCTTCAACGGTTTCTTCTAGTCCCTGTATCTGTTCAAGGTGCTCCTGTATCTTTTTGAATGTATTTCGTATGTTTCGATCTGTTGGTCTCTTTGATGGCTTAGAAAGAGCGTAGCCACGGAAACTTACATACCTTGAATAGCGTTGTCTTCGGTTAGACATTCGGTTAGACATGGTGTATCCTTTCCGTATTTACACATCGGCTATTGATCCACTGCAATACTATCACAATTAGGTTTATTTTCCACTACCAACTATCACTACTTAGTTATATACTCAAAGTATATGGACCGACCATCTGCTTCTTTTCTTTCTATCGCTGTAAGTGATACATCAACGCTTGTTAATTATGTCGTTGATGGGCATGTGCTTGTTTCTCATGTGCATCCTGTTGGGTATAAGCATATAGAAGCAGAGGGGATGGGGGTGATCGCTTCTTCTAAACTCGTCGACGGAGTGCTTTATGTGCTTGAGTTTATTTCTCTATACGATCGTATTCCTACAGATTTTAGATTAGTGGCATCTCGATATGCTCCGTGGGTCGGTGAAGTAATAGAAAAAGCATCTTATTCACAGTTCTTCACAAACGGTGCTCCAATAAGTGTTACACTAGAAGGTGTAAAAGACGTTCCTCTCTCATATGCAAGACATTCGCAAACCATACACTCGTTCAAGGTCTAACGATGATCTTCATTCTCGTATAGAACGCTTCGACTTATCACACAAAAATCGTGATGAGTATGATGATTCGTACGAAGATGATCCTGTACGTATCCCTGTTAAGCGACAGCGTCGTGATATTCATGGTATGGATATGTATCCAAGCAGACGTATGGATAAAGATGAAGAGCTTTACGAGGACGAAGGGCTATATGACGACAGAAGATCTTCACATGGACGCGTTCCTTCTCGAAGAAGAAGGATTTCTCTTGGAACGGCAGGTTCTCTTCTTGGGGTTATTTTGTTTGTTGCTGGTATTGTGCTATATACCTATGTTTTTGATAGTGCGACTATCACACTTACACCTAAGTATAAAGATATTCAAGATGTTGGAAAAACATTTGTTTTCTCAAAAGAAGGCGTCGACGCGTCAGGGATTCCTTTTGTTGTAGAAACAACCTCTCTTTCAAAAACAAAAACCTTACCACTCTCCGAATCTCGAAAAGTCGAGTCCAAGGCTACAGGAAAGGCAATCATTTATAATAATTATGATGGAAATACTCAGAAGTTAATTAAAAATACCCGTTTCGAGTCGTCTAAAGGTAAGATTTATCGTATTAATCAGTCTATCGAAGTTCCAGGCAAGAAAGGGGATACTCCCGGCAGTGTTGAGGTTACGTTATATGCAGATAGTGCTGGCGCTGAGTACAATATTGACTCGACGACATTTAGTATCCCTGGATTCAAAGGAACTTCACGCGAGAGTGCTTTTTATGCTAAGACTAAGTCGGCTATTTCTGGAGGTTCTTCAGGCACCATGTCACTTCCTTCTATTTCTGATCTTAATTCTGCAAAAGATTCTCTTGCGCTTGAACTTAAGCAAAGCATCCAAGATGATCTTCATAAGATCAAAAAAGACGGCTACATTCCTCTCTATTCTTCTGCTGAGATCGCTTATTCAGATAATGAAGAAGATATACGTAAAGGGGTTACTGATAGCTATAAAGTAACAGCTACTGCATACGTCATGTTGGCAGATGCTTCAAAGCTCGCAGAGGCGCTTGCAAAAACATTTGGTGATTATGATGGAGGTGCTGTGCGACTTCTTTCTTCAGATGGCCTCTCTTTTACAAGAAAACAAACTGATGCAATTAATGGAGCAAACACCATTTCTCTTTTAGTTGACGGTAAAGCGAGAGTTGTCTGGGTAACTGATAGCGACGCAGTAAAAAGTCTTGTGCAGGGCAAAGAAAGGGATATGTTTAAAGGACTTATGAAGACAGTAAGCTCTGTCGATAGTGCCGAAATAAGCTTCTCACCAATGTGGCTTACACACTTCCCAGATACACGTTCTAAGCTAACCGTGACAGAATCTCTTCCAAAGCGTTGATAATCCTTTTATTTTCTGGTACACTTAAGACCTCTTATCTAAAACAGTAGAGTATGGATGATCATAACGACGATATAGAAACTATAGAAGGACGTGTCATTGAAGCGCTCCCAAGCACTCTCTTTCGTATTGAGCTTGCAGGAGGTAAGACACTTATCTCTTATCTTGGTGGTCGTATGAGAGTACACAAGATCAAGGTGCTTGTTGGAGATAAAGTTATGGTCCAAATAGATCCATACGGAGGCAAAGGAAGAATAGTAAAGCGTCTCTAGATAAAAATAGACCCTAGAAATTATGGTATTTTTTAATACCTAAGATCTAACATCTATTGTCTAGTCCCGCAGATTTGCATTATTTATTAAGGTGTAGTATAATTTAACCCACATTTCTCATGAAAGTACGATCATCAGTAAAGACAATTTGTTCAAAGTGTCAGATGCTTAAGCGAGGCGGAGTTCTTCGTGTTATTTGTGAGAACCCTAAACACAAGCAGGCACAAGGATAACCTTATAACCACCTACAAGTATTTAGTAAAAAATTATTAGCATATGCGTATATCAGGTATTACACTCCCAGAAAATAAAAGACTCGAAATCGCTCTTACTGCGGTTTACGGTGTTGGACGCCCACGAGCCAAGATGATCATTGAGAAACTTGGTCTTGATATGGGTATGAAGACAACCGAGCTTACTCCTGAACAGGAGAACCTCATCCGTCGCGAGATCGAGCAGTTCAAGACAGAGGGTGATCTTAAGCGTGAAGTTCAACAGAACATTAAGCGTCTTAAGGACATCAAGGCATACAGAGGTGTCAGACACGTACGTCACCTCCCTGCACGCGGTCAAAGAACTAAGACTAATAGCCGTACAGTTCGTGGTAACGTTCGTCGTACGATGGGAAGCGGACGTCGTAAGACTGAGAAGACCTAAAAACTAATCGCACTAACACAACTACTATTATGGGAAAGAAACGTATCGTAAAAAAGAATAGTTCAGGAGTAGATAGCGCGCTTAAAGCACGTTCACTTGCTAAAGCTGTTAAGAAGAAAGTTGTTGAAGGAACTCTTTTTGTTGAGTCAACCTACAACAACACTCGCCTTTCACTTGCTGATAGAAGTGGTAATGTACTTGCTTGGTCTTCATCAGGAGCTCTTGGTTTCAAGGGTGCGAAGAAGGGCACACCTTTCGCTGCGTCAAAGATCGGAGAACTTATTGGAGAAAAAGCACAACAGATCGGCATTAAGGAAGTTGATGTTGTCGTCAAAGGTGTAGGATCTGGTCGTGAATCTGCAATTAGAGGTTTCTCATCTTTTGGTGTAGAAATTGTTTCTATTACTGACAAAACCCCAGTTCCTCACAACGGACCTAAGCCTCCTAAGCCACGTCACGTCTAAATTATTTTTATAAAAGTATATGAGTAGAATCACATGTAAAACTTGTCGCCGTCTCGGAGAGTCACTTTGTGGCCGTGAGAAGTGTGCTTACAAGAAGCGTTCATACGCTCCAGGAAAGCTTGATAGTGAAAGAAAGCATCGTTCAGGTGTTTCTGAATACGGTGAACAACTTCGCGCTAAGCAAAAAATGCGTATCACTTACGGTCTTATGGAGAAGCAGTTCTCTATGTACGTTAAGCGTGCAACTCTTAAGCATGAGGTAGGTGAGGGTGCAGTAGCTCCTTCTCTTAAGCTTATGCGTCAGCTCGAGTCACGTCTTGATAACATGGTCTTCCGTGCAGGTTTTGCTTCTAATCGAGCACTTGCAAGACAGCTTGTTTCTCATGGTCATATTACTATCAATGGTCGTCGTAACACAATTGCTTCTCATCAGGTAAAAGTTGGTGACGTGCTCGCTATCCGTGAGGGTAGTAAGTCATCTAAACTCTTTACCGGTTTAGAGGAGAAGTTGGTTGCGTTTGCGCCTAGCTACGTGCTTACTGTTGACCCTAAGACTTTTAAGGCTACAGTTAAGGCAGAAGTTCGTGAGGTTGAACAAATGTTCGACATCCAAAAAGTGTTCGAGTTCTACTCTAGATAGTGGTTTTTGTAGGGGTATTTCTTACAAATACTTGATATTCAATTAACACAGACTTGCATTTTTTGCAATTTTGGGTTAGAATAAAGCAACTTTACTTATAAAGTGCATAATTGGTGCGTCACTATTAGTACTAAGGTTTCTTAATCATTGCAAACATATATGTCTTCACATTCTATTATTTTGCCATCAAAACCAAAAATTGTTAAGGAAGATTCAGTATCAGGTGTGTATGAAATCGACGGACTTTACCCAGGGTATGGACATACTCTTGGTAACTCGCTTCGTCGTATCATTCTTTCATCTATTCCTGGAGCTTCGATTACAGCTTTGTCAATTGACGGGGTTAAACATGAGTTCTCGACAATCGATGGAATTAAAGAAGATGTGATTTCTATTATTCTTAATCTCAAGAAGACACGTTTTAAGCTTCATGGTGATGATGCTCAGAAGGCTACTCTTCATATCAAGGGAGCTAAGACTGTTACTGCTACAATGATTACAACCCCAAGTCAGCTTGAGGTTATGAACCCTGATCAGTACATTTGTGAATCAACTGCAAAGGATATCGATATTGCTATCGAGATTACTGTAGAGAAAGGACTTGGATATGTTCCTAAGGAGGTACTTCAGAAAGAGAAGGCTGATATCGGAACTATTTTCCTTGACGCATCATTTACTCCTATTCGTCGAGCTAGTTACGAAGTAGAAAACATGCGTGTTGGTGATCGTACTGACCACAACCGTCTTCGTGTTGCTATTGAGACTGACGGAACTATCTCTCCTCGTGAGGCTCTCGAAGGCTCTATTCATACCATGATTACTCAACTTCAGTCTATTGTTGGTTTCCGTGAGCAACATATCGAGATCGTTAAGGATCAGGTTGTATCTCCAGAAGACTTTGCAGGTGATGATGTTGAAGTGACTGACGCAGGAAAGGTGAAGATAGAAGACCTTGGTCTTTCTACTCGCACAGAGAACGCTCTTGTTACTGCTTCTATAAGAACAGCAGGAGGTCTTGCTCGTAAGTCTGAAGAAGATCTACTCTCAGTAGATGGTCTTGGAGAAAAGGGTATTGGAGAGATTAAGAAGGCACTTGCAGGGCTTGGGCTTACACTTAAGGCATAAACGTTTTTACAGAAAGAATTCCTTAATTATCGATATACGAGTATGAAACATCATAAAGCATTCAGAAAATTCGGAAGAGAGAAGAATGAACGTAAAGCGTTCGTTCGAAGTCTCATTATTAACCTTGTTCGTCATGGTAAGATCGAGACAACACTTGCTCGCGCAAAAGAGATTCGTCCTATGGTAGAGCGTCTTGTTACCCTTGCTAAGGATGACACTGTGGCACGTCGTCGCCTCATTATGGCTCGTCTTCTTAATCAAGAGATCGAGGTAACTAAGCTTTTCAAAGAATACGCTCCTAAGTTCAAAGAGGTTCCTGGTGGCTATACTCGTATTATCAAGCTTCCTACACGTCTTTCTGATGGAGCAGAAAAGGCTGTAATCGAATTTGTATAATTTTTATTTAACTACTATGAATCACACAATTGACGCATCAGGAAAAGCTCTCGGAAGACTCGCATCAGAAGTTGCGGCACTTCTTAATGCAAAGGACAGTGTTAACTTCGTGAAAAATCGTGTGGCAGATATTACTGTTACCGTTACTAACGCAAGTAAACTAAAAGTTACCGGTAATAAGATGAACGAAAGCGTTCATAAGTCATACTCAGGATACCCAGGAGGTTTGAAAGAGATGCCTCTTAAGTATGTTGTAGAAAAGAAAGGCTATAAAGAGCTTATTACTCATGCGGTTATGGGTATGCTCCCAAAGAACCGTCTTCAGAGTATCCGCATTAAGAATCTTATTATCAAAGACTAGCTTATTTTTTATAACTTACCCCTATGTCAGTAGAAACAAAAAATCGTTATATTGAAGCAGTTGGTCGTCGTAAGACTGCGGTTGCTCGTGTACGTATCACACCTTCAACAAAAGCTTCTTTTCTTATCAATGAAAAAGATGTAAAGGATTATTTCCCTACACATGAGCTTCAGACTATCTCACAAGAAGCTATCTCTAAGTCAGAGATTGGTGAGAAGTTCACTGTTACTGTTCATGTAAATGGTGGAGGTATCCATGCGCAAGCAGAAGCGATTCGTCACGGTCTTGCAAGAACTCTTGTTCTTCGTGATGAACAAGTGAAGAACGCTCTTAAGAAGCTTGGCTTCCTTAAGCGTGACCCTCGTCAGGTTGAACGTAAGAAGTTCGGTCTCAAGAAGGCTCGTAAGTCTCCAACCTGGTCAAAACGATAGCAAAACTATCCCATCTACTTTGTCGAAACCCCGATTTTGTCGGTCGTCGTACTACCAAGTACGACTTCCTCCAAAATCGGGGTTTCTTCGCGTATACGGGCAGTTTTGTATCGTTTTGTGTAAGCGTTAAGAGTTTCGCTTTACTTATATTTTCAAAAACACTTATCATTTTACGGTTAAGTGGTTTTGTTATATATTTAAATATATGAAAAAATCTTTTTCTGTTTCATTAATCTTGTTTGTAATGTTATTTGCTTTAGTGACTATTGTTTATATTGTAAATAAAAATAACATTAGAGAACTCTGGGCTGATACCACGAAAGGATTGGTAGGGGCTAAAAAAATACAAGCATCAAGTTCTGCTGAAAGTAGTTCTATTTCTACTGCTGTAGAAATAGAAAACCCTGAATTGAGGACTGATTTAGTGCTAATGAACCAAATAACAGTTAATGCTAAAATAGAAAACCTTGAAGAAGCAAGTGATGCCGCAAAAGCATATTTAGGTACAATTTTATTGCTGTCTTCTGGGGATATTGCTTATATAGTTAAAGCTAATCATAAAAGCTCATTATTTTTAAATAATGAAAAGCTGAAAGAAGAAGGCGTTTCTTTTGTGAAAGAAATAGCAAAAAATTTAGTATATCTCGTTACTGATTTTAAAAATGATCAGGAGTTTTTATTTTTTGGAAGAAATTGGGTAGTAGTGGCACCAACAGGACTTTTCACTATCTCTGACGTGCAAGAAATAGATGGTGATATTTCCTATGTTTTTAATAGTAAAAATTTTCAACAAAAAATCCTTTTTTATAAAGGAAAGAAAATTATAGAAGCCCCATATATAAAAAATGTTAAAAAAACAAGTGGCGGTTTCTCATATATAACTTCTGAAAGCAGAAAAATCGGAGATACCTTGTTTTATAATGATCAAAAGGTTCTCTCTGCTCATGAAATTCTAAGTTATTTAGAAGTTGGAGATAAACTTGCTTATGTTACTTTTGGTTATCTCGACAAGGAACATACTCCAAGTGAAGGGTTTTTTGCTAGTGATTACACAACGAAAGAAACTCTTTTTTATGATGGTAAAAAAATTATTACAGATGATTCTATAGAGATATATAACATCTCTAACAAGTTGGCTTATGTGGTAAGTACTAAATATGGTAAAAAAAATCTTTTTTATAATAATAAAAAAATAGTAACTGCAGATAATATTACTGATATTAAACCAGTCGGAAATAAGATATCTTATGTTATAAGTGATTATAACGCTGACAAGAAGAAGCTTTTTGTTGGAGATGATCTTATTGTTACAAAAAATAATATAAATTATATAGATTATATTAATGTTAAAGAAATTAATGGTAAAATCCTTTATAGTGTTCGAGATAATTTGACAGAAGATATTGTAACTTTTTATGACTCAGAAATGATTGGATCAAATATTGATTTCATGAAAATAATTTCAAGTAATATTGATAACGGACTTTGTTATATTATTTTTGATAAAACCACTCTGAAAAATAGCCTTATGTGTAATAAAAAAATAATAACAGAAAATGTAAGTGATTTTAGGGTGAGTGATATCTCTTCTTCTACATTTTTTATTTTAAAAACAGAAGAAACAGCAAGCTCTACAATTTTATCAGTTTATAGATTAACTTTATAAAAATCAGGCTCGTAAGTCTCCTACATGGAGCAAGCGTTAAGATATCGCTTTACTTATATTTTCAAAAACACCTTGTACATGTAAGGTGTTTTTGGTTTTAAATTTGACGAACTTACTTAAAAAGTGTAGTGTATTTACTACATCCTAGTACCTGGATGGGTTAATTGAGCGGATGCTCATAAGGAGTGGAAATGTTTGCTTTCTTCAAGAAACCTTTTGAACCACAGAAGAGTCAGAATCAAGGAGATTATGTAGGAGATTTTGATAAATGGATTCAACGTAAGAATGCTGTTATAAAACGACTGCTAGAAGATTTTCCTTGGCTTTGGGCGGTTAATAACCATTATAACAGAGATGATGGTGACCGTATCAAGGTGAATCAGGACATGTCGGACCTTAAGTTGGTTCTTTCCCAAAATTCAGACAAGACAGGTTTTTTGCTTTGGTCTGTAGCAAGTCATTTTTGTGACAGTTTTAACGTCCTTGTCAAATGTCATGAACGTCAAGAAGGAAAGATCTGGTCTGAAGCGATCACTCAACAAAGTTACGGCCATAGAAATATTCTTTATTTGGTTTCTGTTGATTGGGGATCTTCTGGTCATGGAATAACTATTTTTCGGCATCCTGAAAAACAATGTTTGGATGAAGTTATCCAACAGGTTTGTGATCTTCATGGTGTCAACGCTAGACGATTGATATCTTCTGACTTTGTTTGATTTTTAAGAATCAACCGCACGGAACCTTCCGTGCGGTTTGCTTTTTTAGAGGTTCTTGACATTTTTTTCTAAATACATTATACACATAGAGTACCCGAATAACTGACAGAAAGACACGATTGACAGACTGATTGCCGTAAAGTATTTTGATTATTAATTTTTACAATTGAAAATTTAGAATTGATATGAATGATGACCACAATGAAAAAATTCTAGATGTTTCAGAAGAGGGGAATCCTACAGAGGACGATGTTTCTTTTGAAGAAGTGAATGAAGATGGTGAGCAAGATGTTCGAGCTAAACTTAAGAAGTTACAGGACAAGATCAAGCTACTTGAGCAAGAAAAGCAAGACTACCTAGATCAGAGTGTTCGCGCTCGTGCAGATTATGCTAATTATAAAAAAGAAGTAGAAGCACTTCGTATAAGTGATCGCAAGTTTGCAACGAAGCGATTTATAGAAGAATTACTTCCTGTTCTTGATGCCTATGATATGGCTCAAGCTAATAAAGAAGCTTGGGAAAAAGTTGATCAAGGGTGGCGTATTGGTATTGAGTATATTTTCTCACAATTTCGTTCCATTCTAGAAAAAGAAGGAGTGCAACAATTTGGAAAAATTGGCGACATGTTTGACCCAATGCTTCATGAGACGATGCAGTCTGTTTCTGTTGAGAATGAGAGTGATAACGATAAAGTAGTTAAAATTCTCCAGAATGGCTACAAGATGCATGATACTATTTTGCGTCCAGCTCGTGTCCATATTGGTCACTACACTAAGCAGTAGATTTTTTCTATTAACTATCAACCATTAACTATTAACTGAATTTATATTATGTCAAAAATTATCGGAATCGATCTTGGAACAACTAACTCAGCAGTTGCGATTATCGAAGGCGGACAGCCAAAAATTATTGAGAACCTAGAAGGTAACCGTACAACCCCTTCTGTTGTTTCTGTTAACAAGAACAATGAACGTTCTGTAGGGCAGATTGCGAAGCGTCAGGCTGTGACTAACCCTAAGGATACCGTATACGGTGTTAAGCGCTTTATGGGGCATTCATATTCTGACAAAGAGGTACAGTCTGATATTCCTCGTGTGCCGTATGCAATCAAAAAAGGTGACAACGATGGAGTGCTTATTACTCTTGGTGGTAAAGATCTTCGTCCTGAGGAAGTTTCTGCGATGATTCTTCAGAAGATTAAGGCTGATGTTGAGGCTAAGCTTGGGGAGAAGGTGACAGAAGCGGTAATCACGGTTCCTGCGTACTTCAATGATACCCAGCGTCAAGCTACTATTGATGCAGGTAAGATAGCTGGTCTTGATGTTAAGCGTATTATTCCTGAACCAACAGCTGCAGCGCTTGCGTACGGCTTCAACTCACAGAAGAATGAGAAGCTTGCAGTGTATGACTTCGGAGGAGGAACTTTTGATATTTCTATTTTGGAAGTAGGTGATGGTGTTGTTGAGGTTAAGTCTGTCGACGGAGATTCTCATCTTGGTGGTCGTGACATTGATCAGAAGTTTGTGCAGTATATTGCAAGTGAGTTCAAGAAGGATCAGGGTATTGATATTACCGGAGACCCTCTTGCGCTACAGCGTCTTGATGAAGCTGCGGAGAAGGCAAAGCATGAACTTTCTACACAGATGGAAGTGGAGATTAATATTCCATTTATTACCTCAGGAGCAGATGGACCTAAGCACCTTCTTATGAAGATGACACGTGCAAAGCTTGAGGAACTTGCGAAGGAATTCGTAGATCGTTCTATTGAGATTACACGACGAGCACTCGAAGCTTCTCCATTTAAGAAAGAAGAGATCAATCAGATCGTGATGGTTGGAGGCCAGACAAGAATGCCGATGATCGTAGAAGCGGTTAAGGCGCTCTTCGGCAAGGAACCTAATCGTTCTATTAATCCAGATGAAGTAGTTGCTCTTGGCGCAGCAGTACAAGCAGGAGTACTTCAAGGGGATGTAAAGGATGTACTCCTTCTTGACGTGATTCCACTTTCTCTTGGTATTGAGACTATGGGTGGTGTTGCAACTAAGCTTGTAGAAAAGAACACAACTATTCCAACTGCTAAGTCACAAGTGTTCTCAACTGCATCAGATAACCAGACTTCTGTTGAGATTCATATTACACAAGGTGAACGTCCACTCGCTTCTGATAATAAGTCACTCGGACGGTTTATTCTCGATGGTATTCCACCTGCACCACGCGGTATCCCTCAAGTAGAAGTAACCTTTGATATTGATGCAAACGGTATCCTAAATGTTAAAGCAAAGGACAAGACTTCAGGTAAGGAACAGTCTATACGTATCGAGGCTTCATCTGGTCTTTCTGATGATGACATTAAGCGTATGCAACAAGATGCTGACGCTCACGCCGAAGAAGATAAGAAGAAGATGGAACTTATTGAGACTAAGAACATGGCTGATGCTATGGTCCATACCGCTGAGAAAGCGCTTCGTGACGCAGAAGGTAAGATTCCTGATACGCTTAAGACCGAAGTAGAGAAGTCTATTGCTGATCTTAAGAGCTCAAAAGATTCTACTGATATCGAAGTAATCAAGAAAGCAACCCAATCTCTTTCAGATACCATGATGAAGATCGGTGAAGCAATGAAGACTTCGAATGATAATGCTACACAGACTGAATCACAGGCAGAGGGTTCTACCGAAGAACCAAAAACTGACGGAGAAAAGCAAAGCTAATTCTATTTTTTGAAACAAAAAACCAATCTCAATGTAGGTTGGTTTTTTGTTATGTACATAAAAAGAAAAAGCAGTGTAGAGGGTGTTAATCTCTACACTGCTTCACATTCAATGCCAAGTGCGTGAAGATCTTCTATGGTGAAAAATGAATCTTCGCGTGCTAGGCTTGTTACAATGTTAATTATGTTGATAAGTGACCTGCCGTTCCTAAGAGGGGCCGTGAACTCCGCTTGACACCTCCTCACACCATAGAAGGTTTGCTCGTCATCATCTTTTCTTGAAATGACGGGTATCCTATGTCTCATAGCATACCCAGACATTACATAGTTAAAGAGTTGAGTTGTCGCGTCAGCAATAGCAGATCCAGAAGAAGTATTCCAAGAAGCTTTTTTCCTTGCTCGGTATCTCCCCCCGCAGAGCCTCGTTTTCTTCCAAGACAGTTTCGATGAATACCTTCATAGGGTTAAAGAAATCAAGCTCTTGAAACTCTTCATGACAAAACTGTCCACGAAGAATTACTTCCGATAGGAAAATTCTCCCTCGTGTTCTGCTGTTCCCATTTTTGAAAAGAGAGACACAGAGCGCGAGTTTTAGTTCTTTATCAGAGAAACCGTAACTTGAGCGTATTCTTGTTGGGATAAAACTCGAAGCTTTCTCACCTTCTACATTAGATAAGAATGCTTCCCGTGGAACACGAAGTTTCTCAGGAGGCAAGACACAAGCGATGACAAGATGTGCCTTCGTATTTTGTGCTTGGAAAAGAAAAGCATCTTCTCGTACAGTGGTCCCTTTAGGATCCACCGCATCACACATAAGTGTTTGCATGGCAGTATTCCTAAAATGAGCTATTATTTGCATACTAACTATTTTTTTGTAGTTAGTCAAGTTTTTAGAGGGGTAAAAAAACATGCACGGAGTTGTTCCGTGCATGTGGTGATTGGCTTCAGATAACCCCAAGATTCCTGAGGAACCTTTCATCAAAAGCAAGGCCTTCACCAAGAAGAATGGAATAAAGGTTTGCATTGTTGATAAATGAAGCAGGGAATCTGAGTCCGGTGAATTGAGGTGATCTTGCCCCACTTTTGTCGAAAGCAATAAAGAGCTTGCTTTCCTCCCCAAATATCGTGTCCCTATGAATTTTTATGGTAGGTATACCTATTCTTATAGCATGCTCTTTGCATGATAGATCGAATAGCCTTCGAAATAATCGCACAAGATATTCAAACCTTCTTCTTGTTCTTTCCGTAGGGTTAGAAGATGGTTTTGTTGTGGGTTGTATTACTACCCCTTCTCTTGTGAGACGAGATATAAACGTGTTTTCCCACATCATAACAAGTTCTGTGAGTTGTTCCTGCAGTTCCTCTTCTTCAAGTTTTTCAAAATGAGTAAGAAGAAGTGAGTCAGTGTTGATTTCATGTCTTGTTGCAAAAATCTCTACTGTAGAACTTGCTCCTTCTTTGTAAGGAAACTCTTTCAACACAACAAGGCAGTCATTTACCGCATCTTTTTCAAAAAAGCAATCCTGGAAAAACCTTCCAGTAAAACGAGGAGTGCCTGCTTTTGTTTTTAACTTACCTCGTTGTATTGCCGAAAGAAATTCCTCACCACGAATTACCGGACGATAAGGAGCTTTATTAACGAGAAAGAGTCGCACACTTTCTTCTGTGTATTCAACCGCAAAAGCAAAATCAGTGTTTATTCCATTGCTAAAGCCAAGCAAAGAGGGGAGAATTGTGTTCATGTTGCCATCTCTATTTGAAGTTTCAAGGGGGTTTTCTTTCTATTCTGTAGAAAATAGAAAGAATCTGAGATAACACTACAACAAAATACGTTACAGGTCAATTATTTTCTTGCCTCTTTTTGTAAACATGCTAGTATAGATACTATCTATGTCAAAGAATTATTATGATGTTTTGGGAGTTGGTAAAAGCGCTTCAAAAGAAGAAATTAAGAAGGCGTTTTATAAATTAGCAGCGAAATATCATCCAGACAAAAAAGGTGGAGATGAAGCTAAGTTCAAAGAGGTTAATGAAGCATATCAGACACTCTCTGATGATAAGAAGCGTAAGGAATACGATACCTACGGACAGACCTTTAACGGAGCAGGAGGAAACGGAAACGGCTTCGGAGGGTTTGGGGGCTTCGGTGGATTTAATCAAGGAGACTTCAGCGATATGCAGTTCGATTTCGGTGATCTTGGCGATATCTTTGGTGATATGTTCGGAGGTGGTTTTAGCGGTGGATCTCGTCAGAAGAGAGGGAGAGATATCTCTCTTGAGATTGATGTGCCTTTTACTGAAGCAGTGTTTGGTACTGAGCGTACGGTAATGATTACAAAAGTTTCTACATGTGAAGTATGTGATGGTACAGGAGCAAAACATGGAAGCAAGAAAAAAACTTGTGCTACTTGTAACGGTCAAGGAAAGATGCACGATGTAAAGAAAACATTCATGGGTAATTTCCAGACAGTAAGGACTTGTACTACTTGTAACGGTGTCGGGCAAGTTCCTGAAGAGCGTTGTTCTACTTGTAAAGGTAACGGTGTCTACAACAAGCGTGAAGATGTGGTTATCTCAGTTCCTGCAGGTATTTCAAATGGTGAAATGATTAGAATGACAGGAATGGGAGAGGCTATTGCTCAAGGTGTCTCAGGAGATCTGTATGTAAAGGTAAACGTGATTTCTCATAAGCTTTGGAAAAGAGAAGGACATGATCTTGTTATCAATCACGAGATCAAGCTCACTGATGCGCTTCTTGGTGTAAGTCATACTATTGATGGACTTGATGGTCCTATTACTATCGACGTGGCACCAGGTGCTCAGCCAGGTGAGACATTACGTGTAAAAGGTCGAGGTGTCCCTCATGTTCATGAAAAAGGAAGAAGAGGGGATGCGCTTGTGAAGCTTCATATTGCGATGCCTAAGAAACTTTCCAGAAAAGCAGAGAGCTACATCCAAGGTCTTCGTGAAGAAGGACTATAGTATCTGTGGGTAATTCTACAAGAAAACACAAAGTGCATTGCTTTGTGTTTTCTTTTTGTTAGACTATTTTATATATCAACAAATAATTAATTGCTTATGATTCTTGCAATATCAGTGCTTGTGTATGCGCTTGTAATGATTTTGATCGGTGTCTACGCTGCGCGAAAGGTGAAGAACTCAGAGGATTATGTGCTTGCTGGGAGATCGCTTCCTTTTTATATGGCACTTTCAACAGTGTTTGCAACGTGGTTTGGAAGTGAGAGTATCTTGGGTGCTGGAAGTAAGTTCGCAGAAGGAGGGTTCTCTAATGTGCTTGAAGATCCTTTTGGGGCAGGGCTTTGTCTTATTATTTCTGGTATCTTTTTTAATAGGAAGTTGTATCGCCTTAATTTTCTTACTATCGGTGACTATTTCAAGGATCGTTACAATACAATCATTGCACTCTTCCTATCATCTGTGATTATTGTGAGCTACTTCGGATGGGTTGCTGCGCAGTTCCTTGCACTTGGAGTTGTACTCCATACGATTATTCCTATACTCTCTATCACTTCATGGGTGATAGTTTCTGCTGTTGTTGTCTCATGTTACACCGTACTTGGAGGCATGGTCTCAGTTGCGCTTCATGATACGGTACAGTCTGCGATTATTCTTATTGGTCTTCTTGCTATTCTTGTGTCAGTTCTTCCTCTTGTAGGCGGTGTCTCAGGATTCTTCGAGATTGTTCCTCCAGGACACCTTGATATTTTTCCTAAGACTGATTCCATGCTCGCGTGGGTTGTGTTCTTTACTGCGCTTATGACGCAAGGCTTCGGAAGCATTCCACAACAAGATATTTATCAACGTGCTATGAGTGCTAAGAATGAAAAGGAAAGTATGCTTGCTTCTGTCTTCGGGGGGTTGCTTTATTTTACAGTAGTAATGATTCCTATCATGATTGCAACGATTGCAGGGCATCTTTATCCAGAGATACTTAAGAATGATTCGCAACTTCTTATCCCGACACTGATTCGTGAGCATACAAGTGCGCTTCTCCAGATACTTTTCTTTGGCGCACTCATCTCAGCGATTTTGTCTACCGCATCCGGTGCACTTCTTGCACCAGCAACACTTCTCTCCGAAAATATTATCAAACCTTTCTTCAAGGAGATGAGTGACAAGCTTCGTATGTATATTATTCAGATCGGTGTGATTGTGGTTGCTATCGGTGGAGTTTTTCTTGCATATAACCCTGACGCACATATTTATGAACTTGTTGGAAGCGCATATTCTATTACTCTTGTTGCTGGATTTGCACCACTTGCTTTTGGCCTCTATTCTTCTCGAGTTAATAGTTTTGGAGCTTTTGTTTCTATCGTGTTCGGAGTATCTACATGGCTTCTTGCTGACAAAGCCGGAACCGCAGTACCTAGTACTTTTATAGGTTTTATGTTTTCTATTATAGGTATTATTGTTGGATCCTACGCGGGAAGATTTATTGAAAAGGAAGAGAAGCTAATTAAATAATCTAAAAAACGTGACCAAATATTGTGTGGTATACTTTTGACTATGGAAAAGAAAAAAACTCTTGTATCAGGCATTCAATCAAGTGGTACCCTCCATCTTGGAAATTATTTTGGTGCAATGCGTCAGAATATTACTCTTTCAAATAGTGGAGAATTCGATGCCTATATTTTTATTGCAGACTATCATTCGATGACGAGTCTGACTGATAGAGAAGCTCGCCGTACGAGCACATTTCAACTTGCGTGTGCCTACCTTGCATGCGGTCTTGATGTTTCAAAAGTAACACTCTTTAGACAGTCTGATGTGCCACTTCATACTGAACTTGCTTGGATGCTCTCGACAGTGACGCCAATGGCGATGCTTGAGTTGGCTCATTCATATAAAGATAAGCAAGCAAAAGGTCTCGAGACAAATGTAGGACTCTTCACGTATCCTGTGCTTATGGCGTCAGATATTCTTATGTATAACGCAGATGTAGTGCCTGTTGGTAAAGACCAGATTCAACATATCGAGATGACTCGTGAGATTGCGGGTAAGTTTAATCGTGCGTATAATATTGAACTTTTCAAAGCACCAAAAGAATACGTAATTGGAGATGTTGCGGTTGTGCCAGGAACAGATGGGCAGAAGATGAGTAAGAGCTATGGTAATGTGATTCCACTCTTTGGAACTGATGAAGAAATTAAGAAGGCTGTGATGGGTATTGTAACTGATAGTGCCCGCCCAGAAGACAAGAAGAATCCAGATGAGAATAGTGTTTATAAGATTCATACACTTTTCTTAAATGAAGAAGAGGGTAGAGTATTACGTGCACGCTACGAAGAAGGTGGGCTATCGTACAAGGAAGCAAAAGAATCTTTGCTTGCAGATCTTCTTCGCTATATTGGTCCAATGAGAGAAAAGTATGACTACTATCAAACGCACCAAGAAGAGGTCTATGCAATTTTAGAAGAAGGCAAGAGAAAGGCAAATGAGAAGGCAGAGAGGATGATGAGGGAGGTGAGGGGCGTGGTGGGGTTATAGTAGTATCATCATATTTTTTTAAAAGAAAGAATAAAAAAATACAGTAAGTTTTTAAATATGAAAAAATATCAAAAGGTTAAAATTATTACGCTGTTCATAATCTGTTTTAGTGCTTTACTGCTTGTCTCCGCACTTTATTTTTCTGGAGAAAATTGGGCGACTGCTAACTTGAGTTGGGATTTTCCTGTGACACAGTCTAAACTAACTTTTGCTGATAAAATTTTTTTCCCGATTTTAACGTTGCTGTACAAGATTGCTATTTTCTTACACATCCCATAAATTCATTTTCTCTTTTTTGAGATTGAGTTAACTTGTTTACTTTATGCAAAGTGTGTTAGTATGATCTAAGCGTTGATGGAACTGACAAATCCGGAGCCTTATTTAATAAAAACAAGAGTGGTCACACTAAGTGGCAAGGTACGGTGGCACCGCGGTTCCCGTAATCGTCCGTACATAGAATACTTCGTAGTTTTGTGAAGTGCTCTATGTACGGACTTTTACTTTATGACTAGAATATATTGCAAGGACCTTTCTTCACATGTTGAACAAGAGGTGACTGTACAGGGTTGGATCGATGTGCGTCGTGATCAGGGGAAGATGATCTTCCTTGATCTTCGTGATGTAACAGGGAAGGTGCAAGCAGTTGCTCTACCTTTTCACACAGAAGCAAAAGAAGTTGCTGAGAAGGTTCGCCCTGAGTGGGTTGTTGAGGTTAAGGCTAAGGTTAATAAGCGTCCAGAGAAGAATGTCAAAGCAGATACCCTTAATGGTGACATTGAGCTTGAAATTCTTACTATCACAATTCTTAATGAGGCAACCACCCCAGCATTTGATATCTCAACTAGTGGTTATGAGGTAAACGAAGAAGTAAGACTTGAGAAAAAGTATCTTGATCTTCGTCGAAAGAGACTTCAAGATAATGTGATTATGCGACATAAGGTAATTAAGATGATTCGCGATGAGCTTGATAAGCAGAACTTTTTTGAAATAGAGACACCACTTCTTACTAACCCGACACCCGAAGGATCACGGTCATATCTTGTGCCTTCGCGTATTTGGCAGGGGAATTTTTATGCACTTCCACAATCACCACAACAGTATAAGCAACTTCTCATGTCTTCTGGATTTGAACGATACTTCCAGATTGCAAAATGTATGCGTGATGAGGATACTCGTGGTGATCGTCAACCAGAGTTCACTCAGATGGACCTTGAGATGAGTTTTGTGAAGCGCGAAGATGTAATGAGGGTGAATGAAGAATTGCTTATTACAATCGTACAAAAACTTTTCCCTAAGAAGCGTATTCAACAAGTGCCGTTCCCTGTGTTTACCTATAAAGAGGTGATGGAGAAGTATGGATCTGATAAGCCTGATATTCGTAATGATAAGAATGATCCTGATCTTCTTGCATTCTGTTGGGTTGTTGATTTTCCGGCATTCGAAAAGACAGGAGAAGATAACGTGGACGGGACAGGAGAGTGGACCTTTACTCATAACCCATTCACTGGTGTCAAAGATGAATGGAAGCAGTCGCTTCTTGAAAAAAAGAATATTGCTGATATCGTATCAACACAGTATGATGTTGCACTCAATGGGTATGAGATTGGTGGCGGTGGAATACGTCTTCATGATCCTGCAATGCTTCGCAAAGTGTTCGAGATTATGGGGTATGATGATGAACGCATCGAAAGAAACTTCGGGCACATGCTAACCGCGCTTGGCTCAGGCACTCCTCCACACGGAGGTATTGCGTGGGGGCTTGATCGCTTCCTTATGATACTTCTTAATGAGCCTAATATTCGCGAAGTAATGGCATTTCCGAAGACAGGTGAGGGTAAGGACCTCCTCATGCAGGCTCCGGCCCCTGCAAGCCAAAAAACCATGCGTGAGCTTGGTATAGAAGTGAAGGGGAAGTAGGTTTAGGGAGTGAGGAATGAAGAATGAGGAATGAGGTTGCAAGAGAAGAGCGACGCCGTAGGCGTCGCTCTTCTTAACTTTGATTGACAAAAAGTATTATATTATGTAGTATAATTATTAGTTTTGGGAATCAAAAAATGGAAGGAACCAAAATGTTCAAGATTTTTGCTATGCTTTTTGCAACCCTGCTTTCTTTTTCTTCTTCTGCACAGATTTTTCCAGAAGACAAGAAAAAGGAAGGGTCACTTGTGATTCTTGAGTACATTGTTTCTCAAGAGAACATAACATGTAAACGAGTAATCAAAAAAATCAAAAAAGCCCCAGAGCTTACGGAAGAGCAGTGCAACTCATTGATTGCTTCTTTCCGAAAGAAAGCAAAAAAGTTTTTGCGAGGAGATAGGTTGGCTTATGTCTTCTCTGGAGAGACTAACGGTTGGGTTTTTGAATCCGCCGAGACACAAGGATGATATCACCATCGAAGAAGTAGGCCCGCTACGCAAAGCGGGCCTTTGTTTTTTGTGGTAGTATAGAAATATGTCCATACGTAAGCATAGTAGTATTTTTGTGCTCATTTTTCTTTCACTAAGCACTTTTTCTTATGGTGCCTCTTTTGAAAAAGGTGCGTGGATTCCTTATTGGAAAAAGACTGAAGGTGCGAGTACAACGCTTCCTAATCTTGATGTGCTTACACAAATAAGCCCCTTTGCATATGAATTACAAAACGATGGCACAATTAAGAACGCTCTTAAGATAGAAGAAGAGCCTTGGACTTCTCTCATCGCTGAAGCAAAGAAAAAGAAAGTAAAAGTCTATCCAAGCATTCTTTCATACCCAAACTCTTCTTCCGAGAAAAAAGCGGTATATACACTTCTCTCTAATAAAAAGAAACGACAAGCCCACGTAAAAGCAATTGTTGCACTTGTGAAGAAAAATAAATTTGATGGCATTGATATTGATTACGAAGCTAAGATTGCTGAAAGTAAGCCTTATTTTTCGGCGTTTCTTACAGAGCTTTCGACAGCGCTTCATAAAGAAAAGAAGCAACTTATTTGTACTATTGAGCCACGCACCCCGCCAGATAGTAGGTATGCCACCACTTCCAAAGAAGTGCTTTCAAAGGTTGAATATGCAAATGATTACAAAGTAATTGGTAAGGCATGTGACCAGGTGAGACTTATGGCGTATGATCAGATGACTGATGATGCGAAGCTTACTAATCAGTATAAAGATACAGGTACTCTCTATGCGCCGGTTGCTGATATCGAATGGGTAAAAAAAATTATTACGGTAGCGCTTTGGGATATCCCTGCAAAAAAAATTATCATTGGTGTACCAACCTACGGATACAAGTATGAGATCAAGACTTCCACGTCAACAGGAGGGTATCTCTATAAAAAGATTGGTTCCATGAATTATAATTACTCAGTTGAGCTTGCTAAGAGTACAGGACAATCTCCTACACGTAATCAAGCAGGCGAACTTCATTTTGTCTATTCAACATCAACCGGAGTAAATGGTGAAGCGCTTGGTTCATATAAGCAATATCTTGTCTGGTATTCTGATGCGCAAGCAATTCTTGATAAGATAAAACTCGCAAAACTGTATAAGTTAGGCGGTGTTGTTGTTTTTAAGATAGATGGAGGAAATGACCCAAGAGTGTTCGAAGTTTTGAGATAGTATTAGTTTTGGTTTTGCCCTATCAACAAAGTAAGTGTATCTACATGAGGTATACTAGAGGTAATGGAATTTACTATAAAATTAGACCGTTTTGAGGGGCCTTATACTAAACTTCTTGAACTTATTGAGGGGAAGAAGCTTTCTATCACCGAATTTTCTCTTGCACAGGTTGCTGATGAGTACATTCTGTATATTAAGAGTCTTCCAAAAAAAGATACGGTAGATATTTCTCAGTTTATTGTTGTTGCTTCCACGCTTATGCTGATGAAGGCAAAGTCTCTTTTGCCTGGTGTTGAGTATACAGAAGAAGAAGAGAAGCAGATACACGATCTTGAATTTAAACTTGAGCTCTACAAATTACTTTCACAAGGTGTCGCTTTAATCAATAAAGAATATAATAAAATGCCTTTGTATACGAGGTCATATGTGTTTCCTAAAGATGTGCATGTTTTTGTTCCAGATGAGAGAGTTACTCCTGTGTTTCTTCAGTCGATTATGTCGCTTACACTTCAGTCGTTTGTTGTCCCTAAAAGTCTAGTAAAAGTAGATGTTGAACAAGCGCTCCGTATTGAAAATGTGATCGAAAACCTTCTTGAACGTATCCAGAAGGTTGATGTTGTAAAACTTTCCACGCTCGCAGGTGACGGCAAGACAAAAGAAGAACAGAAAAAAATTCTCATTGTCTCTTTTATTGCACTTCTCGAACTTGTGAAGTCAGGAAGGGTTGATGCTCATCAAGATGCATCCGGTGATGTTACGATTACCTCTTCTTCTCAAGAAAATGTTTCTCCTAATAAAGAAGAAGACGCACAACACGAAGAAGAGAATATAAAAGAAAGCGCTCCTTCTTTGGTGGTTTCTACACCAGAAGCAAGTCCTTTACCTGCCCCTCCAAGCTCTACACAAGGAGAAGAAAAAGAGAAGGTGACAAAAGAAGAATCACAAGAATTGCAAGGAGTAGAGACTGCCCCTCTTTCTACCCAAGGTCTATCAACTACCTCATGATACACTAAGAACATATATATATATGCTCGAAAAAGTTATTACACTACTATTTCTTTCAGGAGATCCTGTTCCTCTCAAGAAGTTGGCGGATTTTCTTGGTATTCAAAAAGAAGAAATTGTTCAGAACCTTCCCTTTGTTACTTCTGAGTTAGAAAAGATAGGGCTTACCCTCATGGTGAGCAATGACGGTGTTGCAATCACAACTAAACAAGAACAGGCAAGTTTAGTTTCTTCATGGACTAAGCTTGATTTAGAGGGGGAGCTTACACCTGCTTCTCTTCAAGTGCTTGCACTTGTTGCATATCTTGGCTACCCTACAAGAGAACAAATTTCGTATATACGTGGCGTACAGTCTTCTCAGTCAATACGCACCCTTGCTGTCAGAGGGCTTATCACGCGAGTAGGAGAAGTGTGTTCGCTTACAAGTGAAGCACTCAAGCATCTTGGTGTTACAAAAATTGAAGAATTACCAGAATATCAGAAGATGCACACAGAACTTCTTGCTAAGTTACAAGAGAGGACGCTCTAGTGTCTATTATTTTTTTGTGTATGAACCACTATCATCCAAAACATGAGCGCGTGACCTATATTGCCTTATTCGGTTCACTTATTTTTTCTTCGGTGGTGATTGTTCTGTGCTCGGTCCTTCTTACAATCCTTTACGGTTATCCTGTTATCTCTCAAAAACCTTCACAACATCAAAAAGATTCTTCTCTTACGTTTACCACAACTGCTTTTGAACAAGTGCCTGTCTCTGCAAAGGCTTATGTGGTATATGATCTTCTTACCGGAACAGTAATTGCTTCTTCTCATGCAACAGACACTCTCCCTCTTGCAAGTATTACTAAGGTGATGACAGCAGTGACCGCAGTAAGACATAAAGATGCCTTTCCATCTGTAGTTATTACTCCAGATGCAATTGAAGGCGGGTATGATCTTGGTTTAAAAAAAGGACAAGTATGGAACCTTGATGAACTTCTTAAATATACACTTGTTTTTTCTTCCAATGATGGAGCTCATGCTGTTGCAAAAAATTATAAAGGGAGTTCTTTTGTTGACGTTATGAACACCGAAGCAAAGAATCTTAAGCTTGGGCTTACTTTTACAGACCCTGCAGGTCTTGATGAACATGGAAAGATTGGAGGACTTGGTTCGGCACTTGATGTTGCTAAGCTTTTTGGGGTTGCGCTTCAAGAAATTCCTGACATATTAGATGCCACAACAAAGAAACGCCAAAACTTTACTGTTAATAAGACAAGGATTGTGGGTATTCCAAATACTAATCAAGAGATAGAATTATATCCAGGTGCTGAAGGCTCGAAGACAGGGTTTACTGATCTTGCAGGAGGAAATCTCGGTGTTGTGGTAGATGTAACACTTGGAAGACCTGTGGTAATAGTGGTCCTTGGTTCTACAAGGGAAGGGAGGTTTAGGGATGTACAGGCACTTTACACAGCCCTTATTAAAAGTGTCCAGTAAGCCATTCTTTTATGCTATAATAGCGATTGTATGTCTATGCTTTCTCTTGACCCAATTAAAGTACTTTTTCCTGCAATTATTTCGTTTCTTTTTGGTATTCTTGTGGCACCAACAGTGATACGTGTGCTTGAGCATTTTAAGGTTTGGAAAAAGAAAAGTGTCAGTAAGACAATCGATGGTAAGGAAGCGTCTATTACTGCAACGCTTCATAATGATGAGGAGCGACATCTTCTCCGTATGGGGGGTATTGTTGTATGGCTTTCTGTTTTTGTAACAGCAATTGTCGTGTGGCTTCTCTCTAAGTTACATCCGACGCTTCTTACTGAGAAACTTGATTTTATTTCTCGTAAGCAGACATGGCTACCACTTATGGGTATGCTAGTAGGAGCATGTGTTGGTGGTCTTGATGATCTTCTTGTGTCTCGTGTATTCAAACAAGTAGGGAGTTACGTAGGAGGAGGTCTTTCCTTTCCTGTGCGACTCTTCGCGGTTTCTTCTATGGGGCTTTTTGCAGGGCTTTGGTTTTATACTAAGCTAGGAGTATCCTCGGTGTATGTTCCTTTTTATGGAGACTTACATTTAAGCGGGCTTATTTTTATCCTCTTTTTTGTTATTGTTACTGTTGCGCTTTTTTCAACAAGTGTTATTGACGGTATTGACGGTCTTTCTGGTGGTATTTTTTCTGCTATCTTTTCTGCATATGGTGCGATCGCGTTTACACAACATCAGATTGATATTTCAGCGCTGTGTTTTGTCATCGCGGGAGCAATTATGGCATTCTTGTGGTTTAATATTCCACCAGCTTCTTTTATGATGGGTGAGACAGGGATTATGGCAATACTGCTTGCACTTTCTGTCATTGTGTTTCTCACTAATGCGGTACTGTACTTACTTGTTATCGCTTTTCCTCTCATTGTTACAACGTCCTCAGTAATACTTCAACTCTTTTGGAAGAAATTTTTTAAGAAGAAACTATTTTTGGTTGCACCACTTCATCACCACTTTGAGGCTAAGGGTTGGCCTAGATATCGCATTGTAATGAGATATTGGGTTGTGTCATATATGTGTGCTATTCTTGGTGTCGTCTTAACGCTTATAAGCTAACGAATATGCTAGGCAAGGTCGACAAACCTCTTCTTTTTACGATACTTATTTTGTTATTAAGCGGTCTTGTACTCTTCGGGTCTGCTGCACTTGGAGTGCTTGCAAGTAATGAAATCAAGTTCTTTTCAGTGATTAAGAACCAGCTCGTATTTGCTCTTTTTGGAGGAAGCATTGCTCTTTATGTGGGAATGAGTATCCCTTATCGTCTCTATGAGAGGTTTGCATACGTGCTTTTTTTCTTTGGATTACTTGTTACCGCGCTTGTGTTTGTACCTGGTCTTTCTCGATACCATGGAGGTGCACACAGGTGGATTGATATAGGGCCACTCTCTGCACAACCAAGTGAACTTCTTAAATTTGCTCTCATTGCAATCGTTGCATACTGGTGTACAAAGTATCGAAGCGCTTTTAAAGATTGGAGGTACGGATTTCTTCCATACCTTATTGGTATTGCGTTGGTAAGTGCACTTCTTCTTGCTCAGCCAGATTTTGGAACATACCTTGTCATGATTGCTTCTTCTTTTATTACGTATTTTGTCGGTGGTGCAAGAAAAAAACATATACAGTGGCTTTTTTTCTGTGGACTTTTTGGATTTATGTTATTGCTCGTTGTGAGACCGTACATGCTCGAGCGAGTTAAAACATTTTTTAATAATAGTCACGACCCGAGAGGTTCTTCTTGGCAACTTAATCAGTCCCTTATTGCTCTTGGAGGAGGAGGGTTAACTGGAAGAGGTCTTGGGCAGAGTGTGCAGAAGTTCAACTATCTTCCTGAACCGATCGGGGACTCTATTTTTGCAGTTCTTGGAGAGGAGATTGGGTTCATGGGAAGTGTGTATCTTATTATGCTTTATGCTATAGTAAGTATGCGGGGGTATGGGATTGCTAAGCGTTCTTCTACTCAATTTGGGCGTCTGCTTGCCACTGGATTAACTTCTATTATTCTTGTGCAAGCAACACTTAATATCGGTTCAATGCTTGGACTTTTGCCACTTACCGGGGTACCGCTTCCTCTTGTTTCTCATGGTGGAACGGCGCTTATGGTAGCACTCTTTGAGCTTGGGGTACTTCTTAATATTTCAAAATCAAATCACGAACAGTATCTATGAAAATTGCACTTACAGGAGCAGGGGGAGGACATTTTTATCCGCTTATTGCGGTGGCTGAACGTGTTCAAAAAGAAGCATTTGCTCAGAACCTAGAACAGCCGGAAATTTTCTTTTTTTCTGACAAGCCATACGATGAGCAAGCGCTCTATTCAATATCTTGTAAGTTTATCGAAATACCAGCAGGAAAGCTCCGTGTTTATTTTTCTCTTCAGAATATAGCAGATCTTTTTAAGACAGCGTATGGGTGTCTTGTGGCACTTGTTAAGATGTATTCTATTTATCCTGATGTTCTTTTTGCAAAAGGTGGTTATGCGAGTTTCCCTGTGCTTGTCTCTGCGCGCATTCTCTCGATTCCTGTTGTAGTCCACGAAAGTGACACTGTTCCGGGAAGGACAACTAAGTGGGCAGGAGGATTCGCTACCCGTGTCGCTGTTTCGTATCAAGAAGCTTCTCGTTTTTATCCAAAAGAAATTGTTGCTTTAACAGGGCAACCTATTCGTGATGTTGTGCTACCTCCTCATGATTTTACTAAGACGTATACAAAAAAAGACCGCCCTACTATCTTAGTCCTCGGGGGTTCACAAGGGAGTCAGACAATTAACAATGCCTTTCTCAAAATTCTCCCGGCACTTCTTTCTACTTATGATATTGTGCATCAAGCAGGTAAAGATAATCTTGATGAGGTAAAAAAAGTAACAGAAGAGCTTCTCAAGGATCATCCATATAAAGATCATTACTATGTAGAAGGATTTATTGATGTCGCACTTCTCTATCCAAAAATCGATATTGTGATTACACGCGCAGGGTCTTCCATGTTCGAGATGATTCTTTGGAGAATTCCTATAATTGCTATCCCTATTCCCGAAACAATCAGTAGAGATCAGCGAACAAATGCATATACAATAGCATCTCGTGGTCTTGCAACGGTGATTGAAGAAAATAATTTAACCCCAAACATCTTAACTCAGGCGATTACACGTATCTTGGAAAATCCTGATATTTATAATAGTATGATAAAAAAGGCTGAAGAATTCGAATATGTAAGAAACTCCGCTACTGTAATAGCTCGCGAACTCATCAAGATTTCCTTAAGTCATAAGTAATACACATATCATGTCATCAGATTTTTCAAAAAAAGTAGTTACACGTTTTGCCCCTTCACCAACAGGGTTTATGCATGTAGGTGGTGCACGAACTGCTATTTACGCTTGGGCGTATGCTAAGAAGCATGGAGGTACGTTTATTCTCCGCATTGAAGATACCGATAAAGAAAGACAAGTAGACGGCTCAATTGAGCATATTGTCGAGACACTGAAGTGGCTTGGTATTACTTGGGATGAAGGTGTAGAGAAAGGTGGTCCTCATGCTCCTTATCTTCAATCAGAGCGTTTAGATACTTACAGAGAGTATGCACTTAAACTTATAGAAAAAGGATACGCGTACCCTGATCCATATTCTCTCCAAGAAATTGATGCTCTTAGAAAAAAAGCAGAAGAAGAGAAAAGAGTTTTTTTGTATCGTGATCATCGACCAGAAAAAGTAGGGGAGTGGGACGACAAGACAACACTTCGTTTTAAGGTTCCAACAGTAAAAAGTTTTACTTGGGAAGACGCAGTGCGAGGAACACTTTCTGCAGGAGAAGAAGCGCTTGATGATTTTATCCTTATCAAAAGTGACGGATATCCTACCTATAACTTTGCACACATCATTGACGACCTTCTTATGGGGGTTACTCATATTATGAGAGCTGACGAGTTTATTGCGTCTACTCCTAAGTTTTTGTCTTTATATGAAGCTCTTGAAATTACTCCACCGGTATTTGTAACACTTCCTCCTATTCTTGGTCCTGATGGTCACAAAAAATTAAGTAAGCGTGATGGTGCAAAAGATATCCTTGAATACAAAAAAGAAGGATATCTTCCTGATGCTATTGTTAACTTCCTTGCGTTTCTTGGATGGAACCCAGGAGGGGAGAAGGAGGTCATGACAAAAGAAGAACTTATTAACGCCTTTAGTATCGAACGTATTCACACAGGTGGCGCAAAGTTAAATGATGAGAAGCTTACCTGGTTTAACAAAGAACATATTAAGCTTCTTTCGCAAGAAACGCAATTAGCGTATGTTAAGGAATACCTTCCTCTCTATGAAGAGTCTTTTCTTAAGAAGCTTCTTCCTACTATTGTCGACCGAATTGCTTATTTTGGAGAGCTTGTAGAGATAGAAAAAACAGAACTCCACTTCTTCCTACAAGCGCCGATATTTAATGTAGAATCTACACAAAAAGTGATATGGAAAAATGGCACAAAAGAAGAAACAGTAAAGCACCTCACATACCTCAAAGAAATTGTCTTGTCTAAGGAATTTTCTACGGTAGAAGAAGTAAAAGAATTACTTATGCCATATGCAGAATTACATGGTAAAGGTAATGTCTTGTGGCCACTTCGTATGACACTTTCAGGGCAAGAAAAATCTATTGATCCTTTTACTATTCTTTTTGTGTTAGGTGGTAATGAAACAGCAAAGAGAATTGATCACGTGCTTCAATTTTTGGTATAACCACATACGTACTATATTCCATGAACCGCTCTTTGTATATTCTTATCATATGTCTTGTCTACACCATCTACCATGGTCCATTAGAGCGTGTTGTTGCACAAGAGGCAACACAGAACATGGAGCAGACCGCTGATCAATTAAAAGGTAATCTTGATCAGCTTTCTAAACAGATCAAAGATCTTGATGCTGAGATTAAGGCCTATACTACAAAGATCAGTAAGACTCAAGGAGAAGCTAAGACTCTCAAGCAAGCACTTGCAAAGCTAGAAGAAAGGAGAAAAGGTCTTGCAAAAGATATTGCGTATACAAAACTTCGAATTACAAAAGCAGAAGAAAATATTTCTTTCACAAAAACAAAAATTAAGAATACAGAAGATATTCTTGAGAGAACAAGAGCATCTCTTTCTGAATCCCTTCGTGTTCTTGTTCGTAACGAAAGCACACTTCCGCGCTTCATTGATGCGCTTGGAAATGGAGCTCACATCTCTGATTCTTTAGATACCGCAAAGAGAACTACTGATATTACTCAAGCAATTAACGAACGAGCGAGAGCTCTTGTTGATGTAAAGACATCACTCGCTATCCAAAAAGCATCGTATGAGCAGAATAAAAATACACTCCTTGATCTTAACGAAACACTTACCGAGCAAAAACATTTGGTAGAAGAAACTTCTAAGGATAAGAGCAGTCTCTTACAACAAACTCAAAGCAAAGAATCTGCATATCAGAAATTAGTTGCCGAACGTAAGAAGAAGAAAGGTGATCTTGAAGCTGAAATGTCTGACATCGAAGCAAAACTAAAAACAATTGTTGATGTGAGCAAGCTTCCTAAATATGGATCAGGGGTTCTTAAGTATCCGCTTACGAATCCAATCATTACGCAGTATTTTGGTAATACTCCTTTTGCTAGTCAAAATCCACAAGTGTATAACGGTTCTGGACATAACGGTATTGATTTTGGTACTCGTGTAGGAACGCCGATTCTCTCAGCGCTAGAAGGAACGGTTCTTGGAACAGGTAATACCGATGCTTCATGTTCTGGAGTTTCTTATGGTAAATGGGTGCTTATAAAACACCCAAATGGTCTCACATCTCTTTATGCGCACCTTTCTTCTATTCTTGTCAAAGAAGGAGATAGAGTTGCCACATCACAAAAGATTGGTCTCTCAGGTAATACAGGGTACAGTACCGGCCCTCATCTTCATTTTACAGTGTATGCATCGGACGTTGTTCAGATTACAAGTTATCGAAGTAAGGTATGCGGTACTAATATGACTATGCCAGTTGCTCCTCGTGCAGGATATCTTAACCCGCTTACCTACTTGTAGAACTCTCTAGAACTTTTTATACTAAGTAGTATGATTACCTTAACAACACCAGCAACAATTCTCTGCTTTCTTATCGCGTTTATAATAGGGGGCTTAGTAGGGGGTATAGGGGCTTGGAAGCTTGTTGAAGCTAAATAAATCGCCATGCTTACTTTTACCATACCCGCATTCATACTTTTCTTAGTAACTTTTTTTTGTGGAGGTATTATTTTTGGTGTATGGATACTTCTCTATAAAATTAAATAAAGTAGTTAGGATTTTTTGAATTAAAAAGAATCAGAAGAGATAGAATAATACTCAGTACTTAAGTTGTTGTGGGCATAGAGCGGAAAAGCTAGGTAAAGGCTTCTTTTGTGGATATAATGTCGTAAAAGATATATTGTGCGACATTAGCTATATATAAAACCCCTGCCAAAAATATAAGAAAAACCATACAAAATAAAGGAGTTATGTTTTGTCTCTTACCTTAACATTTTGTTATTTTTTCACACCAGCACACTACCCTGCTGTTCATTACTTTTTTAGCATACTTCTTTTTAGTATTGTTTAAATGAATTTGGATTACCTACTACCAGATCCTTCAAGCTGTTCATCGTGGCCCGCCCTTGATTCTGTGACCCTAAGGATGCTACATATTCAAGAATAGAGTCATAGGATACTATACCCTTAGTGGCGTATGAGGCTTTTTAGGTTAGATTAAGTATATATAGGCTTCTCTACTTGATACATTCTATGAACACCAAAGATCCTTATAAGGCTTCATTGTATATAGTTTACCCTCCGTTAACTTCCTCATTCTTTATTAGAAAATTTTATTCGTGTATGTTTTTTTGTTTAAAGGTTTATAGAATATTATTTTCATTGTATGAACCTTCAGCTCACTTTCTGGGTGTTGGACAATTAAGACCTTTTACCTCTAAGTTATGTATAAGACAAAACCTACTACAAACTATTAGATAAAACACAATAGTTTATTTTATATTATAAAATAAAGAAAATAGTTGAGATTGCTCTAGATCTTGATTTTTATTGCTTAAGGTTCTTGCTTGTGCTATAGTTCCGAGATAAAGTTCTTTTTAGCAACCTACATGAATGGAGGTTTTGCGATGGATCACAAGTTTCTAGAACTACGGGGTAGAATTCTTACACCTTACAACAAGACTCCTGAAGAGATGTTGGAGTTCCCCTTCCTTGTCTCTATTGTTGGCTCGTACCGAAGAGGAGTTTTTTTTCAGACATCACTGCTAGCTTCTCTCCTTTTTGAACTTTCAGATGTTGGCTACCGAGGATATTTTTTCTTCACAAGAGACCCATTTGTTGAAGGTGATCAAACACTTCCGCAAGGATGGTCTACTGACGCCGTGCGAACGGTACTGGAAAAATCTATTCCTTTGATCTGGAATGAATATAGTCTTGATATCAGTGATTTCGGGTATCAGACATTTCTTTGGATGCTAAATCATAACTCTTTCTCCGCCGGAGATCCTCAAAACCCTGTCACTGACACAAGAGAAGTATCTGAGATGGGTGAGAAGATGAGGAGTCTCCTCGAACAAGAAGGAGTCATCAGAACAGAGGACGTGCAGACCAGTCATGCAGATCTTCTGATTAAAAGAATTCAACGTGACACCTATCGGGTACGTCACTAAAAAACAACCAAACGGGGGCGCTTGGTTGTTTTTCTTTTATAAATTTATTCACAATTCCCTTTGAATGTCGCAAGAAGTTCTTCTGTTGTGATGATAGAGCTTTCTCCTCCTTTTCTTTCTTTGAGCTCAACTCCCCCTTGTGCAAGTGATTTTTCTGATACAACTACACGCATAGGGATACCAATGAGATCACTATCAGCAAATTTTTCACCAGCACTTAAGTCTCGATCATCAAAGAGGACTTCAACACCCCTCTTGGTCAAAGTACTGTAGAGTTCCTCTGCTTGCTTGTATGCATCAGTATCTTTATTTTTTGCAAGTGTAAGAAGATGAAGCGAGAATGGAGCAACTGCTTCTGGCCAAACAAGACCTTTATCGTCAGCCAGAACTTCAGCAATGACTCCCATGACACGTGCAGGACCGATTCCGTAAGAACCCATCCAGACAGATTGTTTCTGACCTTGCTCATCTTGGTAGTAGAGATCAAGCGCACCAGAAAATCTTGTTCCGAGGTTAAAGATATTTCCTACTTCAGAAGCTTTTGCAACTCTAAGGTCAGACATCGCTACACCGAGATCAGCAAGAACTTCATCCACTAGAACTTCTTTGTTGATTGCAATTTTTTTACCATCATGAATATAAATTTCATCTTCGCCTGCGTCACAGATGGTTTGGAATTCATGAGAATATTTAGAAAAGATACCACCAGAAGCAAAGGTAACATAGGTCATATTTCCGATGCCTAGTCGATTAAATATCTGCACATAAGCATTCTTTACTTTTTCGTAGTAAGTTTCTTGCGCTTCTTGTGAGGTACAAAAAGAGTACAGATCTTTCATGATGAATTCCCTTGTTCTCATGATTCCAGACTTTGCACGTGTCTCATTTCTAAATTTTGTTTGGAATTGATATACGTATCGAGGAAGCTCCTTGTAGCTACGAACAAAGTTCTTCATCATTGCCGTAATTGGTTCTTCGTGGGTAACGCCAAGACCAAGAACTGTTTCATTTTTGAGTTTTGTTTTGAACCATACATCAACGACATCGTCACTCCATCTTTCGGTTTGTTCCCATACTGCCTTATCTTGCAGTGCAGTCATACTTATCTCTTGACCGCCTATAGCATTCATCTCTTCTCTTATGATTGAAATTATATTGTTAAGTGTTCTAAGACCAAGAGGAAGAAAGGCATACACCCCTGCCATTTCTTTATGAATAAAACCGGCACGGATAAGAAGCTCGGCGTTCTTGGATGTTTCGTCAGAAGGAGCTTCTTTTCTTGTTTTTGTAAATAAATGTGATTGTCTCATATGTGTAGTAGATTAAGTGTAGCAAAAAGATTGCTAACCTTTAAGGTCATGTATTGTTACGATGATAAGGAGAAGGAGAAGAAGTGAAAAACCGACCACATTGACCCAGGAGTAATACTTGAAAGGAACTTTCTTACGAATGATACTTTCGATAAGTACTACCACAATTCTTCCTCCATCAAGTGCAGGAAGCGGTAACGCGTTGAAGATAGCAAGGTTAATAGAAAGAACTGCAACAAGCGTAAGTACCGCAACATATCCATATTCACTTGTCTCACCAACAATCTTTGCGATACCGACAGGACCAGAGAGTGAGTCAATAACGTTCTTACCAGAAAAAGCAGAAGTGAGCACATCCTTAAGTCCTGTAAACGTCATAGAAGTCATTGTGACTGTCTTCGTGTACCCAAGCTCTACCGCTTCAAGGAAAGTTGTCTTTACTTCTCCAACTTGTTCTACGGCAATGCCAAGCGCTTTCTTGTTTTCTAGGATTCCATATACCGCTGCGACCGTTGTCTTCTTGTCTTCTCCGTTTGGAGTTCTGTAGGTAATAGCAAATGCATTATTTTGGTTTTTACTAATGAAAGTAATGAGTGATGTTGCTGTCGTAAGTTTTGCATCCTCACCATTACTTTTCATTGAAAGAATAATTGACCCAGGAACAATACCCGCCTTAAAAGCAGGACTTTCTTTGGAGACCTCCGTTACCATGATGTATGACTTGGTAACTCTTGCTCCAAACACAGGATCATCAACACTTACTTGTACAGTGCCATAAGAAATACCAATGAAGAGACATAACGCCAAAAGCATGTTCATGGTGACACCTGCAATAAGCACAATGAACTGAGCCCAAGAAGGACGATTACCAAAAGCTCGAGGGTTATTGTGTGCACCATGAGCTTTCTTGTCATCTTCGGTTCCGTTTTCTCCAAAGATGGAAACATAGCCACCAAGAGGGATAGCATTAATCGCATACAGTGTCTCACCTTTTTTTATTCCAAAAAGCCGTGGAGGAAAACCAAAAGCAAATTCATCAACTCTCATACCAACAAGCTTAGCGGCGATGAAGTGACCGAATTCGTGCACAATAACAAGTACAAGTAAAATACCAATAAAAAGGAGCATTGCAGTGAGTGACATAATGGTTACTATTCTATCATATTTTAAAAAATATTTCTAACAAAAACTTGACATAAATAAAAAATAGTTTAGTATTGACGATCGGATTGTTCAACTTTTTAGGAGTGTCCCCATGAAAGTTTTTGTTTGCCGGTATTTCCTGAAACTTCTATGCCTTTTCCCTTTGCTCTTTATTTTTGAAGTCCAAGGAAAAGAAGGTAATAGACTCCCTGCTCCTGTGATGCCTCAGCAGATGCAAGGTGTTCCACAGATACAGGTTTCTGGTTACGCTGTTGAAGTTTCTGTTAAACATCTTGTTTGTCAGATCAATAAGGAAGAAGGTTACCCTCCGTATAACATTGTTAGGTCCAATCGACCTGATAGGATTCTTGAGGATCTTGCTTTAGTTCGTGACTGTGTTCGTAAAGTACAACAGAAATTTAGTGTGTATAAAGGTGGTAATATACCAAGAGTTCTTACTCCTATCGCACTAGCTTTTCAAGGGCAGTTTAATTTACTGATTTGTCGAAAATGGCAGACAGGAGAAACAGACACACTGCTTGAGTTTTCTTTACCTTGGATTGCTCAAGATGAAATATTTGGATATTTTAATCTGTATAGTATTACAAAATGTCTTGACAGTGTAAAACTATTGGATGAAACATTCGAGAACAAGAAATTTTAAAACAAAACAAATTTAAAAAAGAGCTTCCTGTGAAGACTCTTTTTTTCTTTTACTCCCCCATGATCTCAGTTTCTTTTTTTGAAAAGAGATTTTCGAGTTCTTGATTTGTTGCGTCAACAATTTTTTGCATCTCGTCTCTGTGAGCTCGCTTATCATCCTCACCGTAGAGACCTTCCTTTGCTTCTTGATCAATTTTTTTGTTTGTTTCTTCTCGTACTGATCGTATACGTACACGAGCTTCTTCTAATCTTTCTTTGAGAAGTTTTACAAGCTTAGCTCTTGTTTCTCCAGTGAGTGCCGGAAAATGTACACGAAGTCCTTCTGCGTCAGATGAGACAGAGAGACCAAGATCAGCTTCATTAATGGCTCGCTCCATTGAGCTAACAAGTGTTTTGTCCCAAGGAGAGACACGTATAGTACGAGGATCTTCTATTGTGATACTTCCTGCGTGAGCAAGTGGTGTGCGTGCGCCATACATATCAATGTGTACCATGTCGAGCACTTGAGGCGTTGCTCGCCCTGTCTGTATCGTTTTGTACTCATTTTTGAGCCAGTCGATAATCTTTGCTTTTTCTTCTTCTACCTGAGTAAAGTTGTATGTCATAAGTATAGGGTTATTTTGTAGGTTTGATTGTACCTTAGCTTGTGTATTTAGGCAATACAAGCGAGGTGTATTCAAGGAGAGTCTTAAGTGAGGAAGAAGGGTCTTTTGCATAAGAAGCAAAAGAAAGGACCAGAAGTTGATGATGTGTGTCAAACGTATTTCTTACCATGTACTCAAAGAGCATCAAGAAAAATTTCTTCCCTTCTTCTCTATCTTTACGCCCCTCCTCATCTTCTTTTGTAAGAAGTTTTTTTATATATGGTAAGTCCATACGATCAAGTGGTTCTGTTGCTAGAAATGTTGCTATGTTTTTTTCTTCTAAAAAATTTTCGTCAATTACATGTTCTTCGAGACGAGAAAGAAGTGTTGGAAGTAGTGATTCTTTATTGGAGGTGATGAGTATAAAAGAGACGTTTTGTGGAGGTTCTTCTAATGTCTTTAGGAGTGCGTTCTGTGCTTGTTCTGTGATTGTGTGAAAAGAAATAATTGCACGCTTGTGTCCGCTATGAGGAGTTATTGCCCAAGCGCTTAAGCTTCGTGCGCTCTCTATATCGAGAACTGTTTTTTCGAGAAAAAGATTTGAGAGTGATTCTTTGGTATCATTTTTAAAAAGAGAAGAAGCATATTCCTTACGACAAGGATGAAGAATAAGTGTCGCGTGATGAGTAATCTCTAACATTATGGTATCTAGTATATCAAGATGCTTTTGTGTTGGCGAAGAATAGAAAGCGTGCACACACTTCCTATCTCTTTTTATCTCTTAGCGAAAATCCTACGCTTATAGGTGTCGAGGTGCTCGAGGGCAATACCTGTTCCTTTTGCAACACAATAGAAGGCGTCGTCTGCAAGTACTGCTTTTACTCCGGTACGTCTTTCAACAAGATCAGGAAAATGTCTAAGCATCGAAGATCCTCCTGACATAATAATACCGTTGTCGATAATATCTGACGCAAGTTCAGGTGGAGTCTCTTGAAGCACATCGCGAATTGCTTTGATCATCATCTTAAGCTCTTTGTCGATCGCTTTCACAATCTCGTTAGTTCTAATCTCAACAGTACGAGGAAGTCCAGCGATGAAGTCACGACCTTTTACTTTGAGGACAAGTTCATCTTCGATTGGAAGAGCAGAGCCAATCTTAATCTTAATATCTTCCGCTGTCTGGTCGCCGATTGCGAGGTTGTATGTCTTCTTTACATAGTCGATAATTGCTTGGTCTACTTTTGTACCTGCACACTTAACAGAAGTACTACATACGATACCTCCAAGAGAAATTACAGCAACGTCGGTTGTTCCTCCTCCAATATCTACAATCATTCTTCCTTTTGCTTCATGAATAGGGATACCGGCACCGATCGCTGCTAAGATTGGTTCTTTTACTACGTAGGCATTTCTTGCGCCAGCCTTAAGCGCAGCTTCGATTACAGCACGTCTCTCTGTAGAAGTAACTCCTGCTGGAACAGAGACCATCACATCTGGTTTGAAGAGATTGAGTCCTCCAAGAGCTTTATGAATATAGTAGCGGAGCATTTCTTCGGTGACACGATAATCAGCAATTACCCCATCACGCATCGGGCGATAAGCAATAATAGAATCAGGCGTCTTCCCGATCATTTCTTTTGCTTCTGTTCCAACGGCGAGTATTTTGTTTCCTGTTTCTGAAATAGCAACAACAGAAGGCTCTACAAGAGTGACACCTTTTCCTGGTACATAGACAAGCGTGTTAGCGGTTCCAAGGTCGATACCGAGTTTTTTGAAGAAGAATCCCATGTCGTTTCGGATGAATGAATCGTTATTCTTAAGTATAGCATAGGTTTGTATTCTCGTGGAGAGATATTTTTCTTTATTTTATAAGCATTTTTAGGCAAAGAGTCTTTTATTCTGCTATACTTAGCATATTAGAACGAAGCCATGTATCTTCTTACCGTATCCCTACTTGCTGATGGTATCCCGTATGAGGAGCTTTCATATTTTTCTAAACAAGAAGTAACACCAGGTGATCTTGTTGAAGTTACTGTACGTAAAAGAGTGTGTCGCGCACTTGTTGTTAAAGTTGTATCTCTTAAAGAAGAGAAGCAATCACTTAAGCACGCATCATTTGTTACAAAAAAAATTTCACAAGTGCTCTATAAAGAATTTATTCATCCTAAGTTATGGCAAGCGTTAACGTACGCAAGCTCCTGCGCTCTTAAGAATACAGGAACTCTTGTTCATGATCTTCTCTCAGAAAAATCTTTTCAGACAATTACCTCTCTTTCTGTGCCACTACTTGAACGAGGTTTTGAGATTCTTCTTTTGGAACAAGCGTACGAGTATCGTATGCAAAGGTATAAGACAACAATCCGTGAAATGTTTTCTAAAAAATATTCTCTTGTTATGTTCTTTCCTACTATTCTTGATCTTGAACAAGCAAAAGAATCCCTCTCTCGTGGAATAGATGAGTACGTAATCATGCTTCACAGTGGTCTTAGTGATAAAGACTACGAAGCGTCTCTTTTAAAAATACAAGATACATCTCATCCTGTACTTATTCTTTCAACACCATCACTTGTACCTTGGGTAAGAAATGATCTAGGTCTTCTTATCTTCGAACGTGAACATAGTCACTATTATTATACGCATGGAGATGAAGGGTACGATATGAGGCGAGTGCTTGAACATATAGCAAAAGTCTCCGGAATCCCATGTCTCCTTGGATCTCACATGCTTTCTCTTAGAGCGCATATGCTTCACAAGAAAAAAGATGCGATCGAAATTATGCCTCTGCAGTACCGTAATGATGCTAACGTTCTTGTCGTTCCTGTGCTTCAAGAAAACAGAACAGCAAGTCCGTATCTTTCTAAACACGCACTTCAAATTCTTCGTTATGTAAGTAAAACAAAAGAAGGACACTACTTTTTCTATGCACATAGAAAAGGAATGTATCCAACAACAGTATGTGCTGACTGTGGTGAGCTCTTTACTTGCACAGAATGCCATCGTCCTTATGTGCTTCATAAGATAGGAGGAATACGAACCTACGTCTGTCATTCTTGTGAATCAATTGTTCAACTAAATGAAGACTCTACCCTTGCGTGTAGGTATTGCGGAGGTTGGCGCATGACGACGCTTGGAATTGCAACTACAGGAGTTGAGGAGGAACTACAGAGATTAGGAATACCACTTTTTGTTATCGATAGTGAACGAACACCAACTAAGGCAAAAGTAAAAAAAGTTTACAAAGAGTGGCAAGAATCCCCTTACGGCATCTTAATAGGAACAGAGATGGCGCATAATGTTGTAAGATCGTGTGATGGAATTGTTGTGCTTTCTCTTGACTCACTCTTTGCAATTCCTGAGTACAGAACTGATGAAAAAGTACTTTCTCTTATTACTGAAATGTCAGAAAAAATAGTGCGCGAACAAGAAGGAGATGCTCCTCTTATTTTGCAAACAAGAATTAAGAATTTGCCAATTATACAGTATCTCGCTACTCCGTCATTTAGAGAAGTCTATACAGCATTACTCAAAGAACGAGAACATTTTTTGCTTCCTCCATACTACACAGTCATTAAGGCGTCTTTTGAAAATTTACAAGAAGATCTCCGTAAACGTTACGAAGAAGAACTTGCCCCATATACTGTTGTGTGGTTTGAACAAGGAAAAGGTATTACGTTACTTTTTATTCATATCAAGGAAAGTGAATGGCTTACTCAAGAAGAGATACGGGAGCGAGTTAAACGTGTTGTTTATGACGCAAAACCTCTTGTGAATCCACTTCATTTCTTTATTAGTTAAAAGATCTTTGTAATTGACTTACGTATTGCTTTTGCGTAGGATACGGGAAGTTGTAATTTTTGGAGGGAGATATGACAAGTACGACAGATCTTGTTGTTCTAAGGGGGAAATGGAAACCTCTTCTTTATCAGGATTATCCTGAATGGGCGAAGCGTTTGTACACACAAGCAACAACAGTGAGCATATCTCCTCCTCTTATGGGAGGGTTCTGGAAGACAAAAGCGAGATCGGTGTGTACTTGTACCTACACATTTCACGACACTTTCGGTAAAGAGGTTGCACGAGTTGGTGAAGTCAAGAAAACTTTTTTCACTTCACTTTTTCGTATCACTCACAATGACAAAGAGACATTTGAAGAAACGGTACGAAGACTTAACCAAAAGGAACGAGCGTCAATTGCTTTTCTTGTTGCAGAATTTGTGAACTCAGACATTAGAGTCACACACTTCTCTGTTTTTCCTCTTCGGATTGCAGATTATTTTCAAGAGTGACCTTTTAACGAGGGTCACTCTTTTTCATGTCGCCCTGCTCTAATTCTTTCTTGAACTCACCATTTTAAAACTAGACATAATTTATATTTTATGATATTATATTTTCTGGTTGTTCAGTAACCAAAACTCGGAGGCTGGCTATGTTTACTATCGGTATCATTGGTTGTGGGACTCACTCGCAACATCATGCAAAGCACTATTCCAGTGACTTTTACACCAAAGGATGTTGGGATCCGAACGAAGAAGCAATGTCTCGAATTTCTGGCACAAAGTATCCGAGCCTTGAAGTATTGCTTTCTGATAAAGCTATCGACTCAGTACTGATCGGCTCTCCGGATGAGTTTCATCTTGAGCAGATTGAAATGGCATTACAGGCAGGCAAACATGTCTTTTGCGAAAAACCTCTGCTTGTTCCAGGTCAAGATATTTCAAGGCTTGAGGTAGCTTTTGCTCTTGCTAAAGAGAAGAAATTGGTACTCACTTCTTGTCATCCTCGGCGATATGATCGACCGATCTGGTGGCTACACGCTGAAGTTTCTCCTCGGCGCGATAACCCAGGTTTTCCTGCACGTTTTGGTAAAGTTGTCAGTTTTCATTTTGACTTCTCATACCATGAACCATCGAACCAGTGGAAACATACTCGTAGTCTTTTGCTTGATCACCTCAATCACGAAGTCGATCTCATGAATAACCTTTTCGGGATTCAGGGATTTGAAGCGTGGAAGTTGAGTGATGGGCACGATCACTACAGTGTAGTCGGTAAACGTGATGATGGCATTACTTTTCATTTTGAAGGGACTCGTCGACTAAAGGGTCATATCTACCCTGAGTGGTGCCGTGTACGCTTTGAGCGAGGAGAAGTAGAGCTCGACATGATGATGGGTTTGGCTTATATCTCAGATCATGACAAAAAAACTATTGAAACAGTGTCAGGTCTCTCTATCGATTATGAAGGAAGACTCAAGAAGGTGATGCATGACTTTTATGGGGCTATCTGCAATGATCATGATGGTTATCTCTCCCGTGAAGAAATGTTGATGAATACTGAGGCTGGAATTGTTCTGCAGAATGAAGGTATCCAGCGTGTCGATATTCGTCGGTAGTACCAGCTCTTGAGGTTTGAACTGACCTGTACAGAAAAATGTACAGGTCATTTTTGTATCTCTTCTCATTCCCCACTCTTCATTCTTTCTACACACTACCCCAATAAGAGAATCTGTGGTAGATTACATAGGATACTACCCGTATGCAAGTAGACGACACTATTATTCAAATTGATGAAAAAGAGCAGAACCCACTTCGCCTCAAGGCTCGCCTGGTAGAGGAGCAAGAATTCGGCACACAACTCCTAAGAGATATTATTGCTTCTATGAAGCGTGCTCTTCTAAAAGAGGAAGATGGTGTTGCAATCGCTGCGCCACAGATCGGTATTTCGCTTAGAATATTTGTAGTTTCTCCTTCTGCATATGAAGAAGAGAGTAAGCATAAGCCACTTGTCTTCATTAATCCGAAAATAATCAAGAAGTCCAAGAAAACAAAAGTCATGCAAGAAGGATGTCTTTCTGTGCGATGGATCTACGGCAAGACAAAACGCGCCATAAGTGCAACGGTAGAAGCTTATGACGAAGATGGTAAAAAGTTTAGCTACGGAGGGAGTGGGCTTCTTGCGCATATCTTCCAGCATGAGATTGATCATCTAGAAGGAATACTTTTTATTGATCATGGTTTTGATCTCGAGGAGTTTACTGAAGAGGAAGTACGAGAAGCAAATAAAAAGCAGAAAGAACATATACAAAAAGATCCCTCTTTATCTTCTTAATTATCTAAAGAGTTCCTTATACAACTATGACACCATCATCACTTCGTTATGCTTTTTTTGGGACAGGGCCACTTGCCGAGAGTGTGCTCGCTTCTCTTGTACAAGAAGGATATATACCATCAGTTGTTGTTACTAAACCAGATAGTATGCAAGGGCGCCACATGCAACGTACCGCGCCTTATATTAAGACATGGGCAGAACTCAAAGGAATTGATGTCATGCAACCGCTTAAGCTCGATGAATTTTTTTGTCGTGACCTAGAAGCAAAACAGTGCGATCTTTTTATTGTTGCTTCCTACGGTAAGATTATCCCTGAAGAGGTGCTTGCTTTGCCAAAAAAAGGCGTGCTTAATGTACACCCTTCACTTCTTCCTTTATATCGTGGACCGTCCCCTCTTGAGAGCGCACTTCTTGATGGTCTTACGACAACAGGTGTAAGTATTATGAAGCTCGACAAAGAGATGGACCATGGACCTATTCTTGTACAGCAAGGATTTACCATTAATCCTCTTGCAACATCAGGAACCTTAGAGGTCACCTCAGGGCAACTTGGAGGAGCGCTTCTTGTACAAGTCTTACCTTTTTATCTTGATGGTTCTCTTGTACCAAAAGAACAGAATCATAGTGAAGCAACTTTTTGCAAAAAAATGACTAAAGAAATGGGAGAAGTAACGCTTCTTACAGATGCTAAGACTGTGCAGAATAAATTCCGTGCACTTACTCCATGGCCAGGTATTTATTTTTTTATAACACACAAAGGTAAAGAAATTCGAGTTAAGATTACCGATGTTGATCTTGCTCTATCTAGCGGAGTAGACTCACTTCTTGCGAGTGATATTATCCGATTGGTTATACCAGAAGGAAAAAAGGAAATGGATTTTGAAAGTTTTAAGCGAGGGTATATGAACTAGAGGACTAGATATTAGATTTTAGATATTAGAGTTAGTGATTGATTCAAAAAAAGTGACCGCGAACGGTCACTTTTTGTATGTTGGTTTAGCGTGAGATAACGTCAAAGTCGTATGCAGGACTTCTGGTGTAGACAACAAGGCTACTTTTGAAAGGGTCTTCCAAAAGTAGTTGGTAGACATCACCTTTTGTTTTTCCAAAGTATCTATATTCTTTCCCGTCAAGACTCGTAACCTTAATTGGGTCACGAATAGAAACATCATCGTAAGATAACATTGATGCATCGGTTACATGACCTATACAAAAGTAGTCTTCTGGACGAGTTACTTTAGTTGTGTCTCTTCGATATGACATCTCATAAAAAGCAACAACAAGCCCCACAAGATTCGTTTCTTCGAGATCAACATCATCCTCAGAATCATCTCTAGACATCGGTTTCTCCTTAACAATCTTTGTAGTAAAAGCATTCTATATTATTTTAAGTAAAGAATCAAAAGAGCGAGGCCGTAGGCCTCGCTCTTTTGATTCTTGTGTTTACTATTAACCATTAACTATAAACCATAAACTCGCTTTCTCTAAAATCTAATGTCTAAACTCTATCTACTTCGCTTCGACTTTCTCAATAATGACATCATCAAGTGGACGATCTGCTTGGCCAGTTTTTACATTCTCAATTGCGAGTGCTACATCCATACCCTTAGTTACATGACCGAACACTGTATAGCTAGGAGGAAGTGGTGCGCCTGGTTGCGCGGTAACTATGAAGAACTGGCTACCGTTAGTGTTTGGTCCTGCGTTTGCCATAGCGAGAGTCCCTTGAGGATACTGCTCCTTACCAGTAAGCTCATCCTCGAAGGTGTATCCTGGTCCACCAGTCCCCCATCTAGCTATATTTGCCTTATCTTTACTTAATGGGTCTCCTGCTTGGATCATGAATCCTTTGATCACACGATGGAAGCGTACACCATCATAGTAGTGACTATTAGCAAGTGTTCCGAAGTTCTTAACAGTCTTAGGAGTAACGTTGCCAAAAGCTACTTCGATGGTACCTTTGTTGGTGGTAATAGTTGCTGTTTGAAATGTTTGTTGATCCATAGGTTTATTTTCTGTTGTTGTTGCTTGTGCTTGGCTTTGTGTAGAGGTTACCTGTACCGCTTGTTTTTGAGTGGTGGTAGTTCTTTCATCTTGAGGGAGTTTTTTTGGAACAGGTCTTAAGAAAAAAGCAATTCCACCGAGTAAAAGTATTGTCACCCCTACAATTGCGTAGGTAATTTGGGTATCTTTGTTCATAATCCTTTTAGTTCTGCTAGTCTATTCACTGAGTACTAATCTCTAGAATACTTTTCTAAGAAGTGTCTTTACTTTCTGTGCACCTCTTCTCACAATTGAGCGCTCTTTATCTTTGTATGAAGCAAGTTCACGTATAAGCTTGTCTCGTAGCACGTCAATCGCTTTATAAAGATCATCTTCTGTTGTCTTAAGAGAAGTATCTTTTCCGCGTATGTGGAGCATTGCTTCTGCTCTATATACTTGTCCGTTGACGTGATGGTTACTTATCTTAGAAAGTTCAACTGTCAGCTTAGCACTTGTGTCATCACGGGAAATAAGTTTTTCGAGTGATTGCATTTTTTCTAATGTATATCCACGAATTGCCTCAGTAATTTCCATGTGAACACCAGTGATTATTATATGCATAGAATTTATTTTTTATTTACCGAGTAATACCTATAGTATATACCAAAGAATCTAAGTTGTAGAGTTCCTCTATGTGAGTAGAGTGAGATGTGTAGGTACAAGCTAATGCACTTCTTCAGTAGATTCTTTATACACAGTTTTTATATAAAAAAAGAACTTTTTTAAAAATATCTTTGCTATACTTTTTTGTATAACAAAAGCGTATGATAAAACAACATTTTTCATTATTGGAAGCATTTAGTTTTGGGTGGAAGAAATTTCTTCAACATTATTGGTATGTATTCCTTAGTTCATTTATTATTACCATCATCATGTCGGCTGTGTGGTGGAATACTGTGCTCTCAGTTGTGGTAGCACTTCTTGCTTCTGTGTCTATTGTTCATACAACGCTCGCTATTTCTCGTAATCATTCCTTTTCTTTTGAAAGTCTTTTTAGCCCACTCCTTTCTCCTAAGCGAGTTGGTAAGTTTCTTGCGCTTGCACTTATTATGTCGCTTCCTTTTATGGCAATTCTCCTCTGTTTGGTTATTCTTTTCACTGGAGCAACTACAGGTATGGCAACAGGAAATAAAGCACTTGCATTTTTGGCGCTTGTTGCAGGAATGATTAGCACTGTGCTTGTCTTCCTTACTGCATACCTTACTGTAAGACTTAAGTTTATTGCTTTTGTTGTTGTTGAACATCCTGATGCTACTATCACCAATCTTCTTAAGAATGCTTATGATCTTACCAAGAAGCAGTTTCTTAATGTCTTTGTTTTCATTGTGATGGTTGCCGTTCTCAATGTTGCTGTTGTGATTATTTTCTTCCCTCTTCTTATCGTCTCTCTTCCTGTCTCCTTATTTGCATCTGCACATGTATACGACAGATTAAGAGATCACATGGTGTAATCTTTATCTCATCAAAAAACTCTAGAATGGACAACATTCTAGAGTTTTTTTATACACAGAAAGTATTTGTTGCAGAAAGTCTATTTTTTAGTATAATTACATTCACTACCGAATATATTCCGCGATAGCTCAGCGGTAGAGCAGCGCGCTGTTAACGCGTTGGTCGTA
>CAZEDG010000002.1:0-79764 GCA_964510805.1 uncultured Candidatus Saccharibacteria bacterium
CGCGACTTTGGGGTGCGTTCCTAAATATTACTACCTCGTTTGCTACTAAACTGTCACGCTTCCATAGATCGCTTGCCTTTGTATTGCTACTCAAACTCACTTTCTACTTCCATGTGATTAGTTCCGTTCAACTTGCATGCCTTATCCACGCCGCCAGCGTTCATCCTGAGCTAGGATCAAACTCTATTTAATAGAGTGTGACAAAAGAAAAAACAAAATTTGTCTTCGAATACTTTTTTATAAGTACTCTTAGACAGCACAATGTGTAATGTATTGAAGCGTCACCTCTTCACTCCAACAAAACTAATGTTTCATTTTCATCAAGAGTAGCTTCATATTGATTTGTCAAAGTGACTACCATAACCACTTACTTTGTTATCAGTAAGAAGTAGCCCCTATTCTATACGAAAGAGTATTGAAAGTCAAGCATTTTCTTCTCCTTTCCGTACTTTTTTATAAAAACAAAAAATGATTACCTAAAAAAGCTATAAAAATAGCATTTTTATACAATCTTTGCGCCAAAAGATGAAGGGTTATTTATGAGACAGATTTTGTGGTTATCAACACATAGAATCAAGAAAAGCTTTTTGCTATACTGCTACATGACATGCAAGATATTAATCCAATTCCTATAGTTGCCATAGACGGAACATCATCTTCAGGAAAAGGAACCATCGCAAATCTCCTCGCAAAACATCTAGGATTCCACTACCTTAATTCTGGAGCTCTCTACAGACTCTCGGCACACCTAGCAATCATTAACAACATTGATATCGAAAATCACGATGAAGACAACCTCGATAAGGTTGTCTCTCTTATTTTAGAAGAAAGTGCTCATGTACAATTCATCGGTAAAGAAGTACATTATCGTGGCGTTGATATCTGGCCAATACTTGCTTCTCAAGAAATGGGGAACATGGCATCAAAAATTTCCCCATACCCACCTCTAAGACACACACTACACACGTTCCAGCGCTTACGTATAGAATCTCCTGGACTTGTAGCAGAAGGAAGAGATATGACAACAGAAGTATTCAAAGATGCCAGAGTAAAAATCTATCTCGATGCAAGCATAGAAGCTCGTGCCAAGAGACGCCTTAAGGATGAGGAGCGACGTAATTCAGGTAAGACCTATGAGATGCTTTGTGAAGAGTTACGTAAGCGAGATGAGTCTGACAAAAATAGAGCTCTTGGTGCGCTTAGACTTGCCGAAGATGCATTCTTCATCGATACAAGTGACATGACAATTGAAGAAGTGCTTACTGATTGCATCGCGTGGTGTAAAGAAAAAGGAGTCGGCACTAGAAGTTAGAGGTTAGATAGTAGACTTTAGGTTTTAGATAATACGATAAAAGAAAGCGACGCCTTACGGCGTCGCTTGTATCACGTTTTTTGCTGAGAGTCTTGTTCTTGTAGCTTTTTTGCAATAGCGTTATGAATAGTTCTTCTTGCAAGACAGCGACAAAGTTCATCCATCCCTTCACGCTCAACATCCCACTCCTTCACCTTCCCAAGATCTTCATCAAGACTTGATCCAGGTTTCTGAAAGAGGCTATCAAGGCGTGCCATAAATGCCAAGAAATTATTAATTCTTACCGCTTTACACCTATCAACCATTGCTTGAACAATAACAACACAATAGTCATGAGGGTCTTTAGTTGCCATTGAAGCATAGTACAAAGACAAAAGATTATCTGTTCTTTTGATAAGTTCAACGAGGCACGCTTTGCATGTGGAAGGCGGAAGCGCTTGTTCAAAATCAACCCAGTAGAGAGCAAGAAGTGTGACATCTCCTCCGATAAGTTCCAAGAATTTATTTGTAAAAGAAGTGTAAACCTTCTCACCTCCAAAAGAAAACTGATCGCAAATCTGTGCCATTTCATGAAAATTTGTTGCTCTACCGATAGAAGCAATAGCAAGCATGTCTTCTGCGTCCAATTTAGCCAACGAACCAGCTTGAGCAGATGTGTCAACTTGAGTGGTTTCTTCCATGAGATTCCCCTTTCGGACAAAGAAAAGAAATGAACATCGAACTCCATTCAACCACGAATTATAGCAAAAGGCAAGAGCGACACCGTAAGGTGTCGCTCTTGTATTTTACTAAAAACTTCAACTTTCTACACTCTCCTTTCTACACTCTTTTTAGAGACTAAAGAGGCTGTTCAAATAATTATAAAGCTCTTCTTCTTTTGGTTGTAATGTCCCCTGGTAGAATGCGGTGTTAGGAGCAAGGAGACGAGCATTATAGAAGTAGACACTTTGTTTAGAACCATTGTTATACGTAAAGGTTGCAACAAGCGCCTGAGCATCTTTTCCAGGTGAAGCTTTTTCTTGTCCTTGTGTTGGGAATGAATTTACGGACTGAGCTACTTTTGTAATTATCTTCTTATCTCCAATTTGTCTAAAAGCGTTTGGTCTATCTCCATTAGTGCCATCAACCCCTATCTTATCAAGAGAACTATAATACTTAAGTTCAAGCTTAAGCACACCATCTTGCTTAGGCCAATACAAAGAATCATATGAAGGGAAGCTTTTCACTTCATGAGCTTGGGTTACAAGAAGAGAACGAGATGGTGCGTCTTTAAGAATGAGATATCCTCCAAAAGAAAGCATAAGCACAAAAAGAAAGAGTAATCGTAAGAAATAATAAAATTCTTTATCTTTTCGTATATGCGATATTTTTTTGGTGACTTTTTTTGCTACTTTTTTTGCAGGCATATATATTTATTGTAATACTACTTTGTAGTATACCTATTTTTTGTGAGTAACGATGTGAATACTCGAAATAAGAAGAAGATACCCGAACAACACTACAGCCATGAGAGGAAATGTAACGAAACCGAACTCAACAAAAGAAGGCTTCGCACAGTCAACTGCAAAAGGTGCAGATGAGCATGGCTTAAGTAAATCATATCCTAACTGAAGTAGATGGTGATAACTCGCAATAGCGATACCAATACAAGAAAGAAGTGCGGTATACGTAAACACTCTTACGTCTTTTGTATACCAAGCAAAAAGAATCATGAATACTTGTGGGTACAAAAAAATTCTCTGGAACCAACAAAGGTCGCATGGCGCGTAATGAAACACCTCTGAATACATAAGAGAAAGAATAAGTCCTGCAAAACTTATTACAAAGAAGAGTGGAAAATAAGGAAGTTTTTTTAGTAAAGCGATGTGCTTTTTTGTTACAAAAGAGTACAAAGAAAACGCAACAAGCATACAAAGCACAATACCTCCAACAAGAGTAAGTAGTGAAAGGTTATGATTAAGAGAAAGTACAAAAGCGCTCTGTTGTTCCATAAAAATATAAATCCTTAATTATTTATTCATTAATAGTTCCAAGCAAGTAAAGTAATGCAAAAACAAGAGCTACAATGAGTACGATCTTTTCGTACCCTTTTGCTTCTGTTTTTTTGATAACAATAACAACTGCATGAATCCAAAAATAAAACATCGCGAATCCAAGTAAGGTTAATAGTATATCCATACAAGATTAAGTATACCACTAGTTGGTTGATAGCAAAGAATGAAGATACACTAGATGTTAGAGATTAGATAGTAAATATAATACATGCGAGCGAGGCCTACGGCCTCGCTCGTACTGTGTCTGTATTTTCTAACCTCTAAAGTCTATCCTCTAAACTCTAGCCTTTCAAATCTTCTCAATTTTTGGTGCAACACCTTTACCATACAAGGTCACTTTATACGTACCGGTATCACAAGCAAAGACAAGAGGAAACAGTTGAGAATCTGCAGGCATCATCTCGTGGTACGGCACAGCATCTTGAGCAAAGAACTGAGGAGGTGTCATCTCGCTGGACTCTTCTGGATACGAAGACCATGTGTGTGCAGTAAAAAAAGTTACATCCTGAAATGGTACTTCTTGATTATTTTTAACCAAAGAAAAGAAAACTCTAATCGACGGCACTAAGTCTTTTTCATCGATAAGCACCCCGCACTCATCCTTCACCTCTCGCACTGCTGTTGCTAAAAGTGATGAGTCATCTGGTTCTCTTTTGCCTCCATAACCGTTATACATGCCGAGGCTATACGAAATTTCCTCACCTTCTTGTTGATTATGAATTGCCTGCTTTTTTCTTGCAAGACAAACACGATTATCCTGATCAAAAAGGAGAACAACAACTGCCTGAGTAAACAAAGATGTATCTGGTTCCATAAAAGCCTCCAATGATGAAAATCTGTAGTAATTGTACCACCGATTAGTTAATAGTAGAATCTGAAACACAAGAGCGAGGCCTTCAGCAAAATGAGACAATAGAACACAGACAAATAGACAACAGAAAGAATACAGAACAAGAGCGAGGCCTACGGCCTCGCTCTTGTGTATTTGTATTTACTATTAACCATTAACTACAAACTATTAACTTATCTGTCTGTGTTCTGTAAGCAAAGCGGTCTGTTATCCGCATTTTCTAACCTCTAAAGTCTAACGTCTAACATCTATCCACTTATTGCTTCACATTTGTCGTATCTTTTTTTTATAATACGAGATATCAAGATTCCCCGGAGAACCTAAAGATTTTTTTGATTGTATATTTTTGTCAAAATCAAAATCTTTAACAGCATCAAGAGATTGCCCAACTAATACATATGCATCTCTAAAAGAAATTCCTTCTTTTTCGACCATTTCATTTGCCATATCAGCAGCAAAAATATCTTTTTTGATAGCTTTTGTAATAGCGTCACTATCAATCTCAATACCTTGTATAAATTCACGCACTACCTCAAGTGAAGCAAGTGTACTGCGCAAACTTTCAACTAGCGGTTTTTTTATTAACTGCAAATCTCTATTATACCCAGAAATAACTCCTTTTGAGATATTCTTAACGGCGAGCTGGTGTGAAAATATAATTGAAGCATTCCCTCTAATAAGCTCCATTGAATCAAGATTCTTTTTTTGGGGCATGATACTCGAACCAGTCGTTAAGCTTTCTGAAACTCTTATAAATGAAGTCTCTCTTGCTGTAAAAAATAACATATCTGTTGCAAAACGAGACAAAGTTAACATTACCTGAGAAAGCGCTTCAAGTGTTAATGACTCAAACTTACCTCTACTTGCTTGAGCAAACAAACTATTAACAATATTTGTATTAAAACCCATCTTTTTCTTTGTAAATTCTCTATCTAAAGGAAATGACACACCAAAGCCAGCAGCTGTTCCTAAAGGATTTTGATTATTAATATCGATTGCTTTATTAATAATTTCTTGATCATTGATTAACCCTTCTGCAAAAGATAATCCCCAATGTCCAAAACTCGAAAGCATAGCTTGCTGTGTATGTGTATACCCGGGAAGTGCTACATTTTTATTACTTTCAGAAAAGGTAACAAACATCTCTGTCACCTCTTTGTTGAGAGAGGCAATAGCACGCAATTTGTTAAGAGTGTAAAGCCTTACAGCAGTTAAGACTTGATCATTCCTACTTCTTCCTGTATGAATTTTTTTACCGACACTTCCAAGTTTTTTAATTAAAAGATTTTCTATAACCGTATGACAATCTTCATCTTGTACTCTTATTGTAATTTTACCATCATTGAAGTTCTTTAAAATGACATCTAACTCACGAACTAAACTTGCAACTTCTTCTTTGGTCAAGACACCAATAGACCCGAGCATTTCTGCATGTGCCGATGATGCAAGTATATCGAAAGGAAAAATCTCCATATCAATAGCATAGTCATCCCCTGTATTATATCTTTCGATAACTGGATTACTTTTTGTTTTTGTTTTTTGCCAAATTTTAGTCATATCTATCAACTTAGAGTTGATTATTTAATAAGCAACCTTCTGTTTTTATAATACTATATATTTTACAATAGTACAGAATCTCTAAAAGAGAACCACCTTCAACACAAGAGCGAGGCCTTCGGCCTCGCTCTTAATGTATTGTATTTTTATCTAAAGTCTAAAGTCTAATATCTAACATCTATCTATTGTTTCTTCACAAAATACGTAAGAAGAGGTGATGCTACGAAAATAGATGAATAGGTTCCAACAATAATTCCGGCAATAAGCGTAAGTGAGAAGAACTTAGTTGACTCTGGTCCGTAGAAATAGAGCGCAATAAGTGAAAGCACGGTAGTCATTGATGTATTCACCGAGCGTACGAATGTCTGCTTAAGACTTTCTCCTACAACTAAGTCGAAGTGACGCTTAGCACCACCAACCTTGAGATTCTCTCTAATTCTATCGAACACCACAATCTTATCTGAGATTGTAATCGCCATCACCGTAAGGAGAGCGACCGCAAAGAGCGTATCCACTTCTGCTCCATAACGAGATGAGAGAAAAGCATAGACCCCTGTTGGTACAATAATATCGTGAATAATTGTTACCATCGCCACAACTCCATACTTCCAGGAAGCAACAGGAACAGACACTTCACGAAAAGCAAAAGCAATGAATGAGAGGATTGCAATCGCAACAATCACTATTGCAATAGTCGCCTTCTTTGTCATTTCTGATCCCATACTTGGACCAACATTGTTAACTTGTGTCTCGACATAAGGGTGAGATTTCGCGTCGATCGCTGATGCGATCGCCTGCTGTACTTCCTCATGAGATTTCTGGGAAATGAACTTATATCCTCCAGGAGCAGAATACACTTTTACCCCTTTTCCTTGAAGAAGCTTGTGGTCTACATTGATCTCTTTTCCTTCCTGGAAACGAATTTCAACAACAGTTCCTCCTGTGAAGTCGATTCCTTTCTTGATACCAAAATGAAGAACAGAGAAGACACTTGCAACAAGTAGAAAGACTGATAGTCCGATAAACAATGTTTTGTACTTAATGATAAACATAAGGTAGTTAGTAGTTAATGGTTAATAGTTAAGATAACAGATTGATATGGATTTTGGATACTAGATTTTAGAGGTTAGATAAAGATGTATAAGGATTTCTAGTCTTCATTCTTCACATTTCATTCTTTTTCTAACAACTAAAGTCTAACGTCTAATTATCTATTTCAAGAATCCTGAACCGAAGAGGAATCGACCAATTTTTCCTGGTTTATCAATCACAATTGCACGAAGGAAGAGTCGTGTAATAATTTGCGCAGAGAGAAGTGACACCACAGCACCTAAGAAGAAGGTGAAGGCAAATCCTTTTACAATAGAAGTTCCGAACCAAAAAAGAATTACAGAGACAATAATCGCAGCGATGTGTGAATCACGAATAGAAGTCCATGCACGCTTGAATCCTGTTTCCATAGAATCCTTGAGACCTTTTCCAGAACGTAGTTCTTCCTTCATTCGCTCGAAGGTAAGCACGTTTGCATCCACAGCAAGACCAAGAGAGATAATGAGACCTGCGATACCAGATGCAGTAAGAGTGACAGGAATCAGTTTGAAGAGAAGAAGCATAAGTACAAGATACGAGAGAAGTGCGAGAGACGCCATAACACCGGGAAGTCTATACCAAATCACCATGAAGAGTACGATAAGGAGAAGTCCAGCGATCGATGCCATTACACCATTACCGATTGCCTTTTCACCAAGAGAAGCCTCTACAACACTCTTACCAAGAAGCTTGATAGGTACAGGAAGCGCTCCTGAGTTAAGACGACCAACAAGGGTACGCGCTTCGTCGATAGTGAAGTTACCGCTAATCACTGCTTTACCAAGAGTAATTTCTTCATTTACTGTTGGTGAAGAGATAGGTACACCATCGAGGAAGATTGATACTTGCTTGCCGATATTTTCTTTTGTGATCTTCGCAAAGAGTTCAGTTCCTTTATCATCAAAAGCAAGCTCGACGAGAGGTCTGTTCGAAGTCTGGTCGAACATAAGTGTTGCCTTCTTGAGGTACGTTCCTGTCAGTTCTGTTCTCTCGAAATTATTGATAAGATCATAGATTGTAGAAGAAGCACTGAGTGGCTTCGCATCTTTTTTCTCAGTACGGAACTCAAGCACTGGGGTCTCGCCAATAAGCTTCGCAGCTTGATCAGTATCAGAAACACCAGGAAGCTCAACCACAAGTCTCCACTCATTCGCAAGGCGACTATATGAGGTAGTCACCGTTGGTTCACGCACCCCAAAGAGGTTCACGCGGCGCTCGATCACATCACGAAGTGATGACACGCTGTCTTCTACATTCACATCTTTTGGAAGTTGTGTAGTGTCTACAGAATACGTAAGTGCTGCACCCCCTGCAAGATCAAGACCGAGGACGAAGTCTTTTTTGAACTCACCCTTAAAGAGCGTGTCCCCTTTCCATAACCAAATACCGATAATACTAATAAAGAGAAGTACCCAAAATGCTTGTATTTTATGCTTCATACTAGGGGGATTCTACCATAAAGAGTAGATGAGAGACAACCAAAAGGGCCAGATGTTAGAAGTTAGACTTTAGATGTTAGAAAATACAGATAAGTTAATAGTTTGTAGTTAATGGTTAATTGTAGAGAAAGAGGAGTGAGGAGCAAAATACAAGTTAATAGTTTATGGTTAATAGTTACTGGTAAATACAGGAACACAAGAGCGAGGCCGAAGGCCTCGCTCGTGTGTGTGTTGTGTTTTTATCTAAACTCTAAAGTCTAACTTCTAACATCTAGAGGCTACCTAGTCTTCGCCTCTGCGACACCAATCACTGATTCTTTGAGTGCAACAATCACTGAAGTAAGTGATTGTTTTGCGCTATCTAGAATAGCACTGAAGTTAAGGTTAACCGCTGGTGGGGTGGCAGGGACAACATCGAATGAAAGACCTCCAACATCAGTGTCATAATCTTGTGTATGCAGAGTATGGCCAGGAAACCCATACCAGTAATAACTAAGTGTTTGTCGTGTACCAAGTGTATGAGTTCCCGCCGAAGCTGGTGCAGTTAAACTAAAACTAAATGGAAGAGTATATATATCACCAGAACCAACAAATGTCGGGGAACCGAGATTGCCAGTATTTACAAAAAATAATCCTGGAGGTGGGTTACCAGCATCAAATGTCGAATTATACGCACCATCACAGTCCCCTTCATCAGAACCTCCATAACCCGCATCTGTTTCGAGCAAAAGACTTCCTGATACTGTCATAGAATCTCCTGGAGCATAAGTTGGGTTCGTGCCGATAGATATTGTACACCAAAAAGAAATCTCACCCATTCTCCCCCATGTCGAAGAATAAAGAGTAAGCGCCTCCCCCTTCCCCACCGACATCATACTCATCGCAAGGAAAAACATAGATACTGATGCAACCTTTGCAAGCTTGCCACCTGATACTTTGCGAATAATAAGTGAAGCGATAATGATAAGAGCAAGTACAGCAATAAGGATATACATAAGTGTTGTGTTATTAGATTGTGGAGTAACTTCTTTCTTAGCAACACGAATCACGGAGAAGTTATCGGTCTTCTGGTCGAGACGATTGTTATCTTTGTCAAAGAGAGCAAGCGTAATTGTACCCTCCTTACATGTCGCCTTAAGTGTATCTTCGATCACAGGAGTATCAAGATCTTTGTGTCCTTGGCCACACGGTGCACCACTCTTGTCCTTAAGCGTATACGTTGCTTTTGACCCCTTAAAAGGAGAAGCTCGTACTGTAGCAACAAGGTTGAGTCCGTCTTTACCTTCGGTAACAGCAAGACTCTTAATGATTCCGTATGCACCAGGAACAAATATGTTAGTAAGACTTGTCTCCTTGGTCTTCTCATCCTTCACTACGAACACTCCACGCTTCACATCACTCTTAAGTGTAAAAGTCTTAGTCTCTCCTTTCTTAACCGTTGTTGTAGCAGAGAGAAGCGCTGTAGGACTAAAGAGTGCTTCATACTCGGCATAAGAGATTGACGCATCAGCTTTGAAGGTACAGGTTACCTTAAGAGCATCTTTTACTTGAGCACAATCAATGATAGTGCTTGTATTCTTAGGAACAAGATCCTTTGCAAGAATAGACACAGAGTATCTAAGTCCAGCATCACTCTCAGCAACGAGAAGCACTTGTACCTTAGACGCATTAAGAGGAGGAAGGGTGTAGGTAAAAGGCTTGTAGATCATCTCTCCTTCCTTAAGAGAAGGAACAATGCCAAGCCTCTCATACGAAATCTGCTTATGGGTAGTCGTGTCCACAACCACAATACCGTACCCTATACCATTCTGCATTCCCATATTGCTCATGATATTGAATCCTCCAGTGTAGGTACCGTTGGATTCCTTGAAGGTAACATCAACCACACGTACATCAGCAATAACTGATACTTTTGTCTTAGACACCGCACCTGACGGTGGTTGAGGGGCTCTTGTTTGTTGTGCCGGCGCTTGCGCATACACAAACGATGTTGCTAATAATAGGTAGGTAGAAATAATAAAGGTTGTGGACTTTTTCATACTACTTAGTATATATGGAAGAAGATAAGATTAACGAGGAAGTTGTACACAGATGGTAATGAGAGTGAAGAATGAAGTTAAACTAGATGTTAGAAAAGCGGATAACAGACCGCTCCGCTACAGACAACAGATAATAGACAATACACACGAGCGAGGCCGAAGGCCTCGCTCGTGTGTGTGTTGTGTTTTTATCTAAACTCTAAAGTCTAACTTCTAACATCTAGAGGCTACCTAGTCTTCGCCTCTGCGACACCAATCACTGATTCTTTGAGTGCAACAATCACTGAAGTAAGTGATTGTTTTGCGCTATCTAGAATAGCACTGAAGTTAAGGTTAACCGCTGGTGGGGTGGCAGGGACAACATCGAATGAAAGACCTCCAACATCAGTGTCATAATCTTGTGTATGCAGAGTATGGCCAGGAAACCCATACCAGTAATAACTAAGTGTTTGTCGTGTACCAAGTGTATGAGTTCCCGCCGAAGCTGGTGCAGTTAAACTAAAACTAAATGGAAGAGTATATATATCACCAGAACCAACAAATGTCGGGGAACCGAGATTGCCAGTATTTACAAAAAATAATCCTGGAGGTGGGTTACCAGCATCAAATGTCGAATTATACGCACCATCACAGTCCCCTTCATCAGAACCTCCATAACCCGCATCTGTTTCGAGCAAAAGACTTCCTGATACTGTCATAGAATCTCCTGGAGCATAAGTTGGGTTCGTGCCGATAGATATTGTACACCAAAAAGAAATCTCACCCATTCTCCCCCATGTCGAAGAATAAAGAGTAAGCGCCTCCCCCTTCCCCACCGACATCATACTCATCGCAAGGAAAAACATAGATACTGATGCAACCTTTGCAAGCTTGCCACCTGATACTTTGCGAATAATAAGTGAAGCGATAATGATAAGAGCAAGTACAGCAATAAGGATATACATAAGTGTTGTGTTATTAGATTGTGGAGTAACTTCTTTCTTAGCAACACGAATCACGGAGAAGTTATCGGTCTTCTGGTCGAGACGATTGTTATCTTTGTCAAAGAGAGCAAGCGTAATTGTACCCTCCTTACATGTCGCCTTAAGTGTATCTTCGATCACAGGAGTATCAAGATCTTTGTGTCCTTGGCCACACGGTGCACCACTCTTGTCCTTAAGCGTATACGTTGCTTTTGACCCCTTAAAAGGAGAAGCTCGTACTGTAGCAACAAGGTTGAGTCCGTCTTTACCTTCGGTAACAGCAAGACTCTTAATGATTCCGTATGCACCAGGAACAAATATGTTAGTAAGACTTGTCTCCTTGGTCTTCTCATCCTTCACTACGAACACTCCACGCTTCACATCACTCTTAAGTGTAAAAGTCTTAGTCTCTCCTTTCTTAACCGTTGTTGTAGCAGAGAGAAGCGCTGTAGGACTAAAGAGTGCTTCATACTCGGCATAAGAGATTGACGCATCAGCTTTGAAGGTACAGGTTACCTTAAGAGCATCTTTTACTTGAGCACAATCAATGATAGTGCTTGTATTCTTAGGAACAAGATCCTTTGCAAGAATAGACACAGAGTATCTAAGTCCAGCATCACTCTCAGCAACGAGAAGCACTTGTACCTTAGACGCATTAAGAGGAGGAAGGGTGTAGGTAAAAGGCTTGTAGATCATCTCTCCTTCCTTAAGAGAAGGAACAATGCCAAGCCTCTCATACGAAATCTGCTTATGGGTAGTCGTGTCCACAACCACAATACCGTACCCTATACCATTCTGCATTCCCATATTGCTCATGATATTGAATCCTCCAGTGTAGGTACCGTTGGATTCCTTGAAGGTAACATCAACCACACGTACATCAGCAATAACTGATACTTTTGTCTTAGACACCGCACCTGACGGTGGTTGAGGGGCTCTTGTTTGTTGTGCCGGCGCTTGCGCATACACAAACGATGTTGCTAATAATAGGTAGGTAGAAATAATAAAGGTTGTGGACTTTTTCATACTACTTAGTATATATGGAAGAAGATAAGATTAACGAGGAAGTTGTACACAGATGGAAGGAGGTAACTAGATGTTAGATATTAGATATTAGACTTTAGATATTAGAAAATACAGATAAGTTAATAGTTAATAGTAAACACAAGAACACAAGAGCGAGGCTGTAGGCCTCGCTCTTTGAAGTTAAGAAACCAGAGGGCTTGCCTCTCTGTTTCAATCGGGATTAACCCATTTGTATTCTCAGTATATATCTTACAAGGTATTTGTCGAATTACTATTCTTCTCCTATTTTATCTTCTCCTATTTTAAAATAGTTTTCATAATATCGAGATTAAGTAAAAAAGCCCCCAACGAAGACGGAACTTCATAAGGGTCTTTTTCGTAGTGATGTAGGTAGTATACACCTATTTAGAAATAAAAAAGGATATTCCACATGCTACAATAAAAATATGAAAAATAACTATGCTTTTATAGATAGTCAAAATGTTTATCTTTCTGTAAAAGAACAAGGGTGGCAAATAGACTGGAAAAAATTTCGTATTTATTTACGTTTTAAATATAATATTTCAAAAGCATATTTATGTATTGGTTATATTGAAGGTAATAGTGATCTTTACAAAGAATTACAAGAAGCTGGTTTTATTTGTATTTGGAAAACAGTTTTAAAATATAAAGATGGAATGATTAAAGGAAATGTAGACGCAGAACTAGTTCTTAATACTATGATTGAAAAAGATAATTTCAACAAGGCTGTTATTATTTCTGGTGATGGAGATTTTTTTTGTTTAATTGAACACCTTCTAAAAATAAATAAACTAGAAAAATTACTTATACCTAACAAACAAAAATATTCTGCACTTCTTAAAAGAAAAGATATACGTGGTCACACAGACTTTATAAGTGATTTAAAAAATAAAATCGGCAATACTAGAGCTAAAAAATAAAAAAAGGACCTTTCAGGCATATCATGCGTCCTGAAAGGTTATCCTTTTCGTTGGTGATATGTAAAGTATATCTAAATATAAAACAATGTCAAGAATTACAAAACATAGAGAACATAAGAAGTCGACAAAAGCGTTAAGAAAAGCACTTGACAAAACAAAAGGATTCGTGTATAATCTACTACAGACCTTGTTGGCTTTTCTGATAGCAATGTCTAAGAAGCCAAAAGGAGTCCTTCACAAGATATTCGCAAGAATATCGCGTGGAGTTCCTGCAATTTCTCAATTTTCCAACTTCGAAAGGAGGCCACACATGGCCACGTTCATCCGTCGCACCTTCGGCGCGACTCACTCCCTCATTGCAAAGATCCTTGTGATCTTCGCGCTGGGGATGATCCTCGTCGCCTGCGGTGGTGGCGGGTCCTCGACCCCGACGACCCCCACTCCGCCGGTCAAGACCCCGGTCGCCGGCGACTTCACGATGACCCAGAACCCGTCGAACGGAGCAACCGGTGTCGCCGTGAACGTCAAGCCGACGATCACGATCAACGTGAAGGCCGGTACCTATGCCTCGGCGTCTTCGACCGAGACGTGCGCCGGGCAGACCGTCGAATCGGCGTTTGTTGCGCCGACAGTCTTCACCGGCACGGTTGAGCTTGCCTTGGTCAACAAGGCAAACTTGCCGTATGCCACGACATGCGCGTGGAACGGCTCGGTGACTGTCGCTGGGATTGACGGTGGAGCTTCCTCCACCCAAAACTTCAGCCTCAGTTTCACCACCGAGAACTGGTGGCCACCCAAGAAGGTGCTCGAGATCGGCGTGAAGGGTGGCGACACCCCTCCGCAAGAGATCCCGATGGAGACCAATCCGACCAACACCCCCGCCATCGGCGGTGATGTATGGAAAGCGAAGGTTGCCGACACCACTATCCAAGGGTTCAAAGTTGGCATGAAGTTGACAGGCGTCAACAATGATGAGCTGTACGGCATGGTCTTTGTCAACCCATTGACGAAAAACCGTTGTGTTGCTCTTGTTTACGCGAAGGATGGTACCAGTATCTTCCAGGATCCTCGCAACTACGGAGGATGCAGGACAACTATGTTCGATGCTTGGTGGGGAACCTCTGATGGGTATATCCTGCGTTACCCTTCACTCAGTAATCGCTGTTACAAGACAGTTTTCGTACCCTCAAACGGTGGTTTCCAAGAAATCCTTCCTGACGTTCCTTGCCCAAATTAAGATCTGACCCAATAGTTAGATCTGACGCGCTATCTTCACCGATGGCGCGTTTCTTTTTATAAATAAGTGAATAACTGTACTTCATGATACTTATATGGTGCTATACTCCTTGTATAGCTTCTATATTTTTACTAATCACAATTTTTGTACATTAACATGATGAATTTTATTAACAAAGTTTTCCTGGGAAGTATGTTTGTAATCGCATTACTTCTTCTGTCATCTCATATTGAAATAGTCTATGCAGGCAATACAAAAACTGCAACATATGGAGACCCTCTACAACTTAACTATAATACTTCTGGAGTAAATAGTTGTAACAATATAGATGTTCCTGGAGGTGGCGGGTATGCACTAAATGGATCAGTTTCAGCAAACTCTTCGGGTAATTTTGATCCTGGCAACGCTTCTGTTGGTGGTATTTTTACTCTTACTTGTATAGCCACAAACGGATCAGGCCCAGCGTCAGACTCTGCCACCCTCACCGTTAACCCTCTCTCTTGTTCCCCTGGTCAATACACCACAGGATCATCGTGTGTTAATTGTGGTCAAGGATACTACTGTCCCGGAGGAACAACAGCTCGACAAAATTGTGAACCAGGATATTACTGTCCAGGGACAACCGAATCAGATCACACCCCTTGCTTAGGAGGATGGTCATCTGGATGGAATTCTACCGTATGTAACCCACCATCATGTTACGCTGGAGAGTACTGGGGAGGTTCCTCGTGTCTCACTTGTACAGCAGGTAACTACTGTCCAGGAGATCAAACCTCTCACCCTTGTGCCGATGGATATACTTCTTCAGGAGGAGCGTCGAGCTGTTCTCCTCGTTGTACTCCAGGTAACTACTGGACCGGTGGATCAGGTGGATCCTGTGCAACATGCCCTCAAGGAAAAACATGTGATGGTACCACTACTCAGACACCCTGTCCTGCAGGAAAGATATGTGATCTAGGTACTGCTCCTGGTGGCGGAACTCTCTGTACTGTAGGAAACTACTGTCCGTCTGGCACAACCCCTGGAGGAGGAGTTCAACCGCCACAAGCGTGCGGTGGCGGAATGACTTCTAACCCTGGTGCCACCAACTCTAGTCAATGTTTCCTCCCAAGTTGTTCTCCTGGGCAATACCTCAACGCTTCTTCTTGTGAGCAATGTACCGCAGGATACTGGTGTGATGGAAGTGGTTCACGTACTCCATGTTCAGCAGGAACATACTGTCCAGCAGGGACAGAACCAAGTGGAGTAAACGGTCCAAAAACATGCCCTCAAAATAGTTACTGTCCTGCACAATCAGGATCCCCTACTTCATGTGAAACTGTTGGTGCCGGATATGTAACCAATAGTGGAGGCGCAACCAACGCAGGACAATGTCACGCGCCGTCGTGTACTTCAGGTGACTATTGGAACGGATCATCCTGTACCACGTGTACCGCAGGATACTATTGTGATGGAACAAGCGGAGGAAGAACTCCATGTCCGGAAAAATTCTATTGTGGACCAGGGACTACAGAACCAACTAATCCATCTAATCCTCCTCGGACATGTACCGCTGGATATATGTGTGACGCAGGTACCACAGACTCTGGGGCAGGAAGTCCTACTCCATGTACTCAAGATCACTTCTGTACGGGGGGAAACTCAGGTCCAAGTGGATCAAACCCTCCAACGGCCTGCTCAACAATTGGTACGGACTTTGTAACAACTGGAACAGGCGCGACAGCGTCTACTGATTGTCATTTGCCATATTGTCCATCTGGTAACTACTGGAATACAGGTACTCATGCTTGCGCTACTTGTCCAGAGGGAAAAATCTGTGACGGAACAAGTGCACCTCAACCATGTACAGCAGGATATTATTGTCCAGCAGGAACAAAACCAAGTGGTGTAGATGGTCCAAGGAACTGTCCGGTAGGATCATGGTGTGATGGAAATGACGGTAGTGGTGGCGGTAACACTTCTAATAATGGTGGCTACCCTCCGCAACCATGTTTAGGAGGACTTACTTCTCCAGAAAACTCTATTTCTTCTGGTGCATGTCGTCCACCGACATGTCCTTCTGGAGAATACTGGAATAGCACCGCTAGTTCATGTAAACCATGTACTTCTGGTAATTACTGTGGTGGAGATGGAACACAAACTCCATGTCCTCCAGGATTCGTATGTGGTCCAACTACAACACAACCAGGTGGAACAAACCCGCCACACTCATGTCCTGCAGGATCTTCCTGTCCTGGTGGAAACACCGATCCGGCAGACACTGACACTAACACCAATCCGCCTATCGTCTGTACTGCTAACCACTACTGTCCAACGGGACCAATTATTACCGATCCAGGAACAGATAACCCTCTTCCTTGTCCAGAAGGCAAATGGTCAACCGTTGGATCTTCACAACTATCTGACTGTCAGTCATCTAACCCAAGTGGGCCAGACTTAACTATTGATACTATCTATCCAACAACTGTGACATCAGGTGTAATGACTACCTTCTATACCACCATTGAGAACAGAGGTACGACTAATACCGGGGCATCATTCTATAACCTTGTGTACTTTGCAGATCAAACAGATGGCAATGGAACTATTTCTACAACAACTCCATACAACGGTCTCTACCCTGCATACTATACCGGCAAGATGGGAATACTTGGGGTAAGCGAAGCGACAACAACATCAGCACGTCACGCATTCACTGCACCTGGATCAGTAAAATTCTGTACAGACAAGCAAAACCAAAATGATGCGACCGGGCTTGTAAACGAAGGAACAGGAGAAAACAACAACTGTACCGGATGGATCAATATCGCCATCTCAGGAGTAAGTTCTTGTTCCCCTGGAATGTATAACAACGGCAGTTGTGTTGCTTGTCCTCCAGGTAACTTCTGTTCAGGAGGAACTACTCCTTCCCCATGTCCTTCTAACACCTACTGTGACGGTGCTGGCCCTGGCGGAATCGGTAACACCCCTCCTGGTGGAATCTATCCTCCTGTATCATGTAGTGGTGGATTCGTCTCTCCGCAAGGATCAGGTAGTTCAGGATCTTGTGTCTCAGGCGGATCGCCATCTGGTACCCTTACCTCATCATCTAACTCATGTACTATTGCAACAGAAGACTCAACATGTGATGTAACCATGAGCTGGTCAACCAACTCACCTGTTGGTACAACAGAACTTATTCGCGACGGGCAGGTTGGAGCTCCTATTCCTGACGCTGTTGGTAATAACGTCTCTGATCAACTGATCCATGTTCCATACGAATCAGATGGTACAGTAGTCTACCAAATCTATAACAACAGTACGTCTCTTGCTTCGAAGTCAATCAATGTAAGTTGTGAGGCCGGAGCAAACAAATATGATACAGTATCAGGAACATGTGCTGACCCACAAGTGAACGGACTCATTGTAAGAGGTAACTACTATGATGACCCTGGTCATATCGAGTTCAAGTGTGGAGGATCAGATTCATACGAAGTAAGAATGGATCCAACTGGAGCAAACACTCTTGTACCTGGAGGAAGCGGAGTAAGTACTGGCGATAATCAACTTCACAGTGTTTCGGTAAGCACAACACAGGATTATAAAATCATTTGTAAAAAAGGAAGTGTCGAAAAAACAATGACTACATCCTACACAAACCCAGCAGACCGCCCACAGGTCGCACTCTCCTTCACCGCCGTGCCTAAGACTATTGAAGTTGGTGGCAAGGTAGTACTCAACTGGGATATCACCTATCCTGCACCTGCGTGTGTAATGACTGCACAAGTAGTATGTCCTAATGGTACCTGTAACCAGACACTGACAAGTTACCAGGCAGAGCTTAATGCAATGATTCAGTCAGGAAGAGTTGACCAAGTAGCAGGAAGTCAAACAACTCCAAGAACTATCGCGTCTTCTATCAGTACCGTAACCCCTGGTCACGAAACCACTGATCAGAAAGCAATCGGCAAGAAGACACTCAGTTCTGTACAAGGAACCACCGACTTCACGATTGACTGTGGAGGGAACAAGAAAGCATCTACTCGTGTCCGTGTTACAAGTAGCAAGGAGAACTAAGGCTAGTAATTCGTTATTAGTTATTCGTAATTAGTAAATACTAATATAACAAAAGAGCGAGGCCTTCGGCCTCGCTCTTGTGTTATATTCTGCATTTTATCTTCATTCTTCATGCTTCATTCCTCTTTCTCTACCATTAACCATTAACTATAAACTATTAACCTTGTATTTTGCTCTTCATTCTTCATGCTTCATTCCTCTTTCTCTACCATTTACCATTCACTATAAACTCTTAACTTATCCGTATTTTCTAATCTCTAAAGTCTAACGTCTAATATCTAGTGTCTAGTGTCTAACCTCTAATATCTAAAGTCTAATATCTAGTCTTCCTCCCCTCTTCATTCTTCACTCTTCTCTCGTATCTTCTATGGTATACTTTTCTCATGTTCAACATCTGGCCATACTTACTTCGTCTTGCGGTAGCACTGTACTTCATCTACCCTCACGCGCTTGCCCTTTCTGAGGGTGTTAAGAAGGCCCGCATGGCTCTTTTCGAATGTCTCTATCAATCAATCAAGATCTCCGAAACTGTCACCTTCACCCTATGGCATGCATTCTTCATCTTTCTTGGTGTGCTTGTACTCATCTGGCCACGACCGATACTCCCTCTCCTTGTAGTACTTATTGTCCTTGCTTCCACACTCTACATTAACTTCTCTACTGGTAACTTCACAAGCGCAAACATGCTCATCTTTGTCCTTATCTTAGTCACCCTCGCACTCATGATCTACAATGCACGACCACAGTTCAGATAGCGATGAATATTTCTGTTTCCAAAAAAAAATTTGACACAAAATTAAATATATTGTAGTCTCTATTTAGGCCGTACACCTTTGATGAACCTGAACTCAAACTCGTAAGGAGGAAGAGCTATGCCTAAAAAGGCAGATATGTCCTTCTGGAAAACCTCTAACAATCTAGTTAGATTCCTGCAAGGAGATGCAGAAGCGTCTTTAGACAGCTATCAAAAAGCACTTGAACAAAAGATGGAAAGTCATCGTCTTGCAAGTGAACACGAACTTGCAGAAAACCTTGCAAAACTTCTCAGTGAAGTCATAGCACTGCGTCAAATGCAGTTGCACTTATCAATGACTCTTGTTGCCAAAGGAATGGAACCTTACACAGAAGATGTGACGACAGGGCTCCATTAACCATGCCAAGAGCAAGAAAACAACCCCTCCATAAAGAAGAGGGGTGTTTTGTTTTTTAAGAAAAGTATTATACTTAATAGTATTATGTCAATCGAACACACACCCACAAACACAAATGAAAAGGCTATTGAGCCTGTACTCTCAAATAAAGTAGAAGCACAGAAACTGCTTCTAGAAATAGAAGAATTAAGAAGTCGTATCACATCATTAGAAGCGCAAACAGCATCTGCGACAATGGAACTAGACAATGCGTTAGCTTCTAAGGATCGATCAAAAGTAGGGGCCCTTCAAAAAATTATTGCTCTAAATAATACTGAAAGAGGAAAGCTAAACCTTGAACTTATTAAAAAAGAAGGAGAGTTACGAGAGAACACTGAAGCGCTTGATAGAAAATATGCAGTGAAGGAAAACGATATCTGGGCAGGGAGAGACACTGAGCGTAGAAGTAACTAAGAAAAGTAGCATTTGTGCAACTTAACTCAGAAGTAGCTTTACTTTCAAGACTAACCAAAGATCATGCATCTGGTCTTGCTCGTCTTTCGATTACCACAATCAAGGATTTGCTTTTTCACTTTCCTGTTCGTTATGCTGACATGCGAGAGATTGGAAGTACAAAGACACTTGCAAAAGGAGAAGCGGTTACACTCTTTGGCATACTCGAGAAGGTCACCGTCAAGCGAAGCTTCCGTGGCCATATTCCCATGACCGAAGCCAGGCTTCGTGATGCATCAGGAACACTTCGTCTTGTATGGTTCAACCAAGCCTACATTGGCAAGATGTACACCGATGATACAAAAGTAAAGATTCAAGGCATTATCCAAGAAGACTCGCGAGGATTCTTCTTGACCAACCCTAGCATAGAAAAGATACAAGCAATCCCAGAGCCAACTGAGAGTCTCTTTACAATAGATATAAGCGAAGACGGAAAATCAAAAGAACAAGAACCTCTCTTCCTCACCCCTGTCTATCCAGAAACAAAAGGAGTTTCTTCGCTCTACCTCTACACACTTATCAAAAAAATTTTTACAAGTAATCTCATAGACACACTAGAGGATCCAATACCAGAGGATATTCTCAAGAAGCTTCATCTTCCATCACTCAAAGATGCTCTCACGTATATACATTTTCCTAAAGAGCACACTCATACAGTTATAGCGAGAAAGCGATTTGCCTTCGAGGAGATCTTCTACCTTCAGATAAAACAAAACAAAGAAAAACAGGAAGCAAAGAACTCTCTTGCGTATCCAATCACTGTACAAAAAAAAGAGCTGAAGGAATTCATGGAGAGGTTTCCTTTTACACCAACACAGGGGCAATATAACGCAATTGACTCCATACTCTCTGATCTCAAGAAGACCGAGCCAATGGGAAGACTTCTTGAAGGAGATGTTGGAAGTGGCAAGACATTCGTCGCTGCGACTGTTGCATATATGACACTCCTTCATGCAAATGAAAGCTCTGGTAAGAGACTTCAGGTTGCTTACATGGCACCAACTGAGATACTCGCCAAGCAACACTTCGAGAGCTTCATAACCTATCTCCAGGGTACCGGTATCGAGATCGGACTTCTCACAGGATCCGGGTGCAAAAAATACCCAAGCAAAGGAGGAGATGAAGTAACCAATATATCAAAAGCACAGCTTCGCACATGGCTTCATGATGGCCGTGTCTCTATCGTCATAGGTACTCATGCGCTTATCCAAAAGACAATTACCTTCGACTCTCTCGCGCTCATCATTATCGATGAACAGCATCGCTTCGGTGTTAAGCAACGTAAACTCTTAGCGCAGAAAGGACGCAGAAATAACGCAGAACAAGCGGAACAAGTAGAAGAATATAACCATACTCTTCTTGATGAAAAAAAATCCAATCTTCTCTATGAGACTACAACATATACATTACGCGAAGCATTGTTTACAATAAAAAAAGAACTAGGCGGTGGCCACAAAGAGATAATCTACGAAAGAGCACTTGAAGAAGAACTAACACGAAAAGGAATACGTTTTTCTCGTCAAGTATCTCTACCTGTCCTATATCGTGATAAGCAAATTGGAACCTATAGACCTGACTTTATCATTGAAGATAGTATAATTCTTGAATTAAAAGCATTATCTTTTATTGGAGCAGAAGCAAAAAAACAACTTTGGACTTATCTAAAAAATACAAAATATTCACTTGGTATTTTAGTGAACTTTTCTCCTACAGAATTACAAATTCAAAGAGTTGTGTACGACACAGCAAGAACTTCTTCCGCGTCAGTTCCGCCCAGTTCTGCGGTGTCTGCATATAAAATCCCTCACCTTCTCTCAATGACCGCAACACCTATTCCACGCACACTTGCGCTCACCATGTTCGGGGATCTTGATCTTACTGTGCTTGATGAAGTGCCAAAGGAACGCAAGCGTATCATAACCGAAATTGTACGATCATCTAAACGAAAAGAAATCTACGAAAAAGTGCGCGAAGAGTTACGAAGTGGTCGCCAAGTGTATGTTATTTGTCCACGTATCGAAGAGGATGACGAAGCGCTTGCAGATAAGCAAATGCTACGAAGTGTAAAAGAAGAAGCAAAGCGATTAAGTGATACTGTCTTCCCAGAATATGTGATCGATATCCTTCACAGCAAAATGAAGAAAGAAGAAAAAGAAGAAGTGATGCAAGATTTTCTTGATAAAAAATCAGATATCTTAGTTGCAACCTCAGTGGTTGAAGTTGGAGTGAATGTGCCGAATGCTTCTGTGATTATTATCGAGCACGCTGACCGCTTCGGCCTTGCACAGCTTCATCAGTTACGTGGTCGCGTCGGAAGAGCAGAACATCAATCATACTGTTACCTCTTCACCGAAGGAGTAAGTGAAGTTACGTATAACAGACTTATCTCTTTAGTAAAAGCAAAGAACGGCTTCGAGTTAGCTGAGATGGACATGCTTGCACGCGGTATCGGCACCTTAAATGATGGCAAGCAATGGGGGCTAAGTGACTTAGCAATGGAAGCAATCAAGAATCCTAAGCTTGTTGAGATTGCACAACAAGAAGCAAAGTTACTCATAGAAAAAGATACAAGTCTTAACAATCACCCTCACCTTCGCGACCACATCAAGACACACAGTGATGTGCATATGGAGTAGCTGGAAACTAGATGTTAGATATTAGACTTTAGAGATTAGAAAACACGGATAAGTTAATGGTTAATAGTTAATGGTTAATAGTAAATACAAATACACAAAGAGCGAGGCCTTCGGCCTCGCTCTTGTATTTGTATTTTTATCTAGAGCCTAAAGTCTAATATCTAACATCTAGTTTAACTTCACTCCTCATTCTCTACAATTAACCATTAACTACTTTGTCGTACCTTATCCTCAAAGTGCATCCACCTGGACCAGGAACCTGCGGACCAGTCTTGTATACTAAGACGTATTTTTTATGCACTCCTGTCTTATAAACATGGTGCGCCCACCTGGACTCGAACCAGGGACCAGTCGTGTATACTAAGTCGTATTTTGATTTCATTCGTACCTTATCCTCAAAGTGCATCCACCTGGACTCGAACCAGGGACCAGTCGTGTATAAGACGACGGCTCTACCAACTGAGCTATGGATGCACTTTGTTGACAATGTACTCATTTATCAAAATAAGACGACGGCTCTACCAACAAAGCTTAGGCGCACTATGTTTATAATCCCCTCGTTTTCAAAAATAAGACGACGGCTCTATCTGCAAAACTTAAATCCAACAAAACCTTACAATCCTCACTCACAGAAAAGTAGTATATCAAAAAACAGCGTCTTTTTCTACATGAGCGACTAAACCAAATACCAACTTAAAAAATGCAGTTCTTCAGAGTCTATTGCAAAACTCTACAAAACCTTTATCATAGAAAGAGTCACCTCATACGAAGGTGATACAACACACTCAGGAGCAAGCAATGGCAAAGAACTTGACCGCAGGAGATTCCTGCGATCGATTCCCTGGAGATATGCGCCAACTCATTCGAGAACAGGTGCGCTCACGGAACACCGAAGGAGTGCACGGCGGAAGCCATCTCTCGGACCATCGAGCCGTCGGCGCATCAACAAGTCCTGAAGACCGTGAGGCACTCAACCGCTTCATGGACCTCTCTTCAGGAAACAACCCTTGCTCACTGATGTGAGCAACACCCCGCCCCACAAGGGCGGTTCTTTATATGACAGTTGCTAGTAAATAGTTACTAGTTAATAGTAAAAGAACACAAGAGCGAGGCCGAAGGCCTCGCTCTCTGTATTGATGCCCACCATTAACCATTAACTATAAACTATTAACCTGTATTTTGCTCTTCACTCTTTACACCTCATTCTTCACTCTCTTCCTAACGTCTAATATCTAGTGTCTACCCCTACACCAACTCTTCTTTTTTCTTTGGAACGATACCATGAACCAAGAGAAGCTTTTCAAATTCTTCTCGTTCGATATTCTCAACTCTCATAAGCTCTTCAGCGATTGCAGTGAGCGCTTGTCGCTTTTCGATAATAATAAGTCTCGCTCTATTCCAAGCATCATCCATAATACGCTTCACCTCATCATCTATCTTTTGTGCATACAACTCACTATGCTCCTTACCAACAAAGAAGCGTGAACCTTCCTGATCTGCAACAAAAGCAACCGGACCAAGAGTACTCATTCCATATCTCGTCACCATTTGACGAGCCATTGCCGTAGCAACCTCAAGATCATTAGATGGGCCAGTAGTAAGATCTCCAAATATTTCTTTTTCTGCAACATACCCACCGAGTGACATCGCAATATCATCTAAGAATGCAGACTTACTCATAAGTCTTCTTTCATCAAGTGGAAGCTTAAGTGTGTACCCACCAGCATGACCTCTTGCGATAATAGAAATCTTGTGTACCGGATCAGCGTCAGGAAGACATGATGCGACAAGCGCATGACCTGCTTCATGGTACGCGGTGATTTTCTTTTCTTTATCGGAAAGCACGTGACTCTTACGCTCAGGTCCGAGCATTACCTTTTCGATAGATCGAATAAGGTCATACTGCGCAACGCTTTTACGTCCTTCTCTCGCTGCGAGTATTGCACTTTCATTCATAAGAGAATAAAGATCGGCACCAGAGAATCCAGGAGTTCTTTCTGCAACAACACGAAGATTCACATCCTCAGCAAGAGGTTTGGACTTCACGTGTACAGCAAGTATCGCTTCACGGTCTGCTCTATCAGGAAGATCAAGTGTCACGCGACGATCGAATCTTCCCGGTCGAAGAAGTGCCTTATCGAGTACATCTGGGCGATTTGTTGCAGCCATAACAATGAGATTCATTGTTGGCTCGAATCCATCCATCTCCACAAGAATTTGATTAAGTGTCTGCTCACGTCCTTCACCTTGACCACTAATTGATGTCGCGCGAGTTCTTCCAACTGCATCAATCTCATCAATGAAGATAATTGCAGGCGCAGCTTTCTTGGCCATATCGAAAAGATCTCGCACACGAGATGCTCCAACTCCCACAAACATCTCTTCGAACTCACTTCCAGAAAGATGAAAGAATGGCACTCCCGCTTCTCCCGCAACAGCTCGTGCGAGCATTGTCTTGCCTGTACCTGGTGCACCCATAAGAAGTACACCTTTTGGAATCTCTGCTCCAATGTCTGTAAACTTCTTCGGTGCCCGCAAAAATTCTACAATCTCTTCGAGTTCTTCTTTTGCTTCCTTCGCACCAGCAACATCTTTGAAGGTGACACGCTCTTTTGCATCATCTGGATAAATAATTTTTGCTCGTGACTGACCAAATGATAGTGCTTGCATGTTAGCGCCTTTGATTCCCCTTCCAAGCCACCAAATCATTAATCCTAAGAATATAATAGGAAGCACAATAGGGAGAAGCGCTCCCCAAAATGACATCCCGTGATCATTTTTTATTGATACCGTAGTTGAAGCAAGTGTTGTTGTACTTACCCCATATGCAGAAAGTGTAGAGAATACAGATGCACCTGCCTCCTTCTTCGTAACCACCTTTGTTTTGTCTCCTTTCTCCCCTGTAAGCTTATCACCTTCAACTTGTACAGAAACAAGTGACCCGTCCTTTACCATTGTTGCAAATGACGAAAGAGGAACTTCTTCTACCTTTCCTTCTTCAAACAAAATAGAATATCCCCATGTAAGACACATAAAGATAATAAGCGCCCCGACAAGTTGTTGAGAAATACTTGCAGGCTTCTCTCTTTTCTTTCCTTTTTCTTTTGACTTTTCTTGTATGTTTAATTTTGGTAATTTCATCTTTTTCATTTGTCTATTCTAACACATGATACAATGTTCTAAGCTATTAGTATGTACTATTACTTTTTGGCAATATTGTAAAGACTAATAGCTAAGCATTATGCGTCTTATCGAGAACAAAAAACTTCATCTTACCTATGTGGTAACCGACTCACTTTCTTCTGGTGTTGAGCTTTTTGGTTTTGAGGTAAAATCGTTACGTAGTAAGCATGGATCTCTCGAAGGGGCAAAGGTAATCGTACGAGGCGGTGAGGCTTTTTTGGTTGGAGTGTATATTCCTCCTTATCAACCAGAGAACACACCGAAGTCCTATGACCCCTACCGTACAAGGAGGCTTCTTCTTACAAAAGAAGAACTTTTCCGACTTGCTTCTCAAGAACAATCGAAGGTATTGACAATAGTACCTAATTCGTTGTATCTTAAAAATAACCTTATCAAGTGCGACATCGCACTTTGTAAGAAAAAAAATGCTCACGACAAGCGTGAAGATATCAAAAAAGATATTTCTCGTCGTGAGCTACGTGAAAAAGACTAGAAATTCTTTACATCTGGTGTATGTTTTAGGGCTAAACCATTCGCGGGCCCATGGCGAATGGTCGCCCGAACATTTTGGTTACAAAATGTTTTAGGGGGGGTGTACTTTGGCTTTGATAATAAGAATATGTCTTGTGTGCTGTATCGAGATCGCCTAAGCACTCGTTAACGTTTAGGTACCCATGTTGCAAAAACAACTGGCAAGGCTATTCCTTCACCATATATGGCAGGAATGGTTCCAGCATTCGCCTAAATTACTGGCCAATCTGGTGTCTCCTTCTATCGTATCTACGGATAGATTGTAGGCAATATAACAGTAGAGGTAGATTATCTTGTTGCATAGCAAAATAATCGAAATAATTATGCTATACCTATGATGCTTTTGTTTGCTTCTGATATCATGGCGCGAAACACACTAAGCAAACTATATACAGTAGAAACATTCTTCATACCTTGTTACACGCGGGTTCGAATCCCGCCACCTCCACTGCTTCGCTAAAATCCGGATGAGCCTCTTAGGCTCATCCGGATTTTAGCTTCGCAGTGCGCGCACCGTAGATACGAACACAAAGACAAGGCCTCTTGAGAAATAAAAATCAAAACTAAAAGAAGCGGTGGACCCTGCGTAGCTTTACGCGAAGTATGGGCGGGTCCTGCGTAGCTTTAGCGAAGCAGGGTATATACTTACCTTATGTACTATGTCTATATCTTACTAAGTCAGAAAGACAGCAGTCGATATGTTGGAACAACAGAAGATTTAAAGAAGAGAATTAAGGAACATAATTCTGGCAATTCAAAGTATTCAAGCAGTAAAATGCCTTATATTTTGAAATGGTACTGTGCATTTGATAATAAAGAAATGGCTTATAAATTTGAAAGATATCTTAAACAAGGGTCTGGCCATGCATTTACAAGTAAACACTTGATTTAAAGTAAGCCACATTTGTGACCGACTCTAGTGATTCGAACGAAAACATGCTCGCATCTTTGCTTCAAAAAAATATCTTCTACACTTATGTATTAAGCAACGGACAAAAAGAAAGGCCGTCACTTAGACGGCCTGGCGACAAATTCAGTCATCCTGATCTTCAAGATCTTTGTCTGCCTGATCTGAGCAATAAGAGCGAACCACCACTCCGCCAGAAATAAAAACTTTTGGCTCTCTCGCTTTTTTTGCTTCCTCTGATTGTAAGTAGCGTCTTCCGTCAATCACAAAAAGCCTTCCTCTGTTCTTGTATCTCTGATCCCTTGGATCCTTGAAAAAAGCTTCTGATAAAGCTTCACCACAACGAACCAGCTCATGTGAAAAGTGAAACTTCGGCTCTTCGGCACGAGGCGTAAAGTCTGGATTCCTTGCCCCAGTAGGAAGATACTGATCAAAATAATCTCTAATTGTTGGCCAGTTCTTAGGAAAGACAATACGAGTACCTTGACCTGTTTGGAAACGTTGAACGTACATGATACTTTCCTTTTCTTAAAAAAGCAGAATGAGCTTAGAAACGTCTACAATTATTTAACAAAAAATATAATTTGTCAAATTTACCTCACCCTCTCCTCTTTAAGAACCACATTAAGTGTGCACTCTATACTCTTCGCGTCTTTTGGGGAAACTCCTTCTAGAACCGTCTCACTCTGATACACATGATTCTTGTCATAGCTCAATTCACAAGACTCATTAAGAATAGAAAAAGTTTCTGGGTCAGCACCTTGTATTACAGTAGCATCAGCGTCCCCTCTTTTTGCAGAAATAATATATACCTGATGAGCATCAAGGCTATATTTTTTACTCAACACTTTAAAAGAGTTAGCATCAGAATGCGGAAGTATATCTTTTTTATAAAAAACACTTGTTGCATCCTTTATAAAAGCACCAGTAGTCGAAGCAAGTGTAGAAGGATTGGCCAACACTTCATCAAGCGACCAATTACCGTCACGATAGCGTTCATAATAAAACACACGATCTTTATCCTTATAATACCCAGAAAGAAAAGGTACCGCAGTAAACGTCGCGACATCGATAGAACTAGAAGCAACTCTATACCCTACACCACAAGAAGAAGTGAGAGACCCGAGAACTTTTTTACAATGAAAAAGCGTGCTACTGCTTTTACTGAAAAACTGATCAATAGTTGTCACGTCTTCTTGCTCACTCTGATCTTCTGTAAGACTACTTGAACTTGCTTCTTCTAGAACGGAAGGTTTTTTGGATAGTTGCTCATGTATGCTATTTTTATTATGAGTCAACAAAAGTGGTACAGTAAGCAAAAGAAAAAGGAGAAAAGGAACAGTGTACTTCATGCAAATAAGTATACATCGATGTCGTGATTTTTTTGTATATCTTGTTATACTATGCTTGCTTTTTACATAAGTAGAGAGTTCTGTAATTCTAAGATACTATAAGAACTTATAAATATTTTGGTTACAAAATAATATAGGGAGAAATGGCTGAGTGGGTCAAACGTAAACTGCTTTACGTTTAACGATAAGCATGAAGAGCTCTTCATGCGCAATCCGGCAAACACGAAGCCATTGTTCCGTAGGACGACAAATAGTCCCGAAGTAGTGCAAGGACTTATATTTGGAGAAATGGCTGAGTGGTTGAAGGCACCTGACTCGAAATCAGGCATAGGAGCAATCCTATCGTGGGTTCAAATCCCACTTTCTCCGCAGATTGATACGCAGTGAAAATCTGCGGAGAAAGTGGTGCCATGCTCACAAGCATGGTACGTGGGATTTGAACGAAACGCCGGTCTACGAAAATGAGATGTAAAAATTGAGTGCAGTATTTTTACATCTCATTTTTGTCGACGTTTCTCGGGGTCGAGAAGTTGAGTGTTTTCTGAACAACAACGTTGTAAAAGAAAATACCAACTTGGTGACCAATCCCACTTTCTCCGCAAAATAATGAATCTGAAGCGAATGCTTCAGATGATTATATTTTGCGAGAGAAAGTGGGATTTGAACTGAGTCCGATGCGAAGCCGGTGTATGTCCTCATACATCGTGAGGACGAGGCTTAGGCGAAAGTTAAGAGTGTTTTTATGATGGTAAGCTTGTCGAACCAGAAATAAAAATACCTTAACAATCGACAAATCCTACTTTCTCACCATAGACAAAAACCAATTCTATTTGCTTCCCTTACTTAAGTATGGTATTGTATAGCTACACTATTATCACTATTTAAAAAACATCCCTTGGCAGAAAAAGTAAACATCAACAACAATATTCGTTCACCTAAGCTTCGTGTCATCGGAGCAAATGGAGACAATCTTGGCGTACTCACAAAAGAAGAAGCGCTCGAGCGAGCAAAAAAATCAAGTCTTGATCTTATTGAGGTCTCCCCTCAAGCAGACCCTCCTGTTGCACGTATCGCAGACTACGGAAAGTATATTTATGAACTTTCAAAAAAACTTAAGGAAGTAAAGGCAAAATCACACGTTACCGAGACAAAAACAATTCAGATAAGTGTCGCAATTGGAGAAAATGACATAATGATTAAGGCTAAACAGGCTGCTGAATGGATCAAAGAAGGTCATAGAGTGAAGATAGACCTCCAGCTCAAAGGAAGAACTAAGTACATGGACGAAGGCTTCCTTCGTGAACGCATGGATAGAATTCTTGCTATTATTCCTGCTGAATACAAAATTGCAGAACCTCTCAAGAAAATACCAAAATCAATGATGGTGGTTATCGAAAAAGCCAAATAATCTCCTAAATACACTACACTAGACAGAAAGCCAATAAATCTCCAGGTTTGGAAGGTAGTCCTACAAAGCCAATATCGCTTGATATTCTTAATAATCCATGATATAATACGCCAACTATCGTAAAGGCGGTACATAAATTCGGAACATTTTTATGAAGACAAATAAATCATTCCTCAAACGACTAAAAGTTACAAAAAACGGTAAGATTATCGCGCGCAAGCCAGGTCTTAACCACTTCAACGCTAAGGCATCTCGCCGTAAGCAACTTGGTAATAAGCGTGGACAAGACTTCGCTATGACAGGCAAAGAAAAGTCTCGTTTCCTTCCAGGACTTCTATAAAAAAGCGAATTTTGTATTTTCCTTTATTACTAAATTTTTAATTATACAACTACCATGTCACGAGTTAAGAGAAGTTTAATTGCAATGAAGCATCGTCGTAATGTACTTAGACGTGCTAAAGGATATCGCTTCGGAAGAAGTAAGAAAGAAGTCGAAGCAAAAGTTGCACTTCGTCATGCGGGAGCTCATGCGTTCGCTCACCGTAAGGACAAGAAGACTGATATGCGTCGCCTCTTTACTGTGCGTCTTAATGCGGGACTTCGTGCACTCGGCATGTCATACAGTGTCTTTATTGATAAGCTCGCAAAGAAAAATATCATCATCAATCGCAAGATGCTCTCTGAGCTTGCACAAAGCAACCCAGAAACATTTGAGCGTATTGTTGCACAAGTGAAGTAAAGGTATAGAGTTTAGATATTAGACTTTAGATTTTAGGTAAACATAAGAGCGAGGCCTACGGCCTCGCTCTTATGTTCTTGTATTTACTATTAACTATTAACTATAAACTATTAACTTATCTACATTTCCTAATACCTAAAATCTAACGTCTAACATCTAGTTTACAGCCTCATCTCCCTTTCACCGCTTCCTTCTTGGTCTTGTACCATTTTGATAAGCTTCTCGACTAGCACCTTCGGATCTTTTTCAAAAATAACATTAGGGTTAGTTCTATTACTATTCTTAATAATATCCTTAATCACTTCATCCGTGGTCCATTCACCTTCTAGAATACCAAGTGGCATATTTGCCTCCCATGCAACAGTAAACTCATGAATAGTTCCTATTCTCCCACACCCAATCACAATTGCATCAGAAGATCTTACTAACATAAGATCTCTTCCAGGGAACCCGAAGCCTGTATAGATAACAGTATCCATCGCCTTAAGAGGAAGCCTGTAGACTTCTAGGTGTTCTTTCTTGCTCGCAGCAGGAGAAAGGCCAAAAGAAAAACCCCCTGCCTCCTTAGCTCCTTCCGCTGCGTAGAGAGGGAATCCACTCGTTGCTCCTGTAATAATTTGTGCACCTTGTCGTGCTATCTCTCTCCCTAACTCTTTAGCAATTGGGATAACAGAAGGTCCACAGTGGGCGATTTCTGCCGCGCCAGACACACTGATTGTTATTCTCGCTGATTTCATTCCACTAGTATATAAGTACTAGAAGATAGTTACTAGTGGACAGGGAACAAATACAGACAACAGACTGCTTCGCTTACAGATAACAGAATATAGATAAATACAAGACAAAGAGCAAAACCTTCAACCTCACTTGTGTATTTGTCTGTTATCTGTCTATCTATGTTCTCTGGTCTAATTTAATCTATCTCAATCACCTGACCTCGTGTTGGCACTTCAACAGGAACATTATAGGTCTCATGAATTCTTTGACCAAGAAAGTACGAACCTTTTGCTTCTCCAAGAATAACGAACACCTTCTTGAGCGATTCCTTTGTCGAATCAACAAACTCAACAAGATGATCAGAATCTTTGTGTGCAGAGAACCCATGAATATTAACAACTCTCGCACGAACAGGAACCTTTACTCCTCTAATCGTAACCTCTTTCTCACCTTCTACGACATGTCTTCCGAGAGTATTCACAGCCTGATAACCAACAATCACAATACAACTATTAGGATCTGGGAGGTGCTCCATTTCATGATGGAGAATTCTTCCACCATTACTCATTCCACTTCCAGCAATAATTACTTTAGGTCGATGATCTTGCGCGATTGCTTTACTCTCCTCAGGAGTCGGAGTCATTATAAGCCCTTTGAACGCAAAGATGTCATCCCCGCTCTTAATAATACTTTCAGCATTTTCGTTGAACCAACTCTCATACTTCTTGTAGACTTTTGTAATATTAATACCAAGAGGCGAATTTAAGTACACAGGAACTTCTGGAATAAGTTTATGTTCCACAAGCTCATTGAAGGCAAGAAGGAGTTCTTGAGTTCTTTCTATAGAAAAGGCTGGGATAAGGACAGTGCCACCTTTTGCGATCGTAGAAGTTACCGCCTCCTTAAAAATATCTATACGCTTATCCTTGTCAGTATGATTGCGGTCACCGTAGACACTTTCCATAAAAAGATACTCAATTCCTTTAAGCGGTGTTGTGTCTTTCATGAGCGGAGATGGTGTGTTGCCCAAGTCTCCTGTGAAGGCAAGTTTTTTACCTTTGTACTCTATTTCTATCATTGCACTTCCTAAGATATGTCCAGCGTCATGGAAAGTAACTTTTGCATCACCATCATCAGTAGTAATTACATACTCTGTCTCATACGTTACGATTTCGCTCCAAAGATGCATAGACTCAAAAACATCTTTATCTTCGTAGAGAGGTACATCACCCATCTTGGTTGCTTCCTTATGAAGAATCCTAAAAGAATCAAGCATTACAAGCTCAGCCATTTCTCTCGTCGGTTCAGTGCTCACAATCTTACCCTTAAACCCATCACGAACAAGCTTAGGTATTCTTCCAACATGGTCAAGGTGAGAGTGTGTAACAAAAAGATACTCTACAGAAGAAGGGTCGTAACTGAAGGCTTCGGCATTTATCGGTATCGAATATTTTTCCCCTTGGACAAGACCACAGTCGATAAGGATTTTTTTACCACCGAATTCTACCAAGAAGTTAGATCCTGTTGGCATCTCTGCACCACCTGCAAACGTAATTCGAAAGAGCGACATAAGAAAAATTATTTTTTATATAAAAAGTAAGCTACAAACGCACCAACCCCACCATTAAAAATATCAGAAAGCGTGTCAGGCCACCCTCCCCACTCTGAACCTCTCACCACATCGCTTAGTAGCTCATACAGTTCCCAACTAATCGCAACAAAAAGATAGGTAAGAAGTACATAGCTAAGCAAAGCAGGCTTCTTCTTGTAATGAATAAGTGCAAGCGCAAGCGAAGCAACCCCGAACCCTCCCATGATATGCATCGGAATATCAAGCCACCAAATCTCATAATAAAGATGAGTTGGATCGAAGACAAACTTAGAGAGCGCGAGAAGGATTCCGAGATATAGCGCTGAACTTATAATTGGTTTCATGTCTAAAAGTATACCATAGCCAGGCAGGAAACCCTGTAAGAGGAAAGACTCGTCCACGAAAAAACCGCCTCGTATAGGCGGATCTTTCGTAGGGTGTTAGGACATCTTCCTGATCATAATGCCAGGTGGGTAGGAAAACGGAGAGACCTCGGCCTTTTCGCAATATTCCATAACCCTAAAGATGTTTATCCAGAAAAATACCTAAACACCCTGTTTCAATTATATGCCTCTCTCCAAAAAATGCAAATTTTTTTAAAAACAAACCTATTCAGAAATTCCATCCAAGTTCACATCATAGAGCATCGCTTCGGTAACAAGTCGATAGTTCATGATTTCTTCAGAAGTGAACCAGAGGTCAACTTCTCTTTGGTATGCACCTTCACCGTCAGCAGGATCTGTACAGTGAATCAAGTTACGCATTCCGCGTGAGCCGTCAGTATCACAAAGAAGATATGAGTCAATAGCATAATCACCACGAATAGTGCCAGTGTCCGCTGTTGCAGGCTCTGTGCCACCAACAAGACGCTTCACCACTGCTTGCGCGTTATTACCTTCGATAACAAGAGATACAACAGGTCCTGCACACATATAGTGCACCATAGCACGGATAATATCCTTACCGTACTCGATAGGTGCCTTATCTACAACCATACCAAGAGACTTCTTATTCTCAGCAATTCTCTCACCTTTCTTGAGATACCAAGCATCATCCTTATTGTAATGCTTCCAAAGAGTATCTTCGTTAACCATGTGCATTTTCATTGCGACAAGCTTAAGACCGATACGCTCAAAACGCTTAACGATCTCACCAACAAGGCCTCGCTGTACCGCGTCTGGCTTAAGGATAACAAAGGTTCTTTCTTTTTTTGGATGCATAGAGTTAGTTACTAGTTAATGATTATTAGTTAATAGTTCCATACTAGCAAAAATAATAATAATTGCAAAAAATAAGTTAAGAAACAAAAGCGACTTCGTAAGAAGTCGCTTTTGTATTTTGTTTAGAGAAATATCTTTTCTTTCTTGCTAAACGTTTAAAAGTGTTTTGAATGCGAGGCGGAGGAAATTTTTTCGACCAAAATGTACAAGTAGTACATTGCGGGAGAGAAAATTTCCTCTAACGAAGCAAGCGAAATACTTTTAGACGTTTAGTGTGCAACGTATGGGAGGAGCCCCATAAAGCGTGCACGCTTCACAGCGTTTGCAAGTGCACGCTGATTCTTCGCGGTAAGACCTGTCTTACGACGATTGAGAATACGAGCATGTGGGTTCAAGAACTTCACAAGAATTTCTGTATCCTTGTAATCGATGAACTTAATGTTATTTGCATTAAAGTGATCTTGTTTTTTCATTTTTTTAATTAAAATTTAGTAATAGTCAGTAATTGTATTAACAACTTTGATAATCAAGGTATGCGACACTCTGTATTTGTTCTGCGTTCTTCCGCGTTTAGTCCGCGGTATTCTGCGCTGTCTAGAATGGGATGTCGTCTAGATTCACATCAGCATCTCCATAATCAATGGTATCGAGATCAGGAACTCCTCCGCCTTTTGGCACCTCAGCTTGTGATTCAGCTGGTTGTGGAGCAGATCCTCCTGACTTAGGACCGAACTGTACAGAGTCTGCCACTATTTCTGTTCTGTACTTTTTCTCACCTGTTGTCTTGTCGTCCCATGATCTTGTCTGAATACGTCCTTCAATGAGCACTCCTTGACCTTTCTTTAAGTACTGTGCACTTGTCTCTGCTTGGCGTCCGAATACAACAATATTGTGATATTCTGCTTGCTCTTGTTTTGCACCATTTGCATCTTTATAGATACGGTTGGTTGCAAGAGAAAATGAAGTTACTTTGTTACCGTTTGGAAGAGAACGCATTTCTGGGTCTCTGGTAAGGTTACCGAAAAGAAAAGTCTTGTTAAGATACATATTTTGTAGTGATTGGTGTTACTCGCTAATGGTTACTAGTGTAAACCTTATACCAAAATAATCCAAATACTTTTTATTTTACCGCTTCTACAGTTGATGCTTCTACAACAGGAGCAACGTCTTCATCTGACGTAGTGTCGATGTCAACTTCATTCTCTGCAAGTGTTTCAGCTTTTACAACTGGAGCACGCTTGGTGTACACCGTGTTCTCACGAACAGTAGATACCACAAGAAAACGAACAACTTCCTCATCGAACTTAAGAACCTTCTCAAGATCTTTGATCTTAGCTGGAGTAATTTCGAACTTAATCCATCCGAAATACCCTTCATTAAAACGAACGTTCACATTATTAACAACGCGAATCATTTCATAAGCGAGCTCACGCATATACGGAGCTTCTTCTGAAATGAAGCTACCTCCTAGGGTAGCAATAGATTGCTTGAGTGCGTTACTCTTTTCAAGCGCCATGTCTTCACTAAGTTTATTATCAAAGATAAAAGAAACTTCATAAATACGGCTATCTACCATGGTTTCATTACTTTCAGTCATAGGCTACGATTATACCATAGAATGCATAAAAAGAAAAGGCCACCATGCGGTAACCTTCTTAGGCAACAATTACGTGCCCGCATCAAGCGCATGAAGCACTTGGTGATTCTGAGGATTCGCAATCACTTTACGAACCCTTAATTGTCTTGGAGACGTGAAGCTTCTTGCTTGGGTATATTCAAGGAAGAGAATCGCAAAGCATCTTTCCTTCCCCAAAGAAGCCATGTCAACATCTTCTCTCACTGGAAAAAGTTGACCATTTGCCCGGATACACCCACCTTCATTCCTTACCGACCCAACAAAGACTCTCATATTCCCTTTCCATTAAAAGTCCATCATCTACTCTACTCCTTGAGTACTTATTTTGCAAGCATTCAATAAACAAAAACCGGAGATGGGGCGCTTCTTCTCCGGTTTCTTTTTCCCCCTTTTTCACTCTGGTCACCTCTTGATCAGGTACATTGGCTGATATCGCTCGAGAATCTCATTAGTGACCGTGCGTCCTGTCTCGATCATGCGCATCAGCTTGATTCTTGGGCAATCATAGACTGCAAGAATTTCACCATCAGAAACGACCACAAGCAGATTACGACCGACAACAATCCTGGTAAGACCAGGATCATTAGGGCGAACATGTATCTCAGCATCACGAGTCTTGATTGTCCCTGGACGATTAGACCCGACTATGACACCACAGAGAAAACTCTTCATGATGACCTCCTATGACGGATCAATGAACCTCCACCTTAATCATGGCACCTTATACTAAAAAGTCAAATCAAATATCCTCTTTGTGTTCTCAAGAAGTTGTATACGCACCTCCTCAAAAGGTTCGTTACGAAGTACTGCGATCTTAGCAACAACTTCTTGTACATACATTGGTGAATTACGTTCACCTCTAAAAGGCGCAGGCGTTGCATAAGGACTATCTGTCTCTGCAAGAATCATCGTACTTGGAAGATATCTCACCACATCATCATAGTCCTTAGTGAAGGTGATCACTCCTGAGAAGCTCATTGTAAAACCAAGTTCTACAAACCTACGCGCAATTTCAATATTCCCAACAAAAAAATGTGCATTCCCTCGCAACTTCGTGCCGTATTCTTTTTTGAGATTTTCTAGAATATGAAGCATATCCTCGTACGCGTCCATACTCCCCTTACTTGGCCTTCCGTGAAGCATAAGCGGGAGATTGTGAGCACATGCGAATCTCACTTGTTGTTCGAAGATTTCCTGTTGTCGATCTACCTCAGCATCTTTGTTGTGGGTAAGTCCTTTTTCTGCTTTATCTCTTTCAAAAAAAGTATGAATATAGTGATAATCGAGACCGCATTCACCTATTGCAACAATTTTTTTAGAAGTATGAAAAAGCTCTTCGTAGGCATGTTCATCAAAAGACTCAGTGACATTATCAGCAGGATGCAGTCCAATTGTTGCATAGACGTGGGGGTGTTTCTCTGCAAGCGCAACTGCTTCCTTGCTATGATCAAGATCCGTGCCGACAGTGATCGTTGCAACACCGTACCCTTTCATCTCTTCTAAGACCTTATCACAATCAGAAGTGAAGGCCTTGTCGTGCATATGTGAATGGATATCAAAAAAAGCGTAGTTACTCATATAATTTACTGTGTGTACCTATGTGTGTAAATAAAATTCTATGTTCATTCTTTTCGTAGATTGCACAATAATCTCCTGTGATATTAATACTTCTAGCATTAGTATATGTTGGGTGAACAGAATGATTACGTAACAATGGATGAAAATAGTCGGAACAAAATAACAAAAATCTTTCCTCAAATTTTTTCTGAATAGACAAAGGGAGTTTAGCGAACTGTTTTTTAAAATTAGTATTAAACTCAATCTTCATTTATTTTGTATGAAGCCAACGCAAAGCGTCCTTTGGGTTATCAAAACCTGGTGACGTATTACGTCCTAGTTTAGCATCAAGGACAGCTTTTTTAATCTCTTGCAATGTCTTCTCATTAACTTGCTCGACAATCTCAACTTTTTTTGTACCTTCTGCAAACTCTGCTAAGGCAACATTAAGATACTGGGATAACGTAATACCTTGCTTCTTAGCGTTTGCCATTGCGCGTGCTTTTATTTTTGGATCGGTGTTAAAAATTACTCTCGTAGTCATATGCATAGTATATATATATTATATATATGAGTCAAGAAAGAATACTTACACTTCTAAACAATAATCTCTTCTAACATTTTTTCGTTAAGTGACTGTATTAAAGAAAATAACTCTGGAAATTCTTCACCGCAAAGATTTTTGTATACCGTAAATTGTTTTTCAAAATGTTCCTTTATTTCATCTCGAGTTGTGCCAAGTGCACGAAGTGCGGCACCTTTATTATGAATATTAGTGATACGAGTCATCGCTTTATCCAAAGTCTTCACAAAGCGTGCCTCTGGTACACTTTTACTTTCATACAAAGCAATAGTCTCTGGTAACCACGGATATATATCTTCAAACTGAGATGTAATACGCGTCAACGACTCAGTTTCCCTCCTCTCTTTGTCTTCCCTATTTTTATCACCAAGATTAATGGAGTTTGTATCATGGGCGTGAACCTCAACAAGATCATGAACAATAGCAAACTGCGCAACAAGTCCAATATCAAGCTTGTCGTTATAAAACTTTGAAGCAACGGCACACGCACACACTGATAGCATAACCGTATGATCAGTATCAGACTCGTATCTCACACCATCTTCATGCATGGTCACTCTATTAACACGAGCAAACTGAAGTGCCATTTCTCCAAGTGCAAGCAACCCATCAACATGTTTTTGTTCATCACTCATTACGGTAAACGATTAAAAATCGGTTTCTCGGGCATCTTGTTCTCACGGATACATTCTAGAATCTTGGAAGCCGTGCCAGGAAGAAATAGTTGTAATGAAGAAGCAATCAGATAAAGCTCATCAATAAGCTCTTTGATACTCTTTTTACCTTTTTCTTCGTCTACTTTGATTACTTTGAACGGTTCTTCTGCTTGAATCTTTTTATCGAGCATATGTACACGCGCCATAACAGTCTCTAAACTTTTTTTGACATCAAATACTTCGAGTTCTCTGTCTTCCGCTAACACATCCTGCAAAGAACTCGCGGTAACCGACGCGGTAATCGCCATTTTCATAATACGATTAGTAAGATTGCCAATACCATTTTGAAGATATGCTGTGTAGGACGTCTTAATAGAATCCATGGTAATATCACCATCTTCAAAAGAAGAAATGTCATGGAGTACCACAAAACGAAGTACATCTTCTGGAAACTCTGTATATGGCGCAAAAGTTTTAATAATATCAAATGGAGAAATCACGTTACCGAGTGACTTACTCATCTTCTGTCCGCCTGAAGTAATGAACCCGTCGATGATGATATGGCGAGAATTTGGAAGACCTGATGCCATAAGCATTGCCTGCCACATTGCAGACTGCTGACGAAGATTATCCTTACCGCAATATTGCACAGGAGTTCCTTCTTTCCAAAAATCAAAGTAAGCATCATCAGTCCCCCATCCAAGAGTTGAGATATAGCTAGTGAGTGCATCGAACCATACATACATCACATGTTCTTCATCGCCAGGTACTTCTATCCCCCATGGCATTTTTTCTTTGAGGCGTGAAATAGAAAAATCTTCAAGTCCTCGCTCTACGAATGCCTTAATCTCATTAAAACGAAAATCTGGAACAACAAAGTCTGGCGTTTTTGCATAGAACTGAAGAAGAGGTTTCTCAAAAGCTGACCATTTAAAAAAATAATTTTCTTCATCAATAAGCACAACATCTCGATTTGGATGGATAGGACACTTACCATGTTCGAGCTCGCTATCAGTCTTGTTAAGCTCACACCCAACACAATACTTCGTTTGGTATGTTTTTTTATAAATATAACCATTATCATAACAACGCTTCCACATCTCTTTGGCAGAAAGAATATGCTTTTCGTCTGTAGTACGAATAAAATGCACATCCTTGATAGCAAGTGCTTTTGTAAGCTCTCTAAACTTAGATGCATAACCATCTACATATGCCTGAACATTAAGACCTTGCTTGACCGCGTTTTCGTAAATTTTTGCACCATGCTCATCTGTACCGGTATTAAAAAACACATCATACCCAAGAGCTCGCTTATATCGCGCGATAACGTCAGCACGAATAATTTCCATAGCAAAACCAATATGAGGGTCTGAATTCACATACGGTAGCGTTGTGGTAAGATAAAACTTTTTCTGAGTATTATGAGACATGACCTTTTCTTTTATTAATATCATCTGCTAGTTCCATTAAGATAGAGGCGAGCGGAACAGCAAGAAGTACACCCCAAAGACCTGCAAACTTTCCTCCAACAATAAGCGCAATAATAATAATCACCGAAGGAACGCCGACCATTTTGTTCATTATTTTTGGATACAAAATATTACTTTCTAACTGACCGACAACAAAATAGACAAGTGCGACAATTCCAAGTAACGACAGACCTCCATGAGTCCATGCAAGTAAAAGTGCTGGTATCGTTGCAACAGTAAGACCGACAACAGGAACAAGCTCTCCGAAAAATGCAAGAATAGCAAGTAATGTTGCGTATGGCATATCAAGAACAAGAAGTGGAACATACACAAGAAGCGAAACAACAAGAGAAAGGATGAGCTGTCCTTGCATCCATAGTCCAATCTTTTTTTGTGCCCTAGCCCAAAGATCCGAAATATACTCTTCTTGATGACGCGCAACAATAAGCCGTAGGAATTTTTGTACACCATGCTCTTCAAGTGCTAGATAAAATGCAAGAACAAAAGTAATTACAAAATTAACAACACTACTTACAACAACCGATGTTGTTGCAAAGAAACTTCCTGATCCAAGAAAGGCAGTCTTGAGGATAGTCAGAATCTGCCCTTTAGAAATATCTCTTGAGAGGCTTTGTACATAAAGCGCCATATCCTTGAACCCCATATCTCTACCGAAGATTCTCACCGAATCAAGCACCTTAGGGAGATTTTTTACGAAAAGTGCAATATCATCTGCAAGCGGAGGAATAAAGACAAGTACGATGGTAGCGAGAATACTAATCAGAAGCAAAAAGATCAAAGAAACAGAAACAGCTCTTGGTATCCCTTTTTTTGCAAGAGCACTTACCGGAAGCTCAAGAGAAGATGCAAGCACTACAGACACAAGAAGCGCCACAATAAAATCACTGATGTAAAAAAGGCCTGCAAAGAGAATGAGAATAACGACAGTTCTTATAATCGTCCCTGTTGACACAGAAACAGTAATACGTTCTTTCATAGTCTCTTCATTCTAGCATAAATCACCGAATCGAAAAGAATGCATCTCTTGTTATACCGTTCCCAATTAATGCTTCCGAATGAGTATCTTTCTTATTTTTTAACGAAAAACCTTGTCGGAACAGAAATCATATAAATCTATGATGATAGTGAGACAAGTGTTTTGCAATAAAAAATAAGAAAGATACCCGAAATTGTTAATTAGGAATGGTGTTACCTTCCCACAACCAAAGATGGGTTCTCAGGCCACATTTCTGCCTGAAGTGCAGTAGTAAGAGGAGAAAGCATAGTTCTAAGATGAGCTCTTGAAACATCTTCATCTGCATCAAGAACAATCTTAGAGGTGATCGAAGGAGATGCTCCCACATGACTCATAGAAGGCTTAACAGCAAGACCTATATCAACAGAAGTAACCGCTCCTTGTGGAAGTGCTCCAGGTGTCCAAGTTACCGTTCTTGTTTTTGAATCATATGACACAGAAGGATTAGAAGTGACCCCTCGCCATGTTACATACGCAGGAAGTGTAAACGACACTCTTGAGGTGCTGATTGTATTTTGAACAGAAAGCGTAAAACGTGCTGTATACGTAGTTACTTCGTTAGGCACAGGAGGAATAGGACCACTATTTTCAAAAGAGGAATTTTTGTACTGAGTTGTGGCAATAAGTGTCACAATTCCTTGAACCCCCCACTTCTTGCTAAGTGTGCTCGCAACCGCATCAGAGCCTTTTACGGTACCACTCCCCATAAAGGTTGTCATAAGAACAGGAGAATTCTCACCTTTATCAATAATAGGAACAGTAACACGAAGTGTACCGCGAGCACCCGGTGCAAGCACAGCAAGATCAGGTATCATTGCCTTGTTCCACGTGATTGTTTTTTTGTTCGAATCATAGTATCCATTCTCAGGATCAATTCCTTGGAACATAGGAGCATCTCCTCCTACCTTAAGCACAAGCTCAACATCTTCTAGCGCCTGACTACTTGTATTCTCATAAGAAAGAGTGATGTCTGCTCTATCGTTGTAACGAATCGCTTCGCTTCCGCCTTTTTCTGAAGTAAGTGTTGTAGTAAGCGTAATAGGAGAGGCCTTGAGTGCGACATCTTTTGTATCCTGAGCATACACAAGACCTATAGTTGTTCGGTTTTCTCCTACGGAACCAATCTTCGCGAGAAGCGTTGCCCCTTCTCCCTGCTTGCCCTCAAAAGAACCAGTAATAACAATCTTAACCTCTTCACCAGAAAGAAGTGCCTTGATTGGAAACGTGGTTGATCGTGCAATAGGCTTAGGTGAAGCATCAATAACAGAAAAACTATTAGGTAACGTAAGTGTAAGGAGACTTGGAACAGATGTGGTCGCAGAATTATTTTTTACAACAAAAGTATAGGATGACTCTTGTCCCAAAGACATTGTCGATGGTCCATCGATATGCACTGAAACAGGTGGGGTACGGAGAATCACCTGTGAGGTGATCACTTTACTAAACACAGCATTTGATCCTGCAACTTTATACTCAAGCTTAAGTGTTACAGGTCTTGTTTCTCCTTCTGCCCCATAAAAAGAAAGTGAAAAATCTTGTTTCTTATACTCATTCGCAACTATGTTACCGAGCTCCTTTTTTTCTTGAACTTTTTCTTGTTCATCTTGAGACCCATTTCCTTCTTTGTAGAGTACGGTAACACTTACATTTTGGAGAGGTGCAGTGTTGCGATTACGAAGAGTAAAGAGAAGCGGAACTGTTTCTCCTCCTTCTACATACTGAGCAATATCTGCCGACATATCGATATTGTTAGAAGAAACAACATTACGCATTGACACCATACGCCAAATAGAAAACGAAACTGCACAAATAAGGAAAATAAAAGAAAGCATAAGAAGCTTTCCACCAAAAGAAAAACCACTTTCTTTTTTGCTTTCGGTAAGAACAGGAGATCCGTCTCCCCATGAATTAGGGAGATTAAGGTCTCGATGTTTTTTTGCAGTATGTATCTCTATCCCCCCTACTGAAGACTTAGGGTTATAGAGTTCGTGCTCTATTGCATCAATTGCACTTCGTTCATTGTCTTGTTCACTCATGGGATCTAGTATAGCAGATGCCAAGCTTAAAGAGTGGGGTTAAATAAAAAGGCATGCTGTTTTTGAATGAAATTGTTATACTGTTTATTGTATAGAAATACATGCAAGAAAAAGAACCAGCACCAGAAAATCAACACAAACATCAAGATCTCAAAAAAATTACCATCACCTCTGCAGAAGAAGAAATTTTTACTGTAGAACCGCATGCTTACTTTTCTGCGTGTAAAAAACATGGTGTTATTTATAAAATAACGAGAAGAAGTAGGTTTAGCGAAAATGGAGGATTCACTGATTATGCACTTAGAGATACTATTGACGGGGAGGACTTTATCTTTAGGGTTGTTAAATCTTTTGGTTATGGCGCAGGTGTCTATTCTATAGATTTTATATCTGAAAAATATAGTTATGCGCTTATGGAATTTAATCGTGAAGGAATCCATAACCTTGAAGAGGTTATTCTTTCTTTTATCCAAACGGTACTTGTGACAGATCAAAATGTAAAAACACTAAAATTCACAGGCGCTCCAAGTAATTATTCAAAAAAAGATGTCGAAGATGCGAGAACACTGCTTATCCAAAAAGGACACCCTGCAAAAGAACTAAATTCACTTGACCCCAATGAACTTAGGGGCTTACTTTATCGTTGTGATATACAAGGTACAGAGCTTCAAAACGCAGACAACAACTATGAACAAAAAAGGCTTGATGTTTTTACCTATCGTCTTGGCAAACTTTTTTCAAAATATAAACTACCTTACTCTGTAAGAAAAGATGAGTTAACTTCTGATGTTTTTATTGAAAGAATAGATATATAACTATCACTACAACTGCATCTCTTTAAGAACATGCTGAAGATGGGTGCGGACTACCTTTTCGTTAAGCACTAATCTTGTATAGAGTTCATCAAGTGAAAGCGTGTGATATTCTTGTATCCCTTTAACCCCAAGCGTTGTAATATCGATATACCCAAGATCAGCAAGAATAATACAATAAAGAAGGGTTCTAGCGAACAAGTCACCGTAGGAAGAACTTCCTTTAAAAAAAGAAAGCAATCTATCATAAAGTAAGCTGTGTGATCCTTCACCCTTGATAAATCTTTTAAGAAGCTGAGTTCCTTCCTGAAGGTATCTAAAACTTTGACTATCTTTTTCGGCACCAACAATTCTCCAAACCTCTTTACCTTTTACAAGAGTAAGTAGCGTCACCGAACGAGGAAGCACATGCGGGCGTAACTTACTCTCAAGTTTCCTGATACTCTTGGCGTGACACATAAGAAGTCCGAACTCTCGTGTAAAAATCTTAAACACACGATCATGTTCTCCTTGATCGTACATCTCAAGCACAATACCCTGTGTCACATATTTCTCAATCGCCATGACCTAAGGTAAGTGAAGCGAACACAGAAGAAGATGAAAGCTCGATTACTTTACCTTTACAATCTTTGTCATAGATAATCTCTTCTGCGCGAACTACTTTCTTAAGATCATATATTTCTTCATCAGAAAGTTCTATAGAAAGCGCAATTGAATTAACCGTTTCTGAGGAAGAAAGATTATGCTCCTTACGTAACTCTTGTAACCCTCGCTGAATCTTACGAATATCACCTTCTCGCTTAAGCGCTTCTGTGATTGTTACATCAAGCACAACATCTTCTTTTTGATTTTTATCATAGAACACTTCCTTTACGTTGAGCTCTTCTTCAATAAGGAAGATAAGTTCTGGGTCAACTTCTTTGTTAAAAGTAACAGAGCTAAGTGGTTGCTTAACAGAGAGCTTATGTTCTGTACGCTTCATCAACCCAAGAGAGACAAGCTCTCGCACCTCTTTCATAGAAGCAATAAGTTCTTTATCAATAAATCCCTGCTCTGGCCACTTCTCAAGATGTACTGATGCATAATCACCGCGAAGTTCTTGATATGTTCTTTCTGCAAGAAAAGGCAATACTGGGGCAACAGTCTTAGCAAGCGTAAGAAGTACATAACGAAGTGTGCTGTACGCTTCATACTCATCTTCTTCACCAGTTAAGCCTTTGAGGCGATCACGAGAACGTCTTGTATACCAGATAGAGAGATCGTCAACAATTTGATCAATACCCTTGGTTGCTTCGTCTAACTTGTACGCATCATATCCGTCTGTTGCTTCCTTCACAAGCTCATGAACTCTACTTATCATCCATCTATCCAAAGGATTAGATGATGACGTTCCTGCTTGCACTTGCACGTTACCCATCTTGTAAAGCGCTACCACGTTATCAAATCGCATGATACATCGCTTGTATACTTCATCAAGTTCTTTATCACTGAAGTTAATCGACTCACCTTTTACAACAGGAGAAGACATGAGGTACAAGCGAAAAGCGTCAGCGCCAAATCTCTCCACAAGAAGCATCGGATCTGTATAATTATTAAGACTCTTACTCAACTTCTTTCCATCAGATGCATTGATTAGACCATTACAAATCACGTGCTTGTACGGCGCAATATCGAAAAGTCCTACACCTAAGTTAATAAGTGAATAGAACCATCCTCTTGTCTGATCCATACTCTCAGCAATAAATGTAGCTGGATACGCCTCCTTAAAGAGATCTTTGTTTTCGAATGGATAATGAATAGAAGCAAAAGGCATAGACCCAGACTCGAACCAACAATCGAATACATCAGAAATTCTTGTATACACTTCTCCACCTACAATAAGCTCCACTCCATCGATATAAGGACGATGAAGATTGATTGCGCCAGTTGCGTCACGTGGCACAGAAGCCGGCACAAAACTAATCACTTGACCATTGTGTACATTAAGCCCCTCTTCTTTGTGCTTATTTGCAATAATCTCTTCGCTTGTTGCAAGCTCTGCTTCATGAATACCCATATATACCATAGAGCCATGTGTCACAAAAAGTATCTTCTTGCCTTCATATTTCTCTTCACATGACGCAACCACTTGCATAAATCTATGTGCCCCATCTCTAAATGATTCACCTCCAGGAACTCTCTCATTAAGATGCTCATGAATACTTCTTATAGAACGAAAAGTTGTCGCGTTCATTGATTCATATTCTCCAAAATGGAACTCTCGCAACCTCTCATCAACCACGATAGTTGCCTGTGTTCCTTTTGCAATAATTGCTGAAGTTTCTCTTGTACGAAGAAGTGGTGAAGTGATGATGACATCGACACCAAGCTCTTGTATCTTATTACCCGCAAGCACTGCTTGCTCAATACCTTTCTCAGTAAGTGTATTAGTCTCATCTCCAAGACTATCCAATCTATCAAGCACATTGAACACCGACTCGCCGTGACGCATTGCAAAGTAGGTATTCTTAGGTTTCTTGGTTGCACATGAAGCAAGCTCCTTGAGGGAACCAACTACGTGAACCTTACTTCCATCATGATTCTTCCACACAGGAAGAGGTGCTCCCCAATACCTCGAACGAGACACCGCCCACTCACGAGCGCCTTCTAACCACTTACCAAATCGTCCATCACGAATATGCTCAGGAGTCCATCCGATTGCACTATTTTCTTTGAGAAGCTTTTCTTTCATCTTAGGCACATCAACAAACCATGATGATGTAGCGTAGTTAAGAAGCGGAGTCTTACATCTCCAACAAAGTGGATATGAGTGCACAATCTTATGCTTCTCAAAAAGTTTTCCATTATGGGCAAGCCATTTAATAATCTCAACATCAGTTGACTGAGTATCTCCTGCTTTCTTAACCTTAAGCCCTTTAAAATCTTCTACATCATCAGTAAATGTTCCATCCATCTTCACATGCTTGATAACAGGAATATTATGTTCCTTTGCAAGTTGCATGTCCTCATCACCAAACGCAGGAGCTTCATGCGCAATACCGGTACCAGCATCTTCGGTAATAAAATCTGCATGCCAAATCTTCCAAATGTTTTCTTTGTGTTCAAGTTCTTTATCTTTAAAATACGGAAACAACGGGAGATACTTCTTGCCAACAAGAGTGCTTCCTGGAAATTCACCAACAATCTCCTTTGATTCGTTATCTTTAAAATATTCTTCGACTTTACTCTTTGCAAGAATATAACACTTCGTGATTCCTTCTTGTGTACTTTTTACTTTTACATACACAATATCTTTATGAAGTGCAAGCGCTGTATTACCTGGAAGTGTCCATGGGGTTGTTGTCCACGCAAGCACGTACGTTCCCTTTTCTTCTTCGAGTTCAAATTCTGCTGTCACAGAAAGATCAGTCACATCAGTATACTCAAGACCAACCTCTGATTGTGCAAGAGGAGTCTCACACCTCGGACAGATATGCATCATCTTGCTTCCTTCATAGGCAAGCTTCTTCTCATAGAGAGACTTCCAGGCAAACCAGATACTCTCCGTATAGGTTGCGTCCATTGTCTTATATGGATGACTCATGTCAGCCCATCTTCCAAGACGAGGAATTATTTTTTTCCATTCCTCTTCATACTGAAGCACACTTGCGTATGCATCAGCATTGAACTTATCGATACCAAACGCTTCGATGTCTTTTTTGCTTGCAAGACCGAGCTTCTTCTCAATGAGATTCTCAATCGGAAGACCATGACAATCCCACCCCCATACACGACGAACCGAATTACCTCTCATTGTCTGATAGCGAGGGATGAGATCCTTCACTGTTCCTGCCATAAGAGAACCATGATGAGGAAGACCTGTTGCAAATGGAGGACCATCATAAAAAGAAAAAGTTCCTTGTGGTTCACCTCCTCCCGGCTGTTCGATAGACTTCTCGAAAATATGATTCTCTTCCCAAAAGCGAAGTGCCTTCTCTTCTTTTTCTGAAACAGAGAGTGGTTTTTGGTTATTGTCTTGCATGGTGTTTGTAGTATCGATAAAAATAATAAAGCCCTCACACAAAGACTATCTTTGTGCAAGGACGAGTGAGATCGTGGTACCACCTTGCTTTACTTCTCTTCGAAGTCTTATTTAGTCGGGTTCTACTTGTCTTACATAGGACTTATGTATTAGTCCTGTTACAAAAATAGTAAGAGGTTCTTCCCACACCAAGGAGTGATTAGTTCCTTCATCGTGTATATATCTTTATACTAACAAAAAGAAAAAAAGACGCAAGCAGAATCGCCCTGCTTGCGTCTTTAGTGGATGATGCCGTCCTTTGAAAGAAAGACAATTACCACTGAATTATCTTCTTCAGATGACGAATAAGAGAGATTGCCTTTAAGCATTTCTAGCGCCAAACGATCTGCGATATAATGCATAAGCACTTCATCAGGAATCTTTTCAAAAGCTTTGAGACTTCTCATCTTTTCGGAAAGTCCTTCAAAAGTAAGAGTCTCTTGTTGGTTGCATCTTGCTTTTTCAAGAATTGTACTCAAACTAACAGAGAGACAATGCTCGAGATGCGTTCTTTCTTCATCAGTGTTCATGTTAAGCACCCCCTACCGAAACAAGCTCAAACACTCTGGAAGAATTCTTTACAATCAACCCTTGTCCTTCAAGAGACTCAAGCGCAAGCAAAGCTTCTTCTTTTGTAAAATTTCTTGCCTTTCCAACTCCCGCAAGGAACACTTCTAGATCAAAAGGTTCTTTGCTCTTCTTGAGTCCTTCGAAGTGAACAGTAAGCGCCTCTTCTGCCAAAATAAGAAGCTCATTACTTACTTGATACTCGTAGTAATAAGGATTGTCTTTGGGCTCATCTCTAGAGCGTCGAATCTTGCCATCTTCAAGGAGATGTGCAATAGCATTAAGAACAAAGTCGTACCGCACCGGTGAATTTCTCACAAAACGAAAATGCTCTTTGAGTGCATCTTCAATCTCTGGCGCAGTCCAGTCTTTTCCAGATCTTTTATGCTTTGCAAAAATATCAAGAATAGCTCCTTCGAGCTCTTCTTGTTGTTCTTTTCTTGAGACAAACCTCCATCCAAGAAAACAAGAAAAGATGATACACATAAGAGCAACCATAACAACTTTCATACACGAACCTCCATATAGTTAATAATCATCTTCATACGATACTACACCAAAAGAAACGATTGGTCTAGAACCAAATTAAACTGAATCAAATCATTGTTACATCCTCTCTGGTTGATCTATACCAAGCACATAAAGACCGTGTGCAAGAATTTGTTTTGTAGCACTGGCAAGCATAACATAGTAACGACTTGTATCAACTGATTCTTGGTTAACAATTTGTACTCGTGCATACATACTATTGAACACTCTAGTAAGGAGAAGCAAGTGTTGCACAATATGCTGAGGACCAAGGTCTGTATACGCTCTCTTAAGCACTTCACTGTATCCGATAATCACCTTCTCAAGTTCTGCTTCAGGATGATCAACAACATATCCGTGTTCAAAATCAATCTGTGCTTCTTCTGCTTTATCAAGAAGTGCACACAATCTTGCGTGGGTGTATTGCAAGTATGGACCAGAGTCGCCTTCAAAAGAAATTGATTTTTCGAAATCAAATATAATATCTTTCCCTGGAGCAATTTTAAGAATAGAAAACTTAATCGCCCCAACCGCAATAGAAGTAAGAAGCTCTTCTTTTTTTGCATCAGGAACTCTCATGTCTTCTATCTTACTTCGAACATGTTCTCGTATCTCATTAAGAAGCTCTTCGCCTCCGATCACATTTCCTGTTCGTGATGACATCTTGCCACTTGTAAGTCGAAGCATGCCGTGACTTACATGGGTAAGTTTACCAACAAGATCAGTATGAATTTTTTCTGCAACTGTGTTGATCACTTTGAAATATTCTTTTTGTTCACTTGCAGTAATCACAACATAGTGAGATGCCTCCGGAAGAAGCTTGAGCTTCTTTTCATAATTACCAAGTTCTTTTGCTTCATAGGTTGGAAGACCTTCCTTGTTCACAAACACACGTGTGTGTAGTCCGTCCTGTTCACCTTTATAGACAATCGCCCCTTCTGATTCTTCGAAGACACCACGCGCAAGATACTCGCGAACAAGAGTAAGTCCAGGGTCTGCAACTTCTGATTCATAAATAAAAGCATCAAATGTTGTCCCAAGATTCTTATACAAAGAAGCAAAGTACGCAAGCGAAAGCTCTCTTCCCTCTCTATACACCTCCATGACAGAAGCATCGGTTCCTCCATAGATCGCTTTGTTAACTTCTATGATTTCTTTTTTTGCTTCGTCACTCTTCTCGAACTGTTCGTTGGCGTACGCATAACACTTACCTAAGAATGCAACTTTTTCTTGAAGTGTTGCAGACGAAGTAGGTTTTTCGCTTTCCTTTTGTATCACACCCCAAACACCCATCGCAACATTACGACCGATATCAGATGGATAACATACTCGTGTAACATCATATCCATACATCTCATAGATACGAGAAATAGATTCACCAATTGCATTTGCCATCAAATGACCAATATGGAACACCTTGAAACAGTTAGGGTCAGTATACTCAACAAGCGCTTGTTCATTGCGCAGTGGTCTTCGTATTCCGTACATTGCAATATCTTCTACCTCATCAGTACGCACATCACTTTTTAAATACAAGTTAATAAAGCCAGGGCCAGCGACTTCGATTTTTTCAACAACGGTATCTAATTTTTCTCTAAGAGTCGCCACAAGTTCCTCTGCGCACACTTTTGGGCTTACATTCTTTTTCTTAGCAAATGGAAAAGCAATGTTTGTTGCATAATCACCATGAGCAAGTTCCTCTGGTTGAGTAAGCGAAAAAGAAACCCCTTCTCCCGCGATTTCTTGTAACACACTTATAATCGTATCGTATGCATTCATTTCTCTATACTACCGTATTTTAAGAAAGAATAAAACTTTCTCTAAATACTTCTGTATAGTAGAATAGACCTGGATTCCATACATGAGCAAACTGGAGAATAAAGAATGATCGACTCAAAACGTATCGCACTTATTGGTGCACACACCAAGGACTCATTGTCTTACGGGCTTGGTAATGGTATGCCATGGCCTCGTGGAGCACTTAAGAAAGACATGCTTGAGAGATTCAAGCCAATCACTTTAGGTGCACCAGAAGGCAAAAAAAATCTTCTCATTGCCGGCAATAGCACCTTCGTTGCTATGGGAGGGAAACCTCTCCCAGGAAGATACATGATTGGTGTATCAAGAAAGGTGGAAGAACCTGTTACGCTTCCTAGCGGTGCAGTACTTGTACCCAGTTTTGGAGAAGCGCTTCGTTATGCGGAAACACTCACAGATCTACACAAAGTATTCTTTATCGGAGGAAAAAGCTCTTGGGAAGAAGGGTTCCGTCACGCATCAGAAGCATTCATCACCGTTGTTCATAAAGAAGTAGAACGAGATGATCTTATCACACTCGACCAGTCACTTGAGGTAATGGCAAAAGCTTCTGGATTTGTCATGATAAGCCAAGAACATACAGTTGATGAATGGGGTGGACCAGTGCGAGTTGATTTCCTAGAATATTTTAAAGACAGGAGTTAGAAGAAGCGAGGCAATGCCTCGCTTTATTTATTTCCCTGTACTTCCAAAACCCCCTTCTCCACGCACAGTGTCGCTTAATTCATCAACTTCGATCACGTCACATAACTCCACTTTTTGAATAAGCATTTGGGCAACTTTTTGACCATGAAGAAATGTATATGACTCATGAGTAAGGTTATGCATGATTACCTGAACCTCTCCACGATACCCGGCATCCACAACACCACCAAGAGTCTTTAGTCCTTTTGAACCAATTGATGACTTATCCCAAATAAGTCCAACATACCCGACTTCCATTTCTAGCGCAACACCAACAGGAATCTTTTTTGTCTCCCCTCCTTGGATTACATGACTACCATATGCATAGAGATCAATCCCTGCATCCTCCTTGTGCGCACGAGTTGGAATCACCGCATCTCTATAGAGTTTTTTTATCTGTAGTTTCATTATCTATAATTGTAGCACAAGGTGATTCACTATATTTTGACAAAACCTATCAAAAACGTAGAATGACGCTAGACCTCAATTGGGGAGCAGTACTATTTAACAACAAGGAGTATCGTATGCAAGATCTCAGCAATACTCGCTCAAGCGAGATGCGTGAACGAATGGTCTTACTTCAGGAAAATGGCTGGTGTCTTTTCTGTCAGCAAGGTTTTACGCTCATGAAAAAAACAAAACTCCATGATGGAAAGCATTGGTATGTGACCGTAAATGACGCTGCCTACCAAGGAGCAACTACTCATGTTATGGCGGTACCCAATCGACACATAACAGACCCTGTAGAGATGACAACCGAGGAGCTCGTAGAGCTTTTTCAGGTCGTGGTTCCATGGCTCCGTAAAGAACTTAACATGAGAGGTCTGAGTGGACTATTTCGTTTTGGTGACACTAAACGAACCGGCTCAACCATTCATCATCTTCACTTTCACTTTGTTGAAGGTGAGGAGCGTGTTGATCACAACCATCCACCAGTTTGGGCTGTTGTCGGCTTTCAGACTGGATATGAACCACCCCCTCAAGGAGAACTTTGATGATTGATCTCGGTTATATTTCGTACCTTCCTCCTCATGAGCGGAAGATTGATACTCAGTACTACGACCTGATGAAAGAGGTATACCTTCACGGAAAAATCGTGAAACCGATTCAGGGTGGCGAAGCACGAATGGTTGCCGGAGCGCAACACCATTACCGCGCAGAGAATGGGTTCATCATGGAAACCATGAGAGACCTATCTGGCTCACTTATTGGATCACTTGCTGAACATATGGGTTTCTTGAATGGATGCGAAACATTAGAAGAACTTGTTGCGTTCGGTATGCCGCGTGTCTGGTGGGAGCGTTGGGTGACTGCTCAAAAATGTGCAGACTTTAACCTCCCTTCAGGAAGCCTCGGAACTGCTTCATACGGCCCCGTCTGGACGAAAATGCCAACTCGTGATGGTGGCACCTTCAACCAGGTTGACGCACTACAAGACGGCATCAAAGCACGGCCTCATTTGAGAACATGGAGACTTTCTCCGTGGTTTGCTCCTGAAGTCATTGGACCGTTCGGAACCCGTCGAGTTGTGGTTGCACCGTGTCATGGAGAAATCCACGCACTTGCTGATCCTTTAACGAAGGAACTAACCATTCATCACTGGCAACGAAGTGGTGATCTACCTGTTGGGGTGAAGTTCAACCGAATGCAGTACTTTGCATTCGGGATGATGCTTGCGAAGATTATGGGGTATAAGTTCGTTGAACTTATCTATACCTTCTCAGATGCTCACATCTATGAAGAACAGTACCCGTATGTAGAAGAACTACTCTCGCGTGAACCCAGGATTTATCCGACGGTAACGATCGAAGCTAATCATGAGCGTTTGCAACAATTCCGTCCAAGAGATTTCAAACTCGGTGATGACTACAACCCTCATCCGAAAATGAATATTCCAACACCTACTTGAAGAATCTTTTAGTAATCTGTAAAAGATAACAAGACCCCCAACCATTCGGTTGGGGGTCTATTTTATATAAAAGAAAAATCGGCGCATGCGCCGATTTCATGTTGCCGAGCTACAATTCGACATATATTAATTCAACACCATGGGAACGAAGGGTTTTCTGACCATTCAGATTCGAATAACCGCCCGTAAAAAAAACTTTCCTGAACCCAGCAACAACAACGGGTGGTGCGCACAAGTTACAAGGGAATGTAGTTACGTAAAGCTCAGCACCTTCAAGCGAAATACCACGTTTTGCAGCTTCCGCAATAAGCGCTTGCTCACCATGAAGTGCACTTGTCACTTCAATGAACTCACCAGGCTTGAAACTGTCCCTCGGATCACCATCCATATATGGGACGTATTCATGTGGGTAATGCTTGTTATAAGCAACCAAACAAACATTATCTGAAGTGATTGCCATTGCTCCAACCTGTCGCCACCAATCAGAGCTTCGCCTTGCAAGGCGAAGCAAGTTTTGCATACAAATACTGCAATGAGCATACTCCGGATCTCCTTTTCGTACAACACGATCAGCTTCCGGTTGTACAAAACCAACCGCTGAGGATTTACTCCAATCCCAGCGAAGAAATGCACTTCCCCAAATTACTTCTCTGGTAAAAGAAAGACTTCTTGTAACATCGTCTTCTGGTACATAAATCTGAGTTTCATGCGGAAACTGGTTTTCATGAAAATCAGAAAAAGGTAATACCTTGTACCCGAGAGGAGCCAAGCATACAGCAAGCTCTTTTAGGTCAAGTGAGCGTATTTCTCGTACAAGATGAGGAAAGCTGGGCACGTCAGATGCTTGCACAATATAGATTGTGTCAGAATTAGTTGATGCAAGATAATCGAGATACCCGCGATGAATCACGGGCATATAAGCAATTACAATATTTTTGCTCATACCAAACCTTTCAACTCTTATTTAGACCTTCAATATGAGTTTCCGCAAGCACGTGCAGTTCTTGTGGTAAACCGGAAAGAAGTTGGGCGACCTGCACAACTTTTTCTTCAACAAGTTTGGTGACTGATTTTGCAAGTGGGGTAGCGCCATCGATTGCGAGCAAACGAATGCGAGCGCTACTAGATGTTTCGGCTTGCGGAAGAAACACTTTGATACGTCCTACGTGTTGAGCAATAACATCGCGCTGTTCTGCAGAAATATCCCCCGTACTTGTTGAGAGGATGCACACATCTGGATGTAACGCCTTATTGATATATTCCTTGTCTTTTGTGTGCTCATCAAGATCGCGAACGATCACGATATCAGCAGACACCAAATGGCACACCATTTGGATACGTTCACTTTCAGGCACCACCGGACGACTTGGTCCTTTACGATGCTTTACCAGCTGATCAGAATCAACCACCACAACTAAGATCTGACACTCTGCTTTTGCAAGGCGCAAGTACCTGGCATGACCGAGATGGATAAGGTCCCAAACACCACCCACTACACCAACTTCATATCCAGCAGACTTCAATTGAGCAACCAATGCCACAGCGTCAGTAAAATTCAAATAACGCCTTTCTGGAGAGCATTGAGGTGAAAGAATTTCCCTCATTGTGACACCAACAGCTTGTTCCATGTCGTACTCCTTGTATGTGAATTAACATCCCTATTCGGGTCTAAAAATAGACTACACTCCAAAACAAAAAACCGCAATATTGCGGTTTTTTGTTTTTGTGGTGATTACACCACCTTGATTCCGATTGAACGAGCTGTTCCTTCGATAATCTTCATTCCTTGCTCTACAGTGTGAGCAGAAAGATCTTTAAGCTTAAGGGTAGCGATCTCTCGAACCTTATCCTTAGAAAGGGTTCCAGCTTGCCCTCGTGAGTTACCTTTTGCTACGTTCGCTGCTTTCATCACAAGTGATGTTGCGGTAGGAGTCTTGATAACGAAATCATAGGTACGATCTTCGTATACATAAATCTTAACAGAAAGACGCCCCTGCTGACCCTGAGTTGCTGCGTTAAACTTGTTAACGAAGTCACCGATCTGAACACCAGCTTGACCAAGTGCTGGACCAAGTGGTGGAGCAGGAGTAGCTTTACCTGCTTCGATCTGAACCTTTACATATTTTGTAATTTTTTTAGCTGCCATATACGTTTTTTTAAAGTTTGCTTATTCTAACACGGTTTTTATTGAATTTCAAGATTTCCTAAAGAAGTTTATAAAAAGTTAAAAATTGCTTTAGCTACGCGAAGCTTAGAAATTTTTCGAAGACGGTATAGTAGACCTCGGAGCGACAGAGAAAAATTTCGTAGCGACAAAGTAGATGAAGTAGTTTTTAGCTTTTTAGATTTTCTTAATTTGAAGGAAATCTAGCTCTACCGGAGTCTCACGACCAAACATATTCACAAGAACCTTGAGCTTGCCTCGCGCTTTATCAACCTCAGAAACCTTCCCTTCAAAGTCCTTGAATGGTCCATCGATGATACCGACGAGCTCACCTACATCAATAGTAATTTCGTGTTCAACTTCTCCGGTGTTCATACGACTGAAGAGAAAATCAATTTCCTTCTGAGAAAGAGGAACAGGTGTTGTTCCTGCGCCAACGAAACCTGTCACTCGAGGAGTATTACGAACAACGTACCAACTATTATCATCTACAATCATATCCACAAGGACATATCCTGGATAGATTTTTTCCTCAACTTCTACACGCTTAGTTCCTTTTACTTTGATCTTCTTCTCAAGAGGAACGACGACACTAAAAATCTTGTCTTGCATTCCAAGAGACTCGATGCGTTGCTTTAAGTTACGCATAACCGCATTCTCATAACCACTGTACGTGTGAATTGCATACCAATGACGCTCCCCTGTAAATTCTTGTTTAGCCATATATTTTAGATACTAGTTAACAATATAATAATAGTAAAAGAGACACCTAGCGAGCAATAACCTTTGCAAGGAGTTCACGAAGACCAAGATCAATTCCAGAAAGCATAAGTGCAACAGCAACAGAAATGACAATTACAAGCATCGCAAACATTGTTGTTGTAGAAAAGGTTGGGAAGGTTACCTCCTTGAGTTCACTTTTGGTTTCTTTTAAGTATTGGAGAAGTTTCATAATAAGTAGTTATAACTATGGGTAGAGTATACCGTAATACTCGCTAATTCTAAAAAACGCCCTCCAAGAAGGAGTAGCATTCGTATGCATATACGATACCATAGAACAAGATTTTTTGCAAATCACCTTATTTTATAAGGACTATTTTTTTGTATTAGACCGGACTATTAAAGGGTGCACTGCCTAAACAAAAAGAAAAGAAGGCGTATGCCTTCTTTTCTTGTGATCGTTACAAAATCTACTTAATCGTGTACGTAATAGTCACATGTGACTTGATTACGTTTTCTCCTTGCGGAAGAGACACTTTTGATTCCGCTACTCCACCTACTGACATTGCGTCAGCTCTTGCATACATCATAGGATAGTACCCTCCATTATCCTCACTAAAGGAAAGCACGGTTCCTAGAGATACACCAAGTGCATCAGCTTGAACCTTAGCCTTTTCTTTTGCGTCAGCAATTGCGAGTGCTTTTGCGTTTTCTTTTACCTTATCCATATCATCCACAGTAAAGTTAGGTCCGCTAATATCGGTGATGTTAACTTTACCAAGAATTCCAAAAACTTCCCCTGCTTGGTCAACTTTTCTTACCTTAACACTCACTGACTGTCGCACCTCATAACCATTCACTACTGAAGTCTGTGGAGGGCATGCGTATGCAGTACATACACCCGTCATCTTGGTCTCATAGTGAGGATTCACGGTATAGGAAAGGGTCTTTACATCTTTCTTGTCGACACCAAGAGTAGAAAGATCTTTGAGTGCTTGAGCAACCTTCGCTTCAGCAAGCTTCTGAGCTTCTGGGACAGTCTTAGCATTCTCGTTTACCGTGAAAGTTACCTCTGCAATATCCGGCACTGCAGTTACCTCACCGTCACCCTGCACAGAAATAGAAGCAATCTGACCACTTGGATGATTCACCGCATCAAGGTTCTGAATTCCAAATGCAAGAGAAGCAAAGGCAAGCGCAACAAGAGCAGTAGTGCCTGCCATCCAAGTATATTTTTTATAGTTATTTTCCATAGTTACTAGTTTTTGTTAGGGAATCTGTACGCGTACAGATTCTTTATAATTCGTTTATAATCGGCCGTTACTGTACATATAGCCAAGTATTAGCAGTATAGCAACTAGCATAACGCCTGCCAACATAACAAGCGACTCATCTCCTTTTGTCATTGGGACCGCTTCAGCAACAATCTCTTCTTCATGAGGAGTTACAGGGAGTGCTTGAGCAATAGTATTCTTAGGAGAAGGTTGCACAGGGCTCACCTGCTTTTCTTTTTCTTGGGAACTGTTATTTTTTTCTTCTCCATGAAAAACTTTTTTATATTTTCCAAAAGACCACACATGTGGCGACGACTCAAAAGGAAGAAGTGGTAGATCAAGAGGAGGTTCTACTTCTTTTGGTTTTTTTGAAGAAGGCTCCGATGTAACGAGAGATTCTTTTGAGTCATGTTTTTCTGGGCTAACCTTAAGCACCGAACTCTGAGCAAACACATCAGTTCTGTGTACAGCAAATTCTTCTGTGTTTTTACCTTCATTTGGCAAGCGTTCTACCGGAGGAAGAATTTTTACAGGCTCTTGTTTTACTTCTTTCTTTTCAACAAGAACAGGCTTTGCTTCTTGTTTTTGTTGTATTGTGCTATTTTCTTGTAAGGATTCTTTTTGTATCTCCTTTTGTGCAACAGTTTCTTCTTTTGGTTTCTGATCCAAAGAAGAAGTGATACTTTTTTCTTCTTTTTTCTTTATTTCTTCTGGTTGAGTAAAAGAAATATCTTTAACGAGATCAAAAGAAGGAAGCTTTATTGCTAAAGAAGGATCTTTTTTAGGAGTATCTTCTTTAACTTCTTTAGGAATATCATTAACAAATGTAACTTCTGGAAGAGAAAAAGAAGTTTGCAAAAATCCCTCTTTTTTTGTTTCTACGGTATCAGTACTTTTTTGTTCTAAGCCTGGTTTCTGTTTAGGTATATCCTCGCGCACGACTTTATTTTCTGGTTCTGTTATTTTTGGAAGATTCTTTTCTTCTGCACCATCTTTTTGATAGTACACAATTGGACCAGAAGACGCAGTCTGTTGTTCTCTTGCTTTTTTTTCTTGAACCAACTGAAAAAGTGAGCCATCCTTTTCTTTTTGCTTAAAAAGAACTACAGCATCCTTGATTGCTTTATCTTCCCATCCAGAAGCATCAAGTAAAGTCTCTAAAAGATTTACCGTAAGAGGGTCATGACGAACAGCAAGTTCTTCTACGATGGTTTGTATTTCGGTAAGGGTCATAACAAGTAAGGTAACCCTCTATCGTGACCACCTAAGAACACACAGTGAGGGTCAGTGGTGATTATTTTTTCTTTGTAGGTGCCTTCTTGGTAGAATCTGTCGTCGTTACAGGTTGTGCCGTACTACTCACAGGTGCAAGCGAAGCCATGAATTTTTCAAGATCTGCATTGCCTGGATTTCTCTTAAGAAGTTCATCTGCAAGTGGTTTAGCGAGATCCCCTCTACCACCATCACGAAGTGAAAGTGCTAAGAAATATGCAATATTTGCATTATTAGGATCTTTTTCGAGTGCAGTCTTAAGGGCAAGTACAGCATCAACATAGTCACGCTTACCGTAGAAGAGAAGTCCTGCTTGAGTGTAAACCGCTGGGTCATTAGGTGCGCTTTGGATAGCTTGCACTGCATAAGTAATCGCTTCATCTATTTTGTTCTCAGAAGCTTCTAGCTGACTCATGAGATAGAGTGCATCAGCAAAATTCTGCTTCTTGCGAAGTGCTTCAGTAAGATTTTGACGAACTCCTTCTTTTGTTCCTGCAGAAGTTTCAAGACGAGCAAGCATGAGATAAATATAAGGATTATCTGGGAAAAGCTTCGCTGCTTCTTCGTAAGATTTCTTAGCATTTGCAAATGCGCCATCCTTATCAAAAGGAACTGCAAGCTCGTAAGCTCTACCAAGCGTTACATAGTTCTGATAATTATCAGGATTAACTTTAACTGCTTCCTTACCTGCGTCTACCGCAATTTTTGCCTTTCTAAGGTACTCATTCTTAAACTGCTCCTGGTCTTGAGAAACAGATGCAACAAGTTTCTGATTATAGGTGATCGCATACTCAACCAAAGTTCTATAAAATCCATCGTACTTATATGAGCGAGATGCTTCCTGTACGAGCTTTTCTGCTTGTGCGAGATCAGAAGAAGTCTGAGCTTGAGCAAAAAGAGAGAATGCATGTGCTTTGACCACAGTACTTACACTGTTCACTATAAGCAAAAGTGCAACTGGAACAAAAAGATATGCAAGTTTTTTGCTTGGATGGAATTCATTGAGGCGAGCTTTTGCAACACCAAGACCTCCAATACACATCCAAAGAACAAGCATTCCATAAGAAAGAGGAACAACAAATGAAATAACAGTAAGGTATGCAAGCGTAAGAAGAAGGACTGTTACAATAGTATGTTCTGATCCTTCTCTTTTTTCTCTAAAAGTAGTATAGGTACTAAGAAGTGAAGATAGGATAAGGAGAATAAAGCTTACTAGACCAACAATACCGATAGTTACAAACAATGTTGATACTGTACTCGAACCTTGGCTAAAATCAAAACCAAAGTAAGGTGAATTAATTACATCTGGTGTTCTATAGAGTTGCCATGCGCGAGAAAAGTTCCCTGCACCGATACCAAATATTGTATTATGCACAAGAACTTTTTTACCAACGATGAGCGAACCTTGGAAACTCGGCTTAATACCATCTTGTGATGCGAGTGCTACAAGAAGCGCGATAAGCACCATAGCAGAAGAAGCAACAAAAAACTTCCACTTTTTTGCAATCCTTCCTTTCACTAAATAAAGAAAACATCCGACCGTAAAGATGCCAAGATATGAAGCAAAAGAAACTGAACTAGAAAAACCTCCAAACAAAGACTTAGCGAAGCCGAACAAACTTCCCCCTATCATAAGCGCTGTCACAAAAATAAAAGCACTTACCGAAAGAACTACCGCCATAACCATTTTTAGTGTGTGGCGCAATTTTTCTGGAAGAGAACGAACAAGGTACATAATCGCAGGGAGTGCGAGAAGTGCTGCGCCAGAAAACATATTGAATCCATCACCAAAGAAAATAATTCCTGGATTCTTAGAAAAAAGCGCTGAGAGCCCCACAGAGATAGAAAAAGCAAAATACGCGAAGAATTCAAGACGAGACACAGTATGCCATGTTCTTGTAAGAATCGCATTGATAACATAAGCAAGGAGTGCCACTCCAACGAGAACCATCATGATGATGTGATAGGTCGCCTCCCCTGTAAAACTAGTTTTTGGAATAAAAAGAAGCGGAGAACCTACAACGATGACTGCGGTTGTATACTGATACACTCTTGATAAGATGGTTGTTAAAAACTTCATAGATTAATTGCTTTTTCTAAAATTACTAATGATACTCGAAGTATAACGCTTTTTTTTACTATTTTAGAGAGCAGACTGTGGACATGATAAAGATAAAACAAGCACTGTTTCGCGATATACTAGTAGAATCTATGGAAAACGCTTTACCACAAGAGGAATTACCCCACAAAAAAAACATATACCCGACACTGCGACATTTTATCCTTATCATGTTTGTTCTTCTGTGTGTGTGCATCCTTTTACTTTTAATTCTTCAAAATGGAAGAATGGTCTACGAGCATGGCATCTAATTTATTCAACAGAATCCCTCCTCTTTTTTCTGATCTAGCAAAAATCCTTGCCGGAGAAATTGATTGTTCCATCGAAACCCTTACTCGCTATAGCAGAGATGCTTCTTCGTATCACATCCCTCCTCAAGCAGTTATCTATCCAAAGAACAGCACCGACATCAAGCATGTACTTGGACTTGCAAGGGAGTATGGTATTCCAGTAACTACTCGTGGTAGCGGTAGAAGTACAAGCGGTGGAAGCATAGGTGAAGGAATCATCCTCGACATGTCTCGCTATTTTACGTATATACGTGGAATTAATTTTATTGAGAACACTATTTCTGTAGATGCAGGGGTTCCTGTTGGAGAACTCCTTGACCGTCTTAATGACATGCAAGTAGATATCCCCTACCTGCACGGTCTTAACAGGGCTTCAAGTATCGGTTCTGTTGTTGCCACTCGTCCAGTAAGCGCTTCTTCTTTTTTGTATGGAAGTATTCGCGAATGGGTCGAAGGCATGACTGTTGTTGTTGATAACGGAGAAGAACATCACATACAAGACGGCATCACTCCAAGCGGAAGACTTCTTGGTATTTATCAGTCAGTGTTTCCTTTTATTACAAAAGAGAGTGCACTTATTCGCGCAGGTAAGCCAAAAGTTCATGACGATCCGACAGGATACACTCTTTGGAGTAGCTCAATAGGACCAAGACAACTCTTAGATGAGCTCGTTGGATCAGAAGGCACGCTCGCTATTATTACTCAAATAACCCTTCGTCTTACACCTTACAAAGAACATAGTGCGGTAACATGCATCCCTATCGCACACGAAAAAGAAATTCCTGCTTATGTCGCCATTGCAAAACATCACACTTGTGAACAAGTATTTCTTTTTGATGAAACAACTCTCACCCTAGCAAGAAGGGAGCTTCCTCACCTTGTACCTACCTACAAAAACGCACCTTACACGCTTCTTGTGACACATAAAGCAAAAGACTCTAAGACATTACACAAGCTTATCTCTTCATTTAAAAAAGCATGCTCTTTCCCTTATGATCTCTACACAATAGAACAACGAGAATATGTAGACAAGTTCACAAGCGAAACCTACCTTGATCATCTGTATCATAATTATTCAAATGGAGCACTTCGAGCAAGTACGCTCACTCGTGGCATTATTGTTCCATTACATCTTGTACCGCTCTTTATAGAAGAAGCTACCCACTACCTCAACAGAACAGGATATATGTACTCTTGCACCGGATACATTGGTTCAGGAAATGTCATGATTACAATACTCTTCGATCCACTCTCAAAAAAATATGACACTGATAGTTACATTCTCGCCAAGGAACTCTTTTTAATTGCAAAAAAATACCACGGAGGAATAAGTGCCGTCTCTGGTGAAGGCATAGAAAAAACACCTTTCTTACCTTGTATATATACAAAAGATACGCTCGCACTTTTTAGATCAATAAAAGCAATGTGGGACCCTCTTCATATCCTCAACCCAGGAAAAAAAACAGGGACACAGGTGGACTATTTACAAAAACATCTACAATACTAACCCTGTAGAGTCACAAAAAACTACTTCTCGTCTTTAATAAGGTGCCTCACTTGATCCTTAGGGTCATAGCTTTCGCGAACCACTTGTCGTGCCCAAATTCTAAATTCCTTTCCCCATTCTCCTTTTACCCTAAATCCGATCGCAATAATGACATCAGTGTTATACACAAAAATTTTTCTCGCCACTTTCTTCTTACCTTCCTTTTGTGTCACCATAAGTTCCCTCTCTGACTCTATACGATTAAGCTCTTTCTCTTTATAAATTTTTTTCAAATGATCGTTAATCGTTGGGACTGATCTTCCGTAAATTCGAGCAATTCTTTTTTGTGTACTCCATACTTCATCATCAAAAACAAATACCCCCTCTTTTACAAGGTGTGGCTGGTTATCAATATGAATACGTGGAAGCGATGGATGAGAATTCATATAACGAAGTATACAGGACTATGCGAGTTTTTTCACTGCCTTCTTTTCCTCAGGAACAAAAAAAGTATAGTCAAGATGGAAAAGCTTAAGAGAGATATGGTAAATACTATACGTGATAAAAAATGCCGAGAATACATCTATCGAATAGTGTAAATGCGAGAGAAGCACTATGACACCGAAGACAACCGAAGAGGACAGAAACAGCGTTCTTACGTATACATGATCCCAGAAGATAAGTGCGATAAGAAACGGTAATCCTGTATGCCCAGAAAAGAAAAGGTCATTACCTGAGGTAATGAAGTTAAGCATATTAGATTGTAGCTCAAGCTTAAGAGGAAATGGACCAATGTGGGTAAGCGACACGAATCCTGCACGTATAAGAATAAAAAGAGAGACAGTCTTAAGAAGAAAAGGTGCCATCATTCTAAAACGAAATGCGAGCACAACAACAAAAAGACAAAGTGCAATTGCTCCTTGGACAAAGATAAGTTCAAAATCAAAGACCGGGGTATTGCTCAGGATAATATCATCCACGTAATTACTTGCACGAATCGTAGCGTACGCACTTGCAAAATGTGTAGCAAACACACTTGCAATAAAAAGAATCACCGCTTCAAGAAGTGAAGCATAGTAACGAAGATGAGAAACTTTTTTAGGAAGAACTTTTGTCATTACGTATTTAACAAGCAGTATATCAGAATATTTTTATATACTCTTGTTAATAAAACCTTTTCTTTGAGAAGAGATTGCTAATCTTGTAACAAAAATCCGTAATGAGAAAGTGTTTTAATAAAAGAATGCTTACCGAGTTTCTTACGAAGATTGAACACATGATGATTAAGTGCGTATGACTTTTCTTTAATTGAAGGAGAAAGGTAGTGAGCAAGATGATCATTGGAGGTTGGTCGATTTTTGTTGAGAAATAAATGAAAAAGAATACTATACTCTGTCTTTGTAAGATGTATCCTTTCTTTGTCACTTGTTACAACATGATCTTTGATATCAATAGTTACCCCTTGTGAACTTAGTATCGTAGAAGAAAAAAGAGTCTCATTACTTCTTTGCAAAAGCTTTGTGACCTTAAGTGTAAATTCATCCCAAGAAAAAGGACTCTGGACACAACCATCCACACCAGCATTGATAAGTAATTCACGGTATGAAGACGAACATGCGTTACCACACACAAGAAAAAGTGGGACTTTGGAGTTACTTGCACGTAATGTTTCTACAAGAAGTGCATCATCTTTACCTTCTCCTTCAAAAAGACGATCAATAAGAACAAGCGAAGAAGATTGAATAAGTGTCTTCGTAAGAAGCGCTCCTTCACAGACAGAAATCACTGCCGAAGGAAAAAGTTCTCTTAGGTGTGCATCAAGCGTGCTTTCTTTTTTTGTGCGAATACATACAATCTGCATATACCAAGATACTACACAGGAAGCGCTCAAAAAATGCAGAGCAAAAGGTAATATTTTTATAAAATTAAGATAAAATTTTGTTTCCTTTTTGGCCCATTGTTTTTAAGGCTTTTTTGCGATATACTATTGACTAATGCGCGTATTAGTCGTTGAAGATGAAGAAGGGATTGCTAAGTTTTTAAAAGCGGGCATCGAGTCCGAGTATTTTGCTGTTGATGTTGCAGAAGATGGAGAACGTGGAGTATACCTCGCAAAAACGAATGACTATGACATTATTATCCTTGATTACATGCTTCCAAAAAAAGATGGAGCAGTGGTCTGCGAAGAAATCAGACGAGAAGGCAAAACAACCCCGATCATCATGCTTTCAGCTAGAGGAGAAATGACAACGAAAGTAGATCTCCTTAATAAAGGGGCTGACGACTACATCACAAAACCTTTTTCTCTTGAAGAGCTTCTTGCGAGAATGCGAGCGCTTCTTAGAAGACCGTCTCAGGTAGCTTCGGATATTCTTTCTATTGATGATCTTGTACTTGATACCAAGCGCCATATCGTAACAAGAAAAGATAAAGAAATTTACCTCACAAGAAAAGAGTTTATGCTTCTTGAGTTTCTTCTTCGTAATCAAGGCATCCCTGTTTCTCGAGGAAAAATCATAGACCATGTATGGGATATTAACGTAGACCCTTTTTCTAATACTATCGAATCTCATATTCTCAACTTACGCAAAAAAATTAATCTTCGTGGATGCAAAAATCTTATTCATACACTTCCTGGTGTTGGTTACAAGATCAGTCTTCAGTAATTTTTGTCTTTAGAAAAAATTTATTCCAAACTAGAACTTACGCTATTCTGTTTTTAATTAATACAAGAAAAGGTTTTATTACACTTTCTGGTGGACCTTAAATGGATCTTGATCATTCACAAAAGAGGTGTCGTAATGAGTCAACAAGCTACAGTAAACTGGGAATCTTACGCTCGTGATTACGATGCGCTAAACGCCTTAAACCCTTACCATGAAATGCTTAAGCTTGTCACTTCCTATGTGCCCAAAAATGGAAAACTTCTTGATGCATCTTGTGGAACAGGCAACCTTGAAATAAGGCTACCAAATGATAGCCTCATTCAAGTAACCGGGGTTGATTCTTCTCAAGAAATGCTTGCACGTGCAAAACAAAAACATAAAGAAAATCAAAACTTTTCTTTTGTATTTGGGGACCTTAATAAGCAACTTGATTTTCCTCATAATTTCTTTGATTCGATTGCTTGTGTTAATACGCTCTATGCTGTTGATGATCCTATTTTTACTCTCAGGGAATTCAAGAGGGTTTTAACACCTAACGGGACCCTGGTTGTGGTTACACCAAAAGTAGGCTTTGAAAATGGAATTATTCTCAAAGCTCACTGCCGGAGTGCTGAAGAGGATGAGCATTGGGCAAATGTTCATTCTTCTGAAGAAAGAGAGCGTACACTTATAACAGAAGCCCTTGGAGAAACAGAAGATGCAGAAGCAATGCTTAGAGTTGCTTCGCATAATAGACTTATTCGTGGCAGGAACTATCATTTCTTCAAACAAGCAGAACTGCTGAACCTGATCCGATTACTTGGATTCAAAATTGTTTTCAAAGATTTCACGTACGGAAATCAGGCGCTTTTTTTTGTCGCAACGAAAGAGTAACCTAGGAGAATACAATGCTTCAACACGGAAGTAGTATTGTCACAAAAGGAAGTCAACAAAAAATCTTCCCATGGCAAAATCTTCAATTTATTCACGCTCTACAAAACCCTGTTCGTCCAATAGAAGGAACAGATCTTAGTTTCTGTATCCTCTCCACAGAAGATGAGCTTGACCAGGCATTCAAAAAACGCTACCAAGTATTCTGTGAAGAACAGAGAATTGCCCCGGTTGAAAACTACCCAGACAAAAAAGAAACAGATGACTACGACAGCAATTCCATACACACCGCAGTGTTGCGTGGCGACGAAATCTTGGCATACACAAGACTTGTACTCCCTTGCGAACAATTCCCTATGGAGAGAACAAACTTTCTTCCCGAAGACCGCTTTGAAAGGTCTCGTTCAGTTGAAGTGTCGCGAGCACTTACGGATCAGTTAGTCCGAAAAGACAGGAATCAGATTCTTCTCTCTAAGGACCTTATATGGCATCTCTTCAACGGTATCTACTGTATTTGCCAGGAAGCTGAGGTCGATGCAATCTTGAGTTTCTCAACTGCTGTCATGAATAATGGATATCGTAAACGAGGCGTTCCGATGCGTTACGTTGGGGAACAGGTCCTTTATCACGGCCACCCGAGCTTCCCTCTTATTATCGATGTTGACCGAGAGCGTACACCAAGTTTCTTGTTGCACTAAAATCTTTGTCTTTACAGTCTCACATTGTGGGGCTGTTTTTCTTTTGCAAGAAGAGATACACTATACTGTAATGTTTTTTTTAGGCATACTTATTTTCGTTTTAAATCTTAGTCTTGGTTTTGTTACGTTTTATCAAAAAAGAACCCTAGAAGCAAAAATTTTTAGTACTTTTGCTGTCGGTTTTGGTGTTTGGGCTTTCAGTGTGTACAGGACAATCGAAACCTCTTCATTATTTTGGGGAAGAACCGCTTTCGCTGGAGCAATAACTGGAATAGGTTCTATTTTTTTGTTTTCTTTAATTTTTCCAGGCAATAAAGCTATATCAAAAAAAATCCTATTCTTTATCTCTCTCCCCACTGTTTTACTCCTTGTTGCAACGTATACGAATCTAATGATAACTTCTGTAAAAGTTTTAAATGGAGCAATTAGTGGAACCTTTGGACCTCTCATGAAACTCTATCAATTTTTTGCACCTATTTATATCTTTGGTAGTCTTTTTGTTATTTTCAAAAAATATAAAAAAGCATACAGGGAAGAAAAAATTAAAATAATGTATGCCTTTATTGGTATTTCTTTATTTGTCGGCCCAGCAGTGATAACCAATGCAGTCCTCCCCCTTTGGTTTAATATTTATTCACTCAATACAATTGGGCCGATCTTTTCTATCTGTATGGTTAGTTTTATTTCATACGCCATCATTCGCCATCAATTCTTAGATATAAAAATTATTATCCAAAGAGGTCTTGTCTACTCTGTACTTTTTTCCTTCATCGTCATTCTCTACATAAGTACACTCTTTACAGTCGAACACCTTCTTCCGATTGATCACGACAGAACTCTTCTCCTTGTCTCGATTATCACTACTGCATTTGGAATATTTACTGTACCTTATCTTAACCGACTTCTCGAAAAAGTTACCGATCCAATCTTCTTCAAAGGAAGATATAACTACGCCGATACTGTCGCTCTTCTTACAAAAACACTCAATGACACAATCTCACTTACAAGTATTGTCAAAAAAACAACCAGTATCCTCAAAGAAAAACTAAAAGTGAGCGAAGTCATCTTTGATCTTTCGCAAGATAAAGAAAAAAAAATATAATGAAATGCTTTCTTTCTCTATTACGAGTAATCGTAAACATATAGGAACGCTGTATCTTGGTGATAAAAAATCAGGTGACCCTTACTCAAAAACAGATATCCTTCTTCTTGAAACGTTCACCAAACAAGCAGGGATAGCCCTCGAAAAAGCTAACCTCTATGACAAAATAAAAGAACATGCGAGCACCCTCGAACAAAAAGTAAGTGAACGCACTAAAGAGCTTGAAGTCCTCCAAAGAGAAAAAGAACTTCTTATGCTTGAGATTTCTCACGGTCTACAAACCCCTCTTACTATTATTAAAGGAGAGCTCTTCTTCCTCAAAAAGGAAGGAGCTGATGAATCAAGACTTGTGACTGTTGATAGTTCAATTGATCGTATTTCTCATTTTATCTATCGACTTCTTAGTCTTGCACATGTAGAAAAGCAAGAGAAAAAAGAGCTTGCACTTCTTCCTCTTAACGAAGTAATCGAAGATACTCTGTCACTCTTTGAAGCTAATATAGAAGAAAATGCAATCAACTTACATATGTCACTTGAAGAAAATGTTGTAATAGAAGGCAACAAAAATGATCTTGATGAACTTATCTCCAACCTCATCAGTAACGCGATTAAATACATTGGTTCTACGGTAAATAAAACAATTACACTAACGCTTACAAAAAAAGGCAAACAAGCAATACTTACCATACAAGATACAGGTATTGGCATGGATGAAGATGAGCTCAAGCATCTCTTCGAAAAATTCTATCGTGTAAAAAATAGCGAAACAAAAGGTATCAAAGGCACAGGCCTTGGTCTTGCAATAGCAAAGAAGATTATAGAAAACCACAGAGGGACAGTTCAAGTGATGAGCGCAAAAGGTATAGGCACCACCTTTACTATCACCTTCCCTCTTGCAAAAGAGTAACAACAAAAAAACTACTTACAGAAAGTAAGTAGTTTTTTTGTTATAAAGCAACCACTTCTTTTTGTTCTTGCTTTCTTGCTTCTAAGATACGATCTCGTACTAAGATGAGCGCGACAACATACATACTCTCTGCCCACCCAAGAGGAATATTGTCGTTTGGTTGTGTTGTGTGTGAATACCAGAGTTCAGGAATAAGACCATCTTGATTAATCGTGTTACCTGCTCGCATGAGATACTCTTTTGCTTTTAGAAGATCACCTCGCTTGGCATAAATAATTGCAAGCCATGCAAGCCCCATAGACCACTCAGCTTCTTCACTATATCCATCTTCGTTCTTATTGTAATAACGATCATTACGATATCTGATAATCCCTTGATCGCGGAGCAAAAAGTACTCGACATTATCAAGAATCTTTCTTGTCTCTTCTTCCGTAGTTACCTCAAAAGGAAAAATAAGGGTAAGGAGAGCGAGATCACAAAACCTAGTCTTGGTTTCTCTTGGAAGAAGATCACGAAGTGCTTGTTCACCTTTTTCTATCATTCCTTCTGGAACAGTGACATAAGGAAGTGCTTTTGCGGTGATAAGTGCCCGTACCACAGAACCAATTGATGAAGCTCTTACTTCTTGATTCTCTTCCCAAATACCAGAATCAGGATCATGCCAATACTCGATAGTATTGAGATAGTTCACAATAAGCTGTACCACTGCACGTTCCTCATCATTGTATGCAACGGTGTATCCTTCGAGCTCACACTGTGCGATAAGATAAAGCACTTCTCCTACCGCATCGTGTTGCTTATTCCCCCACTCTTCCCAATACTCCTCAAAAGTCTCAGGATTATACCGAGCATGAATAAATTGCCAGGTTTCGTACGGTCTATTCTCTACCGCCCAATTAATTTTATCTTTATGTTTAAGAATGATAAGAAGGAGTGCTCTTGCAGTCTCTTGTACTGTCGTCATTTCACCATTAAAACGAAATCCGAGTGTCATAAAATACACATCTCTAAGCCATGCTTTGTTGTACCCTGTTGCAACATCATGTGCAGACGCAGTAAAAAGCCCTGTCGAAGTACGAAGTCTTCTCACTTGATCAAGGTGCCACTTGATGGCTGGTTCAAACTCAAATTTTTCAAAGTACTGTTCGATCATAGATTTTGTTTATATTATCCTGTTTGCTTCACCAAAAACTTCTCATCATTCGCTGAATCTTTTGTTACCCCACCCGGAGAAGTAACTCTTTCTACTAATGAAGCAATTAAAGCTGGTTTTACATTAAGTGCTTTCATTTCTCCAACAATAAGAGCAAGTGCCTGCACAGCATTAAGAGCTTCTAGAATCTTTGCTCCGCCCTGCTGTTCTCTGTAACCTTCTTGATTACTGAGGTACTCTTGAGTTAATCGTGTCGCTTCTTGTATCTCTGCCATTGTGCGATCAAATTCTGTAGTCACAGGATAACCTCTTCCATTTACCTCAAACATCTTATATGGTTCTTTTTTTGCTTCTAATTGTAATTCTATGTGACGAAAACCATCGCTGATTGCTTGAGCAAGCTTTTCCTTTGGATTATATTCCTGTTTTTGAGGAGATTGCGATACTTGTGGAGCTTGATTAAAATGCATATATCGTAAGTATACACCCTTTCCACGAGAAGTTAAGCGGATACACTTTTTACAAAAACATGTTATTTACCAAGCACTTTATGAACCTCCGTCCAAGGACCGCAATCAGTGACATCTGTAAAACCAAGTGACACAAGCATACTTTTTGCAAAAGCACTTCTTCTACCTGACGCACAACATGTTGCAAGCGGTGTATCTTTTGAAAGATTTTGTACATATCCTTCCAACGTTCCAAGTGGAACGTTGACTGCACCTTCTGCGTGCCCTCCATCATATTCTTCTTTTTCTCTCACATCAAAACAAATGACTTCTTTTTTCATATACCTTTAAGTATAACGTACTCTGTGAATACAAAAAATAACTCATGCTATGCTACAACTTCTGACACACTTTTTTATGATGGATCAAGAATCTTTTTATGACTCATTTGCACCTTGGTATGACATCTACTGTGAATCACAGTCATTAAAAAAATTACTTAATGAGGAAATAAAAATACTAGCATCCCTTCATCCAAAAAAAATATTAGAGCTTGGCATGGGTACTGGCAGATTTGCAAGAGAATATCTTAATCGATATCCAAAAACTACTTATATCGGCATTGATTCGTCGATTCAAATGCTCTCTTATGCAAAAGATCTCTCTTGTGTCTGTATTCATGCATATATGGAAGACTACGTTGCTTATGCCAAAACAAATAACACAGTCTTCGACTGTGTCGTTATACCTTACACAGCACTTCATCATGTACAAGAAAAAGATCAACATAAACTTTTCATAAATATTGCCTCAATAGCACAATTTTGTATCATTACTATTCTCACAGAAGAAGAGGAAGGGAAGCTTTTTGCCACAAAGGCAGGAGAGGTTAATCTTGACCTTAAAGAAAATAAATTAATAACAAAGGTACACAGAATACACAAAAAAATACGAAAAAGTGGGGAGCGTATTTTTTTAGAAGACGGAAGAGAAATACTTCTTTATCAGTATGCAAAACGATAACAAAACGTTCTTTGGGTAATTTTTATAACTCTAAGGAATCAAAAAGGGATGCAACCAAGAAAAGTGTGACACCTACAACAAGCGCAAGACAGCCAAAATCAACCAATAAACTAAAATGATGCACTCCAGTAAGCACTCCTCGTAAACCATCTATTCCATACGTAAGCGGATTGCATGACATGACCAGCTTCATGGTACCTGACACATTCTGAACAGGAAAAAGAGACCCTGACAAGAAAAAGAGCGGCATCATTACGAAGTTCATAATAATAGGAAATGCTTGCATGTCTCTCATCCTTGTTGCAATAGAAGTGCCAAGTGCAGTAAATGATGTAGCAATGAGAAACATCATAAGAATCGCAAGAGGAAGTGAAGTATAAGAAACAGGTCTAAATCCAGCAAAAAAACTAATAAGAAGGACTGCTATGCCTTGTACGGTTGCGATAGTTGCACCACCAAGTGTTCTTCCAAGAGCAATATAGATACGAGAAACCGGCGCAACAAGTGTCTCCTTAAGAAAACCGAATTGCCTATCCCAGATTACCTCAATTCCAGAAAACATTGCCGAAAAAATCACTGCCATTCCGATAACTCCAGGAGCAAGAAACGTAATGTAATTACCATCCCCTGCTTTTGCAAAAATAGGGCTGAACCCAAAACCAAAAGCAAACAAAAAAAGAAGTGGTTGACCAAGAGAACCAACAGTTCTTGCTTTTGATCGTATTTGTTTTTTTACTTGCCGTAACCAAAGTACGTAGAGCGCATTCATAGAGTGTGTTATTATCTTCCCCAACCTTTAGATCTCATTCGAAGTGACGCAACTGAGTCACTCGATTCTTTTCTTAGATCTTTCCCAGTAAGTGCAATAAAAGCGTCTTCTAATCTTTCTGTATGAGTTGCCTTAAGAAGCTCATTCACCGTACCTTCTTGTATAATTGTTCCATGATCAATCACCGTCACACGATCAGCGAACCGTTCAGCTTCTTCCATGTAATGTGTAGTGAAGAAAATGGTCATGCCAGTTTTTTTGTTAAGATTTTGTATATAGTTCCATATGTGATTTCTTGTCTGAGGGTCAAGACCAAGTGTTGGTTCGTCTAGAAAAAGTATTTTAGGTTCATGAAGAAGCGCTCGAGCAATCTCAAGTCTTCGTTTCATCCCTCCAGAAAAATTTCTTACAAAATCATTCTTACGATCAGTAAGTTCAACCAAAGTAAGAAGCTCTTCTATTTTGTGTTCACGAACTTTCTTTGGAACACTGTAAAGCATTGCATGGAACTGCATGTTCTCATATGCAGTAAGATCGTCATCAAGACTCTGATCTTGGAAACAGATACCAAAGCTTTTTCTTACCATAAGAGAATCTTTTTCTACATGATGTCCTGCAACAGTTGCCTCACCTTCGCTTGGCTTAAGAAGTGTTGTAAGTACTTTGATAGTAGTTGATTTGCCTGCACCATTTGGTCCAAGAAACGCAAAAATAGACCCCTTCTCGACACGAAAAGAAACATCATTAACCGCAGTGAAATCACCGAAACGAACAGTCATATGAGAAACAGAAACCGCGTGTGTCATGGCTATCACTATAGCATTTTTTGTTTCTATCTTACAATTTTATTGTACCTTCACATACACAATCTCTCCACCTTCATCGAGAATAGACATTTCATTTTTTTGTTTATCAAAAGAGATGGCGAGTGTATATTCTCCATCTTGACCGATAATATGAAGCTCACCATCTTCCTGTAAAGACCATGTGCCTGTAGCAACAACAAGATTATTTTCAAAATAAGTGTAGAGACGTGCCCCATTTTCAAGGGAATATCTTTCGACCCTTAAAGGTCCACCTTCTTGATCTTTTTGCTTCCACGTACCGATAAGGTCAGTGTCTTTTACTTTTTCATCAATAGGAGGGCGATCGTCTCTTGATGTGGATGATGCTCGTAACGATAGATTTGTGTCTGCATTCTTAACAAGAGAACCGGAAGAAACATCTGTTAGTTGAGACTGTTTACCAATATACATTGCAACACCAACAAAAACGCAACAAATGACAACAATAAGAGCTACTATGTATCTTTTTTTCATATTCACTACAGTATACCAACAAAGCAACAAGAATCTACGTACAGAAAAAGAGTATTCGCTCTTTAGGTTTGTATCTGCTACAATCTGCTCATTTATGAAGGAAGAAATCTTGCCGATAAACCTCCTACGATTCTTTGCCGGAATGAGTGTTCTTATGGTTCATAAATTTGACTCTTTTGTAGAACATGGTTTCTTGCCTCACTTTTTACACATCTTCTCTTCTTATACGCAATATGGATATCTTGGTGTTAATCTCTTTTTTCTGATTAGTGGCTTTGTAATTACACTAAGCTCAGAAGGAAGGACGCTTGGGCAATTCATCTCAGCGCGCTTCATAAGACTCTTCCCTGTATTTTGGTTATGTGTTTCAATTACTACACTTTTTGTTATGCTTCTTGGTTCAAAAGACATCTCATTACCAAAATATCTTGCCAATCTTACCATGGCTCCAAATGTGTACGGTAACTATTCTCTTATTGATGGATCATACTGGACACTTGAAGTAGAGTTGCGCTTCTACGCCCTTATTGCTATTTTGATTCTTCTTCGTTCATTTGTTACATTATCAATAGAAAAAGTAGCACTCTTTATGATACTACCAATGGTATACCTGACTTTTTTTTACAATCCTTATCATCCAAATTTTGTTCAATCTACTTTTGATTTCATTCTCTATTTTTTTGGAAATGAATATGCGCAATATTTTATAGCCGGCATCATTTTTTATGCTGTGTATACAAAAAAAGCAAAAATATATCACTATATAGCCCTGCTGTGTTGCTGTCTTGTAGCAATACTACGAGCATTTGATCAGGCGTATGAATCTAATGATATGAACACTATTGCTTATATTGTTATTAGCTACTTTGCCCTCTTTTTACTTATTTCACTTAGAAAAGTAACAAACAACTCTTTCGCATTTTTAGGAAAATATTCAAGGCACGTCCTTGTTACTCTTGGAGCAATCACCTACCCTCTGTATCTTCTTCATAGTGCAATTATCGAAATCTTAACAAAGACAGCGGTCAGTAATCACATTACCCATTATGTCGCAGGCATACTTATTATCTTTATTACCGGAGCAATTATCTATTTTGTAAATATATTTGATAGAACAATACGATTGTACTGGAACAAATCATTCGTTGTCCAAACAATACTCAAAAGAAAAAGTAGCTCTTGGCTACAAAAGATTTTGTAAAAAAGTATAAAGAAATCACCTTGCTAACTCGGCGAGTTTTCTTACAGTATTACTATTTCTTGCTGTCATGTTTTTGTATACCAAAGTACCAATAAATGACTTCATGCCACTTTTTTTATAATTAACCTTTTTTACATTCCACACAATTGCACCATCAATATATTGTAAGGTGTCGACTTCTGTTGTCTTAATGAGATCAATAGTTTTCTTGCTAGCAAACTCATCCCACAAAAATATAACATCTGTTTTTTGTTCAGAATCATTCACCCACTCTTGAGGCATTTCTTTTACTATTTTAAAAAGAGTCTTGGCTTCCTTTACCAAAACACGCACCTCAAAACCAAGCGCCACCTGCAGTGCTTTTTCTATACTCTTCACAGCCACCTTCTTATTTGTTTCAAAAATAACATTACCGGAATTAATATAGGTAAGCACATTTGAAAAACCAAGATCTTCAAAAATCTTCTTAAGTTCTTTCATGGGAACTTTATTATTCCCTCCAACATTTATTCCACGAAGAAGCGCTACATATTTTTGCATACATTAAGTTCTTATTTCCAATAATGCCAGCGACTGTCTATGTAGACACTCATCTTACATGATATATACCCAAGGACCCCAAGTTGAATCGCAGGAGTAAGTCCGACATATATACCAGGAATAATCGGCATCAAATCATTGTATGCCCAGCGGGCAGTACTTAATCCATACCACTCATTAAAGACACCAATGATTATCCCAAAAATAATAATTAAAAAACTTTTGTTCTTCAATAAAGGAAATATCAAAAATGGTGCTACTAGCATAGTTATCACCAGCCCGTCAAAAAGTGACGCTCTTACCAAAATAAATTCTGTAATTTCTCCACCTTTATAGGTAGAATATAAAACCGAATGTATATTCTCCCATACACCATTAAGTGCTACTGCTATTATAAAAACTAAGAAAAATCTTTTCATACAAAAAGTATATCAGTTCTAGCACGGGGTGTAGTTTTTATTTGTTGGTGTGGCTACCCTGATTCGGTCACCGCTACGGCTCGCCTCAAAAAGCTTTGCTTTTCTCGTCTCGACACGTAGCCTCGACCCGGTGAAACGGCGACAAAAATGAGAGGTAAAAATACTGCTCTCAATTTTTACCTCTCATTTTTGTATACCGCCATTTCATTCGAATCTCACGTAACAAGACTTTGGTCTTGTTACTGATAGCCACACCATATGAAAAAGACGGCTTAGTGCCGCTTTTTTATATGGTGTACTGTCGTAGACGGGATTAGAATCACAATCAGTGAACTAACCCCTCTTAAGATACACCTTAACGAAGCTACTTTTTAAGTCTGCTCCTTGTGCTGACAAAACTTCCACATTACCACTTCTCGCAGAAGCCACGAGTTGCTCCAATTTCTGACGAATAACCTGTATTTCTTCGTCATTTGCAACATCTTCAACTGCTTTTAACTTATCACTTACTTCTTGATACACACCAATAACCTGTGAAGCATCTTTCGCGTCAGCTCCTGCAATAATCTTTTCCATAGCATCGTGAAAATCTACTAAATATATAGCGAGCATTGAGAATCCGTTTCGCTTTAATATATCCTGAAAGATTGGACGTATTACTTCAAATTCTTTGTGAGTAGCTGGTAAATCTCCATTTGTTACATTGTTTTGTAATGAAGTTATGAGATCCTTGATTGTCGTTATATCAGTATTAAATTTCGTATCTCCTTTAATAACATAGGGTTGGTATCTTGAATATTTCTGATAGAAAACATTATATTCTGTTACAAGGTTAGTATAATTACTCATTGCTTCAGTGCGATTATTCTTTCCAGTAAAGAAAAGTGTTTGCTTATAGTACTGGTTCATTTTGTTATAATCCTCTAAAAAGAATTTTTTAGTGAAGAAAATACTATAGTAACTTCCTGTAACAGCTACCACCATAAACATTAGTAAGAAAAACCCGATAGTGATTTTTGAAACAGGCTTCTCTTTTACAGGACAAGTGTTTATTTTGAAAAAAGTATATAAACCACAGAATCTAAATAGCGATGTAACAAGCATTACAGAAGCAAGAACATATAACATCACTTGCAATACTCCGTATGCCCAAAAAAAGGCAAGTAAGAAAAAAATCTCCGAAAGAAACAATCTAATAACCCTATCAAGCACTCCAATATTTTTTGTAATTTTCATAGCAATATTTTAAATTTTAATAATTATTACCTACCTCTTTCCTGAGGAGAACTGATAATTGAAAAATATTCTGCCTGGCTAATGTATTGAGGTGTGTAGTTACCACCAGTTTTCACAAAAGCCCTCATATGGTTACGAGACCCTTTTTGTAAATTATTATAGGTAAGTAAAATATCTTCCTTTGTTGTTTTGTTTTTAAGAATGTCTAAATCATGAATATCCAAATCTTCAACGGTTGCCCCAACATTAAAGGCTTCTCTAGAAGAGATTTTTCCTTGAGCAATAAGTTTGTTGTAAAGCTCCTGCATGGTCTTTGATGTAAACACTCCGACAGTGTCACTTATTACAGGATCTTTGATGTCGTATCTTGTAAGAAGTGCTTTTATTGCATCAGTGTGTGTCTGTTCTGAAGCAGCAATGTTAGAAAAGATTCTTGTACCCCAAATACCTCCTAGTGTTGTGTACACATCTCGAGCAAGTTTCTCCTCTTCGCGCATCTGAATAAGTCCAAGCTTTTCTCCTTCAGTTAATTCTGATTTTTTAATCCCAGAAATAAGTGCTTGACCATTAAGCATATCACTTGCGTCAACCACGTATTCTGATTCATTATTATTTGTAGTTACAAGTGTTACAGTGTTTTTATTAGAAACAACCCCTCCTTCTAGTTCATAAATATTTTTTATTCCGTTTGCTTTCATTAAAGCAACAGCTTGTCCTGATCTGTTACCAGAACGACAATAAACAAAGTATGTTTTATTTACATCAAGTTTTTTAACCTCTGATAAAAATGACTGATTTTCAAAATCAATATTTATAGCCTTATCAATATGCCCCGCCAAAAACTCACCAGGTGTTCTAACATCAACAAGAACAGAGTTGGGTGTAGTATTAAATTTTTCTATAAAATCTAGCCCAGAAAGCTTTGAAGTGCTTTTTGTGAAAAACAATGTAAATAGCGTAACAATAACCATGCCGACTATTCCAAATACTACGAAATTGTTATTTTTCTTTTTCATTACTTTTTTATTTAGAGCTTATAAGTTTTTCAAAAACTTCCGGCTGAAATCCAACAACAATCTGTCCGTCAATCTCAACAACAGGTACCCCCATTTGTCCCGATTTCATCATCATTTCCATTGCTGCATTACGGTCACTGCCAACATTTTTATCTTCATACTTTACTCCCATTTTAGTAAAATAATTTTTCGCCATTGTGCAATAATGACACGTTGGTGTTGAATAAACGATAATCTTTTTTGTGTTCATAGTTATAAAATTTATTTATCTAGTTCTAATAAAAGTTTTGCTACATTAATCACTTTTTTATCCTTAATACTATAAACCTGATTTTTTCCATCTCGTTTGCAAGTAGCCACCCCTTCATCTTTTAAAACTTTTAGATGTTGAGAAAGTGCTGATTGTGAAAGATTGCAAAGACTTAGTAAATCAGTAACATTCTTTGCTTTTGATAAACAAAGGATTAACTTCACCCTATTTTGGTTTGAAAACGCTCTATAGATATCTTTTGTATTTTTATTATCCATATCTATCATATTAGCATATGCTAATATGATAAGCAACAAAAAACCTTCTTCCAATCCACAAATTCATTTTGGTGTGGCTACCCTGATTCGGTCACCGTTAGGGACTTTTTACTTCATGCTTCGCATTCGTAAAAAGTCTCCTAACCTCGACCCCGGGAAACGTCGACAAAATAACATACACAAAAGTCAGGGAAACAACTTTTGTGTATGTTATTTCGTACACCGACGTTTCGTTCGAATCTCACGTAACAAGACTTTGGTCTTGTTACTGATAGCCACACAACAGAAAATCCCCTTTCGGGGATTTTCTTATTTGTGTGCCGTAGTAGAGGAAGTTAGAACTATATTTGTGAGAAGAAATGATACAACTATCTACATCCCATCATTCTACCCTACCCCCGAAATCACTACTTCAATTTCTTCGGTTGCTTTTTAGGAGCTAGTGCTTTCTTCGCCTCCTTCTCCATTTGTTTGATTTCTTTCTTAACTTCTTTGATGTGTTTCTCTGGTTTTATATTTTCTGGCAATTGTCCACCAATGTCTTTGATTGTCTGTCTCACTTTTCCACCCACCATAAAGTGAGTTCTTCTTGCATCATATTCAGTTTTCACATTATCCTTTTTCAACTTCTCGTCTGTTTGTGTTATACGAAACAAATTGGCGGCGAGTTCCGTTGAACTAGCTCTATCAAGTAACTCTCCTT
>CAZEDG010000003.1:0-32872 GCA_964510805.1 uncultured Candidatus Saccharibacteria bacterium
ATTCTCCTTTTTATAACAACACATATTTTGTAAATAAATGGTGGCTGTCCCCATTATTACTCCGTGGGGTTACATCGGTAAGAAAAACACCTAAAGCGTTAAGCTTTAGGTGTTTTTCTTAGTACGCCAGACCGCTCTGGCGTACGTGCCGATGTGACGGGCGGAGCTATGTTTTGGTAGCAAGCAAAACGAGCGAGCCTGGGTCGAGAAATTTTTCGAGTGGCGACGAGAAAAATATTCGTGACCACATAAACTTTGTTTATCCTCCTTATCCTTACTTATAACAACACATATTTTGTAAATAAATGGTGGCTGTCCCCATTATTCGGAAGCTGACGAGTTGAGGCGTGGTCAGAAAATTTTTCAGCAGAAAAATATTTTTGACCGAGAAATTTTGTGAGCGACCGGCGAACAAAATATTCGTGACCACATCATTTTTGCATATTCTCCTTTTTATAACAACACATATTTTGTAAATAAATGGTGACTGTCCCCATTTTCCCTAAAATAGATATAAAAAAGGGCAGCCGTGGCCGCCCTCTTGGGTTGTTCTGCCGAGAAACTGGCAGATTACTTGTTGGTGTTGCCGATCACTGCACGTTGTTCCTTCACGACACGTTGGTAGTCGGAGTAGACGGCGCTGAACGAATCCAGAACCGTCTGCGCGCGCGCCAACTGCTCGGTGAGCTCGAAGATGGTGCGACCTTGCTCCTCTATGACCTTCTTGTTGATGGTCAAAGGGGTGCCGCCTTGAGGTCCGTGCAGGCTCCGTTCGGGACGAATCGATCCCTCGATGATCGCAAGGAGGAGCTTCTTGACAGCATCCAGCGACTTGCCGGTGAGGGTCACTTCGTAGGTCTCGTACGGATCCTTCACGGTTCCAGCCGAGTAAGGCTCGATCGTTGCTTCTGCGTCTTGGATCTGATAGAAACCACTTTCTCGATTCACCGAACCTCGCGGGCCGGTGTAGGTGGCAGTGACTCGACCGATCTGCCTCATGAACTCGGAGGAAGCATGTGCTTTGAGCGGGCTGCCGTAGTCTTCGAAGTAGTACTCCCCGTTGTTCACGAAAAGCCTCTCACCTTTGAGTTCAGCACGAGTGTGAGCCGAGGTGTTGTGCGACGCAGGGACGCGAGTGATGGACACTTGCGCGCTGGCGACGCTATTCAGATAAAAACGAACAGACATGGGGGAGCTCCTTGGTTTCGTCTGGCGATCAGTGTGGTTTTTCCACATCAGTGCCTAGATCGAGGGTGGATATATAGAGACGAATGGACTGAATCAACAATCCGAGTACTATTGTATCATATATTTACAATACTGTCAAGTATTTATATGTACAAATATGATTTATTACTCTGAAATTTATTAAATAATTTAATATCCTCAATAATAGATTTCCAATTCTTTAGCCCCAGGGTCACATCGCCAAGAAAAACACCTAAAGCTAGACGCTTTAGGTGTTTTTCTTGGCGAACTGTCTTCCTTCTCACCCTTCCTTCCTCCTACAAACTTTTTCCAACTTTTTCCATAGCGTGAATCACTTCCCGTAACGTGAGACCTTTTTTTGTGAGTGAGTAGCTATTGTCTTTTTTTTGAACAATATGTTCTTCGGTGAGTTTTGTAAGCTTAAGCGTAAGGGTGCGAGTACTTATTCCTTCGAGAGATTTTTCGAGTTCGCAAAAACGCTTTTCACTAAGAAGAAGATCACGAATGATAAGCATAGTCCAAGCATCAGAAAGAAGAAGGGCAAGTTTTTGGACAGGGCAGAGATGTTTGTTGCTTAGAGTCGGTTTCATATAGAGAACTCTACCACAGATATCGTATTTTTCAATACTTTACAAAGTAAAGCATTGTCTATATACTGAATTATATAAATAAAAAATATACATAACATATGATCATTAATTTTCATCCAAAAGAAAAAGAGAGTAAAAAAGGTAAAGAAGTTATCGATATGCTTCTTGGTGCAAAACAGCAAGAAGTGTTCCATGTGACTGACAAGAGTTATGAAGCGTGGAAGGAGCTTATTGCTGGACAGGAAGAGCTTGTCTTGGTTGCTCCAACATACTGGTGGGGATTTGGTTATGAGTTCGATAAGTGGGCACAGGAAGTCTTTGCATACGGGTTTGGGTATGAGTATAACGAACAAGGTATGCCTGTAGGGCTTCTTAAGAAGCGACCATTTACTATGCATATTACTCACGGTACACCAACGAGCATGGCAACAGTAATGCTTGAGAATATGAAGAAGCGTCTTGAGACAGGAATCTTCGGATTCTGTGACGCTACAGTTGATGTGCATTTTTATCAGGCATAAGTAAGCATACGAAAGAAAAAACTCTTACAGAATTGTAAGAGTTTTTTTATTGGTAGCGTGTTGTAGAGTATACTAAATATATATGCTATTTTTTGAACCATACCCAATTATATGTGCAACATTTGTTTCTTTTATTGTGAGTATTCTTTGGCACTCTAAGTTTCTTTTTGGTCGTGCTTGGATGATCGCAGAAGGTGTTGAAGGAAAACATATTAGATCACATGCGAAGTTGTATAGATTTGCACAGTCTATGTATACATTTCTTGGACACGGAGTTATGATTGCAGTACTTGCGCTTCTTCTTGATCTTTTGCAGACCGAATCTCTTAAGGTAATGCTTGCGCTTGCCTTGCTTATGGTGTTTGGGTTTACTGTCTCATTTCGATTTCTTGATATGATTCAGTCACTTCGCGGAGTGTATTACGGAAAAGAAGAGCAAGTAAGGTTCCTCATTGGGTCGCTCTATGCATTGGTCACGGTTACTCTTGGGACGATTACGCTTTATTTTACTGCATAATGAACTGCTTTTGCTCTTATGGTTGCCGTAAGATGGGTTCTAGGATTTTTAGCAAAAGTAGTATACACTTTTCATATACCGTAAGGTGTAGACGCCTTAAAAGCCTATGAACGAACAGGGGAATAAAAAAATTCTTATTATCGAAGACGAGAAGCCTCTTGCTCACGCGCTTCTTATCAAGCTCTCTCATGAAGGGTTTGTTGTGACCACAACAGGAAGTGGACAAGAAGGAATAGACTTTCTCAAGAAAGAGCATTTTGATCTTGTGCTTACAGATCTTATTATTCCTGGTGTTGATGGTTTTAAGATTTTGGAGATGATGAAAGAAAACAAGATAGCGACACCTGTTATGGTGATCACTAATCTCAATCAGGATGAAGATAAGAAGCGAGTGTTCGATCTTGGTGCAACTGATTTTTTTGTTAAATCAAATTCACCAATATCAGAAATTGTACTCCATATCAAAAACAAACTCGGTGTTACCGTTACCACGAGCACGCCACCCACCTCTTCTCCAGAAGTAGTAATTCCTCCGCAGGCGCAAGTAGAGCCACAAGAGACACCGGTTCAAGTTCAAGCTCAAATTCAAGCAGAGGCGCAACCTTCACAAGAAGTCCAACCAGAAGCATCTCAACAGGGAGAGGCTCCTGTAGCTCCTGTGCAACAAGATGTTATAGCGTCTTCGTCCGCGACATCTTCTTCAGGTATTCCACAGCAAGTGGGGGCATTGCAATAAAATTCTTCAAGATACCTGGTATACTTCTCTTTATAGAGACTCATGAACGTTGACACAAACAACATAAAGTCCATTCTTATTAATGGAAACTATATTAGTGATGAAGATGCGCAAAAAGCAGAAGCTGTTGCGTCTTCTTCTAATATTTCTTTTATAGAAGCACTTCTTCGTGATGGTGTGGTGAATAGTGATATTGTTGGTCAGGCAACATCAGAGAGCTTTGGTGTCCCTTATGCAGATCTTAACTCTGCTGCGATTAGCGCTGATCAGGTTCGCAAGATCCCAGAGGAGATAGCTAAAAAGCTTCGAGTAGTCCTTTTTAATGAAGATAATCCTGTAGAAGTTATTATTACTACAGATAATCCAAAGCAAGAGACTCTGATACAGGAGCTTACTCCTCTTTTTCAAGGTAGACAAATTAGAGTCGCGTATTCACTTTCTGAAGATATTAATAATTTTTTTATCTACTATGAAAAACCGCTTGATACACGCTTCTCAAAGATTATTGCTGAGTCACAGCGAGTTGCTCCTGAAATTCTCGAAGAGATTTTTGATGATGCTATTACTTATAAAGCTTCTGATATTCACTTCGAGCCTCAGGCTCGTGTCATTGTTATTCGTTTTCGTGTCGATGGTGTACTTCACGAAGCTGGGCGTCTTCCGAAAGAGTACTACGAAAACGTCTTGAACCGAATCAAAGTTAAAAGTGGTCTTCGTATTGATGAACACTATGCAGCACAAGATGGTTCGCTTCATTATGACGGAAGAAGTGGTCTTTCGGTCGATATGCGTACGTCTATTGTACCGATTGTTGAAGGTGAGAAAGTGGTGCTTCGTGTGCTTGGCTCGTATGTGCAAGGACTTACCTTTAATGATCTCGGTCTTACTCAGAGGAATCAAGAGCTTCTTCGTGAGGCTGCGGATAAGCCGTTTGGAATGATTCTTGTTGTTGGTCCAACTGGTTCCGGAAAAACAACTACACTTTACTCTCTCCTTAAGATGCTTAATACACCTGACACTAATATCACCACAATTGAAGATCCTGTGGAATATAAAGTGCAGGGGCTTAACCAAATACAAGTGAATCAGACTACAGGGCTTACTTTTGCTCGTGGTCTTCGTGCGATTGTGCGCCAAGATCCAGATATTATTCTTGTGGGAGAAATTCGTGACCTTGAAACCGTTGAAATTTCTGTGAACGCAGCGCTTACAGGACACATGCTTCTCTCAACATTCCACGCCAATGACGCCGCGACAGCAATTCCTCGTCTTCTTGATATGGGGACAGAACCGTTCCTTCTTTCGTCTACAATGAACCTTATCATTGCACAGCGTCTTGTGCGTAAGATTTGTGATCACTGTAAAGTCAGTGTGATTAAGAACGCGAATGATTTTAATACTCCACAACTTAAAGGTGTTATCAAGTACCTCCCTCAAACAGAAACCCTTACCTTGTATGAAGGTAAGAAGTGTGAAGTGTGTGGTCATACAGGATATAAAGGACGTACGTCTATTTATGAAGTGATTAAGATTACTCCGACACTTCAAGAGCTTATTGTGAAGCGACCGTCAGCTCAAGAGATATGGGCCCTTGCAAGAAAAGAAGGGGCGAGATCAGTATTTGAAGATGGTCTTGATAAAGTGCTTAACGGGTTAACTTCTATTGAGGAGCTTGTACGTATCGCACCTCCTCCTGATAAAGCTTTCGACTAAACTATGTCTTTATGGCACCAAGCAAAGAAACTATTACTATCTCAGCTCCTGTAAAAGCAACCCCAATTCCTCAACGTAAATTACCAGAGGAGAAGAGGGTGTCTACATTTGGTCTTTCTAAAGAGCGTGACCATTTTATTGAAAATTTAAGTATGCTTGTGCTCTCCGGAATGTCTATTGTTTCGGCGCTTAGTTCTATTGTGAAGCAGACTAAGTCTCCTTCCATGAAAAAAATTCTTGAACGCATGGTTCTTGAGATTGATTCTGGATCAACAATATGGAAATCATTTGAAGCGACGGGGCTTTTCAAGGGTTATACTATTTCTCTTATTCGCCTTGGTGAAGAATCTGGTAACTTCGCAGAGAACCTCAAGGTGGTTGCTCTTGAAGAAGAGAAAGAGCGAGAGTTTAAATCAAAAGTGCGTTCAGCGCTTATGTACCCAATCTTCGTACTTACGCTTACTGCAGTTGTTGGTATTGGTATTTCTTGGTTTATCTTGCCTAAACTTGCAAAGATTTTCTCTGATCTTAAGCTTGCACTTCCATTTATAACAAAGGTCCTTATCGGATTCGGAATCTTCTTGAGTAAGTACGGTCTTGTTGTTGTTCCTCTTGGTGCTATAGTTATTGGAGGTATTGGGTATGTTGTTTTTATTCATAAAAAAACAAAGTTCATCGGTGAAGCAATACTTTTTTCTGTTCCAGGAGTAAAAACACTGCTTATGGAAGTTGAAGTGGCAAGATTCGGGTATCTCCTTGGCACACTTCTTGATGCTGGGCTTCCTGTAACAAAAGCAATCGATTCTCTCGCAGGGGCAACTGAGGTGACAAGGTATAAAAAGTTCTATCTTACACTTCGTGATTCTATTGAAACCGGAAATTCTTTTGAAAAAAGTTTTCTTGCTTACAAAAAAATCAATATACTCATCCCTGAACCGATACAGCAACTTATCATTTCCGGAGAACAGTCTGGTAATTTGAATAAAACTCTTGTGAAGGTTGGTCATGTACTTGAAGCCAAGTCAGACACCACCACCAAGAATCTTACGATTATCATGGAACCAATTCTTCTTGTGATTGTGTGGGCCGGAGTTGTTTCTGTTGCGTTTGCGGTGATTCTTCCTATCTATAGTCTTGTGGGAGGTCTTAACAAATAGCCTATGCGTTACAAACCAGGATTTACGATTGCAGAAATACTCCTCTCACTCACACTTCTTAGTATTATAGCTGGAATGATTATACCGATGTATCGATTATTTTTTATAAGAGATGATTTGGACATTGCCACAATGAACGTTGCGTTTAGTTTACGAAGAGCGCAAGTCCACTCAGTTGCCTCAGATGGGGATACTGTATGGGGTGTTCATGTGGGGGTAGGAGGTATACTACTATTTAAGGGTATAAGTTATGTTGGAAGAGATCAGGCTTTTGATGAAAATACATCAATACCAACTTCTATCACCATAGGAGGTATTAATGATATAACTTTCTCTAAAGTATTTGGACTCCCTAATGCTACAGGGACAATTACACTCACTTCGCAATCTAATGAAACTCGCACTATTACAATCAATGAAAAAGGCATGGTTGACTATTAAGAGAAAAGCGCAAGCATTTCTTCTTGTGGAAATTATTCTTACAAGCTCTGTGTTTGTGCTTTTTATGACAGCATTTGTTGGGGCTTTTTATTACGGAATTCAGTCGTCATCTCTTGCAGGTGATAGAGCAAGAGCGGTGCTTCTTGCGCAAGAAGGAATTGAAGCGGTGCGAAGTATACGAAATAGTAATTTCGCAAATCTTACTGATGGCACGTACGGACTTTCTTACTCTTCAGGAGTTTGGTCTTTTGCTGGTACGCAAGAGACAATAGGGATTTTTACTAGACAGGTGGTTGTGTCTACTACTGGAACAAATCAAAAAACCGTAGTGGTAACAGTTACTTGGCAACAGTCAGCTTCTCGCATAGGGTCCTTTAGTCTTACGGCACAGTATACAAATTGGAAGACTATCGTGAACTTGCCCCCAGGTGTTGGTATTACTGTTAATGCTTCGGTAATTAATCATGGGCAGTCTAAAGTTCCAGGAGACTTTGCTCCATACAAAGTGGGCACCACTACAATTACCTTGGCTTCTTCAACTGTATTTTCTGCGGGGACATATGCAATTACTTCTGGGACAGATGCTAATTATACACAGACTTTTACAGGGGATTGTAATAGTTCTGGACAGATTACGGTTACAACGGGCGCTTCTAAGGTGTGTACCATTACATATGAAGAAAAAGTTGCTTACGTTACCGTAACAAATACAGTAATTAATCATGGAAAATCAAAAACAACCGCAGACTTTGCACCGTATAAGGTTGGCTCGACTACGGTTACTTTGAATGTAGCGACACCTGTTAACTCTGGTTCTTATTTTGTTACCGATAAAATTGATGCAGGGTATAATCTCACTTTTAGTGGAGGTTGCTTTACCAATGGTTCGATTACTTTAGCGCCAGGAGATAATAAGACGTGTAATCTTACTAATGAAGAAATTGTATCTGGTGGACCAACAAGCCCTTCACTCGCTGGTCTTCTTATTTATGGTGACGGAACAAATATTCCTAAGTATAGAGATTTTAATCATATTACTGACACCTTTGGTCCAGAGACTGGAACATTTCTTGCAACCGTTGGTCCGACGTGGCTTATCAGATCTTCGCCAACACAACATATTGCACTTGCTGGATACTACGATTCAACAGGTACACTTACAATTATGTGTTTTGATGGACAGAATTGGAGTAAAGAATTTTCGGCTGCGTCAGGTGGTGTTGGTAATCGCCACAGATTCGATATTGCTTTTGAAAAAAATTCTGGAGATGCTATGGTGATCTTTAGTAAAGGTGCACATGTTTTTGCTCAGCTTGGCTATAAGACAAAAACAGGAGGAACGGCTTGTGGGGCAGGTTGGGCAAACGAGGTTCTTCTTGATCCATTAAGAACTTCAAACGATATTATGTATGTTAAGTTGGCACAAGACAAGAGAGCTGGATCTAATCTTCTTGCGGTTACTTGGGTTGATACAAGTGAAGATATTTCGGCAAAGATATGGGACGGATCTTCTTGGGTTAATGAGCCTTCTGCTGTTACAGATAACAATCTAGAAAAGGTCTCAGCTTCACATGATATCGAAAATATGGATATTGAATACGAGTCTCTTTCTGGAGATGTTATGCTTGTCTGGGCTAATGCAACTGGAGCAAATGGGACCAACGGTGTGAGATATCGCACATGTACTGGCGGTATTGCTATGTGTACATGGGGAGCTGTTACTACACCACCAACATTTCTTGATGATGCGACAAGTCTCGATCTTTCTTCTAATCCTTATACGGATGAAATGGCGTTTGCGTCAATTGGTAATGCTGGAGGTGATTTGCAAGCAGGCTACTGGAATGGTAGTTCTTGGGTGGATACTGCTAACCTGGATACTTCGTGTACTGTTCCGTATACCGCGTCTAAGCTTGTTTCTACTGGTTGGCTGACCTCTGGAAGCACTACACGATCTGTTGTTGTGTATGCTGATCTTAACTCAACTAATATTAATTGGTACCTCGGAAATCAAGGAGTATTCACAAGACAACCTGATTTTGTACCAACTAACCCAATTGTTTCTCCAAGAGGGTATATGGATATTCATATTAACCCAAGAGATCCTGCGCAGATTATGTATCTCACCTCAGATAATGCAAGTGATTTTTATGCAAAGAGGTTGTATCTTACAGGAACTTCTACGTTCACTTGGTCTAATTCAGATGGAGGATCTGCACTTGAGGGAACACTTCCTCAGATTATTTCTTCACCGTTTTCGTTCTATTTCTGGCAACAATAGTCTTTATGAAAGCGGTACGTCTACACTATCAAAAAGGGTTTACATTGTTTGAGCTCATTCTTTATGTCGCAGTCTCGTCACTTGTACTTATGTCACTTTCGACGTTCCTCACATTTCTTCTTAGTGCAAGAGTAAAAAGTCAGGTAATTACTGAAGTTAACCAACAAGGTGCTTATGCAATGTATCTTATTACTGAGACTGTTACCAATAGTCAAAGCATTACCTTTCCAAGCGCTGGCACTCAATTAGCTTCGTCATCTTTGGTAACGAGAAATGCAACGCTCAATCCAACAGTGTTTTTTGTAAGTTCGAGCACACTCTATATGCAAGAAGCTTCAAAACCAAAAGTCGCACTTACTAATAGTCGCGTCGACGTGTCTTCTCTTTCTTTTGATAATAGCACCTCAGCTGGCTCAAGTGAAAAAATGATGAGAGTTTCTTTTACAATTACGTATAAGAATCCAAGTGGTAGAGGTGAGTATGAATATACAAAGAGTTTTAATGGCAGTGCAACAATACGATAATTATGAGAGTAGAACAGTGTACTTATTTTTTAAAAAAACGTTACGATAACAGAGGGTATATTGCACTTCTCTCAGTTATGTTTATTTCTGCTATCGGTCTTGCAATTATGCTTCATGTGATTACTGCGGGAGTTGACGCAGGGAAGATGGATCTTGTATACCAACAGCTTGGTATGGCAAAAAGTGTAGCATCTTCATGTGTAGAAGATGCTCTCCAAAAAATTGGTAACACAGGGACAACTTCACTTAGCAGTTCATTGACATCAGGGTCAAGTTCTTGTGTATATTCAATAGCTCCTTCAGGAGGGACGACGGTCACCATCTCAGCAACGGGCACCATGGGAACAATTACCTCAAAAATAAGGGTTATTGTGTCGAGTACGAGCACTCCGCTTATCTTATCCTCATGGGAAGACGTTGCGGACTTCTAATCCATAAATACTCTGCTATACTAGAATATGTAGGTTGGTAAGGGTGTGTTGCTGTGTTTTGCTTGGCTTCACAAACCAAAACCTAGCATTATTTAATAGTTTAATAAGTTTTAGGTGCACAATCTTAAACGTGCACACAAGTATTTATGAAAAACATTCTACGTAACCAGAAAGGATTCACTCTTATTGAAATCCTTCTCGTGGTTGCAGCTATTGCTATTTTGGCTGGTATTGTGATTGTTGCGATTAACCCAGGTAAGCAACTTGGTGATACTCGTAACGCTCAGCGTAAGTCAGATGTTAACACCATCCTTAACGCGATTTCTCAGTACTCAGTTGATAACAACGGTATTCTTCCATCAGGAATTACATTAACACCTACTGAGGTTTGTGCGTCAGGCGCAGCTTCATGTACTGGTCTTGTAGACCTCTCAGTGCTTACTCTTAACGGTAAGTACATTGTGTCAATTCCTAATGAGCCACAAGGAACTACAGCAGACGGTGCAGGGTATATGGTGTCACGTAATGCAAACGGACGTATCACTGTGTCTGCGCAGTTCCCAGAACAGGGTATGACCATTACTGCTACTCGTTAATAGAAGCCACGCATGGCATTTTGGCTCTTTAGTAAAAAGAAAACAGATTCTTCTCAAAGAGGTAAGGATGATTTCATTTCAATTGCCTCTCATGAACTCCGTTCACCGCTTTCTATTGTAAAGTGGTATACAGAGATTCTTCTTGATGAAGATGCTGGACCTCTTACTGAAGACCAGAAGAAATATCTTTCTATTATCGAGACCAGTAACGAGCGTGCTATTGCGCTTGTAAGGTCTCTTCTAAACGTGTCTAGACTCGATCTAGGCACGTTTAGTGTTTCTCCATCACTTACTTCACCTCTCCCTCTTATCGATGAAGCAATTGCTTCTCTTACAAGTATCGCGGATCTTAAAAAGATTGTAGTAACTAAGAATATTCAAGGATCTCCTAGGGAAATGATGCTTGATCCTAAGTTATTTACTCTCATTGTGAGGTCGCTTCTTTCCAATGCGATTATCTTTTCTAAAGATTCTGGAAAAGTTGAGATTGGTATACGTGAAGCCTCTTCTCAGGGATCTCTTATACTTGAAATTAAAGATGAAGGAATAGGTATTCCAGAAGATGATCAGAAGCGTGTTTTTTCTAAGATGTTTAAAGCATCGAATACAAAAGACGCTGAAGCGAATGGTTCTGGACTGGGTCTTTATATCACCAAGTCATTGGTTGATTATATTGGAGGGTCCATCACCTTTTCTTCAAAAGAAAACAAAGGGACATCTTTTGTTGTCATGCTTCCACTTTCTGGAATGAAGAAAAAAGAGGGGAGAACAACACTTGACTAAGATACATCTCTTATTGCAAAAAACAAAAAAACGATACCACGAGTATCGTTTTTTGTTTTGTTAATTCATATGAATAAAAGTTTTTGTGTAAGAACTTTTTTTAACAAGTTTATACTTGCTTCCACTTACGTAGCGTAAGATAGATCTTTTGAGGAGTTCTCGCTTAGGAATTGATCCTGCGTCGCCATACTCCTGAATAAGCAGTTTCCCTTCTTCTTGTATATGTTCTTGTTCTACGAGAAGCCTTACATCTTCTTGGTTAAGGTTTGCTTCAAAGATTTTTCCATTAAGAGAGAATCTGTTCGTTACTTCCTGACTTTTCTTTAGTTTTCTTGTGCTCTGTGTAGAGAGTTTTAATCCTTTGAGTAGTTCATAGTCTCCGTCTTGTAATTGCTGTAATTTTTCTTTTAGATTGACATCTTCTCTTTTTTCAAAAGTAAGACATTCTGATGCAAAATTACTACCAGAAGTCGCAGTTCCTGTACACGCTTCCACAATCTTGAGCCCAAGTTTTTCTAATAGTTCTCCTAATTCCTTTTTATTTTTCCATTCGAGTGAATATACTAAGTTAATTGTTGCCCTTCCTCCCACTTTGAGGACTCGTGCTATTTCTCCAAATACTTCTAAACGCTCGAATTCCTTCTTAGAAGGTCTAAATGTTGAATAGTGGATAGCAAGCGACATATTGAGATAATCAACTGAAGAGTCGCGAATAGGGAGCGCTGTAAAACCAGCAACAACTTGTCTTCCTGTGCCTTCTTTAAAATGTGCGGAGTTAATATCAAGACTAAAGACATTATCTTTCTCGTTCTCGGGTACTTTCTTAGCGAGCATCTCTGGACCAGAAGCAACGTCAAGGATTGTTATTTCGCCATGCAACCCTTTTTCTTCTCTATAGCGCTTAATAAGAGCTGTTACAAGACGGGCGGTGTTCGCCTGGAATCCTCTTGTGCCCATGTCTGCGTAATACTCAGCATATTCTTCTCCGTATTTCTCAAGGAATCCCATGAACTTATCTTCTCCAATCTCTTTTGTTGCACCAAAGAATCGATTAAGTCTGTTAACGGGCGATTGTAACCATTCTTCGGCAAGCCCTTGGTCGCCATCGATTGTCTTTATGCCTTCGACTTTTTCGTCAAACAAAAGCATCGATTGCTCGATCTCAGACAGTGGTACTCCCTCAAGGAGTTTCATGATTGCTTTATACTTCATCTCTAGGTAGTAGTGGATACCTTCCTCAATTGATCCTTCAACAAGTGATGTGTCTACAGTGATGTCATGAGTAAGTCCTGGACGATACACACGAGCTTGTTGTTGCATCTTGTCGAACTTTGTCCAAGGTTCGTTATAAAAATACACACCTTCTGCAGAAGAAAAATCTACCCCAACATCTGCCGCCATACCACTAAGTACAAGGAGTATTTTACCTTGTGTCATATATTTGATATCTCGCTCAATTTCTGTTCGTTCGTCTTTGCTCACATCTCCATCGATTATCTTCACAGTAATATCTTCTGGTAATTGTAACTGCTCTATAATTGAGTTTTCACCGCGAATAATTCCATCGATATATCCGTTTACAAAGAACACCATTTTGTTCTTTGTTTCAAAATGGGAAAGAATTGCATCTCTTGCTTCTTGTACTTTCGAGCTTTCTATTTCAACATCAGGGAATATCTTTCGTGGATTAAGACAGAACTGTCTCAATGTCTGCAATTTCTCAGTTGCAGTTAATTCATCATCTTCAAGAAGAAGTTCGTAGAGCTCTCGCTCTTTCTCACTTAACGTAACAAAACTATCTTGCTCGGTTTTCTCCGGCATTTCCACACTCTCAGTTAGTTTTTTCATCTGAGTTTTCTTAAAGAGAAGATCACGTAGGTTGATATTGTCTCCTTTAATGATACTCGATACGAGGATGTTGGTATCCATACCTCCGAACTCTTCTGGGTAGAGAAGTTTAAGAGTTATGGCAAGATCTTTTATTTTGTTTGGTACAGGGGTTCCAGAGAGAAGTACGGTATATGCTTCACGATCTTTGAACTCTTGCATAAGATCAAGGAGTGCTTGTGAACGCTTGCCATCAGTCACATTTTTGAATTTATGTACTTCGTCGATAATCACCATTTCAATTGGTTGGTTTTTTAATCGTTCTGCATACTCCTCCTTGAATTTTTCGTGAGAAATAAGTACATAATCATACTCTCCACTTGTGATTAACTCAATATCTTCTACCGATTCAAGCTCTAGAACCTTTGGCGCGCAACCTTTCTTGAAGTACCCGAGTTGTTTACCGTCAGGTCCAATGGCATCTGACAGATATCTGTGCCACGTAGAGATAACATTTGATGGTACAACAACAAGCGCAGTACCCACACCAAGGTACTCTTTTGAGAGGATTGCTGAAGCACTCTTACCCATCCCCATTTCGTCTCCGATTAAGACACGTTTTCCATCTCGCACTTCTTTGATGTTGATCGTTTGGTTAAGATCGGGAAAAGTTCTTCCTTGTGACACTTCATCAACAATTGACTCTGGTTTATGGAAGTCATTGGTAAGAGAGAAGAGATATGCTTCGACGCGACTAACAACGCTAGTAAAGTCCTCATTGTGAAATAGTATTGCCTTATCTCTTAAGAGGGTAATGTACTCATCTAAGATTCTTGTGTCTTCTTTTTCTTTGTGCTTCTTTTTCTCGGTTTGGTAGTAATGGATAGCATCTTCTTTGATAACTGTGAAGAGTGAATCTTGGAATGATTTCTCACCAAGATATGGTAAAGCAAGTTCGACATCTTGTAAGACATTACCAGAGCGTACTATCATATAGTCACCTAAGTACTTAGCAAGCTCATTTTTTAGATATTCAACGGGTAGTCTTTTAAATTCTGGATGGAATGCAAATAATAGATCGAGCATACAGCCTGCACCGAATAGTCCTAGCAGTTTTCTGAAATCTAATGTTTCAGGACTCATCGCAACAACTTCGTGCAAGAACTTATCTAGAGAATCTTTTGTTTTTTTTCTTTCTTCAATAAGATTTGACTTTAGTGTTTTTCTTTCCTCTATGTCATCTCTTTTCTTTTGATTTTCTTCTAAACGAGATTCTTTTTCCTCTAAAAACTTTTTAACTCTTTTAGAAATTTCTGTTGCCAGTTCAGGAGAATATGCACAGGTTTTTACTATGGTATTTTCAGAAAATTCAGAAACATTTTTTTGCACTTCTTCTGCTAACTTCGGGTTGTCAGTACGAATTTCTTCGAGAGATCTTTCTACTGTGATTTTTGTTGCGCCGAAATAAGGAGAGTTTTTGTCATAACTATGTAATATGCTATATAGTGTTACCCAATTTTTTTTAGCTACTTGTGTCCCAAAAAGTTTAGCAGATATTTCTTCTAATAAATTAGCAGGAAGCGCGCCATTTGCTAAATACTCTTCATAAATTTCTTTATTTTCTTTTTGAAGATCAATATTTACATATCTTTGAATTTTACCGGTTACAGATGCTGTAAAATAAAATTTATCTTTTCCAAACATATCCGCAAAACGTTTGACTGTTGCTAATTTAAAGTCGCCAACCCTCGCCCAACCTAAGGGAATGCTGGTTACTGTCGGAACTGGTTCAGGATCTTCTAAATCAGTAGTAGTTACGGGCTCACCAACTTTAGAAATAAAAGCTTCTCTTAATATGTTGAAGAGGTTTTGAGGATAGTAAAAACCATCCTCAGTTTCAAGTACATCGTTACTTAGTGTTGGATTTTGTTCTAAAAAAGATTTTAGAAAACCGGGAAAGTAAGTTCCAGGTTTAATTAAGTCTCGTTCACTAAAAAACCTTACCATCGACTCTTCATCCCAAAAAGTGTCGTCAGGAAAATCTTGTCTCAATGGTGTACTTTTCCTAAAAGTTACTAATTTCTTTTTGATTTCTTTTGTTTTTTCTTTTCTTTCAAAAAACTCTATGATTTTCTCAACATCACGACTCGCCTTCTTCTTTTTCACAGAAACTACTCCTTGATTTCTGGAAGCAACTGACACTTCTTCAAGTTTAAGACCCAGTTCTTTTATTGCCAATTTAATAGCATCTTCTTTTTTGCCAAGTTTTTTTGCAATCTCTTCAATTGTCAATATCTTAACGACAGGATGTTGATTTAAAATTGAAAAAGGGTCATTCATTCCAAAATGATACCATGAAAGGTAAGGAAAAAAGAGAAATGCCGTGTCCACAACGTGGACACGGCATTTGTTCGAAGTCTGGACTTCTGCTAGGTGTGATAGAGCCCCATCGGCTGACGAGTCTCGAGCACTCCAAGCAACTGACTCACTTCGGTTGAAGTGTTTCCCAATTCGACTCCGGTTGTCGTGAGCATGATACGCTTCAAGCGCATCACACCATCAGACACCTTCACAACAGGGACAGGCTTTCCACGGAAGGAAAGGGAGACAAGAATTCCTTCACGGAGCGCTTCACAGTATTTCTGATGTTGTCTTGCAATAGCTGATTGCGGGTAGTGATCAGCTTCGAGAACCGTGAAGTGGACGCCGTCATCGGTCATGAAATCTTGACCAATCACGTCATCCCTCGACAAAGAACTGATCTTCTTCATGGTGCCTCCAGAGTTAAGAAGATGACTTATAGTATCATTAAAAGTAGTACAAGTCAAGTTCTGTTTCTTCTCCCTACACTCCTCGTAGGACGGTAATTTTGGCGCCGATTGAGTTGAGTCGTTCTGCGATATCAGCGTAGCCTCGCTTAATTGAATAGACGTTACGAAGGACTGATGTTCCTTTTGCTCCAAGCATTGCAATCAATATAATTGCTGTTGGACGAAGTGCAGGAGGGGATACAATTTGCGCGCCTCGTAGTTCATGCACTCCACCAACAAGTGCGCGGTGCTGATCAAGGAGGGTGATGTGTGCGCCAAGACGATTGAGCTCGGTGAAGTAGATTGCACGATTTTCCCAAGTCCAGTCATGAATAAGTGTCTGACCTTCTGCAAAACATGCGATAGGGACGAAGAACGGTAGGTTGTCATTGTTAATTCCAGGGAATGGTTGCGTATGTATCTTATCGTGAGGAGCGACTAATTTGCTTGGAGTAAGTGTAATGTCAACAAGTTTCGTCATGCCATTTTTCGCAAGGTATGGTTTTGAAAGAGAATATTTCTGCCCCATGCGCTTGAGCTTCTCTAGCTCAAGTTCTAAGAATTCGATAGGGCATCTCTGTACAGTGAGCTTACTCTTGGTGACAATCGAAGCAGAGATAAAGAACATGCTTTCGATTGGATCTTCGCTGTTGTAATGTTCTACATGGAGATTGATTGATTCTTTGCCATGTACGGTGAGTGTTGTTGTTCCGATGCCTTCTATAACAACGCCAAATGACTGAAGCAAGAAGCAGACATCTTGGACTTGATAGTTAGGAGGTGCAAACTTGATGACTGTTTTGCCTGGGATTCTTGACGCTGCGATAAGTGCTGTGATTGCGCCGGTGTCTGATGATTCGTAGAGTGGGATGACACCAGGATGGAGTTTTTGGTGAGTGATTTCGTAGTGAGTATCTTTTGTACTAATATGTACTCCTAGGTACTCGAGTGCGTACTTGTGTGATGCGACAGTTCTTTCTCCCATCTTACATCCACCAGAATGAGGGAGGGTGAACGCGTCACTGAAGTGAATGAATGCTCCAGCAAAAGTAAATGATCTAATTTTTTCTGCGACAGACTTATTGATCTTCGAGAAGCTCATCTTTTTTGGAGGAGTTATTTCAAGTGCAGTATCATCATGCACCCATCGTATCTTAACCCCAACACTCTCAAGGAGCTCTTTGTAACGATAGACTTCTTCTATATGAGGAATGTCTCGTAATATAGTTGTGCCACTGTTAACAAGAGATGCAACCATCATGTTAATCGCACCATTCTTTGAAGTATTCGTTACGATGCTTCCGCGAAGTTTGTGCCCGCCTTCTACTTTGAAGTCTATTGTGTCTTGTATCCCGATAATATTATGCTTGAGCACATCACCCATCTTCATCAATTGTTCGACAGTGACATTCTGATTGCCAGACTCTATACGCGCAACTGCCGACTGAGAAGTCTTAAGCTTCTCTGAAAATTCTTCTTGCGTCATTCCCCGCTCCTCACGAAGTTTTTTGATAAAAAGGCCTATTTTTTGTTGATCATTAAGTTCCATATCATACAGTATATCATATATGATATATAGTATCTACTGTGGATTACACTACCGTATAAACGATTCAATGGTGAAAAGTGAAATAATCGCCATAAGGACAGTCGTTGTGATGACAAGTATATTGCTAAGAGGTGAGTTAACTTTTTCTCCTAGGATTTTCTTGTTATTTGCAACAAAGAGAATGATTGTAAGCAAAGGTGCCGCGAGTATGCCGTTAACTGCAGCGGCATAGTACAGCATGAGCACTGGATCAATGTGAGTAAAGTTAAGAAGTACACCAAGTAAGATTGTTATTGCAAGAACGAGATAGAATCGAGTTGCTTCTGTAAACGTTTTGCTTAATCCAAGAGGGAATGAAAACATCTCTGCTACCGCGTACGCAACAGCTCCTCCTAGTACCGGAATTGCAAGAAGCCCTGTTCCTAAAATACCAAAAGCAAAGAGGTATACCGCGAAGTCACCAGCCAAAGGGCGAAGCGCTTCTGCAAACTGTGTAGCCGAAGTAATTGCAAGGCCACTATTTCCAATAGTTCCATGAGCAGTAATAACAATAAAAAATGCGATAAGGTTAGAAAGAAACATGCCGATGACAGTATCTGTTCGCATCTTACTCATATCGTTTCTTGTTACATGAGGTGTCCCTTTACCAAATACAGAAATCTTTTTGTGTTCGATCTCTTCCTCTACTTCTTCATCAGCTTGCCAGAAGAAAAGGTATGGTGAGATGGTGGTTCCAAGAAATGCGGTAATATTGAGTAAGTAGTCTTTATTCCATTCTAGATGTGGAATAAGAAGTGATAGCGTTATTTTGCTCCAATCTTGTTGTATAAAAAAAGCAGACACAATGTAGGCAAGTACCGTACCAGCAAAGTACTTAAGCACTCTCGCATAAAGATGGTATGGAATAAAAATCGCAGAGATAACACTAAAGAGAGTGATGATAATAATTCCAACACCTGAGGTAAGTGGAGAGATAAGATGCACTGCTTCTCCCATGGCTCCAAGATCTGCACCGATGTTGATGATATTAGCAACAGCTAGAAGGCTTACTGCAAGGACAAGTACGTAGCGGGGGTAATTGCTTTTGATTACCCCTGCGATTCCTTTGCCTGTCACAATTCCAATACGTGCACACATTTCTTGTACTGCAATCATAAGAGGCATTGAGTATAAGGTAAGCCATAGTTGTGAGAGGCCAAATATTGCGCCGGTCTGAGCGTATGTTGCGATTCCTGATGGATCATCATCAGCGACCCCGGTGATAATACCAGGACCGAGAGATTTTATAATTCTTTTAAGAATATTCATATTAATCAAGTGTATCAAATTTTTTGGTACAATAATACAATGAAAACAACACCTTTTCTTGAGTACGTTCTCTATGATGTTTTTGGTGAACACGAACCGATTACTGCACGATATATGATGGGAGGTCACATGCTCTATTACGAAGGTAAACCTTTTGCTCTTGTTGAAAATGAAACTTTGTACGTAAAAGGTTCTAAGGAAAGTAAGGAGTGGTATGAATCAAAGGGTGGAAAGCAGTTCACGTATATAAGGGAAGGGAAGACAGCTCATTTGTATTATTTTTCTGTGCCTGAACATGTTCTTGAGGAGAGGGATCTTTTTAGAGAGTGGTTCGATAAAGCGGTTGAGATAAGCGCTAGATAGACAACAGAACACAGACCACTTCGTTTACAGATAAAAGACTTAGGGTGCGAGATTTTAGATGTTAGAGGAGGAATGAAGTATGAGGTTTACATACGAATACAGACAACAGAACACAGACAACAGACGGAAGAATACGAGAGCGAGGCCGAAGGCCTCGCTCTCGTATTTTCTAAAGTCTAAAGTCTAATATCTAACCTCTGCCCCTTCTGCCTCGCTCTTGTATTTATCTAACATCTAAAGTCTAACGTCTAACATCTATTCTTCTACAGTTGTTTTGCAACAAGATTTTGGTAGAGTTCATTTGTTGCCATAAGTTCCTCATGTGAACCTTGCCCGACAATGGTACCTTTATCCATCACAATAATTTTGTCTGCGTTTTTTATGGTTGAGAGGCGGTGAGCAATAATAATTGTTGTTTTACCAACTGACACGTCATCAATTGCTTCCATTACTTTTGCTTCATTTTCTGCATCAAGCGAGGCTGTTGCTTCATCGAAAATGAGTATCTCAGGATTCTTGATGATTGCACGAGCGATACCGATACGCTGACGTTCTCCGCCTGAGAGTTTTACTCCTCGTTCACCGATGTGAGTATCAAATTTTTGCTCACCTAAGCGATGATAAAATTCGCTAATGCGAGCATGACGAGCAACGTCCTCGAGCTTTTCTTCATAGAGTTTTCTCTCTGATTCTTTGATTCCTACGAGAATATTTTCTTTTACGGTATCATCAAAAAGATCAACGTGTTGCTCTACATAGCCAATATGATTACGTAAGTAGGTGCTGTCTACTGAAGAGAGTTCTGTTCCGTTAATAGTAATCGATCCATTGCTGTATGGGTAAATGCGGAGAAGAAGTTTTACTATCGATGATTTGCCTGAGCCAGAAAATCCAACAAAGGCAACTTTTTTTGCATGAGGGATGACACAAGAAAGATTGGCAAAAAGCGGAGCGGTGCTTTTCGGATAAGAGAAAGAGAGATTCTTAATTACAATGTCTCCTTGCAAAACAGATTCTTTTCCTCGTTCTTTGAATTCTGGCTCTTTGTCAATAATTGCAAGATACTTCTCTAGTTCGCTGAAGCGAATCGGCATTTGACGTATCGATTGGATAATAGAAAAAATCTGATTATTCGCTTCTCCTATGTATGACCAGATAGCATAAATAGAGCCAACGGTAAGCGAGCCTTTGAGTGCAAAGAAGATCACGCTTAGTGTGCTTATTGCTCGTGAGACATGGAAGAGAGCGTAGCGTTTGTGCCCATGGCGTACTGATTTTGACCATACGAATTTTTTGTAATCCATAAAACCTTGGCGGTTCTTGAGATACTTTGCGAGGTAGAGAGACTCCGCTCCAAGTGTTCTAATAAGACTAAGATGCTGAAAGGATTCTGCGCGTATCTTCTTTTGTTTATCCATGTTATCAATGTCTTGTCGTATAAATGGTCGGTGGTATTTTGCAAAAAAGTTACTCCAAAGAATGACAATAATAAGTACACACAGAGTCCACAGGGCAACTACTTTTGAGTAGAGCGACATCGCAATAAGAGCAAAGGTGATTTGTGTGAATGTTGGAAGAAGGGTAAGTACTAGTGTTGAAATAATATTCTCTACAGCGCTTTCTCCGCGGTTAATTACTTGTTCCTTGATTGCCGAATGATCTTCTGTGTATTGGAAGATGTTAAGCTTAAAAATTTGTTTAAAAGAATATTCTTCTAGATGTTGTTGTATTGCAAAACCAAGCTTGTCTTGGGCATGAAGTTCTGTGAAGTAGCCAATAAGCACCTTAGAAAGTCCAAGACCAAGATTGCACACGGTGTACCAAAATGCTATCTCGAACTGCTTGTGAACAATTGCATCAAGTGATTGTGCAATAATATAAATACTAAACACAACAATAGCTTGTTGAGCTACTGATGATGTGAGTTGTATTGCAAAGTCTTTATGAAAAGGGGTAAGAAGTTTCCATAGACGATGAATAAGGGAAAGGTATTTTTGCATTCCATAAGAATAGCAAACCTTTACATTTTCTGTAAGTCTATAGGGGTAGAGGTTAGATATTAGACTTTAGATATTAGAAAATACAAGAGCGAGGCCGAATGAATAGAGGTTAGATATTAGACTTTAGAAAATACAAAGAGCGAGGCAGAAGGGGTAGAGGTTAGATATTAGACTTTAGACTTTAGAAAATACAAGAGCGAGACCTTCGGCCTCGCTCTTTGTATTATGTTTCATCTAACATCTAAAGTCTAAAATCTAATATCTAGTTCTAACACCTAACATCTAAACTCTAGTCTCTCTTACGCATGAAGATGAAGATAGATATCTTCTAGTGCTCGCACTGCGTCTCCTGCTGCGATATTATTCTGATGGTAGAGGACATCAGTACAGTCTCCTGCAGACCAGACTCCTTCTACACTTGTTGCTTGGGTTCTTGGGTCAATCATAATAGTTCCAAATGGCGTCATGGCAACAAAGTTGTTTGCAAATGACGTTGCGGGAATCTGGCCTATCTCTACGAATACACCTGCTACAGGAAGGGTGATTTCTTCACCGGAAGCATTTTTGTAGGTAAGTGACTGAACAAACGGTGATCCTGCTACTTTTGTTGGAATTGCGTTTTCGATGAGAGTGAAATGTTCGTTTTTCTTTAGCTTCTCGATGGTGATTGCGTCTGCTTTCGGCGCACTTCTTGAAAGGAGTGTGACACTTTTACAATAGGCAAGAAGCTGTGAAGCAGACTCAAAGCCTGCATTTCCTCCACCAACCACAACAACATCTTCACCTCGATAAAGTGGTCCGTCACATGAAGCGCAATAGGTGAGGCCTTTATGTTCGAGTTCGTTCGCACCTTCGATGTCGAGCTTTCTTCTTGCTGAACCTGTTGCGATAAGTATTGTCTTTGTGTGATGTGTTCCTTTCTTTGTGGTTACTTCGAAGTTGCCATTGCTACCAGAAAGAGAAGTAACTTCATCTTCTGTAATGGTAACGAAGTCACCTTTGTATTCTTCGACATGAGCTCGGAGTGACTTTGCAAGATTCATTCCGCTTATATGTGGTGTTCCTATCCAGTTCTGTATATCATCAGAAACGGTCGATTGACCTCCCCATTCTTTTACGATAAGAAGTGTCTTAAGTTGCTTACGTCCAGCGTATACTGTTGCAGACGTCCCTGCAGGTCCTCCTCCGATAATAATAAGATCGTACATAGTGAAGTAGTGTGATTAGTAATTAAATAAGATACGGAAAGTGTAGCATAGAAGTTTCTTGTATAAAAACAAAGGCCGACACGGGGATGTGTCGGCCAGAGAGATGATTCATTCTTCTTTTGTGAGAAAGAATCCGGGATGTTTTTTGCCGTGGTATATCCCAAAAAGGTATGGAATAAAACCAAGCACAACATGTTGGAGTCCAAGGATTCCAAGTTGCCAGGTAGGGGGCATGTCTTCAAAAGGAACTGCGATTAGAGCAATAACGCACACACCGAGCCACCACGCTATAATCATGTATACCGTGCGAAAGTCATCGTTTTTTGTAAAGTTTTTTACACGGATAGACATTATGTTCATCGAGACTACTACTGCTACGTAGTAGTGAAAAAGAGCAAGCGCAACATAGTACACAAGTTCGCCATACCAGTCGTTATTAAGACCAATCGGCTCCCTTGGAAGTGGGAAATGCTTCACGGAGAAGCCGGCAATGAAAAGGACTACAGTGGTACTTATCAAGAGGAGGTGCCAATTTTTGATGCGAGAGAGTTTTGCATCCCAAGCAAGATTCTCTGGGGCAGTGACCCTCAACTTATCTTCTGATGTTCGAACACGGAACATGCTCACTCCTTATGTTGATGTTTCTAACCTAACAAAAACACTACCATAAAGTAGTGTTTTTGTAAATAGTTTTGCAGATGGGTTATTTCTTTCTTCGTAAGAATGGTGGAAGCGCCTCCCAATCATCATCTTCATCTTCATCTTCAAACTTAAAACTTGGCTTAGATGCTTTAGGGGTTGTTGTCTTTTTTTCTTCAACAAGCCTAGTCTCTCCTTCTTCTAGCTCATGATCGATACGATTATCTCCTTCTTGGTCCATCATTGATTGACGAATAGTTTCTGTTTTTTCTATGCGAGGTTCTGGACGGACGGTTTCTTCTTTTTCTTTGCGAGGTTCTTGCTTCTCCATAACACGTTCTTCAGCCTCTTCTTGTGAATGAGATGAAGTGTGTGATGTCATGCCTCCTGTTCTGTGTGTGAATCCACTTGGGAATCCTGTTGCAATTACGGTAACCTTGATCTCATCTTTCTTAAGACTAGCATCTGTTGCGATACCGAAGATAATCTTCGCGTCTTTATCAACTGATTCAGTGATGATCTTCGCTGCTTCCTGTACTTCAAGCATGCCAAGATCTTCTGCTCCGTAGATTGCGAAGAGTACACCCTTTGCGCCATGAATAGAAACATCAAGAAGAGGTGAGTTAACTGCAGCGGTTGCTGCTTCGCGTGCACGATTCTCTCCCATACCACGACCAACACCCATAAGTGCTGTTCCTGAGTCCTTAAGGATTCTCTTAATATCCGCGAAGTCGAGGTTAATAGTTCCTGCGGTACGAATAATATCTGAGATACCTTCTACTGCTTGCTTGAGGACTTCGTCACACATCTCAAACGCTTGCTTCACTGTTGTATTCTTATCAATCACAGAAAGAAGTCTGTCGTTAGGAATAACAATGAGTGCATCCACTTCTTTTTCGAGTTCTTCGAGTCCTTTCTCTGCAAGTTTCATGCGAGATGCTCCTTCAAAAAAGAAAGGCTTGGTAACAACACCGATTGTAAGTATCCCTTCATTCTTAGCAACTGATGCAACAACAGGCGCCGCTCCTGTTCCTGTTCCTCCTCCCATACCTCCTGCGATGAATACCATGTCAGCCCCTTTGATGACATCTTGTATTTCTTCACGTGTCTCTTCTGCAGAGCGCTTACCAATTTCTGGATCCATACCAGCACCAAGACCTTTTGTTAAATTTTTTCCAATGTGAATTTTCTTCTCTGCCAGAGAATGATGAAGATCTTGTGTATCTGTGTTCATCGCAATGAATTCAACTCCTTGAAGTTTAGAGTTGATCATGTGATTGAGTGCTCCTTTACCTGAACCACCGATTCCTATCACTTTAATGCGTGCGAAACTTTCGATTTCTGGGTTTACTTTTGCCATACTAAAAGGGGGATATGTCGTTACAACTAATATGTAGTAACTATACCAACTCAGGAGCTTTTTTGCAAAGCCTCAAAAATCTGACAGAAACAGTAAAAAAGTCTTACAAATTAAGGTAAAAATCTTGATACCACTTTTTTGACACGATTAGTAATTGATGTTAGTAGCTCTTTAAATGCTTCTTTTTCTCCATCGTTTGGAGCAAGGAAGGTGAGACCGTAGCTTCTTGCCCATCCACTATCTCGAAGCACATCTCCTGTTGCACGAGAGAGTTCATTGGTTACAATTTTGATCGGAAGTCTCAGTTCATTACGAAATACAAATTCAAGTCGAGGAGAAAGTGATGATGATCCACACACGATAACGCCCGCAGGAAGAAGTTCTGATCGCATGATGCGTGCGAGTTCTTTGTTAATCTTGTGACAAAGATCTTCAAGTCTTGCTTCTATGATTTCTTCTACACGACGTTTTGAGTAAGGGTTGATCGACCTGCCACACTTGATCTCCTCTGCTTCTTCTAGAGTTACTTTCATTCCAAGGGCAATATCTTTAGTGATATCATCTCCACCTACTGGGATAGTTGAGACAAGAAGAGGGACGTTCTTCTCGTAGACGAGTAGCGAGGTAACACCTTGTCCTATGTTAACGAGTGCAACGCCGGCGATCTTTTGTTTTTTTGTAAGAAGAGGAAGAGCTTCTGCGATAGGCCCTGCAATAATATCGGTAACACGAACATCTGCTCTTTCGAGAGTTTTCTTAAGTGTGTTCATACACTGAAGTGGATGAGTTACATACAGTGTTTTTACTTCAAGCTTATTACCACGAACACCAACAATGGCACCTTGTATTTTGTTGCCATCTGCTTTGTAGTCCATCGGAACAGAATGGATTATGGATTTGTTACGAATGTCAGGAATAAGTCTGTGACCATCTTTGATTGCATTTTCGATATCAAGTTCTGTAATCGAAGCATCTCCACGCGACACTTGTGCATAGCCACTTGTGTGACAAGAAGCAAGTCCTAGTGCCCCAAGCGAAACAAGGGTGTGTGTTGCAAACATCTTTGATTCTTCTTCAAGTGAGATGATTGCGTCAGTGATTTCTTTTGCGACTTCGCGTTCATCAATAATATTGCCACGATCAATACCTTCAATTGATTTTTTGTAAGAAGCAACCACAACAGGATATTTAGCATTCTCATGACGAACTGCCCCGACCGCACGGAGGTTGCCTGAACCGATATCTATTCCAACTATCATGCCTTTTCTACTATTTGCCACGGAAAAATTGATTACAGTATTTTTGTTCTAACGATTCCATTGTACTACCATGGTCGTAACCTTTCAAATGGAGCATTCCATGCGCCAAAAGAAGATGGAGAAACTGAAGGTAAGACATATTAAATTTTTTTGCATCTTTGCGCACTGTGCTAAGTGAAATATAGATCTCTCCTTCATTTGGAGCAAGAGGGAATGACAAGATATTGGTTGCATAATCTTTGTCACGATAGGTTGCATTCCTCTCTTGTGATTCTTTTGGAGTACAGAAAATAACAGTGAGCTCGTATTTTTTACCAAGAATTTTTTCTTTCATTTGAAGATAAGGAACTTCAGGGAGAAGTCCTTTCTTTCGGATAATGGTAAGGTTGTGATGTTCTTGTAATGCCATGGCGTATCTGTATCTGCATAGAGGAAGGAGCGCCGTAGGCGCTCCTTCTTGCATCTTATAATTATCGTCGCTTCTTTCTTTCGATTACTTTACCCATTCGCTTATCTTCTTCATACTTTGCGATGTTGGCAAGTTTTTTAATCTTTGAACGCTTCACTTTGAGTTGAGAAAGTGATCGTTCGTTGTAACGAATACCTCGAACTCGAGGAAGTACTCCTGATTCTTGTACACGCTTCTGGAAACGGCGAATAAGAGAAAGAGCGTTCTCGTTCGCGTTGTTTCTTTTTACTTCTACATTAACGTTTGACATATGTAGGGCCTATTCTACTATACCTAGAAGCAAAAAGCAAGGATTTTTGGCTATGCGGAGTAAAGAAAAAAGCGACCTAGAGCTTCCGTAAAAAAGGATTCTGGTCGCTTTGTGTGCTGTCTTCTTGCTTACTCTTCCTCACCTTGAGGTTTTAAGGAAAGGTTAAGCATAGAAAGAATAAGGACTATTTCTTCAATTGATTTTGGGCCGATGTTATCAATCCAGAGAAGATCTGCTTTTGTTTTGGTGATGAGATCATGTATTGTTATGATTCCGTACAACGCAAATGAAGCCTTGGTTCTGTCGCTAAAAGGAAGGTACCTCACATGATACTCAAGGAGACTTTCTCTTTCCATAAGGAACAGTGCTTGGAATAAAGACACAGCCCCTAAAATGCGATCAAGGAGACCTTTGGGAAGCTTTCTTTGTCGTAAATCTTTGCTCAGGCTTTGAGCATTGTCACGCTCTTTTTTTGCTTGTACAAGTGTGGTGACAAGATGCTTCAGGTCTTCTCCGTTTTTTCTTAGCTCTTCTTGAGCTTGGGTCATCGCTATTCTCCGTGTTTTGATGGAGAAGACTACTGTACACCTTTTTGTAATAAAAGTAAAACAGTTTTTTTGGTTGTGAGTGTACAAAATGAACACAATATGATAGTGTTGTAAAGTTCTGTCAGAAAAACGACAGAGAGTTCTTTCCACAATTTTTCTGAGGAGATTAGAGATGCATTTCCCAAAAGTTGAAATCTTTTCTTTTGATCGTGTTCGTGCCGGATGGATGACCTATAAAGGAGCGGATGGTTTTGTTTCTTACAATGAGACTTCTCGTACTATTCGTTACGCTATCAAGAGTGACGAATTTCATGATTACAAGGGAAGGGCGATCGAATATCTGAAGTCACTCCTTCGTAAGTGTGGTGAAGTGCTTCACACAAAAGGTCAGATGACATTTCCCAAAAGTAAAGTGGTAGTCACTTTGCCCGACGAGCAAGGAGAAGAAACGGTCATCTACTTTCATGAAGAGTGTCCACTCCACCCCGAATGGGTGTTCTATGAATTGATGGCACAGGTCTCTGGCGTGTCTGTGTACAAAGCGCTTGCGCCTAAAGAGGTCAATGGTTTTGTGCGTATCGATCACGCTGACGATGATCATGGGTCTATCTCGTACACGTGGCAACACTCTAAGCAACAACAAGGAAAAGATGTCTTGGTTGGTGCCGTAAGTGTCGAGCTTGATTTTGAGCCTCCACGCCACCAAGAAGTTTTTTCTTTCTGGGTTTCGTACATCAAAAATGGTGGACATACACGGGTTGGATTTTCTGGACAAGTGTTCAACCGTTGCATGACTTCAACCTGTCAAGGAATCACCTTCGTCCAGCACAGTAGTGGTATCTCATCTTTCTCTATTGCTGTGCCGTATCGAAGCGATACCGATCTTTTCCCGAGGCTTGCGTTCCTCGAAAAGGTTACAAGCGCTCTTCGGGAAGCATTCCCTGCTGTGCACGGCGATGCTCTCGAAGCAGCCTAAACAGTAGAGTTCATTGCAAAGCGCCATACTTCTTGTATGGCGCTTTTTTCTATCTACATCACCACTAAGCTTTTTATGAGAAATGACTTGCCACAGGACAACGGTACGAGGCAGAAGAAATCCGCCAGCAGGCGGATATTCTGTTCATTTCGATGAAAAGCTTAAAAAAGAAAACTTTGATTGAAAGAAAAAGATGGTCTGTAGTATCAGCTACTTCAAATGCTTAATATAGTCAGAGAGCGCATCAATCTTCACAGTGTCCTGTGAACGAGTTGCCATGTTGCGTACAATGACTGTATTATCCATTGCTTCTTTTTGTCCAAAAATAATACAGTAAGGAGTTTCCATTTTTTCTGCTTGAGCAAGCTGTGTTCCGAGTGAGTCCTTAGAAATAGATTGATGTACCGGAATACGATTCTTGCGAAGTGTTTCCATAATACAAAGACTCTTAAGCTTCGCCTCGAAACCAAGCTGTATGAAGTACACCTTAGGAGTCTTCATAATGCGAGGAGGAATTGCTTTACACTCAGGGAACATCATGATACGTTCCATGCTCAATCCTGTTCCAACAGCAGGAACGTCTTTCTTAGCTCCCATCATCTTCGCAAGGTTATCATAACGACCTCCTCCTGTTATCGTAATTTCTTTTTCATTACCATTCTCATCTTTATCAACCTGAATTACTTCGAAGACCGTTCGTGTGTAGTAACTCTGACCACGCACAAGAGTGTTGTTTACACGATACGGAATCCCCATCTCTTCGAGGTATTGAAGCACTTCCTTGAAGTGACTTCGTGCATCATTAGAAAGATACGAAAGTGACGACGGAGCATTATCCTTAAACGGTTGGCACTGTTCTTGTTTACAATCAAGAAGACGAAGGGGGTTATTCTTAAGTCGCTCAACACAATCTTTACAAAGCCCCTCTAGATGCTTCTTATAGTATGAGACGAGGTCTTTGATAAAAGCAGGGCGAGTCTCCTTATCTCCCATTGAGTTAATATCGACAATAAGATCTTTGAAACCAAATTCTTCAAGAATCGTAGTAAGCGTCCGAATGATAAGCGCATCTGCAATGGACTTGTTGGTGCCGAGAATTTCTAGATTGAATTGTCTGAATTGTCGCCATCGTCCTCGCTGAGGTTTATCATGGCGGAATGTTTGCCCGTAAGAATAGAGCATGACAGGCTGAGGAAGTGTTTGCATACCGTGTTCTAAGTATGCACGCATCACCGCTGCGGTGTATTCTGGACGTACTGCAAGCTTGTCTCCACCTTTGGTGCGAAGGGTATACATCTCTTTATCAATAATATCAGTACCTTCACCGATCGCTGAGACGAACACCTCCTCATGTTCAAGGAGAGGGGTTTCTATTGGTTTGAATCCATAGTAGACCGCAACCTCTTGTGCTTTTTCGAAGAGGCCTTGGAAAGCGTAATAGTTTGTGTCGAGAAGATCATCCATGCCTTTAAGCGAAGTAGGGAGTTCTTTCTTTGATTGTTTTTCGTTTTCGTTCATACCGTTTAGGTGTTGGTCTCTTGCTTTATAAAATTCTTCTTTTTATTTTGTAAAAGAATACTTACCCGGTTTGTATCCTATTTGTTTGAAAGGGTACATTCGTATAAGTACTTCGCCTTTAATGTTCACCGCATCAAGTGGTCCCCAGTCACGGCTATCATAGCTCTGTGCTCGGTTATCACCCATCATAAAATAATGATGATCATCGAGCGTGATGTCGACGCTTTTTTCGGTGTCTTTGTAGGTAACGTAAGGTTCATCAAGAATGAATCCATCTTTATTGTTTTTGTTATAAATCATGGTGACACCGTTACGTACGACAACTCTTTCACCGGGTAACCCAATCACACGCTTGATAAGATGCTTACCCTCGTAAGGGTTATTTTTGTTCTCATAAAGTTTGAAGATCATAATGTCGCCTCGATTAGGCTCGCTTACCCTATAGGTAAGTTTGTCGACAAGAAGAAACTCTTGATTGTGATAGGTGGGGAGCATTGACGCACCATCAACGATAAAAGGTTGTATAAGAAATGCTTGTACTAACTTTACGATAATAACGATACCGATAATCCAAACAAGAAGAGATGATGGCGCTTCATCTTCTTCGAGAAGCTTGATCGAGACAAGTGCATCACGTGTCTTTGGAGAAAAGATCGCAATGATAAGCGCGATAACAATGAGTGTAAGAATTCCGAAGATGGACGCTGACACTGGATTCTCTATCATGTCAGAAATCGAACTGAAGATACTGTGTGTAAGAGGCGAAAACATTATGAGCATCAGTATATAGATTTGTTGTGAGACATGCAACAGATGAAAGATGACAGATCGCTTCGCTTAAAGACAACAGAGTACAGATATAATACAAATACTTACAAATTCCTTGATGGGTACCAGAAGCTAAGTACACTTCCCTCTGTTGTCTGTTGTCTGTTGTCTGTTGTCTGTTGTCTGTTGTCTGTTATCTGTTGTCTGTTTATACTATCGTTATGATGTACACTCTTGTTCCGCTCGGTAATCCTGGTTCACGCTATGAAAACACAAGGCATAATGTTGCACGTGTTTTACTCTCTCTTATTATGGATGAAGTGATGAAGCTTCCTTCATTTGAGATTATGACACCTAAGACGTACATGAACGAATCTGGTCGTGCTGTTACTGAATATCTTAGATACCACGAGGGGAGAGAGCTTATTATTATGTATGATGATAAGGATCTTCCGTACGGCACACTTCGTATTTCATACGGAAGAGGGGATGGCGGGCATAATGGTTTAAAGAGTGTCATAGAAGCACTTGGTAAAAAAGAATTCATTCGTCTTCGTGTAGGAATTGCCGGGAAGAATGAAGACGGCAGTACGCGCTCACCAAAAGGTGAAGCGGTGCAGGGCTATGTTCTTGGAGCGATTACAGATGATGAGAAAGTGTTACTTCGTGCTATTGCATCTCGTACCCTTTCTCTATTACAAACAATCGTGGAACATGGTTACATAAAAGCAATGGAGGTGTATAATGGGATGTAAATATATGCACAATCATTCACAAGAAAAAGTATTAGAAAGTATTTCTAAAAAATTAACACCAGAAGATTTTCTTGCTGGTTTTGACACAAACAGAATTATTGCCGAACGTGATTCTTTCGGTACAATGTATTCTACGTTCGACAATGATCAGGAACGTGTTGGTAACTTAAAAGAAAGATTTGCTCAAGAAAAAGATCGTGACGAAGAAGGAGCAATCGCTGAAGCTGTTATATTTCACTGTCTTAAGCAAGGTGCTCTTGGTTCTCAGATTTCTGCAAGAGGTACTACGCTGTATGATGACTTTTTTCATGGAGCTGACCTTGTTGTTGAAAGTAAAATGCGACAGTTAAGAGATCCTATAATTTCTTCGGTTGATGTAACTATCAGCCAACAAACGCTTGGAGATTCACGAAGAGAGATGAAAGTTGCTTTTGATAAAAAAGTAACAAGAGTGAGAAAACACATCGATTCCTTATCCAATCTTTCATCACGAGATGCAATTGAGATATCAGCATGGTTACAAAGCGGAGGGCTTTCTCAGGAGAGGACAATAAATAATCAGGCCCTTTTTGATAAGGCTGAGGAATTAATGCTTTTAAAGTACTATAAAACTCCTTTAACTTCAGAAGATCCAAACAGACCTCGTTTTGTTCTTGCGGGGCCTCAGGTTGTTACAGCAATTGATAGGTCTTTTCTTAATAAAGTGTTCCATGGAAATGATCAAGAAAAAGCCCTAAAGGATATAAGCACTCTTCTTCAGGCACAGATTCCATTTTCTGTTCTCATACTCAAGCAATATATTGAATCTCTTAAAAAGAGAGGAAAAGGAAATGTTTTTCTTGATGCAAATTTAGTTGCGTGTAGAGCATGGGAGCTTACTTTTAATGATGAGATATACCAAGCAAAATTACAAAAAGCTCTGCAAGAGTGCCACCGTGATCCGCAATTAAGGCAACAGTTAGCCTATTATCAACAGACAGTTTCCGCTATCTTAAGGTAAAAAAGAAGCGCCCCGTACGGGGCGCTTCTTTTTGTGTGTGGCACTTTCTACTTTCTACCCACCACGCTCTACTTTCTCACTTACGCTTTTTTCTCTCCAAAAGAAAGAGTCATGCGCTCCTCTTCTGCATCAAAGAGAGTGATAGTGAACTTGTAGCTCTTACCAAGTGAAAGTGTTGAGCGAAGTGTTGCTTCGTCACCAAAATCAGAAACATGCACAAGTCCTGCAACACCTTCCTCGATAGAGACGAGTGCGCCATGCTTGTTGAACTTGATAACAACACCTTGTACCTCATCACCTTTCTTATACTTCTTAGAAGCCTCCTTCCATGGATTCTCCTTAAGCGCCTTAAGAGAAAGTGAAATCTTGTTGTCCTTGATCTCAATAATCTTCGCACGAACTTTGTCTCCAACTCGAGCGTGTGCCTTAGTATCTTCTACAAGACCCCAGTCGATTTCACTCTTGTGAACAAGTCCTTCAACTCCGTCTGAGAGCTTCACGAAGATACCGAACTCTACAACGCCAGTTACAGTTCCTTCTACTTCATCTCCAACGACGTAGGTGCCTGTTACAACTTCCTTTACTTCCTTTACAGTAGAGCCATCCTTTTCTGAGAAAATAAGTTTACCTTCTTTTGGAATAGCAGAAATAATAGAAACAGAAATACGCTTACCGATAAGCTTCTTAAGTTCACGAAGGATCTTATCCTTATCACCATCTTCGATGCGTGGGTATTTGTCTTCCTTAAGTTGTGAAGCAGGAAGGA
>CAZEDG010000003.1:32882-39534 GCA_964510805.1 uncultured Candidatus Saccharibacteria bacterium
GGAAGGAATCCTGACATACCTTGCCATTCGATAATAAGTCCACCTTTGTTAGCGTCTTTAACAACAAGGTCCATGATGCGCTTATCTTTGATTGCTTGCTCAGCGTCATTCCACATAAGCGCCTGACGAGCTTCCTTAAGAGAAAGTTCGACATAGCCATTCTTGTTCTCCTTGAGTACGATCTTTGCTGAGATGGTATCTCCGATATTGATACGCTTGATAACATCACGTGCATTCATGAACTCGATACCATAGATGATACCGGTTCCAGAAATACCGAGGTCAACATAGAGTGCTGACTTCTCGATTGCGACGATGATACCTTCTACGATATCTTCTTCTTTAAAAATAATTGCTCCTTGTGCGAATGCTGGAGTTTCTGTGTTTGTAGTCATAAAAATAAAATGTTCCACACGAGGTGGAACGCCACTTCGGTCTGGTTTCTTACGATCACTATCACTAAGTGGATAGATCTTTCGGCTAAGGGTTACGCCAGAACGGTATCTATTAAATCTAGATAAAGTAATACTACAATAGTTTGAACAAAATCGCAACAATTTAAGCGCGGAACGTCACCATGTGGCGCAGAAGAACGCAGAAGGAACACGGACCATGCATGCCGTACAGATAGACGTTAGATGTTAGACTTTAGACTTTAGAAAATACTAAAGACACGAGACAGCAGAATCCAGATGGAAGACAGGGGTTAGATTTTAGAGGGTATACAATTTCTGTTGTTCTGTTGTATAAAAAATAAACAACGAAAAAAGCCACACAGTGAAGGTGGCTTTGTGTCAGGATATACCTGACCCCGGCAAGCGGGCTTATACAGTCGAACAACAAATGCGGTTGCTCAAGACTGTACGTGTATGCAAAGTCAGTGGATTCCGAACTCTTCTAGAAGTAAGACGATCTGGTCGTCTTCTCCGTCTTCGCCATCAAAGCATGGTCCGTCATGGAACATCATCTGGTGTGCGAGAGAGGGGATTAGCTTCTGAGAAGTTTCTTCTTCTGGTGTACGACGGACACCGCGGAAGGGGAACGCACGCATCTTTGCATCAACTCCGATAGGCATAGAATGCCTCCTTTCTTAAAAAGAATGAACGACAGTGTAGAGGAATCTCTACACTCTAAAGTGTAGCACGTAGCGTGCTGAGGAGGCAAATGTTTTTGGAAGAAATGTGGATGCAAATGTGGATGCAAAAAGAATTGCTTTTTATAGAAATGCGGGAGGTATAAAAACAAAAACCGCCGGCGACTCACGTCGTTCCGGCAGTTGATCAGCTATCGTGTGACGCAGAAGAACGCAGAAGGAACGCGGACCACGCAGACAAAATACGAAAGGTCTAAAGAAAGAAATAGAAAACCGCTGTCGACGTGAATCTTCAGCGGTTGTCGGTCTTTCACCGCTTCCAGGGAGGCGGTGCAGAGGTGCGAATGGCTCGCACCTTCATCTGGATCCCCTTCAAGGGATTCCGGATGTTCTTGACTCGACGCATGGCATCGAGGAGCTCGAGCTGGTAGAGTGTCAGCTCGAGCTCGAAGCGTGTCCAGTTGGTCATGTCCTCCTTTCAGGTGTTGACCAGATCGCCGTTCAGATCCCGGGTGTGCTTCACCCGGAAGTTACTGGGGCCGGTGTGCACGGATTGTTCCCCGCGGGGAACGTCCTTGTACGCAGGCTTCCGCGGATCGCGCTTCTGGCACGACTTCTGGATCTGTTCCGCGCACCTCATGCCGAGATGCTTGGCCCAGCCGTCCTTGTAGTTGCCAGACCAAACTTCGGTCGGAACCCTCTTGCCGACGCCGATGCGACGGTTCAAGTGCAGACGACGCGAACCTTGCCCGAAGGCGGAAGTGTTCCGCTTGGGGAATGGGGCGTATTCGCGCGACCCGATCGGGATGATCAGGTCGCCATCGCGGTCGAAGCGCTGGGTGCGCGCGATCGCGAGAGGGTTCACCGTCACCTTCTTGGCAGGCGCAGTGGGCTTGACGATGGTCGGCTTGACCACCTGCTTCGCCTGCACCACGGCCGGCTTCGCGACGGAGGCGGGCTTGGGTGCCTTGAAGGCGTCCTTGCCCGGGCCGGAGATTTCCGGCTTCTTGCAGACCAGTCCGACAAGGGGCAGGTACACGGCGGGCAGTTCTCGTCCAGTGATGCGGATCATGTGCTTGATCTCCTCGTGAAAAAACGATTGATGATGATAAATGTACTGTAGCCTGGTATAAATATAGCATATTTGCAGGAAAAAGTCAATAGCTACTATTGACAGATTATAAATAATAGTGTAGAGTAGCAAAACCCTAGAAAAATATAGGGTTTCTGCAACTTTTGACGGGTATTTTGCCCAGAAAGAAGAAAGATGAAAATCGCTCCCCATCCTGAAAAGCCATATCTACACGTGGTACAACTACAAGGGGAGGAGACGGTTACTGTCGAGGCGTTCATCGCTTTTGCTTACAGAAACCGTGCAGTGAATGAGACTGGGCTCATTTGGGTTTCGTGTAATAGCGGATTACCAATGAGTTATCTTGTTCAGTATCTGCAAAAAATGAATAGAATGCTGTGCCTCCTTATCTCTGGTGACAAGTGGTTGCATGAGAAGGAGAAGGCAGTAGCGTAAAAAAATGGAGGGAGGGCGCAACGCAAGTTGCGCCCTTTTGTGTGGGAAAAACTAGATTTTAGATATTAGACGTTAGAGTTTAGATAAATACAAGAGCGAGGCCGAAGGCCTCGCTCTTGTTGTATGTACCAATTACGAATAACTAATAACGAATTACGGTTCTCAGATTCTTCACTCCTCTTTCTCCTTGTGGTATAATCTCCCTCATGATAATTACATACTTTGGAAGAGAACATTTTAAATTGCAGGTCGGTGACTTAACTGTTGCTGTGAACCCAGTATCAAAGGATGGCAAAGGAAAGGTAAGTAAGTATGGTTCTGATATTACACTTGTTACTACCAATCACCCTGATTATAACGGAGTAGAGCAGACAGAACTCGGCGCTAAGACTCCTTTTGTTATTTCTGGAGCAGGGGAATATGAAGTGCAGAATATTTTTATACGAGGATTTGCAACAGAGACAAAACTACATGAAGGTAAGGCTAAATCTTCGAGCGCCCACGGGAACGAAAAAGTATTCCAGAATACAAGCTACGTGTTTACTATCGATGGTATTCGTGTGACTTTTCTTGGCGCACTCTCTTCTTTACTTAAGCCTGAGCATAAGGAGATCATTGATGAGACCGATGTACTCTTTATTCCTGTTGGAGAAGATGGATTCCTTCTTAATCCGTATGATGCGCACAAGCTTGCTGTGTCACTTGAACCCAAACTTATTATCCCTATGGACTATAATGAGCAGTCGCTTCCTATATTTTTGAAAGAGGCAGGAGCAGAAAAAGTTGAACCGCTCGAGAAGCTTACAATTAAGAAGAAAGATATTGAAGGGAAGTTAGGTGAGGTGGTGCTTTTCCATGAGATGTAGGGGGAGATCGTTATTGGTAATTCGTTATTAGTAATTGGTAAATACAAAACAATGACCATCGTTGCGAGCATATGCAACGATGGTCATTGTTTTGAGTGAAGAATAAGGAATGAAGAATGAGGTTAGACACGAGAGCGAGGCCGTAGGCCTCGCTCTCGTGTTCTTGTATTTACTATTAACCATTAACTATAAACTATTAACTCTTTTCTACTTTCTCTGCAACTAATATTGTATACTTATCTATATGAGTAAGTACAAAAAATATTTTCGTACAGAACATTACATCACTCACCTCAAGAAACAACCTGAGCATATACAAAATGTCTATGCGGTACTTTTTGCCTCCGTCATTACTCTTTTTCTTGGTGCACTTATTCTTTACTTTGATTATGGATTCTGGCGAGACACCTATTCTCGTACAGAAGTGATACAAGAAGAAAAGAAGAGTGTTGACACTGGTGATCCTATGGTAACAATTAGTTCACCTGGAAGCATGATTCAAGATTTTTTTAGTGAAGCCAAAGAAAAGATCCAAAATATCAATCTCGAGAAACCTTCATCACTCCTTGAAGCGAAGGAGTCATACACCAAAGAAAAATAGTACGAAAGAGGCTTATATGCTATACTTAAGCGTACTTTTAGTAATTGTATAGTACCCCAATCGTATGGCAAAAAAGGCACCACAACAAGAAGAAACTACACCGACCCCGAAAAATGCAGGCACCTTTCCGGTAAGCATTTCGCAAGAAATGCGTACCGCGTATCTTGACTATGCAATGAGTGTGATCACTTCTCGCGCGCTTCCTGATGCGCGTGATGGTCTTAAGCCTGTACATCGCCGTATCCTCTTCGCGATGAATAACATGGGTCTCACTGCAGGTGCTAAGTTCCGCAAGTCGGCAACAGTGGTTGGTGAAGTGCTTGGTAACTATCACCCGCACGGTGACGCGTCTGTATACGATGCGATGGTAAAAGCTGCGCAAGAATTTTCTTTCCGTTATCCTCTTATCTTAGGACAAGGTAACTTCGGTTCTATTGATGGTGACGGTGCTGCTGCGATGCGTTATACCGAAGCGAAGATGAGTCGTGTGTCTATGGAGATGCTTCGTGACATTGAGAAGGATACTGTTGAGATGGCGCCTAACTATGATGGACGTCTTAAGGAGCCACGTGTACTTCCAACAGCAGTGCCTAACCTCCTTCTTAATGGAACACTCGGTATTGCGGTAGGTATGGCAACCAACATTCCTCCTCACAATCTTCGTGAAGTGGTGGATGCGACAGTGCATCTTATTGATAATCCTCATGCGACCACAGAAGAGTTGTGTGAATATGTAAAAGGTCCAGATTTTCCAGTTGGCGGAGTTGCTTTTGGTCAATCAGATATTCGTTCTGCATATGCAACAGGTCGCGGAGGAGTAGTGGTGCGAGGTGAAGCAGAAATAGTTGAGCAGAAGAATGGACAGTTCCAGATTATCATTACTTCTATTCCTTATCGTGTTGTTAAAGCTAATCTTATTGAGAACATTGCTGATCTTGTTCGTGACAAGAAGATAGAAGGAATCAAAGGTCTTCGTGATGAATCAACTAAAGATATTCGTGTAGTAATTGATCTTAAGAGTGGCACACAACCACAGAAGGTGCTCAATTATCTTTATAAGCATACAGAACTTGAGAGTACGTTCCACTACAACTTAGTTGCGCTTGTTGACGGTATTCCACAGACTCTCGCACTTAAAGGTGCGCTCGAGTCATTCGTGGGTCATCGTAAAGAAGTAGTGCGTCGTCGAACTGAATTCGACCTTAAGCGTGCGCTCGAGAAGGAGCATATTTTGCTTGGTCTTAAGAAAGCACTTGATCATATTGATGAGATTATTCAGACCATTAAGAAGTCTAAGGATACACCGGATGCGCATGCGCAACTCATGAAGAAGTTCGGATTTTCTTCGATACAAGCAACAGCGATTCTTGAAATGAAGCTTCAGCGCTTGGCTGGTCTTGAGCGTAAGAAGATAGAAGACGACCTCAAGGCTGTGCAAGCGCTCATTGCAGAACTTAAGTCTATTCTTGCTTCAGAGAAGAAGATGCTTGCGATTATCAAAGGAGAACTTGTTGATATTAGAGAACGTTATGGTGATGAGCGTCGTACCAAGATCGTGAAGCACAAGGCAAAAGAGTTCAACCCAGAAGATCTTATTGCAGACACTGAGCAGGTGCTTGTATACACATCAGGTGGGTATGTGAAGCGAACTGATCCAGGTGAGTTCCGTACACAGAAGCGTGGAGGAGTTGGTGTAGTTGATCTTAGTACAAAAGAAGAAGATTTCGTGACCATGTCACTTACAACATCGACACACTCAGATCTTCTTTTCTTTACCGATAAAGGAAAAGCCTATCAGATCAAGATGTACGATCTTCCAGAAGGTAAGCGTGCAACACGTGGTAAGAGTATTATGAATTTCCTTCAACTTACAGAAGGTGAACGTGTCACTTCGATTCTCCCAATGCCAAAAGATGTAAAGGAAATGAAAGGCGTGTCACTTATGATGATTACCAAGGATGGTACTGTGAAGAAGTCTTCTGCTGAGAGCTTTAAGGATGTACGTCGTAATGGTCTTATTGCAATACGACTTGAGGGGACTGATGAACTTCTCTCTGCACTCTTTGTATCAGGTGATGACAATGTCATTCTCACAACACAAGACGGTCAATCAATCAGATTCCATCACGATGATGTGCGTGAGATGGGGCGAACCGCAGCGGGTGTGATTGGCATGAAGCTTGATAAGGGTGATGCGATTGTTGCTTGTGATAAAGTGCTTCATGGAGTAAAAGGACAAGAGCTTCTCATTATGACTGCAAATGGTTATGGTAAGAAGACTAAGCTTACTGAGTACAAGACTCAGAAGCGTGGAGGAAGTGGTATTAAGACAGTGAAGGTGACAGAAAAGACTGGTAAGCTCATGGTTGCTCGTGTTGTCACTGAAGAGAGTGAGGAGCTTCTCGCTGTTTCTAAGGAATCACAAGTAATCAGAACTGAAGTTGCTTCTATCCCAACACTTGGACGTGATACTCAAGGCGTGCGAGTGATGAAGCTAAGGGATGGGGACAGTGTGGCATCGTTTAATTTACTGTAAGTAACTAGATATTAGACATTAGACTTTA
>CAZEDG010000003.1:39544-64062 GCA_964510805.1 uncultured Candidatus Saccharibacteria bacterium
TCTTGTTTTGTGTTACCTGTATTTTCTAATTTCTAATGTCTAACGTCTAACATCTAGTTTTTCCACTACTAACTCTTAACCATTACCTATATACTATACTCATGTCATTTCTTACCCCAGACCATCTTGTTAAAGAGTTATATCTTAAACCGGGTGATAGAGTTGCTGATATTGGTTGTGGAACAGGGGTGTATACCATCGCTCTTGCTCATGAAGTTGGCGAGATGGGGCATGTCTATGCAGTTGATGTTCATCGTGAAGCGTTACATACGCTTGCAGGGACGCTTGATAAACGTGGTATTATGAATGTTGATATGATCTGGTCTGATATTGAGGATTCTATCCCGATAGATGCTTATAGCCTTGACGCTGTTGTTCTTTCTAATACACTTTTTCAACTTCATGATCCACATAAGACACTGTCTCTTCTTGCTAAGCTTGTGAAGCCAGAAGGACAGCTCTTAGTTGTAGACTGGTCAGATTCTCATGGAGGAGTCGGCCCTCATAAGAACCATGTAGTAAAAGAAGATAAAGCGGAGCGTCTCGTAACTTCTCATGGATTCAGGGTGCAGAAGAGACTTCCTGCGGGGGATTATCATTACGCGTTTCTTGCGGTGAGTAGCTGAGGTAGTTAATAGTTTGTAGTTAATAGTTAATAGTGGAAAAACTAGATGTTAGACGTTAACAAGTTAATAGTATCTAGTTAATGGTTAATAGTGGAAAAACTAGATGTTAGACGTTAGATATTAGAAATTAGAAAATACAAATAGCACAACACAAGAGCGAGGCCGAAGGCCTCGCTCTTGTGTTCTTGTATTTACTACTAACCATTAACTATTGACTACTAACTTGTACTTTACTTTCATCTAACATCTAAAGTCTAATATCTAACGTCTGCTCTTATCCCCTAGTATAACCATTATAATCTCGGTATACTTCTACTATGTTACGTAAAATTTTACTTGGTGCCGGGATTGTCGCTACGGTTTTTTCAGTACTTATTTTTTCTGGAAAGATTTCGGTTGGAGGTAAAGATACTTCTGCAAAAGGAACTGTTGTGCTATGGGGGACGCTTCCTGAGACAGGGATGAACTCTGTTGTTCAGCAATTCAACCCAAAAGCAAAGGATTATAGTGTGCAATATGTCTATGTCCCAGAGGCACAATTTCACCAGAAGCTTCTCGAAGCACTTGCTAACGGTAATGGCCCTGATCTTATCATTGGAAGGTATCAGTCGATACTCGCAGAAAGGGATCGCATTTTGCCATTCCCGTTGGCTAATCTTCCTGAAAAGAATTTTAACGATACGTACCTTGATGGCGCGAAGGCGCTCTTTGGCCCTGAAGGTGCAATAGGTCTTCCTATTTCTATTGAGCCTATGGTGCTCTTCTATAATCGCAGTCTTCTTTCTAAGCACGGTATCGTGAATCCTCCGGCATACTGGGATGAAGTTGCGTCTATTGCTCCACAGCTTACCGTAAAAGAAGGAAATCGTTTTATAGAAACAGGAATAGCACTCGGAACACCTGGGGTGCCGTATCAGAAAGATATTATGATGGCGATCGTTGAGCAGTTAGGGCAATCTCCTGTTGTAAGAACGATCACAAATGCTGGAACTTTCTACATGATAGAAGCTAACAGTCCAACACAAGAGGGGAGTGAAGTGCTTCCTCTTGCGACAGTCGCGAGATTCGTCTCGCAGTTCGGTGACCCGGGTCAGCGTAACTATACATGGTCTGAGTCATTCGGAGATCCGACAGACGCATTCGTTTCTGAGAGACTTGCGATGCTTGTTGGGTATAGTGGAGATCTTAACTCACTTCGAGAGCGTAACCCAAGAGCGTCATTCGAAATGACTGTTCTTCCTCAAACAAAAGGCTACAATACTTTTGCAACAGGGATGCGTATGTATGCGATTGCAACGCTCAAGGCAAGTAAGAATCCCGTCGCAGGACTTACTGTTGAGTCACAGTTCGCAGGGGCTGGGGTTGCTCCAACACTTGCTTCTCTTGTAGGAGGGGTGCCAGCGTTTAGAGCGTCCGCAGGTACTCAAGGTCTTGATCCTGTAGTTGCTCGCTCAATGCTTGTGGCTAAGGGTTGGCTTGATTTTTATGAAAAAGAATCAACAGGATATGCAGATCAGATGATCTCTGATATCATCAACTATCGTTATGGGGTGAATGATGCTGTCGGGGTATTTATAGGCAGACTTCGAGATCTTTATAGTACAAGTAAATAATTTTTTATATCTACCACCATGATATCGTTACGCAGATTTTTTTTGAAGGAAAATAAGAAGAACTTAGCTTTTGTTCTTGGTGTTTGTGTGATGCTGTTCGTTTCTTTTTCTTATGTTACTTATGCGCAGTCTATTGCGGATGTATGTGGACAGAGTGTAGACCAAAAGAAGTGTCAACTCTCCGATATACCTTTGGTAACCAAAGGTATCCTTTCGCTTATCGTGAGTATCGGGCTTCCTGTACTTATCTGTTACATTGCGTATCGTTTTGTAATGGCGTATTTCGCAGCTGTTCAAGGTAATGCAATGGCATATAAAGATGCTGTCAAAAAAGCAGGGAATGCCATACTCGGGTTCTTCTTCATCGCAGGACTTTTCGGAGGGCTTTTCTATGCAATGCTTAAGTACTTAGGGGTTAAGGATGCACCGATACAGTTCTTGCAATTTTTTAGTGACGCATTTACTTTTATTCCGCATGCATACGCTGCGGGAGAGTCTACCTCTAACGGCTATTTGCCTAATTTTATTGGAGTCAACAGTCTTAGTGAGTTCCTTCTTGCTATGGTTCGTCTTGTGATTAGATTCTTCGTCTATCCAGCACTTATTGTCATGTGGGTGTGGACTGGATTTTCTTTTATCCTTGCACAAGGTAATCCTGATGGATTGCGTAAGGCCAAGAAATGGCTTCTTGGAGCAATCATTACAACATTGGTAATCTTCATGCTTCAGATGTTTCTTCTTGCTGTACAGGGTACGATCAACAAGATAATTAATAAAGATACGAGTCAGCAACAGACACAACAACAAACTACACAACCGCAAGCTCAAGATCAGTACAAGCCAGAGCCAGGTCAGGCCGGTGCGTCATGTCAGGTTAAAGATACCGGAGCATATGGAACTATTGGTACAGATGGAAATTGTTACAGCGGAGGAGGACGCTAGGAGATGCTACTTCTATGTTTATATTGAATTTACTAATTACGAATAACCAATAACGAATTACGATTCTAGTCTGTGCTCTGTAAGCGAAGCGGTCTGTGTTCTGTACATCTCACTTTTGTTTCCCTAGACGTACAGAATTGCACTTGGTACACTAGTTGGTATTAGATTATTATTGTATGAAACTATTTTTTGGAATACTCACCGCACTTTTCTTTACATCAACATCTTCGTATCATGCTTTTGCGGCAGGTGCGTATACGGCTCTCGACGCTCAAAGTAGCATTACCAGCCTAGGAGGTCTTATCAGTGTGTTTACTTCAAGTGTAGTAAAGGCTACTGGTACACTTTTCATGTCGCTTGCGGTGGTTGCTTTTATTTTTGGCATTGTTGAGTATATCTGGGGGATGAGAGAAGCAAAAGAAGACAGAATCACAAAAGGAAGACAGTTTATGATTTGGAGCCTCGTTGGACTTTTTGTTATGTTTTCTGTTTATGGAATTATCAAGATTGTACAAGATACTATTTTTCAAGGTAAGGTTGATCCAACTAAGATCACGATCCCAGAAATTAATTTACAGAGTGGAGGCAACAACACGAATTCTGGTCAACCTAGTCAACGGGTAGACAATTTAGGAGGAGGGATTAATACTAACCCTGTTAACCTTGGTGGAAGTTCTGTTCCAACTGCTGACGGGGGAGCTGGATATGATTATTGTTCAGGGCGTTCTTATTCTTCATGTGAAGTTTCTGGCTGTGTTTGGAGTTACTCTAGTAACAGTTGTGTATCTCAGTAATCATAAAGATTGAAAATTTGACAAAAAATTAAGAAAGATGTAGTGTTGAGGAAGGAGACACTATGTCTTTTTTGATGTAGCGTCATAGAGTTCGTTGAGTAGAGCTAATTGCTCAAGGGGGTAAGTGTGTCAGCACACAAGATTACTCCAGGGGATAAGTTGAGGACAGATAGGATTCTCTCGGGAATCATGAGTGGTGTTGCTTCTGGTGGCGCTACTTTTGATTCTGTGAAGGGTCCTAGGCGTCATCGATCGAGTCCACTTGGAGACCATAGTCCATGCTACGGAGTAGGAGATCGTGATACCGTTTGCGAACTCCATCCGAACAACCAACCATTCGCTCATCAGTCGCCGAGTCGACAAAATGAGCACAGCCCTCAAGGAGATGAGATGAAGTTTCCGGTTGTTTCTATTTTGCTTGCGATAGCGACAATTGTTGCCGTGTTTGTCCCTGTTGACAAAGGAAAGATTCAACAATCTTTTCAGGACGGTGAGAACATGGTTGCGAGAATGAAAGAAATGAATGTTTCAGGAGCAATCCGAGAAGCTGGAGAAGCTTATAGGATGTGTCTCAAGCAGAGAAAAGAAGATAAGACGCTTACATGTCATCAACCAACCTTTACAGGTCTCGGTCAAGCGTCGTCTTCTTCAACATTTTCAGCGACTGTAGCACAGGCATCTACATCACAAGATGGGCCACAAAAAAATGTCTATCCTGATATGTTTGCTTGCACTAATTATGAAGAAAAAGATAAGGGTATCGCCAGCTCTAAGGTAACAGAAGTAAATAGTCTCACACGCTATCAGATGATGTCTGGTTGTACTGTGATAAAACCAACACAAGCTGTTACTTCGGTCGTTGGTGAGAAGTCGCTTGTTGAAGTTCTTGGGCAAGGCTCTATCTCGTGTCGAGATAATGCCTGTCTTTCGTTCATCAACGGTCACCTTAATGAGACACTCGTCGTAGTGAATCAGAATGGTGGCTATCTCAAGATCAACCACTAAGGAGTCTCAGATGTCGGAGAAGAAAGAAGAGCACGGAAAGTCAGAAGGCAAGCCTAAGATGACCCTTGGTCAAATGTGGGGTCTTGCCATTCTGTTCATCGTTGTTGGTATGAGCACAGCAATTGCAAAATGGGGAGAAGATCTCGGCTTTGCTATTCGCGGTCTCTTGTCAGGAGCAGGACAAGGGTTAAGTGCTTTTATAGGTGGATTTGGGTCGGGTGTTATGCTCGCCAATGATGTGTCGAATATGGTCGCCACTCATCCATCCTTTTGGTTAGGTCTTGGGGCTTTGGTTGCTTATATTGTTCATTTGATTAGGAACAAAAAAGAAAAAAAGCCTGAAGCTAAGAAGGATGAGCATCCTCCTGAGCCTCATAAATAAGTCCAGCATAGGACAATAAACAAGCAAGAGAGGTTATCCTCTCGCGCCTATCGCCTTACACGCGATGTCGCGAGTAAGGAAGCCTCTCTTTTTACATTAGAACTAGATATTAGATTTTAGACTTTAGATATTAGAGGGAGAATGAGGAAAGAGGAATGAAGATGAGAAACTAGATGTTAGACTTTAGACTTTAGATATTAGAAAATACAGAAACACACGGGCGAGGCCTACGGCCTCGCTCGTGCATCCTTATCTGAAATCTAACACCTAAAGTCTAGTTATTTGTATTTTCTACAAGCGAAGCGGTCCTCACTCTTCGCTCCTCATTCTCTTCTTATACACATCTTCTCTTGCAAAGTACCCATATCTCGCTATACTTGATGGTATAGCTACATTTAAATTATGAAAAAGACATTCACAACACTATCTGTTATTGCTGGTAACGTGGCAATAGCACTTGCTCAGGTTCAGGGTCAAATTACTATTGGACAGACCGCATCTGCTGGACAGATTAACGGAGGACCTCTTCTTAGTCTTCTTGCGCTTGCGCAAAAACTTGTTTCTAATCTTGTGCCTTTTATGGTTAGTCTTGCCGTGCTTGCGTTCTTCTGGTTCTTGATCGAGTTCATCTGGAAAGGAAGAGATGACGGTGAAGCTAAGAAGCGAAGTCTTACAGGAATGGGGTACTCTATCTTAGCAATCTTTGTGATGGTGTCTATTTGGGGAATTATTGGACTTATTGGTTATATGTCCGGTGTTGGCCAAGGTGGCGATATCCCAATTCCTCGTGTGCCTTCTGCTGTTAATTAATTTCTCAGCTTTATCTTGGTTCAGTATTCTTTAATTTTTTGTTTTCTTATTTCTAAAAACACGTTATGAAAAAAACACTACTAACAGCACTCCTTCTTGTTAGTAGTTGTTTTTTTGTTTCTGCTCAGTTTGATCTTGGTGGGGTTAAGGTTAATGTTGGTCGTACTTGCGGGACAATCAATGGCAAGCCTGCATGTTTTAACCCAAGTACTGGTCAATGGGAGATAAGTACAGGAGGGAATGGTAATGTAATAGGGGGTAATGTGAATAATGGCACAATAGGTGGTGTTGGAAGCGTAGGAGGTGTACGAGTGAATGCTAATCTCGGCGGACTTGGCGGTGGCACTACAGGAGGAGCTCCTGGCCAGATTGGTATTGGCGCTGGTGCTGGACTTCTTAACTCATCTAACCCGCTTCTTGCTCTCCTTAATCTTGCGCAACTTATTGTAGCGAGACTTGTGCCTTTCTTGGTTGGGCTTGCAATACTTGCATTCTTCTGGTTCTTGATCGAGTTTATCTGGAAAGGAAGAGATAACCCTGACGAGCAGAGCAAAGGGAAGAAGGGAATGTTTTATTCAATCATTGCAATCTTTGTGATGGTGTCTATTTGGGGGATTATTAAATTGATGGGTGATGTTACCGGTGTTCAAGCAGGAGGTACGATTAATACGCTTAAGTTACCAGGTGAGCAATAATATATTTATTTTTGTATGGATAGTAGCGATGCATTTTTGGGAAGAGTGATTACTGAATTGTTCAGCCCCCTCTATCAACTCTCGGTCGGGCTTGCTTTTCTGTATTTTCTTTATGGAGGACTTATGTTTATTGTTAATATGAATGATCCAGACAAGAAGAATGCCGGCAAGCGTCATCTTCTCTATGGTACGATCGGACTCTTTATTATTCTTTCTGTTGGAGGAATACTTAAGATATTCAACGATGTGTTCAATGGGATGTTTGTGTTTTAGTGTGCTGAACTAACATCTAGTTCTAGTACATACCAATTACGAATAACTAATAACGAATTACGATACCTGGTCTCTTTTTCTATAATTTGCTAGAATAGCATGATATGAATGAATCTAGCCAAGAACGCATGGAAAAGATTGTTTCTCTTTGTAAAAGAAGAGGATTTATTTTTCCTTCTTCAGAAATTTATGGAGGATTCTCCGGTGTCTATGATTATGGACATTACGGGACACTTCTCTTTAACAATGTGAAGCAAGCATGGCAAAGAAGTATAGCTCAGGAGCGTATGGATGTCGTGCTTCTTGATAGTGCTATCTTCATGCATCCAACAACATGGAAGGCGTCAGGGCATGTTGATGGGTTCAATGATCCGCAGGTTGATTGTCGTAAGTGTAAGAGTAGATGGCGAGCAGACCACATGCTTGAAGAGTTTGGCATCAATGCGGACAAGCAGTCGGTTGAATGGATTAACGAGAAGCTTGATGCGCTTCGTGCGGAGAAGAAGCTTGTTTGTGCTTCGTGTAAGAGCGCTGATTTAACTGAAGCTAAAGTATTTTCTCTTATGGTAAAGTCTAATCTCGGATCACCGGTAGATACGCTCTCTGAAGAAAACGTTGTTTACTTGCGCCCGGAGACATGTGGTGGTATCTATCTTGAGTACAAGAATACTGTTGATTCTCTTCATCCGAAGCTTCCATTTGGTATCGCTCAGGTCGGTAAAGCATTTCGTAATGAGATCGTTGCCAAGCAGTTCGTGTTCCGTACGCGTGAGTTCGAGCAAATGGAGATGCAATATTTTCATCACCCTTCGAAGACGAAAGAGATTTTTGAAGAATGGCATGCATATCGATGGAACTTTTATCTAGAGTATGGTATTCCAGAAGTTAAACTTAACTGGCATAAGCATGACAAGCTTGCACACTATGCATCAGATGCATATGATATTGAGTATAACTATGCAATGCTTGGAGGCTTCAAGGAGCTAGAGGGGGTGCATGCTCGAGGTGACTTCGACCTCTCTCAGCATAGCAAGTTCTCAGGCCAAGATCTCTCGTATTTTGACGAAGCTACTAAGGAACGATTTATTCCTCATATTGTTGAGACATCAGTTGGAGTTGCACGTATGACACTTGCGTTCCTTGATAATGCGTACACCGAAGAGAAGGTTGGGGAAGTGAATGAGCAAGGTGAGCAAGATACTCGTGTAGTGCTTAAGCTTGATCCGAGGCTATCTCCAGTGAAGGTTGCGGTGTTGCCACTTTCTAAGAAGGAAGAGCTTTCTGTTCCGGCAAAAGAAATCTGGAAGACACTCTCCAAGAAGTTTTTTGTTGAATACGATGACACACAATCCATTGGTAAGCGTTATCGTCGTCAAGATGAGATAGGTACACCGTATTGCGTGACGGTAGACTTCGATACGCTTACTGATCATGCAGTAACAGTAAGAGATAGAGATACGATGAAGCAAGAGAGGGTTGCGATAGATGATCTTGTTAGGTATTTGAGTGAAAGATTGTAAGACAACAGATAACAGACTAGAGACCACTTCGTTCACAGAACACAGACAAAAAACCAAAGAACGAGGCCTGTGGCCTCGCTCTTGTACTCTTTGCATTTTGTCTGTTATCTGTGTTCTGTTGTCTGTATTCGTATATAAACTTCATTCCTCTTTCCTCATTCTCCCCCTAACATCTAAAGTCTAAAATCTATCATCTTTTTCGTTTGCTTCTTAATTCTTGTTGTGCTATAATCCTAAAACTATGGCAAAAGGACAAGATAATCTCATTCAGCTCAAGAATAAGGAGACAGGCGAGGTGTATTTTACAAGCAAGAACAAGAAGCTTGTCACTCGTAAGATCGAGCTTAAGAAGTATTCTAAGAAGCTTCGTAAGCATGTAGCTTTCAAGGAAGCTAAGAAGTAACAGAATTTTTTCTTTATACACAAAAACACCGCTTACGCGGTGTTTTTGTTAAGTAGCTTTATTATGCTTTTTGTGATACAATCCTTTAGTTGTCTCTGTTTGAGGCATCTGTCGTTCTTTTCTCGATTCTCAACAAACGCCACAATGTGGCATAGGAGCAAGCATGAAGAAAACCTTGGCGCTGTTGGGCGCAATCGCACTGTTCTCCTTCGCAGGGTCTGCTTCGGCGGACATGGTGTGGAGCTGGAGTGAGTACAACGTGAATCTCGATGGTCAGAAGGACACGCTTCGCGGAAGCGGGTCCCTCACGACCGCCGGGACAGCAACCTCCCCCGAAGAGATCCTTGCTTTCAGTGGAACCTGGCAAGGCTCCAATGTCACCGGCATTGTGCCGGTCGACCCCCAAATGTCCGGCTTCTTGTACAACAACCTCTTCCAGAACGGTTCGCCGTTCCTGGACTGGTACGGAGTGTTGTTCTCGGTCGAGAACAGTCCTCCGGTGAACATCTACTGGAACCAAAACCACTGGGAGGAAGCATTCTACCCGGCCAACAGTGACCCGCGGATCACTCAGGTGATCTTCGAGGTCGCGCGCGGTGGTACCGCTGACAGCAATGCTGTGCCCGAGCCGGGGTCGCTGGCACTCGCAGGCTTTGCTTTCGCCGGTGCGCTGGCGGTTCGCCGTCGCAACAAGAAGAACGAGCGGTAATGCTCTTCCATGTGAGGTGGCGCGTCTCTGACATCTCATCTCACCACACCCATAATCGTACGCGATTGTGGGTGTTTGTTTTTTATGGTTGGGTGTTATGTCTAAAAAGACTGTGCGTGCAAATTAAGTATTTTGATGGTAGTATTAAACGTACACTTCTTGTAGAGAATTTTTTTGGTTAAGAATATGGGCTTATAGTTCAGTGGTAGAATAGCGGTCTCCAAAACCGTTGACCGAGGTTCGAATCCTCGTGGGCCCGCAAAAACAAAATCACACAACGTCTTGCGTTGTGTGATTTTGTTTTTATGGGCTCACAGCAAGCCAACTGCTTGGCTTGCGTGAGGATGAGAATAAACAATTACTATTTCTCTGCTATCTTATAGCTTCCATTTTTTTCATTAATTGTGATGACAAAATTATTGAGTAGCTCCTCTGGAAGCTTCACAAAGTTTTCTTGCATAAGGTCTTCTACACTTCTTGGGTACTTTTTATTTTTTACTTTGTAAGCAACAATACCTCGCTCCAGAGCTTGAGTAATCACATTCATTTGTATACCTTTACCCGCAATACTTTTCACCACTTCGTTATCAGTAGTGTCGTAGATTACTTTGATAAGATCTCTTGTTGTTGAGAAGGTGTCAGCGTTGTTGCCGTTAAGCCTTGCGACGATTGTTGCGTAGAGAAGTGACACTCCTTGTGGAGCTCCTTCTCTTCCGGAAGCAATCTTAAGATACTTTTCAGTGAGGGGATATGACTTTGTGAAAATGTAATACTGTGTTCCAAGGTAGAAAGGTATTTGCCAGCTTGTTTTGATTGCATCGATTCCTCGTTCTGCAAGAGGTGTTATTTTTTCAAGCGAGCTTACATCTTTTACTTTTTTTGTTCCCTGAGGAATGGTGAGTATGCCGAAGAGGTAAGGGTATTCGAACTTTGGATCAAGTGCTGTAATATTCTCGAAGTATCCGATAAAGAAGCCCTCCTTTCCATTCCATGCTACGAAGTCTTGTATAGATCTCACCCAATAAATATCTGACAAGAAATTATTGAACCCGAAGCTAAGATAGGGAAGTATTTTTTCTGGAAGAAGTACTCGCTTAGCAAGTGCTAGTCGTGTAGTAAATGGTGGAGCATAGAAGTCATAGGTTACCTGGTTTACAATGACTGCAAAGATAAGTACGAAGATACATTGTAGGAAAAGTATCTGAGGGGCTTTTTTCTTCCACCAAGCAAAGAAGGTCGTAAGGCTCATAAGAAAATAGTTTAGAAATCTTTTCTTTTAAAAATTTCTTGAGTGATGACAAGAAGAAGTACCGCATACGCAAGTGCATAGAGAAGTGAGGAAAGTATTTGTCCACCATTTGGTAGCGCTCCGTAGACAATATCATTACGAATGTTGAATTTCTCAAAATTAGGGAGGAGATAGTAAAGTGTTTTTGTAACCCACTCTACTAGGGCACTTTTTGTAGTCATAAAAATGGCTCTGAAGATGGTTCCTGCATGTCCCACAAGAAAGAATGCGAGTGTTGAGATTGCAGAGAGTATAGGTGAAGTGATTGTTGAAAAGAAAAGGGAAATAAGGATAAGAAGCATTGCCTCGAGAGAGCTAAGAAGTGCCGAGAGGAGAATAGGGAAGAAAAAAAGTTTTCCACCTTGAATGAAGAGCACTGCGTAGAGTGTGCAAGTAGAGAGCAGTGTTACGATAAGTGTTGTAAAAGAAAGGCCAAGACATTTACCAATGAGTACCTCGCCTCGACCTACAGGCTTAGGAAGAAGAAGATAGAATGTCTTGCGTTCGATTTCTTTATACATAAGCATTGATCCGATGAAGATCGCAACGAACATCTGAAGAATATAGATTGCAGTAACGCCAAAATCAAGCACCACACGAGTGCTTTGCTCAAGAGAGATAGAAGCAACGAAAAGACTGAAGAAGATAATCGCAATCATAACAACCAAGACCGAGAGAAGAATACGGTCTCGTATAGTCTCTCTGAAGGTGTTCTTGGCGATAGTGTAGATACGGTTGTTCATGGTTTGGTTTTTTCGTGTGATTAATAAGCGGAAGCTCGTTCTTTTCTTCGTTTTTCGATAATGTGCACGAAGGCTTCTTCGAGGTCTCTGTGTCCGGTAATGATTGACTTAGGTGTATCAACGCGAAGAAGTTCTCCGTGGTCAATAATGCCAACAAGATCACAGACTTCCTCGACATCACCTAAGATGTGAGTGTTGATAAAGATAGTTTTGTTATTTGCTTTAAGTGAGAGAATAATCTTTTTTACCTCTGCTCGACCAAGAGGATCAAGTCCATCAAGTGGTTCATCAAGAAAGAGTATCTCTGGATCGCTTATCATTGCTTGCGCAAGGCCGAGGCGCTGAAGCATGCCTTTGGAGTAGTTTCTTATTTTTTTCTCTTCTTTTGAGTTGAGGAGGTTTACTTCGCTAAGCACACGGTCAATACGCTTTTCTTTGTTGTCTAAATTAAATATAGTCGCGATGAAGTCAAGAAATTCTCTTCCGGTTAAATATTGATAGAAGGCAGGGGATTCTGGCATGAAGCTCATTTTCTTGTGAGTCTCGATGTCAGTCGGGTTTCCTCCTGCAACAGTAATAGTGCCTTCGGTTGGATGGGAGAGCCCGACAAGCATCTTAATGGTTGAAGTTTTTCCTGCGCCATTTGGGCCAATGAACCCGAATACTGTACCTTTTGTAACAGTAAGAGAGATATTTTTTACTACATCGACCTTCTTTTTACCTTTGCCGTAACTTTTCGAAAGATTACTAATCACTATATCGTTCATATACTGAGTATAGTAGCAAATCTGATGAGGTGGGCAACGTTGACAAAAGAGAGGATAGACGTTAGAGGATAGACTTTAGACGTTAGATATTAGAAATTAGAAAATACAGGTAACACAACACAAGAGCGAGGCCTTCGGCCTCGCTCTTTGTATTATGTATTCATCTAACATCTAAAGTCTAAAATCTAATATCTAGTTCTAACACCTAAAGTCTAACATCCAAAATCTAGTTTCCATCTTCATTCTTCACTCCTCATTCCTCACACCTAAACCGAGTTATCAACTACCGACTATCATCTATTACCTATATACTAGAAGCTATATGGACAAAAAAATTCGCGTTGGTATTAATGGTTTTGGGCGCATCGGCCGTGCCTTCTTCAAGGTTGCTTTTGATCGAGAGGATATGGAAGTGGTCGCTATTAATGATTTAGGGGATGTACATAATCTTGCGTATCTTTTGCAGTACGACACGGTGTATCGTGTATCACATTTTGATGTACATGCGGAGATTCATGAGGATACCAAGGAGCAGTATCTTGTGGTTACTCATGAAGATCGTGAGATGAGGGTTAAGGTGGTACAGGAAAAAGATCCAGCAATGCTACCGTGGGGAGCGCTTAATGTGGATGTTGTTGTTGAATCAACAGGGCTTTTCGTTGCGTATGATAAAGCAAGTGTACATCTTACAGCAGGGGCTAAGCATGTGGTGATTTCTGCTCCAGCAAAAGAAAGCGAAGACAAGACGGTGCATGGTGAGACAATTCTTCTTGGAGTTAATGAAGACAAGTTCGGCACCTGTACAGTTACTTCTAATGCGTCATGTACAACCAATGCATCTTCTCCTGTGATCGCAATCTTAGACGAAGCGATTGGTATTGAGAAAGCAATCCTAAACACTGTACACTCATATACTGCATCACAAGGTATTGTTGATGGCCCTAACAAGAAAGATTTCCGTGAGGGACGTGCAGCTGCGCAGAATATTGTTCCTTCATCAACAGGTGCTGCGATTGCAGTTACTAAGGCGTTCCCGTCACTTACAGGACTTTTCGATGGTGTATCGATTCGTGTTCCAACACCTGCTGGATCTATTGCAGATATTACTTTCATTGCAAAGCGTGAGACTACAAAAGAAGAGATTAATGATATTTTACGCAAAGCTTCTATGACGGAGAGATGGTCTCACATCTTCCAAGCAACAGATGAAGAACTTGTGTCAAGCGATATTATCGGTCTTCCTTATGCGTCTATCGCTGATCTTAAGATGACCCGTGTGGTTGGTGGTACGCTTGTGAAAGTGCTTGCTTGGTATGATAACGAAATGGGATATACCAACACACTTGTGGAGCATGTTGCAAAGGCAGGAGGTAAACTCTAGATATTAGACTTTAGAAAAGACAAGAGCGAGGCCGAAGGCCTCGCTCTTACCAATTACGAATAACGAATTACGATTATGGTGTATACTAGAAGTATCTATGAAAGTGTATTTAGCAACTGATCACGCGGGGTTTTTATTAAAAGAAGAAGTTAAGAAATATTTAGAAGAAAAGGGTAATGAGGTGTATGACTGTGGAGCGCTCACTCTTGAGGAAGGAGATAATTATCCTTCATATATGGCAGAAGCTAGTAAGCATGTACAGCATGATGCGCTTCATGATCCATCTGTTGCGGTAATCTTCGGAGGTTCTGGCCAAGGCGAAGCAATTGTTGCTAACAGATTTCGTCATGTGAGAGCAATTGTGTATGCCGGAGGTAATCTTGAGCTCGTCAAGTTAGGAAGAGAGCATAACGATGCAAATGTACTCTCTATTGGTGCTCGTTTTGTTTCTACAGCTGAAGCAATACAAGCGATTGATCTTTTTATGACAACGCCATTCTCTCATGAAGAACGCCATGCTGATCGTGTGATTGAGATAGATGAGGTGTGTAAGTAATATATAAGTATGATTATCATTCCGGGAGTTTTTCCGCAATCGTTTGAAGAGATAACTGATAAGCTCTTTTTGCTTGCTGATATTTCAAGAACAGTGCAGATAGGACTTTGTGATGGATCGTATGGTCTTCCGGTTACTTGGTCACCTCACGGAAGAGAGATACTCCCAGTTGATTTTATCTATGAGTTCGACCTTATTCTTACTTCATGGAGAGAATATATTATCAAAGCATATCAACTTGGGGCAAAGAGAGTTGTTGTACATATTGACGAGTTCAGTGAGCAGGACTTTCAGGATCTCCTTAAGTTCGTGTACTCATACGGCATGACACTTGGTCTTACTGTGTCGAATGATATCTCGGTTGATGTGCTTACTAACGCAGTGAGGAGAATCGAACAGTCAACGGTTTTTAATGACATGAACCGTGTTTTTGTGCAGGTGATGGGAGTTCGTCATATAAGTGAGACAGAGCATCCTTTTGATGAGCGAGTACTTCCTCGTATAAGAGTGCTTAAGAATTTCTTTCCTAATCTTGTAGTACAAGTAAGTGGCCGTATGAATCCAGAGACAGCAAAGCTTGTACACGCCTCCGGTGCTGACCGTATGGTGGTAGGGTCATATATCTTTAGTGGTGGTGCTGTCGAAGATGCGCTTGCTAGTCTTAAGAAAGCAATTGAGGAAGAGAATGGCGGGTAGTTAAGGGATAGTTGGTAGGTGTTAGACTTTAGACTCTAGATAAAAATACAATACAAGAGCGAGACCTTCGGCCTCGCTCTTGTATTGTCTGTTATCTGTCTATCTGTGTTCTGTTGTCTGTATTTGTATGTAAACTTCATTCTTCATTCCTCCTTCCTCATTCTTCACTATTAACTACTAACTATTAACTTGCATGATATTCATTCCTCACTCTTCATTCAAACAACGACCGTCATTGCGGGCCCGTTGTAATGACGTTCGTTGTTTCCACAACCTTGCTCGATTAATAGTGGTACACTGTAAATGTATATACTAACCACAAACTATGAATACAAAAACTTCTTGGATCATGCTCGGGCTTGTACTTCTCGCAGCTACCTTTGTTCCTATTATCCCTAACGAAAATGCAGGAGAGTGTCAAAAAGTGCCAGATGGGTCAGGAGGAATGATGGAAGATTGTGATAGTAACACAGGGTACGTCTCTATTTTTGATAAATTCATTGGCGCTAAATAGAAGCCTTTCGCAAAATGTATGATTATTGTTCCTGCGGTACTTTCTGATAGCTATGAGCAAGTCGTGCACAATCTTTTCTTGGTGGAAGGGCTTACTGATTGGGTGCAGATAGATCTTTGTGATGGTAGTGTTGGGCTCGAGAAGACATGGCTTCCTTATAGAGAAAAAGAACTCCCTCATGGTTTTTCGTATGAGTTCGATCTTATGGTTAAGGATTGGGAGAGGTATCTTCCAAGAGTCATCGCTCTTGGCGCAAAAAGGGTTGTACTACATATCGATACAATGACCGGAGAAGAAGTTGAGGACGCTCTCCTCTTTTGTAAAAAGCATAGAGTAGGGGTTGGACTCTGTGTTTCCAATACATATGATCTTCATGATTTTATTATTCGTGTGAAGGAGGCGTCTGTGGTGTATTCTAAAATTTTTATTCAGGTGATGGGGATACGTAAGATTGGTGCGCAAGGGCTTCCTTTTGATGATACAGTCATTAGACGAATACGAATTATAGGAAGAGAGTGTAAGCATATAGAGATACAAGTTGACGGAAGCATGAATCCAGAAACAATGTCTCTTGTAAGAAATGCCGGTGCAACATGTGCAATAGTTGGGTCGTATATTTTTAAGAGTAAATCTATTCGTAAGACTATAGAGAAGCTTGTAAGGGATTTTAGGTAGTTGATTGCACTAGACGTTAGATGTTAGGAAGGGAATGGAGAATGAGGAATGAAGAGTGAAGTTTACACACAACAGAACACAGACAAACAGATAACAAACAAAATACATAATACAAGAGCGAGGCCGAAGGCCTCGCTCTTGTATTTGTATTCCTGTATCTTGTCTATATTCTGTAAGAGGAGCGGTCTATGTTCTGTTGTCTATAGCATAGCGGTCTATCATCTCTATTTTCTAATATCTAATACCTAACATCTAAAATCTAAAATCTATGCCTATGCACTATGCTCGCCTCTCTACCTACGATATACTACCCTATATATGCACTCACTTACTGATGTAGAAGTAGAAGCGCTCACACTGCGTGCGGAAGATATTCGCGAAAGTATTATTAAAATGCTCATGGAAGCAGGAAGTGGTCACACGGCAGGGTCGCTTGGAATGACAGATATCTTTACTTCGCTTTATTTTAGAATTCTAAAACACAATCCACGACACGTAGAATGGGTTGAGCGAGATCGGGTGATTCTTTCGAATGGTCATATTGCGCCAGTCCTCTATGCAACGATGGCTCATGCCGGGTACTTCTCGGTGTCTGAGCTTAAGACGCTGAGACGATTCGGATCACGTCTCCAAGGGCACCCTCACAGAACAATGCTCCCTGGTCTTGAGACTTCATCTGGTCCACTTGGATGTGGTCTCTCTCAGGCAATCGGTATGGCGCTTATGGATAGATTAGAAGAGCATAAACCTGATCGCTACTTCTATTGTCTTATGGGTGACGGAGAGTTAAACGAGGGTCAAGTATGGGAGTCATTTCTTCATCTTAATAAGTATTCACTTCACAAAGTAATCCCTATTATTGATCGCAACTCTATTCAGATCGATGGGTACACAGAAGACGTGCTTCCCCTTGAGTCGCTTAAGAATAAATTTGAAAGTTTTAATTTTCATGTGATTGAGATCGACGGACATGACTTCAGAGACATTATGCGAGGTATTGGTACCGCTAAGAGTAGTCTTGATAAGCCAACAGTAATTATTGCTCACACAATTCCAGGCAAAGGGGTTACTGCTTTTGAAGGTGACTATAGGTGGCACGGCAAGGCGCCGTCTCTTGAGGAAGGACGTGAAGCACTTAAGGAGTTGCGGTCTATGAGAGGGAAGGTTCATTATACTGAAATGTAATTTTTTAGAAATACTATGTTAAGAAAAACAGCGTTCACACCACAAGAAGAATCTAAGGCTACACGAGAAGGTTTCGGAGAGGGGCTTCTTGAAGCAGGAACACACAACGACAGAATTGTTGCACTTTGTGCAGATCTTACAGAGAGTGTGAAGATGGATGCTTTCCGTGCACAGTTCCCTAAGCGTTTTTTTGAAATGGGTATCACAGAGCAAGCGATGTCAGGAGTTGCATCCGGTATGGCCTCTATGGGGTATGTTCCTTTTATTGCAAGTTATGCCATGTTTTCACCAGGAAGAAATTGGGAGCAGATTCGTACAACAATTGCATACAATGATGTGCCTGTGAAGGTGGTCGGTGCTCATGCTGGCATCTCAGTTGGACCAGATGGAGCAACGCATCAAGCAATCGAAGATATTGCAATTATGCGTATGATTCCTAACATGGAAGTATATGTTCCATGTGACGCAATCGAAGCAAAGGCGATCACACTTCATATTGCAGAGAATAAGAAGCCGGCATATCTTCGTCTTACAAGAGAGAAGAGTCCACTTCTTCTTCCTGATACGTATTCTTGGAATCACGGCAAGGCGTATGTGATGTATATGCCTCAGCATAAGTACGGTGGTTCTTTTGTCCATAATGTGGCGATTGTTGCATGTGGTCCACTTATCTACGAAGCGATCAAGTCAGCAATCGATCTTGAGAAAGAAGGATTCGGGGTAACGGTGGTGAATATGCCACAGATTAAGCCACTTGATTATGGGTTCTTGTTAAGGATTGCAAAAGATGTGAAGGCAATTGTGACCGTCGAAGAGCATCAAGCGATGGGGGGACTTGGAAGTGCTGTTGCGGAGTACTTAAGTGAACATCATCCTATTCGTATTGGTCGAGTTGGTGTAGAAGATAGATTCGGACAAAGTGGCAAGATGAACGAACTCTACGAAGAGTATAAGTTAAGTGCAAAGCATATCGCACAAAAAGTAAGAGAGATAGTGCATTAGGGTGAGAGGTATAAAAAAACACATCAGATTTCTGATGTGTTTTTCTTATTAAATCCTAAAACGACTACTCCATGATCTTAAGATCGTAGCCCTCTGGTGCTTTTTTGAGAAAGTCCTCGAGTGCTTCTTCTGTGAGAAGTCCTTCTTGGGCTCCTACGTGTTGTACAACATTCATACTGTTGATTGGAGCGCGCTTCATTGCATAGGTTGCGTCATATCCTTTTGCGAGATATGCAACAAATGTTGAGAAGAATGCATCTCCTGCACCGGTTCTTTCTAGTGGTGGAGCGATATCTGGATATACTGGCATGTTGAAGTAGGTGTTGTTGAACTTCATGTATGCTCCTTGTGGCCCGTCGGTGATGATGGTAACTTTAGGTCCAAGTTTCTCAAGACCATCAAGAAGATCCTTGATTGGTGAACCTTCAGAGACAAGAAGACCTTCTGCTTCTTCTTTGTTCATACAGATTACTTCTGTATTTTTGTAGAGTTCAAGAAGTTCTTGTCCGAACTCAAGCTGAAATGTTCCTGGCTGGAAGGCAAGCTTGATCTCTGGATGAGTCTTAACGTACTCAATAAGTTCATAATGGAAAGGAAGTGTATGCTTACCAAGTGATGAGAGATAGAGCCACTTAGGGTTGCCGATATCTGGAATCACTGGAGTGAATTGCTCATGTTTAATGAGAATAGTTCTATCATCACCATGCCAGAGCACGTAATGATAGTTAGTCTTTTTACCTTCCTCTTGTCTAATAAAGTTAGTTGCGACACCATCCTTGGCAAGGTGCGCGAGACACTCATCGCCGTTAGCATCCTTACCCAAAGAGGTGAGGAGTGCTGACTTGAGCCCAAGTCGTGAAGCAGAGACCGAAGCGTTCGCGCTGTTGCCTACTGCAGGAAGTACGTACACTTCATCAAAAGGAACTTTCATACCATACGGTATACACAGTTCTCTTCCATGAGCTGTCTCTTGTATATGTCCTACAGAAAGCTTAATAAATGCGTCTACGACGGTGTCTCCTATTGCAATAAAATCAAATTGTGGTGTATTTTCCATAATACCTTCTAGTATAGCAGTGAGATGAGGTATACTATGTTGATATGAAGACATTAGCTAAGCAAAGTGAGTTCTACAAGGATCTTATTTATACATACAAAAAAGAAGGGAAGGCGATTGCCCACTTCAATATTTCTAATCTTGATCAAGCACGAGCAATCGTACAAGTTGCACAAGAACTTAATCAACCAGTAATTATTGGAGTAAGTGAAGGTGAGCGTGAGTATATTGGGGTTGAGATGGTGCGAGTGCTTGTTGATGAACTTAATCAAGAGTACGAGGTACCTATTTTCCTTAACGGAGATCACACCTACAGCTTAGAAAAAGTACAAGAGGTGGTCGAAGCAGGGTATGATAGCGTGATTGTCGATGGTGCCAAGCTTCCTTACGAAGAAAATGTTGCACTTGTTAAGTCTTGTGTGGATTATGTTCGTGCGTATGAAGAGAAGACAGGGAAGTCTGTGCTTGTAGAAGCGGAGCTTGGATATATCGGACAGTCGTCATCACTTAATACCGCACTCCCAGAAGGAGTTACCGAAGCTAATCTCACTACTGTTGATCAGGCTAAAGACTTCGTTCTTCGTACTGGTGTTGATCTCTTTGCTCCAGCGATTGGTAATGTGCACGGCATGCTTATTGACGCTGAGGAACCTAAGCTTCATATTGATAGATTAGTAGAGATTGCAAAGGTTATTGATGTCCCTATGGTGCTTCATGGTGCAAGTGGTAATACTGATGAAGATCTTACTGCGTCTATCGATGCCGGTATCTCAATTGTGCATATTAACACTGAGATTCGTAAAGCATTTCGTGACGGGGAGATGCACTATCTAGAAGCACATCCAAATGAAGTTGCTCCGTATAAATTCGGTCACGAAGGACAAGAAGAAATGAAGAAAGTGGTGCGTGCAAAGATGGAGTTGTATCGAAAGTAGTTGTACTTGTACAAAAAAACTAACCGGCCATCGCGTGGCCGGTGTTGGTTGCTTCAGGAAAGAAATTTCCCGATTTCACTTACTTGAAGCATTTGAGAGCTTTTCCCTGCTTGCCTTGCTTCCTGTTCTGCTCGCACATTGTGAAGCAAAACAAGTAGTCTTTCATGGGGCAGGTTTTGTATTGTGCCCTGCACTATTCCCGGTTTGTCAAAATTCATTGCAATTGCATCGATCAGTTGCTTTTTTGTTGGGAACTCCGGAATAGCTTTTTGCGCTTCTGTATTATGAGTGTGCACTCCTTCTGGCAAAATTTCTGCCCTCGGTCTTGTTGTCGTTGGCGAAACTTGTCCAACCCCTTGAACCGGAAGTGTGGTTACCATGGTGTTCTCCTTTCCTTGTAAGAGGGGTAAGGTTCATTGTATCACTAAAGCTTTTTGTTGTGCACTAGACATTTTATTCTTGTAAGCTATTACTTTTTTTGTATACTGAAGGAATTATGCAACATAACTATAATGAAGAAGCACTTCTACTTCACAAAGAACACCAGGGGAAAATAGGAACAGAAACAAAAGTTCCTCTCGCTACAAAAGAAGACCTTGCGCGTGCGTACACACCAGGAGTTGCTGAGGTCTGTAAAGTGATTAGTAAAGATGAATCTCTTGCGTATGAGTACACGCTCAAAGGTAATACTGTTGCAATTATAAGTGACGGCTCGGCAATACTTGGCCTCGGTAACTTAGGAGCAACTTCAGCTATCCCTGTGATGGAAGGTAAGGCTTCGATACTTAAGAGCTTCGCAGGGGTTGATGCATTCCCTCTTTGTCTTACAACACAAGATACAGAAGAAATCATTGAGACGGTAAAGCGTGTTGCTCCAGTCTTCGGTGCAATTAACTTAGAGGATATTTCTGCGCCACGGTGTTTTGAAATAGAAGAAAGGCTTCGTAGAGAACTTACTATTCCTGTAATGCATGATGACCAGTGGGGGACAGCGACCGTTGTGCTTGGAGGTGTGATTAATGTACTCACACTCCTCAAAAAAGAAAAAGAGGAAGTGAAGGTTGTGATAAACGGTATTGGCTCCGCCGGTGTTGCAGTCTCGAGGCTTCTTCTTGAATATGGTATTAAGGATAGTATCTTTTGTGACAGTAAAGGAATTATTCACCAAGGAAGAACAGATCTTACAAAAGAAAAGCTCGAGCTTCTTGCAAGAAGTAGTGCTGTTCCATCTGAAGGAACACTTGCAGACGCGGTGAAAGGAAGAGATATTTTTATCGGACTTTCTAAGCCAGGAACTCTTACTCAGGATATGGTGCGAAGCATGGGGGAGAAGCCTGTCATCTTTTCGCTTGCGAATCCAATTCCTGAGATTATGCCAGAAGAAGCTCACGAAGCAGGGGCGTTTATTGTTGCAACAGGAAGAAGTGATTACCCTAACCAACTCAATAATTCACTTATTTTTCCAGGCCTTTTCAAAGGAATGCTTCAGTATCGAGTGAAGCAGTTTAGTAATGAAATTTTTATTCGTGCAGGGATCGCACTTGCTCACCATGTAGAGAGTCCGACAGTTGATGCAATCTTGCCGAGCATGTTTGATAAAGATCTTGTTGATGTGATTGCGGATGTGGTAAAGCCGGAATAAAAAGAAAAACTGCACAGCAGGTTGTTACTACTGTGCAGTCAGATGCTCTCTGTTGATTCGGTCTTGCTCTATGCGAGCTTGAGCGGTAAGCCTCGCATGGATTGCTTTCACGAACTTGAACCATCCTTGCTTGTTCTTCATCTTTCCTTCGTCACAGTTGACATCGACAAGATGAAGCGTTTTCTCAAGCATGTAAGGGTAGTGAGTGAAGATTTCGCCAACTTTCTGTTTCTGCGTTTCTTTTTTTGTTGCTGATAGTGTCTTCATGTTATCGTACCCATCAAATGGTTTTGCGATAAGTACTTCCACACGATCAGCCTCGGTGACTCTTTTCAAAAACGCATCACGAGATTCCTTATCCTTTTTCTTGGTGAGGAACATCACTAGATATGCTACTTCTTCGTTTATTAGCAACAAGATTTGTGATTTTGCAATAAAGGGGGTTGAGCCTCCTTTTTCTGCATCTTCAACAGTGTCATGAAGCAAGATTAAACAGAGTAGTATGTGAGAAAAGACTCGACATCGCTTCATGAGAAGACATGCTTCTATATACTGCCTGAAGACATGCATGAAGTAGATCTCACCGCTTGCTCTACGAGGTGCGTGGTCGTGCCCTTCGTATGAGAGGACGAAGGAAGTCCGTATTAAATCTTTTTCTTGTTCAGTGATATTCTGAAAGAGATCGAAACTTCTTTCGAGAATACGTCTAAGTTGCTTTTGTGATGGTGCTATCTGAGGAAGAGCACACATCATCCGTCGTAGCTGTATAGCCATGATGAATGCCCTTACAAGAGGTTTATCGGAACTACCACTTGTAACACTACTTGAAATGAGTGTTTTTGTAAAGGTTATCTTTTGCAGAAGATCGGTATTTGTTTTAGTTGCTCGGTAGCTTTTTATTGTTGTGCACCTTGTGGTAGTATAGAAACAATGAAATCCTTTTCTTTTGATATCGTTCACAGGTCAAATGAAGCGCCTCTTGCACGTGCTGGTGTCATCCATACTCCGCATGGTGACGTGCTTACGCCAGCATTTATTACTGTTGGCACTAAGGCAACGGTTAAAGCACTTACTGTAGAAGATGTTGCAGATCGTGTTGGAGCACAGTGTGTGCTCGCCAACACGTACCATCTCTATCTTGCGCCAGGGGATGAGCTTGTGAAGAAGCATGGAGGATTCGCACGCATGATGGGGTGGCAAAAAGACGGAAAAGGGTTACCAACATTTACTGATAGTGGAGGGTTCCAGGTTTTTTCACTTGGTCATGCGCTTGGTCACGGGGTGAGCAAAATTGCAACTTCAGAAGAAGTGAGTAAGCAAGAAGTAGAGAGGGGTGTTGATGAGACGAAGAGATTGTCTCGTATTGATGATGACGGGGTTACCTTTAAGTCAATCATAGATGGAAGTGAGCATCGTTTTACACCGGAGAGAAGTATGCAGATACAACATAACTTAGGTGCGGATATGTTCTTTGCTTTTGATGAGTGTACTTCACCACTTGCACCGTATGAGTATCAAAAAGAATCTTTGGCAAGAACTCACGCTTGGGCTAGGCGAAGTCTTGATGAACATAAGAGGCTCGGAGTTTCAGAGTCAACAGGAGAAATGCAGGCACTCTTTGGTGTGGTGCAAGGTGGTGCGTATGAAGATCTTCGTCGTGAGTCTGCAAGCGTGCTTGGTGGAATGGACTTCGATGGATATGGTATCGGAGGAAGTTTTACAAAAGAAGATATTGGTACTGCGGTGAGATGGGTGAATGAGACTTTGCCAGAAGGGAAACCAAGACACCTGCTTGGAATTGGTGAACCTATTGATATTTTGCTTGGAATCGAGAATGGTGTTGATACCTTCGACTGTGTTGCGCCAACGCGTATTGCTCGTAACGGGGCGGTGTATACCTATGATGGAAGAGTGAATCTTTTTAATGCGAAGTATAAGGATGATATGTCACCGCTTTCGGATGATGAGACATGGTATACGCATGGATACACAAAGGCGTATATTGCACATCTCTTCCGATCAGATGAGATGCTCGCTTCGACACTTGCGTCAATTCATAATCTCAAGTTCTTAACTACACTTTGCGAAGACGCAAGGAAGCATCTTATTGCAGGAACGTTCTTGGAATTCAAAGAAGCGTTTGTTAAGAGATACTATAAAGGGGAGTAAGGAAGATGGAAGTTTAGAACATAGACCGCTTCGCTTAGAGTATATAGATGAATAGACAGCAGAAAATGTTTTAGCTTTTCGTCGAAATGAACAGAATATTTTTCTGGTGAAAAATTTCTTCTGCCTCGCGCCAAGC
>CAZEDG010000004.1:0-59654 GCA_964510805.1 uncultured Candidatus Saccharibacteria bacterium
CCAAGAACAACCCAATCTTGATTGGTGAAGCAGGTACCGGTAAAACTGCTGTTGTCGAAGGTCTTGCGATTCGTATGGCAAAAGGAGATGTACCTGAGTCACTCAAAGGCAAAGAACTAGTCTCTCTTGATCTTGGTATGCTTATTGCTGGAACTAAGTTTAGAGGTGAATTCGAAGAGCGTCTTAAGGCAATCATGAAAGAGATTGAACGATCAGAAGGCGGGTTCATTCTTTTTATTGATGAGATACATACCATTGTTGGAGCAGGGGCAACCGAAGGTTCGGCAGATGCTGCGAATCTTCTCAAGCCGGCACTTTCTCGAGGAGAGATACGTGCAATCGGTGCAACCACGCTTAAGGAGTATCAGAAGCATATAGAAAAAGACCCAGCGCTCGCAAGAAGATTCCAGCCAGTGTTCGTCGAGGAACCTAATGAGTCAGACGCGCTTGCAATCTTGCGTGGACTTAAGGAGAAGTATGAACTTTTCCATGGCGTGCGTATTACTGATGATGCACTTGTCTCTGCGGTGAACCTTTCGACAAGATATATTACGTCACGATTTCTTCCTGATAAGGCGATAGATCTTATCGATGAAGCGGCGTCATCGCTTCGTATTGCTCTTGAGAATAAGCCACCACTTCTCGAAGAAGCTCATCGTAAGATTATGCGTCTTGAGATTGAGAAAGAGGCGCTTACAAAAGAGCTCGTTGCCGAAGATGATAAGGAAGATCTTGCAACAACTAAGAAGCGTATCTTGGTGATTGATGAAGAAATTGCAAATGTTAAAGAGCGTACACGGGAGCTTGAACTTAAGTGGAAGAATGAGAAAAAAACAGTAAGTGAGATAAGTGAAATTAAGAAGTCACTTGAATCACTTCGTTCAGAAGCGGATAGTGCAGAATTGCGTGCTGATCTTACTCGTGTCGCTGAGATTAGATACGGTCAGATACCAGAGCTTACAAAAGAACTTCATGAACGTCTTGAGAGACTTAAGAAACTTCAGAAAACAAGAAGAATTCTTAAAGAAGAAGTAACTGAAGAAGAAATCGCTTCAGTCGTTGCGAAGTGGACTGGTATTCCTGTTGTGAAGATGCTTGAAGAAGAAGAGGAGAAGCTTGCTCGTATGGAAGAAGAACTTGGTAAACGTGTGATTGGTCAAAGAGATCCTATCGTTAAGATTAGTGGTGCAGTAAGACGTAGTCGTGCTGGCATCAATGATCCGGGAAGACCAATTGGATCATTTATGTTTCTTGGACCAACAGGTGTTGGTAAAACAGAACTTACAAAAGCTCTTGCAGAGTTTATGTTCAACGATGAGAAAGCACTTATCAAGGTGGACATGAGTGAATACATGGAGAAGCATAGCACTTCCAAGCTTATCGGTTCACCTCCTGGATATGTAGGCTATGAAGAGTCGGGGCAACTTACTGAAGCGGTCCGTCATAGACCGTACGCTGTAATTCTCTTTGATGAAGTAGAAAAGGCTCACCCAGAAGTATTCAACCTTCTTCTTCAGGTACTTGATGAAGGGCGTCTTACTGATAGTAAAGGTCGGGTGGTTAATTTCAAGAATACTATTATCATCATGACCTCCAATATCGGAAGTCAGTATATTCAGAAGATGGAGCAGATAGGTTTTTCTAGTCACCTCACTGAAGGCAATGAATACACTCAAGTAAAGAGTCGTGTCATGGACGCGGTAAAAGAGTTCTTCAAGCCTGAGTTTATTAACCGTCTCGATGAGACAATCATCTTCGACGTGCTGACGAAGGAAGAGATAACTTCTATTGTCTCGCTTCAAGTTGCTATTTTAGCTAAACGTCTTCTTGAAAAAGAAATTATTCTTGAAGTTACTGATGACGCGATTAGATATATTGGCGAGAAGTCATTCGATCCTCATTATGGAGCGCGACCGATTAAGCGATTTATGCAGACACATATTCTTAACAAGATTGCAACGCTTATGCTTACCAAGAAGTTTGTTAAAGGTGGTATTGCAGAAGTTTCTCTTGATAAAAAAGGAGAACTTCAGGTGGAAGCTAAGCGTCCTCGCAAGATACTCAGTCCTCTTGCTACCCAGAATCAGATAACAGAGCACAGATAAAAAGATAACAGAGCACAGATAATAAGACGACAGACATAACAAGAGCGACGCCTGTGGCGTCGCTCTTGTTATGTCTAGTATCTGTAAACGAAGTGGTCTGTACTCTGTTGTCTATTTGTTTGCTATACTTACCCTCAAGTGTTCTTTGTTTAAAGAACGTTCGCATAATTTCAACTAAGTTCAAGGAGGATAATCGTGGACTTCGGAATCAATTCACCTCTTGATTTTTTATTGTTTGTGGTGACGGTTGCTTTTTATATCATCACCACGGCAACGTTTAATCTTGAAAAAGTAACCAAGCATCATCGTGAAGCAATCCGCACTCAAGAAGGTGTAAAAGCCGAGAAGAAAATATTTGCAGGAGAGATGTTCGGTAATTTCCTAAGATGTCTCCTGATAGTATTCACCTTCCATGCGCTTGCTGTATTTCCTAACTTAGCGTATATCTCTTCCTCCCTGCTTTTCTTTTTTGCTTGGCGTTCAGTGTACAACGTCGAGTACTCAACGTGGGGGAAAATGGGTAAGATGTACCCTTCTTCGCAAGCGCTTACGGTGATTGCGCTTGCAGAAGTAGCCTGTAACGTGGACACAATTGTAGCCACCACAGTTGACGCGTCTCTTGCTCCTCTTATTACAGCTCTTCTTGTCTACTTCGTATTTTTTTCTGCGATAGAAGGGCTTGAGGTTGGGAGAAGGTTGATTACTTACACGCAAGGATTCATTCTTCTTATTGATCATCCAAACAAGAGAACTTCAGAAGGAAGAAAAATAAATCTGCTCACAGGGAGAGTGCTTCATGTAATGGCGAACTTCCTCCTGCTTCTTGTTATGGTATGCATGATTCCCTCAGTGCGTCCACTTATCGGAATCAAGCGACTCCTTAGTCGTAATGATTTTGGAGAGCTTATAACAGGGGTATGGACGTTTATCCTTATCATGCTTGGTGTTACGGTTTTGTTCCAAGCGCCATATGTGATCAAGATCACAACGAGCCAGGCACTCTTTTTGCAACAGTTCTTGAGTGAGTATGTGACAGGGGTGTCACTTGAGATTGCCAGAGGTGTACTCAAGTGGTATGTTGGTTTGTTTGTTGCAAGCTGTTGTGCGTTCTGGTATGCGCCTGTGATTGAGAGGCGGTCACTTGCAAAACAAAAAAGTAACGTGGTTCCTCTTAGAAAAACTGCATAAGCATTTTCTTCGACCGCTCCTTGCATATTAAGGAGCGGTTTTGTTTTTATTTTTATGTTATTATGTAAATAAACAGAATATTACTCTGTTCATTATTTATTTTTATGAAAACAAAAGAAAAAGGAGATCTTGCAGTAGGAAAAGCTATAAGTTTTTTTATTTCAAAAGGATATGAAGTTTGTTTGCCTATAGGAGATAAACGTGACTATGATCTCATTGTTGAAAAAAATGGTCATTTACAAAAAGTGCAAGTAAAGTTCGCAGGATTATATACAAGGGGTAATGTGTGTAAGGTTGGTTTAAGGATAACAGGAGGGAATCAATCATTTACACATTCAAAAAAATACAAAGATACTTCTTTCGATCTTCTTTTTATTTATACTGAAAAGGGTGAGCAGTACTTAGTTCCGTGGAAGGAAATCACATTTAGGAATGAGTTGTCAATTGAAACAAAAAAGTATATAATGTACAAGCAATAAAATCGCGTAGATGGTGGAGTGGCCAATCACAATTGACTGTAAATCAATCGCCCTTCGGGCTTCGCTGGTTCGAATCCAGCTCTACGCACCATATGAAAAAGCGCCATCAAGGCGTCTTTTTCGTATGATGCGTAGAGCAGTAACAACATAGGGATGTTGTTACGGTGGGTTCGAACGAAAAAGCGGTATACGAAAATAATACAAGAAAAGTTTTATTCCTGACTTTTCTTGTCATATTTTTGTCGCTTTTTCCCGGGGTCGAGGCTACGTGCCGAGATGATAAAAGCAGAGCTTTTAGAAGCGAGCCGTAGCGGTGACCGAAAATCCAGCTCTACGCACATTAACAAAAATGAACAGGTCTTTTATAGACCTGTCATTTTTGTATGTGCGTAGAGAGAAAGCCAACTGCTTGGCTTTCGTCTGGATTCGAAGTCCACAGTGATGTTTCGCTAGCAAACGAAACCACGAGGAGCCGGCCCTGGAGAAATTTTTGTGACGACAAAAATTTACTTGTGGGCGAATCCTCCATTTTGATTCTGGGTTCGAACCAGGAAAGGGGTCGGGAAAACGTGTTTAGTTTTTCCCGTGGCGGAAGAATGGAAACCGAGGGGTTTCCAAACCGCACGCAACGAAGTGAGGAAGGTTGTGAGATTCCCAGCTCTACGCACAAAATAAGTTTCACTAAAAATCTCCTAAAACAAGGGTGTTTTTAGTTTTAACAAAATGCTTGACAAAGTTTTTTGTATGCGCTATAATATGGTGGCACGTCAGCCTGATGACCGAAAGAGGGAAACCTCCTGGTTTAAAAAACAGGCCGCCACTTCACCTTCGGAGTGGCGTTTTCTTTTTTATAATTTATTAAATTCGGTATATACGGAATCATTTTAGATTTCATCAATTCAGTTCGAACATTTTCTATTACTGTGCACATTAACAAAAATGAACAGGTCTTTTATAGACCTGTCATTTTTGTATGTGCGTAGAGAGAAAGCCAACTGCTTGGCTTTCGTCTGGATTCGAAGTCCACAGTGATGTTTCGCTAGCAAACGAAACCACGAGGAGCCGGCCCTGGAGAAATTTTTGTGACGACAAAAATTTACTTGTGGGCGAATCCTCCATTTTGATTCTGGGTTCGAACCAGGAAAGGGGTCGGGAAAACGTGTTTAGTTTTTCCCGTGGCGGAAGAATGGAAACCGAGGGGTTTCCAAACCGCACGCAACGAAGTGAGGAAGGTTGTGAGATTCCCAGCTCTACGCATCAAATAGTTTTCACTAAAAATCTCCTGTAAAAGCAGGGGATTTTTAGTTCTAGCAAAATACTTGACAAATATTTTGTATTTGATATAATAGAAATATAAGGTGGCCTGAAGAAAAGTCCACCATAACATGGCCCGCAACTCGTTGCGGGCCTCTTTTTATCGAAAATTCTTGAGATTCGGCATATACGGAATCATTTTAGATTTCATCAATTCAGTTCTAACTTCGTCCACTACAGCGAGCATAAAGTAAATTTTCAGTAAGATCTCCTTTTTCCTGAAGTTTTTACTACACTATAATTGACTTTGTGTCAATTATAGTGTAGTATATTTTTGTTGTACTTTTGCAACGTACAAGTAATCAGGAGTTGCGTATGTCTTCCAACAAGCAAGAGCTCTCTACTCGTTCTGTTCGAGTGGGTAATATTTCTTTTCTTGTTCCGCCATATATTTACCGTATGAACAAAGGATGGTGCTTGATGTATCCGGGGTATCACTCTGTCTTTTTTGCTGATAACACCTACGGAGCGTCACTGTGGTCACTTCGAGCTTGTATTGACTGCAAGCTCGAGTTGCTCCGACAAAAACATGGTCGTCTTCCTTATGGACAAGGTAAGGCCCACAACGATGCCTTGATGTCGTATAAGAAGATTGCGTAACAAGAAAGAGAAAGTAACACGAGTTCTTTCTCCTTAATTACACCCCTCGAGATTTTTCTTCGGGGGGTGTTTTGCTTTTTTATGCTACACTAAAATTATCTATTAGAAGTAACTGCGAAACTATATGATACCAAGAAATCCAATTGGAATGAATCCTGGAAATTTACCAGAAAATCCAGCTAGAGACAATCACGCTTTTGTAAGAGAGGTTCAACATATTGAAGATCATGGAGAAGAACCTAATGTGCTTGATAGGGCTCTTATGAGTCCGGAAGTTACTGCAAAAATCTTAACAAGAGAGTTAGATGGAATGGCTCATGTTGTTGCTAGTATTTTTATATTACTTGGTGAAAAAGGAATCGACTTGTATGACAATTCAAAGGGAGCACAAGAGGCTAGAGAGGTGCTTAGATCTTTTGAGATAGACGGCGATTTGTTGACACGGTTACTTGAAACAAGAGATGCATTAAGATCTGTCGAAGAGTTTTTACGAAAGCAGATGCCTCATCGAGAGTATATTGCAAGAGTGTTGCCAGAAGTTGAACGATATCAAAGCGCTGTAACTGCAGATAATAATAGTAGTCGTAAGGCTGGCTAGTGGTAGAAAGTTGGATAGTAGATAACCATGTTCGAAGAATTTTCTCCTAAACCAGATTCGGTAGTTAATGATTCTATTCCTGATCCCCAAGCACAACCACAACTTTCTTATGAAGAGCGAATGCAACAACTTGAGGAAAGATTTAGTGTTGGTGTTCCTAAGCAAAAAATTAAAGAAGGTTATCAGACAGCAAGTCAGTTATATAAAGTTTTAAATTCTTCTCCTGAAACTATTAGATTTATTGTTGAAGGTCTTAGAAAAAATCCCTTACTTGAAGAAGAAATACAAAAAAATGCAAAAAGTGGACCCAATAAACCAACAGAAGCATACTCTCCGTTACTTGTTGAAAAGATTAGAGAAAAACTTAAAGAGAAACGTGAAGATAATATAATTAAAGAAGGATACAAGACAGCAAATAAGTTTAGTACTATTTTAAAAAAAGATCCGAAGATAATTAAATCAACTGTTGCAACACTGCTTGCTAATGATCCGACACTTGAAGGTCAGATACAAAGAGGTGCAAGAACCGGAAGTCAAACAGACGATGCATATTCCCCAATATTGTTACAACTCATTGCAGATCAGTTTCCTCTATTAATGAAAAAAGGGTATTTAAAGTCAAAAAAACTTGGAGAGATTCTCGGGTATCATGACAAGACGATTAAATTAACGGTAAAAAAAATACTTAAGGAAAACCCATTACTTAAATCTGAGATACAAGAAAATGCAAGAGATGGAGGCTCTCCATCAGAAGCCTACTCTCCATTTTTAATCGAAAAAATTAAACAATTGTTAGATGGTTTAAATCCTAAGGAAGGATATATGACAGCAAGTCAGATACGTTACCATCTTGGCGCTGCCGTGCCTACAATTGAAAGTGCGATAGAAACGGTTAAATTTACAAGACCGGATTTAGTATCTCATGTACAAGAAATTGTAATGAGTGGAAAGAAAAAACGTAGCGCTTACTCACCTTTGTTTGTAGATGAAATTAGAAAAGTAATTAAATCTAGAGATGTTAATCAAGGGTATTTAACTGTAAAAAAAATAGCACCACTTTTAAATTCCACTAGACAAACTATTGAGTTTATTGTTAAAGAGATCCTTAAAGAAGATAAATTTCTAGAAAGAGAGATACAAACAAGAAATATAAAATGGGGCTCAGGAAAATCTCCCGATGCGTATTCTCCTTTTTTTATTGAAAGGATTAGAGAGAAATTAAATCTAAGTCGTAAGCAGAATATGATTAAGGATGGGTATCAGACAGCAAATGGATTACAAAATATTTTAAATAGTAATTCGAAAACCATTAAAACAATAGTTGGAAAACTGTGCATAGATGTACCTCAGTATGAACAAGAAGTGCAAAGGAATGCAAAAATCTACAATAGATTTATTTCGGATGCATATTCTCCACTTCTGGTTGAAAAAATTAGAGAAAAACTTAAGGAATCTGAACCTAAAATTCTTACTGTAAATCGTGGTTATATATTTCAGTACTCACTAGAACTCATTCTTAAACTTGTCGGTAATACAAATATTTTTGTTGAAAAAACCATTAAGATACAAGGAAGAAAAGGTAGCCACAGACCAGATCTGATGCACGTATCTTCTGATGATCAAAAAGTAACTATCTTTGATATTAAGTTACAGACAACGACAATAGGTATAGAAAATGATATTGAAAATTATTCGCAATATATTAATGACAAATATCCACAAGGTGGTAACTTGGTGTTTCTCTGTCTTAATGGGCCAGAAATTGGGAAAGAAGCTCTAGAAGGAAAAGAAAAAGTGACGGTACGGTATTATCATGCGCTTGATTTTATTGATAGATTGCTTGATAACTCACGCAATAAATTTCTATTACGCACCCTTAGAGGGAAAGAGAATGACAGTTTATCTGACACAGAACCTCTTACACCAGAAGAGATTACTAAGATAGAAGAAATTAAGTCACGATTACTTCTTCTAAGAGATCAAATACAGGGAAAAACTATTAACGGTGAGAATGGTGGTCCAGAACAAGTAGCAAAGAATACTCTCGCGTTAAGAACAAAATTAGGCCGTCTTGCAAAGAAGGCAACTAAAGAAGAGTTGTTACAACTTGATTACACAACGTTGATGAATGTGTAGATACTATGTGTATCACTTGCTATACTAAAACCATATGACACTAGGTCAAGAACGCAAAGTAACTAACGATCATAACAAAGCTCTCATTCTTAATGACAAGCTAGAAGAATTTCGTGAAGCTCATCCGCGATCAAAAAGACCTGACCAAGAAATAGTTGACGGGATGGTTAAAGATGACGCACGCAATCTTTTTCCTTATAAACATTTTTCTCCTGATACCCAAGAGTGGCTTAGAAACTTATCAATTTCTGGAATTAAGGTATTAGAAGATGGGTATCTTGAGGTTCGTAAGTGGGATAATACTGGACGACATTTTGGTAGACCAAGAAGAATGTTCCAAAGAGTTGATGATATAGATGCCGGGATACGAATGCAAGATCATATTCTCGAAGGGTATATTACAAGGAAAGATAGCAAAAAAGATAACAAAGAGAAGGCAAGAGAAGACGAAAGTGTTAGATTAGATTCTATCGAGGAAGTAATAGAAGAAGCAAACTCACTTTTTCTTGCGTGGAAGTTTGCAAAGCAGGAAGATAAAGAAGAAGTGAAGCAGAGACTTGCTCAAGTAATTCTTACTCTTGAAAAATGTCGCAATGAGTTCAAGGTACGAACAAAAAGACAAGCACAAGCAGTGCTTCGTATGAAGGATAGTAGAGGAAGAGACAATCCGAGCGCGCTCGCTCTCCGTACGGTCACCGCTCTTAATAATCTGCAAATGAGATTGCAAGAAATTCAGGATATTGCACCAAAAGTTGCTTTGCGAAAAGAGCTACTTGTACTTGAGAAGCGTCGAAATGAAAAGCTTTGTTTTAAGGCGGTTGCAAAATTACGTTTTATTTTACGACATGTGTTTTTTGGCAAGAGTCCAAAAAGTCTTAGAGACTCTGATGCTACCGGACTTCTCGGTAAAGTAGGAGAAGCCAAGGAAGCACTTCGCGAAGTCATCATTTCTCCTTATCGAGAAAGACGTAATCAGGTATTGTTTTTTCTTGCAACCCTAGAAGATGTAATGAAATCAAAAGAATCAATGACAGAAAACAGAGAGATGATTAAGAAACTATTACTTGATATTATAAAAATGTTGGAGGAGTAGGTGTTGTTTTTGTGACTGGTTATTCCGTGCTACTATATCCTCATGCAATATCTTCTCATTCCTTCCCGTCACATTCTTTATAGCAAAGAGCAGTATGACGCTTTGCTTAATCATCTTAAGAAAAATTCTTATGAGAAAGTAATTCTCGCGATTACTTCGTCTGATCTTAATAATTGTAAGTACTCATCGATCGATATCTTCTATCGCACACTTATGGCAAGCACGCTTGCTGGGCATCTTCTTAGGGAATGTAATGCTACCTGTGTTATTACAACTGTTCCTCATACCAGGAAAACAGATTCGTATGCATCGTATGTGGTGAAGCATGTTTTTTGGAAAATAGGGCTTACGCTTACACCAGAAAATACAAGAGTCTTCTCGTATGGAAAGTACATGTCAGAGTCTTTTTCTTCTGCTTCATATGATACCGTATCTTGTTTTGTTAAAGACCATGTGCATCTTTTTGAAAAACTTTTTAGAGAAGGGGATAGTGAGTATTTTTGGAGTATGCTTTCTTTACCAAGTGAGCAAGTGTTTTCTCATCAAAGCGAACTTCTTGGAATAACCAAAAAAATATGGCTTGATCCTATTCTCAAAGAAATGGGAAGTATCACCGAGACACGTAATTATCATATTTATACGCATGCTATGAGTAATGAGCAGGTGATTGAGTACAAGTACAACGATATTAAGGATTATCTTGTGGAAGGAAAAATTGTTGATGAGGGGTGTGCTGATTGTGCGCTCTTTATTCCTGTTGCGCGAGACTTTCCTGATTCTGATCTTATTGGTGTTGAGATCTCAAGTGATTTTATCGCAAGAGCAAATGAAAGAATCAGGGAAGGGTTCTTCGGTGGAAGCTTCGTGACAGTGCTTCAGGCGAATTTGCTTTTTCCTATTTTCCAAAATGAATCTATTGATACGGTGATTTGTAACTCTACGCTTCATGAGATTTGGTCTTATAATAACAAGATGGAATCTCTTAAGGGATATCTTACTTACAAATATAATCAGCTAAGGAAAGGTGGAAGACTTATTGCTCGTGATGTAGTTGGCGTGGAAGATCCTCGCAAGGTGGTGCTTCTTAGAGATGTGACCGATAACAATACGATGTGGAAGAAGTTCTTGAATGACTTTGATCATGTGGGTGATGATGTTTGCGAGGAGGTAGTGGTTAATGGTCAGGTCTATGCGAAGACTTCGTATAAGCTTGCTTCTGAATATTTGCTTCATAAGGATTATCAAGATAATTGGCAGAGTGAGATGCATGAAGAGTTTTGCCACATGAATAGTACTTCTTGGAAAGAATTGCTTCTTTCGGTCGGGTTTACAAACGTTATCGTGAATGCGTATCAGAATAGCTGGATTGTTGAGAATCGTTTCAAAGGTAAAGTGATACTTCTTGATGAGTCATTTCGCGAAGTTGCATATCCTCCAACAAATGTAGTGATTGTCGCGGAGAAGTGACGTATTAAAGCAAAAAAGCGTTGATAGATATACATAAAAAGGGAGATTTTATAGATAGAAATAATGGAATTGTAAATATTGACAAATATAATTATATATGATAAATTAATCTTGTCTCAAAATTGGGTTTCCCAACAAGAGCAAATGTAGTTCATCGTTAATCAATCAGGAGAATTCTCAATGGAAACTGTAGGTGGTATCTTCAACGTGATTTCCGGCCATCTTGGCACGATCATCGCTTTCATCGCCTTGGTCGCATTCATCCTCCTCTACAAGTGGACGTTCCGTCTCTTCGGCATCTACATCATCCCCGATGACTCGCTCGGCACACTGACCAAGAAGTTCGTGCTGTTCGGCGCGAACCGCCAGCTGCCAGCGGGCAAGATCGTGGCGCTCCACGGCGAGGCTGGCTACCAGGCCGACACCCTCGCTCCCGGCATCCACTTCTTTCTGTGGCCGTGGCAGTACGACGTGAACATCTCGAAGTTCACCGTGATCCCTCCGGGGCAGGTCGGTGTGGTCGAGGCGTGCGATGGTCTACCTCTTCCGGATGGGCGCATCATCGCCAAGGACGTCGTCTGTGATAACTTCCAGGACGCACGCGCCTTCCTCGAGAATAGTGGTGAGCGTGGCGTGCAGGTGGGCATCATCCCGCCTGGCGCCTGGCGCATCAACACTCTGCTGTTCACGGTGAAGATGTCCCCGATGATCGTCGTCGGCCCCAACCAGATCGGTGTGGTCGAAGCGCACGACGGTGCCCCGCTCTCAGGCGGGCGCATCCTCGGCAAACATGTCGACAGCGACATGTTCCAGGATGGTCAAGCCTTCCTCAACAACGGTGGTGAGCGTGGCCCGCAGATGACCATCATCCCCCAAGGTCAGTACCGGATCAATCCGGCACTGTTCAAGGTCGAGATGGCCGATGTGGTCGACGTGCCTGATGAGAAGATCGGGGTGGTCACCACCAAGGAAGGCGCTCCGCTTCCCACTGGCGACATCGCCGGCGAAGAGGTCGACGGGCATAACTCGTTCCAGGACCCGATGGCGTTCGTTGGAAGTGGCGGCACCAAGGGTCTCCAGGTCCAGGTGCTGCGCGCCGGTCGCTACTTCATCAACCCGAAGTTCGCCATCGTGGAGATGAAGGACATGCTCGAGGTGCCGATCGCGCACGTCGGCGTCGTCATCGCGTTTGTCGGCAAGAAGGGCGAGGACGTCACCGGTGCCGGGTTCAAGCACGGCAACATGGTGCGCAAGGGCGAACGCGGTGTCTGGATCGACGTGCTCGATCCGGGCAAGTACCCGATGAACCCGTACGCCTTCAAGGTGATCAACGTTCCGACGGCAAACGTCGTGCTCAACTGGGCCAACAGCAAGACCGAGAGCCACAAGCTCGACGAGAAGCTGTCGACCATCACCGTCCGCTCTTCCGACGGCTTCCCGCTCAACCTGGACGTCAGCCAGATCATCCACATCCCGACCAGCGAGGCCCCCAAGGTCATCGCCCGGTTCGGCAGCATGCTGGCGCTGGTCACGCAGGTGCTCGAGCCCACCATCGGCAACTACTTCCGCAACGCGGCGCAGAGCTACGGTTGCATCGACTTCGTCGTCGGCCGTGCGCAGCGCCAAGCCGAGGCTGAACAGGCCATCAGCGAGGCGCTGAAGGAGTACGACGTGGTGGCTGTCCGCACGCTGATCGGCGACCTCGTTCCGCCCCAGGAACTGATGGACACGCTGACTCAGCGCAAGGTGGCCGAGCAACAGAAGCTGACGTACGGCGTACAGCAACAGGCGCAAGAGGCGCGCAAGCTCCTCGAGCAAGCGCATGCGCAAGCCGAGACCCAGGCGAGCGTGGTGACCGCCGAACGTTCCGTCGAGATCGCTCGCTTCAATGCGAGCGCCGCGGTGGAGACCGCGGAAGGTGGTGCCAAGGCGAAGAAGATCAACGCCAATGCGGACGCTGAAGTCCTCCGTGTCGTCGGCGAAGCCGAAGGCGCGAAGATCACTGCGGTGGGTTCCGCCGAAGCTGAGGTCATGACTCGCAAGACGACCGCCATCGGTGCCGACAACTACGCGCGCATTCAGGTCGCCGATTCGCTCGGCAAGGCCGGTATCAAGCTGGTTCCCGACGTCATGGTCGCAGGTGGTGACGGAACGCGCGGTGGCACCATTGTCGACGCACTGCTCGGCAACATCCTTGCCAAGGGTCTCCCTGGCACGCCCTCCGCGAAGCCGGCCGAAGCCAAGGCTTGACTCCTGGCTGGTTGAGTAACACTCACTAGTGCAAGGCTAGTGCGAGCCCTGTCAAACGTTAAATCGTTTCGGGGCTTTTTTCTTTTCCTAACTTTTACTATTTTTTGTATCGTGTACACATTATTAGCTTTTTTGTTGTGGAACTTTTTGGTAGTATATAAAGTATATGAGTACAAAGTCTTCAGATATTCGTTTTGCTATTGTTTCTACTGATATTATTTTGCTTCGAGAAAATGAAGGCGATATCGAATTTGGCGTGATGGATATTGATAGACCTCCTTACTATGTTCATATGGAGGGTTTTGTCGGTGGTGTACTCAGACCAGAAGAGACTGCTCTTATGGCGAGTCATCGAATTTTGGAAGAAAAGACTTCTATCAAACCTAGCGAAGTGCAGTTCTTTCCTCTTGGTTTTTATGATGACCCTAAGCGAGATGAGAGAGGGCGTGTCGTTGCGCTCGCATATCTTGGTATTCTTACGGGATCAGGTGAGGAATATGGGCTTACTTGGTACCCACTGTACAAGAAGGCAAAGTTTGCATACGATCACACACTTATGTTACGTGATACGATAGAGTACCTTAAGTCACATCTCTATGTCTCAACGATTGCACTCGCGTTTCTCCCTAAACATTTTGTGGTAAGTAAACTCAAAGCTATTTTTGATTACATAGAAGGGGAGGAGATTGATAAGAGAAATTTTTATAAATTCCTAGACACCTATCCGGTAGAAAAAACAAAAGAACTGCAGAGTGAAGGGAGGGGGAGGCCAGCACTTATTTATAAGAAGAAACAGACTAAAGCTTTCTTTTTATCTAAGAAATAATGTTAGAACCTACACACTTAAGTGACGTGTAGAGAAAACACCTTATTTGTGGGTGTTTTTTGCTTTATTTTGCTTGTACACATGTTAATTAGTGTAAAACTTGCACTAATTAATCACCTATGCTAGAGTGTAGATAGATATTAGTGTAGTTAATACACTAATAAATACAAAAGGAATCAATTAAAAATAATTCCATAAAGTTCTTTGAAATTATAGTTCTGAAAGGAAATCATATGAACACTGTTTCGCATCTTGAAGAATTGTTTAGAGTTGGTGCAGGAAAAGTTCCTGGAACTGATCATACAATGCCCGGGCTTCCTGCTTGGAAAAATTGTCAGGACGCGTACCGTGTAGAAATAAACAAGCACGCCATCGTTATCGTTGTTTGTGACGGTAATGGTAGTGAGTCAAATAGCGAAGTTGGAGCATCTCTTTCGGCGCAACTCTTGGCAAGAAAAATTGCTGAAGAGGTGAAGATTAGAGAGGTTTTTGAACCAATCGAAATTCTTGAAGAGGCACGCTGTGCACTCATGCAACTTTTTCTTGATCTCGGTGAGCATCTTATGGGAAGCTTCACTGAGAACGCAAATCGTTTTATGCTTGCAACTGCGCTTGTTGCGATTGTGACCGAAGAAGAAACAGTAATTGCTGGTATTGGTGATGGATATTATGCGGTAAATGGAGAAGTTGTTGAAATTGGCCCATTCCCTGGTAACGCACCACCGTACCCTGTCTATGCAATTACCGGATCGTCACTTGCTTCGCATTCGCCTGAACTTGTTCGCTTCACTTTATATCGCAGGATGCCAACTCAAGAAGTTGATACGCTTGCGATTATGAGTGATGGGGTGAAATATCTCATTCAAGCAGTTGGCACGCCTCTGCCTAAGAAGCCTCATGAACAAGTTCCTCCTCTTGATACATTTTGGTTGGAAGAGCGGTATGTGAAGAATCCTGACAATATTCGTCGTCAGCTTGCGCTTATTAACATCGAAACGATTTCGTACACCGAAGATGGTAAGCCTTACTTACGTACTGGCGTGCTCAAGGATGATACAACAATTGTCATCATGAGGCGTAATACGTCTAGTACGTAGTCGTCTTGCTAACCCAAAAGGAGATATGATGGACGTCATGATTGATGGGAAGCGTTTTCGGACGAATCCTTCGAAACTTATCGGCCAAGGAGGTGAAGCTCTGATTTATGATATTGGCAACAATACCGTACTCAAGCTTTACAAACTTCCAACTCATCCTGACTTCGTTGGCAACAAGGAGGCAGTTGATGGCGCTGTTGCAAGAATTGCTGAACACCAAACCAAACTTGCTCTCTTTCCAAAAGGAATGCCTAAGCGTGTAGTTGGTCCAAAGTCTCTTGCGCTTGATACAAAAGGGGATGTGGTCGGATACACTATGCCACTTATTTCTCAAGGAGAAGTGTTACTTCGTTATGGAGAACGTAGATTCCGTGAGATGGGAGGCATCAAAGAAGAGACTCTTCGTCTGATTTATCTTGACCTTCATACAACGGTGCTTGGTGTACATAAGGCTAATGCGGTAATTGGAGACTTCAATGACTTGAATGTGATTGTTGTTGGCGATGAAGCATATCTTGTGGATACTGACAGTATGCAATTTGGTTCATTTTATTGTCGTGTCTTTACTGCAAAGTTTCTTGATCCGACTCTTGCAAAAGAGTCAGGTGGTAGTCTGATACTTGCAAAGAAGCACAATCAAAATTCTGATTGGTATGCTTACAGTATCATGCTTATGCAAGCGCTCCTGTATGTTGGTCCGTACGGCGGAGTATTTCGCCCACAGGATAAAAATCATACCTTGAGTCATGACTTGCGTCCACTTAAACGGATTACTGTTTTTCATCCTGAAGTTAAGTATCCAAAACCGGCACGTCATTTCCGTGTACTTCCGGACGATCTTTTGCATCAGTTTGAAAACATCTTTACAAAAGATGTTCGTGGAGTATTTCCAAGACATCTTGTTGAAAGTCTTGTTTGGAAAACCTGTAGCACGTGCGGTATGCTTCATATGCGTACATTGTGCCCGGCGTGTGTCCAAATGACACCTCCTATGGTGCAAGAAGTTTCTACAGATACAGTGACAGCACGTAAAGTTTTCAGGACAACAGGAACGATTCTCACGGTTGCTTATCAAGGTCGCACTCTTAAGTGGGTGTATCATGAAAGCGATAGATATCTTCGTGAAGATGGAAGTCTTGTCGCACATGGAGCTCTTGATCATCTTTTGCGAGTGAAGATTGTCGGTAAAGAAACATTGCTTGCAAAGAGTGGTCGTGGAATGCTTGTTGGTGCAAAAGGTGCACATAAGCATTACAGCTTCGACATGTTCGGCAATCTTCCGATTGTTGACACTAACAATGAAGCACTTTTCTTTGTCTTGAATGGAAGTCTTGTACGATCTCTAGAAAGCAGTCTTCTTTCAGGTGAAGAAATTATCGGAAGTGTGCTTGCTAACCGTACTCTTGTATGGGTTGGCGAAGAACTCGGCTTTGGTTTTTATAAAGCAGGGTCACTTACACGGTACTTGATCTGGAACATAAAGAGTCGCGCAATCAATGATTCGATTATTCTTCCTTCTGTATCTTCACAAATCGTTGATGCAAAAGCATATTTTGGTCACCGAAATGTTTGGTTCATGATGACCGTAAAAGAAGGAGGAGAAGTGTACAATCGCATGTATTTGATTAGTGATACTGGTCAAGTAGAAGCACGTGCCGAAGGGAAGGCAGGAGACTCTTCATGGATTGGAGATTTGCGCGGTAAGTGCGCAATCGGTAATGCACTCTTTGTTCCGACTGATGATGGAATTGTACGTGTCGAAGCTAGACAAGGAACAATTGTTCCAGTCAAAGAGTTTTCTAGCACTACAAAATTCGTTGATAGCGCTTCAATGCTTTTTCCTGGAAACCCAGGAATTGTCTCTGTGCGAAATGGAGAGATCTGGAATTTGGAAATGAAATAACAAGAAGAGGTCAGAAGATCTCCAGGTTATTTTTCATCAACGCTCAACCATGAAAGGAAACTGAGCATGAACCCGTCATTCTACAACGCGAGCAATGCATCCAACTGGGCATATCGCCCCGATCAACGAGCTGTGTTTCTCGAAGCACAGGAAACCATCAAGCGTGAGAAGATTCGTCCTCACAACACTGACAAAAAGAAGGTACACCTTCTCATGATCGATGTGCAGAAGGACTTCTGTCTCCCGGAAGGAACTCTGTATGTTGGTGGTCGTTCTGGTACTGGTGCAATCGATGATTCTCGGCGTCTTGCTGAGTTCATCTATCGTGAAGTGAAGAACATTACTGAGACAACGGTAACGCTCGACACTCACTTTTCTCACCAGATTTTCTTTCCGTCGTTTTGGGTTGAAACAGCAACCGGGTCTGCACCTCTTCCTCATACTGAGATTACAACTGAAGAAATTAGGAAGGGTAAGTTCGCACCACATCCGGCAATGGCTTGGCTCTTCAAGCAGTTCGGTGGTCAGTATGCTTGGCTTCAAAAACAAGTTTTGTACTATTGCCAAGAGCTTGAAAAGGCTGGTAAGTACAAGCTTTATCTGTGGCCTGAGCATTGCATCATTGGATCTGATGGGCACGCGCTGGTTGGTGTTGTGCATGAAGCACGCATGTTCCATTCGTATGTTCGTAGCGCTTGGTCGAACGCAGAAGTGAAGGGTGGTAATCCTCTGACAGAGAATTACTCGATCCTTTCACCTGAAGTCACGACAACCTGGCAAGGTGGCGCGCTTGCACAAAAGAATTCCAATTTTGTGAAAACGCTCCTTGATGCGGATCGAGTGATTATTGCAGGTCAAGCTTCGAGTCACTGTGTCGCGTCTTCTACGGACGACCTTTTGCATGAGATCAACGCTCAAGATCCTGAACTTGCAAAGAAGGTATACGTTGTGACTGATCTTATGTCAGCTGTGACGGTGCCTGATGGTAAGGGAGGGTTCTATCTCGATTGCACTTCGCAAGCAGAGATGGCGTTTGCTCGCTGGGAAAAGGCTGGCATGAAGCTCGTCACTTCGACGGTAAGCATGGCAGACTGGCCCGGCATGGATCTCTGAACCTAACCAAGCAACCAAAGAAAGGAGTTCATCATGAGCTCAGTTTCCGTTAAGGACCTTTTCGGTGGGGCCGTCAATGTCGGTGATTTGTCGACACAAGCAATGCAACTTGTAACGGTTCCTGATGTTGGTAATCAGATTCAAGCTGGTCTTGGTATCTCAGTTGATGATGTGACCGCATCTGATGGGGTTACTCTCGTCGGTACTCTGATTGATGATTCTGGTTCTATTCGTAGTGCGGGTAATTCCCAAGTGGTGCGTGATGGTCACAATCTTGTGATTGATTCACTTGGTGCATCTAAGCAGAAGGATAGCATCCTTGCGCAGTGCATGTACTTGAATGGCCACCAACATTATCCGTTTGTGATGTTGGATCAGACTGTTCCTATGACTGTGCAGAACTATAATCCGAACAAAGGCACCCCACTCTATGATCAGTCCATCGTTTTTCTCGGGCTTCAGCTTGCAAAGGCACAGGAGTTCCTTGATAACGGAGTTGCTGTTCGTACGGTCGGTGCAATCATTACTGACGGTGCTGATGTACATTCTGCAAAGACTGCTTCTGATGTGCGCAAGATTGTCGAAGATATGGTTAGGAGTGAGCGCCATATCGTGCTCTTCATGGGCATTGATGATCAGTACACTGACTTTTATGAAGTTGCAAGTGGCTGGACCAAGGCTGAGGTAGAGCAGATGAAACAAGCTGACACGCTATCATCTGCAAAAGCAAAAGGGGGTATGGGTATTCCTCCGGCTTGGGTGCTCAATCCAGGTAATACGCAAAGTGAGATCCGCAAAGCGTTCGCGCTTGTCTCTCAATCCGCGGTACGCGCTTCGCAAGGGGGCAAAGCCTTCTCGCAAGTTGCAACTGGCGGGTTTGGTGGGTAGTAAGTAAACTGAGTTGTTCTTTTATACGTAGATAAAGACAAATACGTCCCTCTACGCAAGCCTCTTAGATACATCTTCGGATGATTTTGTAAGAGGCTTTTTTGTTTGATTGGTTTTTTGTACAAGAAGTCTACAAAACTCCTTATAAAACAAGCTTTTTTGTGGAAACTGTGGATAAGGCTTGCATTCTTTTTTTAATTAGTGTATAATATACACATATTAATATAACATCATCACCTATGAACACTTACCCACGCATCACTATCGCTCAACTAGAAGTTAAGCCTCTTGATATTGAAGGTAATCTTAAGCGAATGTTTTCTTGTATACAAAAAGCAAAAGATGATCATTCGGAAATCGTTATCTTTCCTGAACTCTGTATTTCTGGGTATCTTCTTGGTGATCGTTTTGAATACGAAGATTTGCTTATGACGCTACGAGATGCAAATGAGCGAGTGCGAGAAGCAAGTACTGACATTGTAATTATTTGGGGAAATATTGTTTGTGATGAGAATACAATTGGAGAAGATGGTCGTATGCGTAAGTATAATGCGGTGTGTATCGCAGAGAACGGACAGTATGTAAGTAACGGTGTTCTTAGTGGGTATATGCCTAAGACACATCTTCCTAAGTATAGAATTTTTGATGATGCGAGACACTTTTATCCTGCATATAAGTTGGCACAAGAAATGGGGCTTTCTTATGAAAAATTTTTTAGACCATTTTGTATTACAAGAAAAGATGGAAGTGTGTATTCATTAGCACTTACCGTGTGTGAGGATATGTGGGAAGATGAGTACCAGATTTCTCTTGCAACTATGTACGCACAAGCACATGTAGATCTTCTTATCGATATCTCAGCATCTCCATGGACTCTTGGAAAATGGCATGCTCGCGAAACAATGCTTACAAAAAGAAGTAAGACTATAGGTGTTCCTCTTGTGTATGTGAATTGTGTTGGGCTTCAGAATAATGGCAAGAATCTCGTGCTCTTCGATGGTGCGTCAGTGATTGTTACCGGAGAAGGTGAGTTTGCATATCGTGCGAAGTTGTATGACCCTACTTGTGATACTATTGATTGTGATCCTTCATGTAAGCTACTTACTCCTTATGTAAGAAAAAGTGAGATAGAGGAGCTTCATGATTCTCTTATTCAAGGAATTAAAATTTTTTATACTCCTTTTCAAAAAATCATCATCGGGCTTTCTGGCGGTATTGATTCTGCACTTATGCTTGCTCTCTTGGTTCGGGCACTTGGAAGTGAAAAGATTCTTGCGATTAATATGCCGACAAGATGGAATTCTGTAACCACAAAACGCCTTGCAGAAGAATGTGCTAAGCGGTGTGGTGTTGCCTATCAAGTTGTTCCAATTGAAGGATTGTATGAAGAGCAAGTGAGGCTCCTTACAGCAAGTGGTGTACAGGAAGTTACTACTCTTACCAAAGAAAATATACAAGCACGTCTTCGTGGGTCTGTACTTGCAACATTTGCTTCACAGTATCAAGGAGTCTTTACTTGTAATGGCAATAAGACAGAAGTCGCAATGAACTATTTTACACTCTATGGCGATGGGGCAGGAGCGTCTGCATTCCTTGGGGATCTTTGGAAAGGACAAGTGTATGCTCTTGCGCGATATATCAACAGCAAGTCACAAGTTTCTCTTATTCCAGAAGGAATACTTACTATCGTTCCAAGCGCAGAACTATCTGACGCACAGAACGTAGACGAAGGAAAAGGTGATCCAATTGTGTATGAATTTCATGATGCCCTTCTTAAGGCGTTTTGTGAGACAAGGCTTGGTGTGAAGACATTACTTAAGCTGTATCTTCGTGGTGATTTTTGGAAAACAATAGGACTTGCTTCTGGTTCTTTTGAAACGTATTTTAGAACTAAGCAAGCATTTGTAGACGCGATTCTCCATGCATGGAATGCATACAACACTGAGTACAAGCGGGTACAACTCCCTCCTGTATTCCTTACATCAAGACGTGCATTTGGTTTTGACAGAAGAGATACTATCGCTACTTCAGTCATTGATAGTGAAACAAAATCTCTTGTAGAATCAATCCTCTCAGAATCTTCACCTTAGAGGAAGATTCTGAGAAGAAAGTGTTGTTCTTTGTTACAAATCGCCTAAAGGAGGCACATATGGACACGAATCTGCGCGCGCTCGTCGAAGAAGTGAAGAACTCTGTCTTCGGTAGCACGTTTGTTCCGCCAGTTCAAAGTCTCATGGAGAATGACTTCTATAAGTTCACCATGGGACAATGGATTCATAAGTATTATCCGGATGTTGTGGTTACCTTCAAGGTGATCATTCGTGATAAGAAGGTGCGACTGTTTGAGTTCGTTGATCGTGAAGATCTTGAGCGGGCATTTGATCATCTTCGGTCGCTTCGGTTCCGTCGTACTGATCTTTATTACTTGCGTGGTATTGATCTCTATGAAAAGTACATGTTCAAGGAAGAGTTTTTGCAATTCCTTTGGAACTTCCAACTTCCTCCGTATCAGATTACTCAATCAGACGGTGTCACTGAGATTTCGTTCACGGGTAAGTGGTGCGAGGTGAGTCAATGGGAGACGCTTGCGCTTCCTCTCATCATGGAACTGTACTATCGTGGCGTGATGAAGAGACTCTCTTCTTTCGCAATTGATTCTTTGTTTGAAGTTCTTGACCATAGACTTGTATCTAATCTTTACCGCATTCGTAATTTTTCTTCACCAATTACATTTGCCGACTTCTCGCTTCGTCGTAGGTTCTTGCATCTGTGGCAAAAGCATGCCGTCAAGACCGCGGTTAAGGTTCTTGGAAACAAATTTGTTGGTACATCCAACACGTGGATGGCCTTCAATCAAGATCTTGTTCCGATCGGCACAAATGCTCATGAGATGCCAATGGTTGCTGTTGCTCTGCAGAATCATCCAGATGACATGATCTCTACCCAGTATGACATTCTTCGGAAGTGGGAAGAGATGTACGGACAAGCTATGCGCATCATGCTTCCTGATACCTACGGGTCAGAACAGTTCTATCGTAATGCGCCAGAATTCTTGAAGAATTGGCGTGGACAGCGTCAGGACTCAGGTGATCCAATCGTAGAAGGTGAGCGTTACAAGGCATGGCTTAGGTCGCATGGCATTGATCCGAAGACTAAGATCTCCATCTTTTCTGATGGGCTTAATGTTCCTGAGATGGAGAGGCTTGCGTCACATTTCAATGGCAATCATCTCTATACTTTTGGGTGGGGAACTCTCTTCGCAAATGATACAGAGGGGGTTGTCCCTGGCAACGAAGACATGCGTCCCTTCTCGATTGTATGCAAAGTCGTAGGAGCAAATGGTCGCCCTTGTGTGAAGCTCTCTAACAATCCGAATAAGGCGACTGGTCCAAAAGAAGAGATTGATCGTTACATGAAGATCTTCCACCCGGAAGGGCTTGTTGCAAGCGACGTGGTGGTCTAACCACTATCTCTCTGGCGAAGTGTTGTATTACTTCGCCAGTTTTATAAAGCATAAAAGTAGTATACTTTCCAAAAATTGCATGGAAAGACTTGTATGTTTTTAAAACTCTTATTATTTTTTACTTTTAACATATGAAAAAAATCGGTGTCATCGTAGCAAGGTTCCAAGTTCCTTCTCTTCATGAGGGACATCTTCATTTACTCACTTCTACTGCTCGTGAAGTTGATGTGCTTATTGTTGTGCTTGGGTATAAGGTTAATCAACCGGACAGCAAGAACCCTCTTTCCCTTTCTGTAAGAACTGCTATGGTGAAGCAAGCTTTTAAAAAACATTGTAATCCAAATGCTAAGCTCATAGTTCTTTCTCTTCAAGATCATCCTTTATCTAATGAAGCATGGTCACAAGAACTTGATCTTCTTATCGGAGAGGAGGTTGTGCGACTAGAGCAAGAGACACAAGAAACTTTTGCTGTTTGTCTATACGGGTCACGTGACAGCTTCATACGATATTATCATGGGCTTTATCAGCATCAAGTAATTGATGAAATAGAAGCAATTTCTGGTACAAAGGTACGTGAGCAAGTGAAGTCTCGTGATCCAGAATCATTTGGTGATCAGGAACGAGAAGGTATGGTGTATGCACTTACAACACTCTACAAGACAGGGATGGCTGTTGTTGATATTGCGGTATACAAAGAAGAGTACGGAGAAAAATACGTACTCCTTGGTCGCAAAAAGAGAGAGACGCAATATAGATTTATTGGTGGATTCTTTGATCCAGAAGTAGATAACTCCCTTGAAGATTCTGCGTTACGAGAACTTAGAGAAGAAGCTGGAGATGATCTTGTTGTTGATTCACTTAGCTATTGCATGAGTCATAAGATTGACGATTGGCGTTATAGAGATAATGATCACAAGATTGTGAGTGCACTTTTTTTGGCTAAGTATAGACATGGCGAAGTTACTCCGCTTGATGATATCGAGGCACTTGCTTGGCATAAGCTAACGCATGAGTTACCAGAGAAGGTGGTAGCTAATCATAGACTTTTTGCAGAGAAGATAGCGGGGATGCTTTTGTAGCTGTCTTTAGTTATTCTTGTGCCAAGAAAGCATCAGAACTCAATCCAATTGAGGCGCTGAGGTATGAGTAGGGAAAAGAAGGAAGAATGAGGAGTGAGGAATGAAGGGGATAAGATTAACTAAACCAAGAAAGAAAGTGTGTAAATATGAAGGAAAAAATTAAATATTTTTTGACTTAGTTACCAACATATTGTAGTATCATGTGAGTTGTTTTTTAGAAAGGATTTTGATCATGAACGCAAAGTATCTTATTGCGTTTGCTCTTGTTTTCTTGTTTGCTTGCACACAAGAAGCTCCAGCATCGCAGAAGGTGGAACAGGGAGATAAGGATCCATGTCCTTATACCTACATGTCTTGGAATTTGCTTAACTTTGGTAAGTCTAAGTCAGATGACGCACTTCGTGTCATGGCAAAAGTGCTCGCACCTTCAGATGTTATTGGAGTACAAGAAGTAAATGCTGGTAAGGAGTATGGTGCTCAAGCGATTGCAAAGCTTGTTGGGTATATGAACGAAGAAGCAAGTAAGCTTCCTGATAAAAAGAAGCACGTAGGTTTCGACTACGTTGTATCTAACCCGACAATGCCACGTAACACTGAGACTGAGCGGTATGCTTTCATCATAAGAAAAGGACTTACTTTTTCTCGTGATAGTGCTACACTCGTTACTTCGATTGAAAAGAGTGTAAGTAGGGAGCCATATGCAGTTACTGTTTCTTTTGAAGAGAAATCAGTTACATTCTTCACATTCCATGCAGTACCTTCTAACAAGGCTCCACTCGAAGAAGTGAGGCGACTTACGGAAGCACAAGAAATTACGTCTCCCTCACATGCAATTTTTTCTGGAGATTTCAATATTCAAGCAGGGAAGATTAATGATCTTTTTGCTAGTATGGGTTATGGTTATGATGTGGTCAACACAAGAACAACATTACGAAAAGAGTACTCAGCGAATCGCGGATATTTGTTCCAAGAATTTGACCACATCTTTCCAAAAGGGGTGAAGGTGTGTAAGAGTGGTGCTGTTGATTTCGTCAACGACTACTTCAGAAAAGATGGTAACGTTGATGTGGTCGGTGCACACAAGGTGAGTGATCATCTCCCTGTTTTTGTTCGTTTTGGTTTTTGATTTTTTTGCCCTAGGCAAGTGATGGAAGCGCGCTCTATGAGTTACGCTTTCTTTTTTTGTAGAGCTGGCTGTATACTAGGTTGCAGTACGTACTTTTTTGGAAGAGAGGTTGTCATGTTCAATCCGTATCTTCTCTTGTGTATGCTTATGAGGCCTTATCTGGTTCTTTTCGCAGGTTCTCTTGTTCTTGTACTTCCTGTAGAGAGTAAACGCTCTTCGGGTAAGCAAAGGAATTCATAAGCAAAAAAAACTGCAAGCAACCTTTAATAGTGCTTGCGGTTTTGCTTTTTGTTTTTCTGCTATACACTATAGAGCGTATGCATTCTTATCGAATCGGTATTGATGAAGTTGGTCGTGGTCCTATCGCTGGACCTCTTGTGGTGTGTGCGTGTGCAGTGAGAGATGATGTCGATATCTTGGATCTTTTCCCAAAGAGAATTCTTAAGGATAGTAAGAAGCTTACCGAAAAGAACCGTGAAGCAATTATTACTTCACTTGCTGATTTTACAAAAGAAAAGAAAATTCTCTTTGGTATAGGTGAGATTTCAAGTGAGCGTCTTGATGAAATCGGCCTTACACCTGCCATCAATGAAGCTATCAAACATGCACTTACTGTTCTTCATAGTAAGGATGTAAGTCCGCATTCATTTGTTTTTCTTGATGGGGCACTTCATGCTCCAGAAACCTATTCGCAGGAGACGGTGATTAAAGGAGATGAAAAGATCGGAGAGATTGCGCTTGCCTCAATTATTGCTAAGTCATATCGTGACATGTTCATGAAGACAATGCATGAGGTCTATCCGCTGTATGGTTTTGATTCTCATGTTGGCTATGGTACCAAGGCTCACTATGAAGCGATACATAAGCATGGGCTTACCCCGCTTCATAGAAGAAGTTTTTTGAAAAAAATGTAAAATGGTAATTCGTTATTGGTTATTCGTAATTAGCGGTTATAGATTTTAGACGTTAGACTTTAGATAATAGAGAATACAGAGAACGACACCGAAGGTGTCGTTCTTGTGTTGTATTTTTATCTAGAGTCTAAAGTCTAACGTCTAATATCTAGCTTCTAAAATCTGCTATACTGAGTACACACAACAAAACACAAAATCATATGTCGAGTATTTTTTCAAAAATTGCATCCCGTGAGATACCTGGGTACTTTGTGTACGAAGATGATACAGTCTTTGCAATTCTCGATATTAATCCGATGCAAAAAGGGCACACCCTCGTAATTCCTAAACAAGAAGTTGATAAACTTTTTCATCTTGATGACGAAACCTACACACATTTGATGCAGGTGGCAAAAAAACTTGCTCTTCATATGGAAGAGAAGCTTGGGTGCACGCGTGTCTGTGTTGTTGTCGAAGGGTATGCTGTTCCTCATGCTCATGTACATCTTATTCCTACGAATCATCCAGATGATTTCGACAAGCGAAATGTGTATCAGGCAAGTAAAGAAGAACTAGAGGAGGTATATACTCTTCTCACCGCATAAATTTTATTACATGTATGTTGCGTCATCTTCTTATACGAACAACAGCAATTCTTATCGCAAGCTATCTTACTAAGGTTGGTGTACCTCTTGTCTTTGACACTTCGAATCAAGCCTTTCAGACTTTTGGTACAGCTTTTTTTGTATACTTTGGGCTTGCGCTACTTAATCACACCATTAAGCCAATTCTCGTACTTATTTCTATTCCTATCAACGCCGTAACGTTTGGGCTATTCTCAGTAGTGATTAATACGCTTATGGTGCTTATTGTAAGTCACATAGTGAGTGGCTTCATGCTTCCTTCTATTCCAATGGCAATGTTCTTCGCAGTGGTACTCGCTACAGTGAATTGGTTGCTCCATGTGCTTGACTAGGATATCTTTGTGTATTAGTATGCAATATTGGTGTTTCAACTTACTTTGATCAAAGGAGATTGTCATGCGTCGTGTTGTCCAAGTGTACGAGCTTCCAATTGAGAAGGTTGGTTCTTTCATAGAGTTTTTTTCTGGTGAAATTTTTGAAAACGATGAACAAGCTGGCTTATTTATTACAGAAAATGATAAGCCTGGTTATGTTCAGGTTGAATTACATGCGGAAGCCGATATTCGAACTGTCTCTAGTCTTCATATAAGAGCGAGGCATGGATGGTGGATTGATTTCGCTCAATATGTCAAGAACAGCGCAATCCCTGATAATGCGGTGTATGTACTGTCAGATTCTTTGATTGCTCCGTTCCTCGAAAGATTCAAGGATTCTGAACTTTCCAGGGTTGCAAGGGTTGAGGTGTTACCTATTCCTAACACCAACAGTTTTGAAGTTTTGGTGAGTGCACAATCATTCGCTTCCTTTTTGTTAGAAAAATCAGTTACAGGTGGCATGCTTTCCGTCTATAAAGAGTCCCTTCGGTATCTTTTTGTTGGGAACAAACGTTATCTTGTTTCTGATGGTAAGTTTTCCGAAGCTAATTACGAAGAAAAACTTTGAAACAGTGTAGCAAAGCGCGACCGCGGGTCGCGCTTTCTCTATATTGATACTTGTTTATTGATACTTTTTTGCTCTATTTTTTATTTGAGGTTGAATCTTTGTTTTCGTCCTGATCATCGGTAATCTCCTCAACATCTTCTTGAATCTCATCAGCGTCCTTCTGAATCTCTTCAACGTCACCCTGAATCTCATCAACGTCCTTCTGAATCTCTTCGATATCTTCCTGAATCTCTTCGTTGGCTTCCTGAATTTCTTCAACATCTTCTTGAATCTCATCCACATCCTTCTGAATCTCTTCGATATCTTCTTGAATTTCTCCACTTACTTCTTGAATTTCTTCAACATCTTCTGCAATTTCATCGATTTCTTTTTCGACACTTGCAAGTGCTCTCGCTTGGTAGTTCACACTCATTTGAATAAAGATAGAGAGATAGATTGCTTCGAGCGAGACCAGTGTAGTAAGCACAAGAAGCACTTTTTCGAAATTGATTCCAAAGAGAACAAGTACAAAAGCAAAGATAAAGACGATTGTATGGATAATTACTGACCAGATAGACCCGATGCCTCGTGTGACACCAAGCGCGAAGGACTCTGCTTTTGATAATGGAGTAGATTGCATATAGTGTCCACTATAGCACAAAAATGCTATACTGTAAGGGTATGGCAGTAACAATTTTTATAGTTGTTGTTCTTTTACTCCTTGTGATTCTTGCGGGAGGTGTTAAGTTTTTTTATTCATTAATTAATCCACATTCTATGCATCAAGAGAATAAAACAAAAGCACTCGATGTGTTCGTATACTTAGGAATTGCAATTTCACTTATTACAAGTGTGACTAATTTATTGCAAATTCTTTTTACTGCGATCGATCGTAGATTTCCAGATATTCTAAGCACACCAGGGTATTATGCAGACACATCAGAATCAACAATGCGTTTTGCGGTTGCTTCTATAGTGGTAATGTTCCCGATTTATACGCTTCTTTCTTGGTACACTTCTTCTGATATTAAGAAGTTTTTGTACAAGCAGGATATTCCTGTGCGTAAGTTCATGGTGTATCTTACACTTTTTGTAACAGTGCTTACGCTTATCGGCACACTTATCTCAGTGATCTATACATACTTAGGAGGTGAGCTTTCGGTAAGGTTCGGCTATAGAGCACTCAGTGTTTTCTTTGTAGCGCTTGCACTTTTTGGATACTATTATTACGCACTTAAGCGTGACTATAGCAAGAAGACCAAGGTTCCTGTACTTATTACACTTGCCTCATCTGTAGTCGTTCTTATTGCTGTTGTGTGGAGTGTAAATATAGTTGGTTCACCAAGTGTCATGAGAGCAAAGAAGATTGACAGTATGAGACTTGGACACATTTCTCAACTACAGCAAGAATTGCTTAATAAAGTGAACATGAAGGATATGCTTCCAGAAAAGTTAGATGAGCTTACCAACGCTTTCCAAGGATTCCAAGTACCAGTTGATCCTGTTACCAAAGAACCGTATGAATATCATTTGATTCAGCAGGCTGTTGTGAAGATGAACTACACTCTCAACAAAAAAGAACTCACTAATCAGGCTATCTTTGAGCTTTGTGCTGTATTCGAAACAGAAAGAGATGTTAATGGTTCAGGTATGGGAATGTCAGAGCCTGTAGTTGTCTCGTCAGCCCCAGCATTAAGTAGTATTGATGCTAAGTATTCAGCACAGAATTACTATTATGATGGAGACCAGACACCGTTTTGGAATCATGGTGTAGGCAAGACTTGTTTCAAGAGAATCATTACTCCGGAAATGTATTATGGGAGATAGAAAGATAGACCGCTTTGCTTACAGAACACAGATAAGTAGATAACAGATACATGCAAAGTATAAACCAGAAGAGCGATACCTACGGTATCGCTCTTCTGGTTTTGTCTATACTCTATTGTCTGTAAGCAAAGCGATCTGTTGTCTAGACAACGTTTTTCTTTTCTTCTTATTCTTCATCTGGTAGTATAGGAAGTATCTATGGCATCATATAATCACAACGACATTGAGAAAAAATGGCAAAAGAAATGGGAAGAAAATAACCTTTACAAAACACAAGAAGGAGGAGACAAAAAGTTCTACATTCTAGATATGTTTCCGTACCCGTCCGGTGAAGGGCTTCATGTGGGACATCCTAAGGGGTATATTGCAACTGATGTATATAGTCGTCTTAAGAGGATGCAGGGATACGATGTGCTTCATCCGATGGGGTTCGATGCTTTTGGTCTTCCTGCTGAGCAGTATGCACTTAAGAATAAGGTTAACCCTAACGTGTCCACTGCTAAGAATGTTGCGAGGTATAAGGCACAATTACAGATGCTTGGTCTTAATTATGATTGGGAAAGAGAAGTGAATACTACTGACCCTAAGTTTTACAAATGGACCCAGTGGATGTGGAAACAAATGTATAAAAAAGGTCTTGCTTATGAGAGTTATGATCCTATTGTTTGGTGTCCTTCATGTAAGACAGGACTTGCAAATGAGGATCTTGAGGATGGTAAGTGTGAGCGTTGTGGAAGTGATGTTGAAAAGAAGCCACTTCGTCAATGGACTATTCGTATTACTGATTATGCGAAGCGTCTTGTTGATGATCTTGATAAGCTTAACTGGGAGCCTCATATTAAGGAGCTTCAGCGTAATTGGATAGGACTCTCAGAAGGAAGTGAGATAGATTTTAGAGTAGAGACGACAGGTACTAAGCTTGATGCGAAGTTCACTGTGTTTACCACAAGAGCGGATACACTCTTTGGTTGTACGTACTGTGTACTTGCACCAGAGCATACTCTTGTTGAAAAATTTCTCACAGAGGGTGTGATTACTAATGGTGATGAAGTAAAAAAGTATCAAGAAGAGGTCAAGAAAAAAACTGATATTGATCGTTCTGCAGAAGGAAAAGAAAAAACTGGGGTGAAGTTAGAAGGAATCTTTGCAGTTAATCCTGTTAATAATGAACAAGTTCCGGTATTTATTGCTGATTATGTACTTCCTCAGTATGGAACAGGGGCAATTATGGCAGTGCCAGCTCATGATGAACGTGATTATGAGTTTGCAATGAGATTTAATCTTGTTGTTAAACAGGTAATTGCAACAGATACTGGTTCAGTAACTGACGACGGAATACTCATTAACTCAGATCTATTCACAGGACTTACTTCAGAAGAAGCTCGTAAGAAGATTACTGAGAAAGTTGGTGGAAAAATTGTTACTAAGACCAAGCTTCGTGACTGGGTATTCGCGCGACAGAGATATTGGGGAGAGCCGTTTCCAATCGTGTTTGATGAGAATCATAAGTCTTATGCAGTTGCTGACAGTGAACTTCCTGTAGAGCTTCCTATGGTGGACGCATACGAACCAACGGGGACAGGGGAGAGCCCTCTTGCTACTATTAAGGACTGGGTCGAAGTGTATGGATATATTAATGAAGAAGGGGAGTTTGTGAGTTGTGATAAAGGCGACGAAAAAGCGAAGCTTTTTCGTCGCGAAACCAACACTATGCCACAATGGGCGGGCTCATCATGGTATTACCTTCGCTATATCGACCCTAAGAATGATACAGTCTTTGCGGATAAAGAAAAAGAAAAGAAATGGTCCCCTGTTGATTTTTATGTTGGTGGCGCAGAACACGCAACACGGCATTTGATCTATGCACGATTTTGGCATAAGTTCCTCTACGATCTTGGGTATGTGCATTACGATGAGCCTTTTACCAAGCTTCAAACGGTCGGCCTTATTATTGCAGAAGATGGTCGCAAGATGAGTAAGAGATGGGGCAATATTGTGAATCCTGATGAAATTATTCATGAGTATGGAGCAGATACACTCCGTATGTATGAGATGTTTATGGGGCCTTTTGATCAAGCGGTTGCATGGAGCACAAAAGGAGTTCAGGGTGTGAAGCGTTTTCTTGATCGATTTGTAAGACTTGGCGAGTCGCTTAAAGAGGGTGTTTTACTTAGTAAAGAAAACGAAACATTGCTTCATCAAACAGTCAAAAAAGTTGGAGAAGATATTGAAAGCTTTAAGTTCAATACCGCTGTTTCTTCACTCATGATTCTCCTTAATGCTCTTGAAAAGGAAGAAGGAGTGGCAAGAGAAGTTTACAGGACTACAGTCCTTCTTATTGCGCCTTTTGCCCCTCATCTTGCTGAGGAATTGTGGGAAATGTACGGTTTTAAGGAAGGAGATCGTTCAATTCATGAGGAAAAATGGCCTTCGTATGATGTGGAAAAACTCACCTTAGATACGGTGGTATATGCAGTGCAGGTTAATGGCAAGTTACGAGGTGAACTTTCTGCTAAACATGACGAGAGTGAGGATGTCCTAAAAAACGCTTTAAAATCAAGTGAAATTTACAAAAAGTACGTGCATGAGAGTGAACCAAAGAAGCTTATTATTATCAAAAACAAAATTATCAATATCGTTATTTGACGTTTTTGGCAAGTTCTGGTAGAATGGAATAACTTAATTTAATAAATCATATGTCAGGTATTACTTTTAAACCCAAAGCCGTTTCCAAAAAGCTTCTTTCGACGCTTAACCCAAGAACACGAGAAATCGTGATCAATCGTTATGGTCTAGAGAAAGAAAATAGAATGACCCTTGAAGCAATCGGGAAGACATATGATATTACTCGTGAACGAGTAAGACAGATCGAAAACTTTGCACTCACTTCTATCAAGAAGTCTAAGGAGTACAAAGAGCATCTTTTTGTATTCGAAGAACTCAAGAAGATTGTTGAAGATCTCGGTGCTGTTGTCTCAGAGGATCATCTTATGCGTCATATCTCTAAGGATCCTGTGATTCAGAATCATATCAATCTCTATCTTGCACTTGGTGAAGATTTTAAGAAGCATAAAGAAGACGATCATTTCCACGCTCACTTCACAACTAACGATAAGACTGCTGAACATGTACGTCAAGCACTCCATAAGCTCTATGGATCTATAAGTGAAGAAGATCTTATTGGAGAAGAAGAGGTGTTCTCAAGATTTATGAGTCATCTTAACGAGCTTATTGCTGAGTATAAGGAGAACAAGGAGATTATTTATCGTTACCTTGCGCTCTCTAAGGTTGTTGGCAAGAATCAGTTAAGTGAATGGGGTCGCACTTCATCTCCTCATGTAAAGGCTCGTGGTATTAAGGATTATGCATACCTTATTATGCGTCGCGCTAATCGTCCTATGCACTTCAAGGAAGTTGCGCAAGAGATTAACAAGACTTTTGGTAAGAAGGCACATGTTGCGACATGTCATAATGAACTTATCAAGGATTCTCGTTTTGTTCTTGTTGGTCGCGGAATGTACGGCCTTAAGGATTGGGGTCATACAGGTGGCGTTGTCCGTGATGTGATTACTGAAGTTCTTAAGGAGGCAGGTCGCCCTCTTCCAAAAGATGAAATCATTAAGCGTGTACTACAGAAGCGCATCGTAAAGCCTAACACTGTGCTTGTAAACCTTCAAAATACTAAACATTTCCGTAAGGTTGCTGGAGATTATACAGTTGTGTAGCAGATCTACAAATTGCAGTTTTAAAAAATAATCACCCTACACATTGAAAATGTAGGGTGATTATTTTTCTATTGCTTTTTTGTATTTTTTATGGTAGTGTTTTTTTGGATGATACTTGACATGGTGTCAAGTTCCGTTTTCCTGAAAGGGGAAAGTTAATGAGTTCTCTTAATGCAGAAGAAATGATGCAGGCTCTCATGTTGTTGCATACTCCTCCAAAACATACCGCAGATGCAATTTTCATTCACGGTTCATCAATTAGGAGTGACGAGCTCGATAAAGCACTCATTTCTCACGCATGTTCTTTGGTTCGTCGGCGAGTTGCTCCTGTCGTGGTTGTGAATGGTTTGTCCGATAAGGTGTGTCGAGAAAAGAATTTGGCGTATGCCGGAGCAGATTCCTGGAGAGATATGTTGCATAAGCGTAATGTTCCTGTTCTTCAGATCCCCGCGTCCCCACACACTCCTGCGGAGTGTGATAATTTGATCAAGTTTGCATCTGAACAAGGATGGAAACGCGTTGAAGTCTTGTCTTTGCCTCATCATTTGCTTCGGTGTGCAGCTCAGATGGTATTTTGTTTGAAGCGGGCCGAGTCTCCTCTTGAAGCTTTTTACTCTTCTTTTGTGTTCGCCTCGTGGAATATGCACGCAGTCAAACCAGTTCTTGGTGGCGGTGTTGAAGAAGGGAGTTTCTTTGACCACATCGGAATTGAACACTCTCGTTTTGAGAAGTATTCTGATCAGAGCGGAAGCGGGTATACTCCGAATGCTTCACTTGGTGACCTGGTCGAGTATCTCAAAAAACTTTACAAGGTTTCATAAAAAGAGTTTTGTTCTAGCCACGGATATGTCGTATGTCCGTGGCTTTTTTGATCCACTATTTTTTTGTACTGAAGAATAAGGGACATGGTATACTTTCTAAGTATGCAGATACTTATCGACATAGGTCTTCTTTTTGTTTATATTACTTTACTTTCTTTACTCTTCATTTGGTTTGTTAGATTTTGGATGATGTATAGGAACCAGGAATATAATAATAGTTTGAAATGGACAATGCTTGAAATTAAACTTCCTGCCGAAATCAATAAATCTCCGTACGCTACAGAGCTTGCTATTTCTTCATTATTACAAAATGGTGGAGTAAGTACAAAATATGATACAAAAATTCTTGGCAAGCAGGCAGTGTTTTCTTCACTTGAAATAGCTTCAATAGAAGGTGTCGTTCATTTTTATGTTCGTATTCAGTCAAGGTTTAAGAATTTAGTAGAAGCAAGTTTTTATGCTCAGTATCCCGGGATAGAAATTGTGGAAGCTGATGATTACACAAAACTTATTAGATACCATCATTTGTCTAATGATGTTTCTATGTTCGGAGCAATGTATAAACCTTCAGCTAAATGGATACCAACTAATCCAAAAACAGGCAAACCTTATAAGAAAGGTGGTTCAGAGAGTGATGTTCCCGGAGAAAAAGATGATAAAGTATCTCTGCCTGCTGATTTTTTACCATTTAAGACGTATGTTGATTATGGTCTCGATAAAGATCCAAAAGAAGAATATAAGATAGATCCTATTGTTCCAATATTGGAAGCTATGGGGACTCTCGGAAAAGGTGAGCATATGTGGTATCAGATTCTTTTTTCTGATGAAAGTGTTTATAACGATAAGAAAATGCCAAAACTGTATGTTAATCCGGTGACGCATAAACATCTTAATCTAAAAGAAATGGCTGACTCGAGAAAAGAACAAATAAGAACAGCTTCTTGGAATATAAAAGGTTCAGTTAAGGCAGATGAATTTGGTGTTCCTTCTGTTGTGGATGCTTATAAAAAAAATGAAGACGGATCTTATGAGCAATTATTTGATATAGAAACAGATAAGGATGGTAAGCAAATTAAAAAACCAAAAAAGAAATTTGCTCAATTTCTGGAGACGAAGCCGGTTTTTAAACCAGAAATGAGTTTAACGCAAGATGAAAAAGATGAACTTGAAGCTATTAATAGAAAATTTTCTAAACATCTTGCTCTGACTAATATTCGTCTTGTTTATATTGCTAAAAGAGAGAATTTTAAAGGGAGCAATGTCCCCCCTTTAATAGTTTTCCCGAGAAATTTTAAAGGAGTTAACTCTTTTGGTCTTGGAACTTCTGATCCTTATGATTATCCTTGGCAAAAGAGATTCCATGGTGTTGAGTGGAGAACAGAAGAAATGTTTGAAGCTTACGTGGAACGCGAAGCTTTTTTCCCGCACATAGGAGGAAGAAAAGTCTTGGATCAATGGGAGGACCGGTTTTTCTGGTCTTCCCCAATGAAGCATCGCAAAATTTTCAGAATGATCTATGAAGGTATCTTTCATCCGTTTGGTCACCCTCAACCCGAGTGGGTTTTTACAGCGAACCTAGAAGAAATTGCAACTCTTTGGCATCTTCCTGGAGCAACCGCAGCTACTCCGACGCTTCCTCGTATTAACAGTACTAAAGGGGTGGCGCCTGTTAATCTTCCACTGTAGAGTGTGAGTGTTTTGTATTTTTTTATTTTTCTTGTATGCAAAAAAATAACCACATAACAGCATTCTCAGTTATCGCTACCGTTTTTGCTGTAAGTTCTGCATATCTTTATTATGCTTTTTTTGTCCCGACAAAACACTTTCCGAAGAGTAAACAATTCACTGTTAACGAAAATGAATCATTAAAGACAATTAGTGAAAGACTTTTTCGAGAAGGATTTATCTCATCGCCACTTCTTTTTAGGGCGGGGGTGTCTTTTCTGAACAAAGACACATCGGTGCAACTTGGTGGGTATGTTTTTGACAGAGAAATGAGTCTCCTTCAGGTGATTCATTCGCTTACTTCAGGTAACGAAAGATTACCGCTCCTCTCTGTAACAATTCCAGAAGGAAGTACTTCGTATGAGGTTGCTTCAATTATCGTAAAAGCATTTCCTTCATTTTCTCAGGAAGTGCTTCAAAGACTTATTGAACAATATCATGCGAAAGGTAAGCTGTTCCCTTCTACGTACTACCTACTTCCTTCTTACAAAGAAGAAGATGTTATTAAGTTGATGCTTACAACTTTTTCTAAAAAAGCAGAAAAAGAAATCTCTGAGACCAACGTTGCTTCACCTCTTACATCGCTTGATGATGTGCTTACTCTTGCTTCTATCTTAGAAGGGGAAGCAAAGACAGAAAAAGATATGAAGATAGTGTCAGGTATTCTTCTAAAAAGACTTACGCTTGGTATGCCTCTTCAAGTTGATGTTGCAAAAGAGACATATAAAGAAAGAGGTTTACCAAAAGAACCACTCAATAATCCAGGTCTTGTGGCAATACGAGCAGTGCTTTTCCCTACAGCTACCGAGTATCTTTATTATATTACAGGGAAAGACGGGCAGATGTATTATGCGAAAACTTTTGAAGAGCATAAGAAAAATATACAGAAATACTTGAGATAGGTATTAGATATTAGACTTCAGATATTAGAAAAAAAATACATTCAATGATAAAATTTAAGCTTAAGACTTGTGAGTTTGTGCTTTTTCCAAAGTCTACTGTCTAATATCTAACCTCTAATTATATGAAAATTCACAACCTTGCTTTTATCGATACAGAAACAACAGGAACCAACCCGCAGTATCATGAGATTATTGAACTTGCGGTTATCATTGCAAGACAAGTTCCAAGAGAGGGCCGTGGACCTAAACTTGAGATAATAGAAGAGTGTGAATGGAAGATAAAGATGCAGAGACCTGAACGTGCAGAAGAGCAAGCGCTTCGTGTTAACGGATATAATGAAGTAGATTGGATGTTTGCAGTTGACCGCAAGAAGGCAATGGAAGAGTTCGCAAAAAAGACACAAAGTTGTTCATTTGTTTCTCATAACCTTGTGTTTGATTACCAGTTCTTGATGCAAGCTTTTGAAGAAACTGGTGTTGAGAATCGTATGCATTACGCTAAGATCGATACTATTTCTCTTGCTTTTGGAAGACTCTATGATGCACCTCAAGCTGATAAGTTTTCTCTTCGAGCGCTATGTGATCTTCTTAAGGTGGAGAACGCTAAGGCTCACACTGCGCTTGCAGACACAAGAGCGCTTGTTGAGGTGTATAAGAAGATTATGAATGCGTAAAGACAGATAATAGATAGTAGACGTTAGATATTAGAATTTGTTTCAAAATGTAAGGTTATAGTAAAATCATTGCACAGCTTTTGAAATTGTTTGTCAATTATGGTATACTGCATCAACTGTAGAGGGGTAGACGGATATATTTTTCTAATACCTAACGTCTAATATCTATCTTCTAGTCCTTATGAAAAAACCAGAGCAAATAGAAAAAATAATCGTCAAAGGTGCACGAACACATAATCTCAAGAATATTACTGTAGAGATGCCACGTCATAAGATGATTGTGTTCACTGGGCTTTCTGGATCTGGGAAGTCTTCTCTTGCATTTGATACTATCTTTGCAGAAGGTCAACGCCGTTACGTGGAGTCTCTTTCTGCTTATGCTCGTCAATTTTTGAACCAGATGCAAAAGCCTGATGTTGATGAAATTGTCGGACTTTCTCCTGCGATCTCGATTGATCAGAAGTCGGCTGGGCGTAATCCTCGTTCAACAGTTGCAACAATAACAGAGATCTATGATTATCTTCGTGTACTCTATGCTCGTGTCGGTAAGCCGTATTGTGTTGAATGTGGCGCAAAGATACAAAAACTCTCAAATGAAGAGATTATGCACTTTATTTTAGATCGCGTAAAATCAGTTGACTATAAAAAGGTTAAGACAGATGTGCTTGGGGTTGAGTTCTCTCATGCAGAAGTCCATATTCTTTCACCTCTTGTTCGTGGTAGAAAAGGTGAGTACTATCAGATGCTCTACGATATGCTTGGCAAAGGGTACACCGAAGCCGTGGTTGATGGTGAACGTAAAAGTCTTCGAGAGCAGATTATTCTTTCTAAAAATAAAAAGCATGAGATCTCTGTAGTTGTTGACTCTATTACACTCGACGAGCTTCGTCAGAAGGCAACACAAAAGGACGCCTACACACGTCTCTCAGAAGCAATTGAGCGAGCGCTTCATGAGTCAGAAGGGCTTCTTGAGGTTGAGATTCTTGGAGAAAAAACAATTATGAGTAACAAGTTTTCGTGTGCCTCATGTGGTTTTTCTTTTCCGGAAATAGAACCAAGACTTTTTTCTTTTAACTCACCATATGGCGCATGCCCTACTTGTAATGGTCTTGGTACAAAGTACTTCGGAGGACTTGATGAATGTGAGTCATGTAATGGTAAGCGACTTCGTAAGGAAGCGCTTCATGTGTATCTCGATGATACCGAGAAGATTAACATTGTTGATATTACGGCGCTCAGTATCAAGGATGCACAAGAGTATTTTGCCCGTATCCCTCTCACCAAGAAGGAGCAAGAGATTGCGTCGGTTGTGATTAAGGAGATTGAATCGAGACTTATTTTTATGTTAAATGTCGGCCTTGATTATCTTGCACTTAACCGAAAAGCGGACACTCTCTCAGGAGGGGAGGCTCAGCGTATTCGCCTTGCGTCACAGCTCGGTTCTCAGCTTGTGGGGGCACTCTATGTACTTGATGAACCGACTATTGGTCTTCATCAGCGTGATAATGATCGTTTGATTAAGACACTTACTCATCTTCGTGATATTGGAAATACTATTATCGTAGTTGAGCATGACGAAGATACTATTTTTGCTTCGGATTATATTATTGATATTGGGCCAAAGGCTGGAGTACATGGAGGTGAAGTGGTGGTTGCTGGATATCTTGATGAACTTTTAACTGCGCCTAAAAATAAGTCAGGAAGCCTCACCCTCTCATATCTTCGTGGTGAAAAAATGATTCCTGTACCAAAACGTAGAGATGCGGACAAAGGGACACTTCGAGTAACTGGAGGAAATATTTTTAATATTAAAGATCTTTCTGCAAATGTTCCACTTGGAAGATTCAACGTGATCACTGGAGTGTCGGGTTCAGGGAAGAGTTCTTTTATGTATGAAATTCTTTACAAAAATCTTCTTGCGCGTCTTGAGCGAAAACATCGCACGGTAAAGATATTTAACTGTGAGACATTCTCTGGTACGGAGTACGTTTCTCGTGTTGTGCTTATCGATCAGTCTCCAATTGGTAGAACACCACGATCTAATCCGGCAACGTACACCGGAGCATGGACACATATCCGTGATCTGTTTGCGGAGACAGAGGAAGCTCGTGTGCGAGGATGGAAGTCTTCTCGATTTTCTTTCAACGTAAAAGGTGGAAGATGTGAAGCCTGCCAAGGTAATGGCGAGATTGCGGTGGAGATGCATTTCCTTCCAACGGTATATGTTGAATGTGATGTCTGCCAAGGTAAGCGCTTCATGAAAGAAACACTTGAGGTAAAGTGGAAAGGTAAGAGTATCTACGACATTCTTAGAATGACTGTTGAAGAAGCGCTCACATTCTTCTACGAAATACCTGCAGTGTATGATCGTATCAAAACACTTAATGATGTAGGACTTTCATATCTTGAGCTCGGACAATCCGCAACAACGCTTTCAGGAGGAGAAGCTCAACGCGTTAAGATTTCGAGCGAACTCTATCGTCCACATGTCGAGAAGACTATCTATCTTCTTGATGAGCCTTCTATCGGTCTTCATTATGAAGATATTGCAAAGCTTATCGAGATACTTAATAAGTTAGTGGATAAAGGCAACACAGTTGTTCTCATCGAACATAATCTTGATATTGTGAAGTGTGCAGACCATATTATTGATATTGGACCAGAAGGAGGAGTTGGTGGTGGCCGGGTTGTTGCGTCAGGATCACCTGAGCAAGTGGCAAGTAACCCAAAGAGTTACACAGGTGCATATCTTAAGAAGGTGCTCAAAAAAGCAAAAGAGTATCAAGGGGAATAAATAAGGTAAAAAGTTGGATGACATAGCTACACCAAAATATTTTTGGTCGCTCTATAGCAAAATGAAAAGGCGCACATCAGTGCGCCTTTGCTCGATCAGTACCTGCTGATGACATTGCCACCTTGACGGCGTTGTCCTTCGCAGATTGGAATCTTGAAGATTTTTTCTTGTTGCTGGAAGCAAACCGGTGTTGCTGGTTTGTCTTCCGTGAGTGATACATCATCACCTGGCACATAGGTTGGTGCATGCATTGTGCACTCGTCTCCGTGTGCACACTTTTTGCACCAGCCATCTTTTTTTGTCTCCGGCATCATTATACCTTTCCATGGCTCCTAGTTGGTTGCTGGGGTGTATTCTTTCAGTTCCTTTCGAAGTTGCTCTGCAACTTCTTCTGGGAAATGGCAATCCGCACCACCTGCACCATGCTCTTTTTCTCCAAAGAGAGGGTGCATATTTTTTTGACCTCTTCGGAAAAGGAGGTCGACAACCTTTTGAATCACTTAAGAACTCCTCGGTCTAGTTGTGAACCCTTTATTCATCCTTGAACAAGGGAAGTTTCTATTGTACAATACTATAAATGAAAAAGCAAGACCTGACTTCTCTTTCGCTTCCTGATACACCCGGAGTCTATTTTTTTAGAGGGGAACAGGACGAGATTCTCTATATTGGCAAGGCTACGTCGCTTCGTGATCGGGTGAGGAGTTATTTTGGTGATGATCTTATTACCACAAGAGGACTTCGACTTGTAAGTATGGTTACTGTTGCTAAAACAGTTACGTACCAAGAGACAGGAAGTGTTCTTGAAGCACTTCTTCTTGAAAGTAAGCTGATCAAGGAGCACACTCCTTCGTATAATGTACGTGAGAAGGATGATAAGAGTTTTAGTTGTGTGGTAATAACCAAAGAGAGGTATCCCAGAGTGCTTGTAATGCGTATTCGTGATTTTGAAAAACGTTTTTCAAAAAAAGATATTCAATCTGTATATGGGCCGTTCGCCTCACTTTCGCAACTTAAAGAGGCAATGAAAATAATAAGAAAAATGTTTCCTTATCGTGACACGTGTGAAGAAGGGGCTAAAAGACCTTGCTTCAATGCTCAGTTACGACTTTGTCCTGGTATTTGTGTTGGTCTTATTTCGGAAGAGGAGTACAAAAAAACGATTAAGAATATACAAAAGTTTTTTGAGGGGAAGAAGGAAGAAATTAAGAGATCTCTCGAAAAAGAGATGAAAGAACTTGCTAAGAAAAATCTTTTTGAGAAGGCAAGTCTTGTTCGTAATACTCTATTTACGCTTGATCATATAAAAGATATAACTTTAATTAAAGAAGAAAAAGTACTTTCTTTTAAAGATAAGTCGTTCAGAATTGAGGGGTACGACGCATCTCATATTTCAGGCACGGGAAGAGTGGGAGTAATGACAGTTCTTGTAGGCGGAGAAAAAGAGAAAAATGAATATCGTAAGTTTAAATTAGAAGAAGGAGTTAATGATGATTACGAAGGATTACGAGAAATACTTCTTCGGCGTTTTTCTCACAAAGAATGGACCTTTCCAGATCTTATTGTGATTGACGGTGGTCTTGCGCACAAACAGACGGCAGAAAGAGTAATTGCAGGACTTTCTCTTCTTATTCCTTGTGTTTCTGTTGTTAAAGACGAGCGACATAAACCAAAAGACATACTAGGGGATAAAGTACATGTGGATTACCATAAAAAGGATATTCTTTTGGTTAATGCAGAAGCGCACAGATTTGCAATTGGGTATCATAAAACCTTACGAGATAAGCGTCGCTAGAGATGTGGTCTTATGATAGTCAAGGGTAACTATTGACACTACCATCTCGGACAAAAATAATGGCTTTTATGTAATAAATGTGTACACTCTATATATTAGTAATCTTATAAATAATCGATAGAGTTTGTATGGCAATTCTGCAAATAATCAAGAAAAGAAATGGGGAGATGGTTCCTTTTGATGTAGACAAGATTGAGAAGGCGATTAATAAAGCTTTTATAAGTACCATTAGAGAAGAAAAACCAGAGATTGCAAAGCATATAGCAGAACTGGTTGCTAAGGAGCTTGAGCTTGAAGCAATCACTAAGGAAGGGTACACTCCTTCGGTTGAGCATACCCAAGACCTTGTAGAGAAGCACCTCATGAGTGCTGGCTTTTTTGATGTTGCCAAAGCGTATATTATCTATCGATATGAACGATCAAAAGAGCGTGAAGAGGAGAAACTTGAAGCGCTAGAAAAGGTTGAAGAAGGGGGCCTCTTTATCACAAAGAAGAATGGCAAAAAGGAGCGTTTTAGTATCGAAAAAGTAAAGAAGACTGTAGAGAGAGTTGTACATGGATACGAAAAAGACGTAGATGTGATGCAGGTTGTTAATCAGGTGAAGCTTGAGATTTATGAAGGTATGCCTACTACAGAAATCACCAAAGCTCTTGTAATGACGCTTCGTTCCATGATTGAGCGTGACCCTGCATATTCTTATGTTGCTTCTCGTATGGTACTCTCACAGGTTAACCAAGATCTTCTTGGTGATTCACTTAACTATAATGCAATTGAAGTGCAGTACCGAGATAGTTTTGTAAACGGAATCAAAAAAGGTGTAGAGCGAGGACTGCTTGATGCTCGTATGGTTAATTTTGATCTTGATCGTCTTTCTAAATCTCTTGTAAGAGAGCGTGATGATCTCTTTATGTACCTCGGCACACAAACTCTCTATGAGCGTTATCTTGTGCGCGATGTAGAAGGTAACGGGAAGATCATTGAACATATTCAAGGATTTTGGATGCGTATTGCTATGGGGATTGCACTTGCAGAGAAAGAACTTGAAAGAACTTCAAAAGCAATAGAATTCTATGAGGTTATGTCGACGCTTCGTTTTGTTCCTTCATCTCCTACGCTTTTTCACGCAGGAACAAAACACCCACAACTCTCTTCTTGTTACCTTAACACTGTAGGAGATTCACTCGAGTCTATTTTCAAAGTATATGCAGATAATGCACAACTCTCTAAATGGGCTGGAGGTATTGGAACTAACTGGACTTCTGTTCGTGCATCAGGTTCTCTTGTAAAGCGGTCAGGAATTAAGTCAAACGGTACAGTTCCTTTCCTTAAGATTGCCAACGACGTTACTGTTGCAATCAATCGCTCAGGTCGTCGTCGAGGTGCTACTTGTGTTTACCTTGAGAACTGGCACTATGATATTGATGAGTTTTTGGAACTTCGTAAGAATACAGGAGATGATCGTCGCCGTACTCATGATATGGATACTGCGCTATGGATTTCTGATCTTTTCATGAAGCGCGCCCAAGCTGATCTTGAATGGACTCTCTTTTCTCCAGATGAGGTTCCTGAACTTCCAGAGACCTATGGCGATATATTCGAAAAGCATTATGCACGATATGAAGCGCTTGCCAAGGAAGGTAAAATAAAAGTATATAAGACTATTAAGGCTCGTGATCTTTGGCGTAAGATGATTACCATGCTTTACGAAACCGGTCATCCTTGGATTACTTTTAAAGATCCTTCCAATCTTCGTTCACCTCAAGATCATGTAGGTGTTGTCCATAATTCAAATCTCTGTACAGAGATTACACTTAATAACTCTCTCGATGAAACCGCAGTATGTAATCTCGGTTCACTTAATTACCAGAGACTTATGCGCGGAGGTAAGTTCGATGTTGACCTTGTTGCATCAACGGTTCGTGTTGCAATGAGAATGCTCGATAATGTGATTGATGTAAACTACTACCCTACAGTTGAGGCAGAGAGAAGTAATATGCGTCACCGACCTGTTGGTCTTGGCATTATGGGATTCCATGATGCGCTCTATATGATGAATATTAATTTTGATTCTGATGAGGCTGTTACTTTTGCAGATGAATCTATGGAGCTTATTTCGTACCATGCAATACTTTCTTCTTCAGAGCTTGCGAGAGAGCGAGGGGCGTACTCAACCTTCAAAGGAAGTAAATGGGACAGAGGAATATTTCCAGTTGATACGATTGCACTTCTTGAAAAAAGTAGAGGATCTGAAATTCCTGTTCGAAAAGGCGGTAAGCTTGACTGGTCTTCTGTTCGTGCGTCAGTAAAGGAATACGGTATGCGTAACTCTAACTGTATGGCGATGGCTCCAACTGCAACGATCTCTAATATTGTTGGATCTGTTCCATGTATCGAACCAATATATAAGAACATCTATGTTAAGTCGAACATGAACGGAGAGTTTATTATTATTAACCCTTACTTAGTTTCAGACCTTAAGGCGCTCAATCTTTGGGATTTTGAAATGATAGGTCTTCTTAAGTATAATGATGGCTCTGTTAAAGATATTCCTTCTATACCTTCTCATCTTAAGGATAAGTATAAAGAGGTGTTCCAAATTGATCCTTCATGGATTCTTAAGTCTGCAGCATATCGAGGTAAGTGGGTTGATCAATCACAGTCCCTTAATATTTATTTTGCAGGAACTTCAGGAAGAGAGCTTGCTTCTGTGTATGAGTATGCGTGGTCACTTGGGCTTAAGACCACCTACTACTTACGTTCACTCGGTGCCTCACAAGTAGAGAAGAGTACCGTCAATGCCTCAGAGTATGGGTCTACTCATAAGCGTACTCAGGTGACACAAGGGCAAGACGCTCAATCTCAACAAGTAATCACTTCTCCGCTTTCACAAGCCGTAGCACAGGCAGTAGAGTCTACTCCGAGTACTTTTGTAAGTCAGCCGATTCCTTCGATGGTTCAGCCTACCCATATTCCTGTAGCTGTTCCACAGGAAGTACCAAAAATGAAATACAAGATTACTGTTATGCCAGAAGCAACCTGTGACGGATGTCAGTAGAAAAGGGAAGAAAGGATACAAGGATACCTTAAAAACTCTATACTTACCGACTTGCGTCTTTTAGATCCTTTCGGTACACTCTTTAGTACAAAGTCTTTTTGCCTACATTTATTAACCTAAAAATTACAGTATGGATTACCAGAATCAATCTACTCCAAATAGTACCCCTAAGCCTATTATTGATAGGTCTGCTGGGCGTGTTGATGTGAACAAAAGAAAAATCATTAACGGGCAAGATGCTGATGTTGTACAGCTTTGGCCTATTAAGCATACATTTGCATGGGATGCATACAATGTAGGTAATGCCAACCACTGGCTCCCGACAGAGATTAGTATGCAGGCAGATATTGAGCAGTGGAGATCCAAGACTGTCTTGAGTGATGATGAACGACATGCATTTCGAATGGTTCTTGGCTTCTTTACGACAGCAGACTCGATTGCTGCAAATAACATTGTGCTTGCTTTCTATAAGCATATTACTTCACCTGAGACAAGATTATATCTTCTTCGTCAGGCATATGAGGAAGCAATTCATACTCAAGCGTACCAGTATATTGTTGAGTCACTTGGTCTTGATGGAACAGAGATCTTTAACATGTATCGCGAAGTTGATGCGATTTATAACAAAGATGAATTCATCCTTTCGTTTAATGAGGGAATTTTTGATCCTCACTTTAAGACCGGAACGTTTGAAGCTGATCAGAAGTTTCTTGAGAACATGTGTGTCTTTTCGCTTATTCTAGAAGGTGTCTTCTTCTACTCTTCCTTTGCAGTGATGTTTGGTTTCCAGAGACAGAATAAGCTTGTTGGTTCTGCAGAGCAAATTCAATATATTATGCGTGATGAGAGTACTCACATGAATTTTGGTATTGATATGATTAATACAATCAAGCAAGAACAGCCAGAACTCTGGACACCTGCTTTTGTCGAGAGGTTCACTAACCTTATGAAAAAAGCAGTAGAGCTTGAGTACCGCTTCGCTGTAGATGTATTCCCAAAGGGTATCTTTGGGCTTAATGCTGAGGGTTTTAAGCAGTATATAGAACATATTGCAGATAGAAGACTTGCTCGTGTTGGTATAGAGCCGATTTATGGATCTTCTAACCCATTTCCATGGATGAGTGAAGCTGTTGATCTTAACAAGGAAAAGAATTTCTTTGAGACACGTGTGACGGAATATAAGACAGGAGGGACGCTTTCTTGGTAAGATATTTTTTAAAAAACAAAGACAAAAAAACCTCTCACTGTAAGAGGTTTTTTTGCTATACACTCTACCCTAGTTACGATAGCTTTGTTATACTTACAGTATGCTCAAAGTCTCTAGCAGTTTACCTGACATTGCAGTAATAAGAGGTGGTAATGTAGCCTTCAAGGATTCTCTTTCAGAAGGGGCTGATATTCTTAATTCTCTATCAAAAATAGGTTATGAACCGGTCGATGTTCTTGTTGATAAAGACGGAACTTGGACTTCAAAAGGTTTCCCTACAGACGCTCACAAAATATTTTCTCAGTCACATACGATTGTTGATACAACAAGAACAAAAGATACACAGTTCCATCATCTGGCAAAGAAGATGGGGATCCCTCTTCTTTTTTCTCATGACACACATCGTTATGATAGAGAAACAATATATAGACTTTTAAGACAGCAAGACATCCGAGTCCCTGAGACTTTTGTTGTAAGGGCTTTGGAGCCAATTCAAGATTCATTATTTAGAGAAGTATGGCTTCGCTTTCATACACCACTTCTCATACGACCTCTTCTTAGAAATCCTACCGTTTCTTCTAAAATTGTTCGTACTTTTCATGAATTTGAAGCAACAGTAAGATCATACCATGGTCAAGGAGTTGATCTTCACATTCTGACATATCGTAAAAAGCCGACAACGTCTATCGCTGTTCTGCCTCACTTTAGAAATGAAGAAGTGTATACACCTTTGTGGGTTGATGTGTTTCCTGATGATGATTTACCAAACAAAGATTCACCGCATAGACCTCATCTTCAAGCTCCTCAATTTAAAAAAGAACACATGAACTCAGTCACCAAAAAGGTCTACCGGACGCTTGGTGTAGCTACTCCTCTTTGTATTGATTTTATTTATCATAACAATGAGTACGTTGTGGTCAATATTGATCTCAATCCTTCACTCAGAAAAGAAGGTCGTTTTATGCAATCTCTTATGACAACGGGTGTAGATATAGGCCAGTATGTTCATGAATATATTCTTCATGACATCGAACGATAAAAAAATCATTAGTCTTGTTATTGGTTTACCGTTTCTTTTACTTATTTTTATTTACCTCTTTTTAATACAAGGGAAGTAAAGAAAAAGTAAAAACCGCCCCTCTGGTAAGTATGGCGGTTTTTACTTTGTTCTTATATTAGAAATAAGAGACGTCTTTGTTTGATGCGTACGGTTGCTTCTTAAGCTTCCAATGGAACAACTTTTTTGGTAGCTGTCTTCTTGGAAACATTAGACGCTCCCGGTTTGTTGGCAACTTTTTTTGAAGGTTGCTTCCCAGTTGTTTTTGAAGCCGCATCTGCTTTTTTATCGGCATCGACAAGGACTGCCTTTGATACCCATTCAGCTAACTTTTTAGCAGCAGTCATGGCACCTGATTTTTTTGCATATCCTTCGGATGCGCATACAGGCTCTCCATTCTTTGCTAACAGTTTGAATCGGTATTGGCCTTTCTTGTCTTGATAGACTTCAAGGATTGTCGTCTTTGACATTCTTTTTTCTATTAAAAGCTGATAATGAAACAACTGCCTACTTACTAGTGTAGCAATACTCTGTGTTATACTCAAGAAGTAAAAGAGAAGTTATTCACACCTCGCATTTTCTCGTCATGAAAGAAAGGAAAGATGATTTATTTATTGATGAGGTTGTTAGTTTCTATCAAAGAGAAGGGAGACATGATTTGCCTTGGAGGAAAAAGCGTACACCTTATCGTATTCTTGTGAGTGAAATAATGCTACAACAAACACAAGTAGGAAGGGTGTTGTATAAGTTCAATGAGTGGATGCAAAAGTTTCCTCAACTTAAAGACTTACGAGAAGCTTCTTTTGTTAATGTGTTGCATCTCTGGCAAGGCCTTGGATATCAGCGAAGAGCTCGTGCGCTCCATGCAATAGCAAAAACTCAAACTACTCTTCCGAGAACATTTGAAGGACTGCAGAATCTTCCAGGCATAGGAGTATACACAGCGTCAGCGATAATGGCTTTTGCATATAATAAATATTCTCACCCAGTGCTTGAGACTAATATTCGTACAGCACTTATTTTTTATTATTACGAAGATACTCACGAAAAAATAAAAGACACCACTTTGTACGACATTCTTTTTAGAATAGAAAAAAAAGCGCAAGAGAAAAAAGTTGAAGCGAGAGATCTATATTATGCACTCATGGATTACGGTGCTTGGTTAAAATCCCAAGGTGTTTCTTATAATGAGAAGAGTGCCCACTATCATAAGCAAACAAAGTATAAAGGGTCTCTCAGAGAGTTGCGAGCAAAAGCACTTTTTGCTATTGCGCACAATAAGCCTTTACCTTGCGATGAGAGGCTGGAGGAGGTTCTACAACAACTTACAGCAGAAGATTTTATTGTGAAAGAAAAAAATCATTTCGTTATTAAGAACAGGTAGACTCGTGTGACATCTTATCTATTCAAAAGGGGTAAGGTTACACTCTTTAAGCAGTGTAGCTGTTTGTGTGCTTGAGAGAGGGTGTACTGCTCCTTGACGTAGACCATGGATTACAAAAGAAAGAATCCTGACTCTTTTAAGAGAAAGAACGGTAAGGTTGAGAGCGTTTAACATGCGTCTGATCTCATGTTTTTTTCCTTCAGTAAGAATAATCTTAAGAGAGTGACCTTCATTATAAATAGAGACAGCTTTTACAGGAGCGTAACTAGCTTCTTGCGTAGAAATTCCTCGTTTAAGAATTGTAACAACCCTTGGTGTAGCTTTTTCACGTATTGTCACTTCGTATTCTTTTTCTCTTTTGAATTTTGGGTTAAGAAGAGCATCAACTAAACGATAGTCGTTAGAGTAAAGAAGTAAACCTTCGCTTTCCTTATCTAATCTTCCGAGTGGTTCACAACCTTCTAGTTTCTCTAGTTTGCCAGTTACTTCTCCTCTTGGTTTGTGATAAAGTGCATAGATTGGTTTTTTGTACAAAGTTTTAATTGACACAACGTCTCCTTTTTTTACTTTTGAACCAAGAGTCGCTATTTTTTTATTAATAGTTACCAGGTTACTCTCTATTGCGTTGTCGATAGATCTTCGAGATCCAAATCCTTGATCACGTAAAAAAGCGTTAATGCGAACCTCTTCTTTATTTGTAACGTTGATTTCTTTCATATAATTGTTAGCGTGTATCCTTCATTGGAAGTATATAAGCAATACTCCATAGTATAGCGCATCCAAGAATAATAAACATGAGTTGAGGACGAGTTGTTAGAAAAGGTGCAACAATAACACCAACTACACCAACAATAAATGTTCCAAGTCCGTGCATGTTAATAAAAAGTGCAGTAAGAGAAGGGTCATTATCTCCAACTTTTTTAAAATAGTAACTAAAAGACATTGTTTCTACAAAAGAAGCACCAATACGAGAAACAAGAAAAAGAAGAGTCCAGAGAAGGATATTTTGTGTCGTGAGAACAACACAAAGAAATGTCGTTACAGTGAGAATAAGTAATCCAATTACAAGCATTTCTTTTTCTCCAAATTTGCGATCAGCAAGGAGACCAAGCTCGTAAGGAAGAACAACAAGAGGAATTAATGCTATTGGAAGAATAATACTAAGATAGCTTGTTAAAGAAACCCCAATAGAATCAAGATAAAGAGGTGAATAAATAATCATGACCGCATAAAAGGATTGAACGATGAGCTCAGCAATAACCGCAGCTTTTAGATTTTTATTTTTAATGACATTAGTGATAGCGCCAAAGACATCGATCTTACGGTACACGGGGTCTTTAACATGTTGAAGGTAGGTATGCATGAAATAAAGATAGGGAACAAGGGTGAGCGCAGATACTGTGTAAAGCACAGGAAAAGAAGAGGTGAGTTTAAGAATGAATCCACCGATAAGAGGAGAAACAAGAATGCCGAGATTAAGAATAGCTAAGAACATTCCTCGAATACTTCCTGTTTTTGTGTGAACGCTAAAGCTTTCAACAAAAATATTAAGACAAATAAAAAGAAGTATTTGTAGAATAAAATGAATAATAAAAAGGACAGGGAGAATATAAGGATCTTGGGAATAGCCAAATAAAATGACGGTAATAATCTCTGCAAGAGCAATACCGAAAGTAAATTGGTAGGTGTGGAATTTTTTTATAGACTGAGAAACACTAAGAGAAGCAAGAAGAGAGAGTACGCTTCCAACTAAGTAAACAGCACTCACAAGAGAAGAACTAAAGTATTGATGAAGATAGGAAGATGTGGCGTATACCGGAATGGCATAATGAAGCGCATACAAAAAAGTCATTGCATACGTAACAAGGAGTAATTTATGTCGAACAAAAAAATCCATAAAGATACTAGAAGTATAGCAACAAAAATCCTCTTCTTATAGAGGTTTTCTGTTAATAGAGGCTTATATTACACAGTAATGATTACTGGGATAATGACAGGGCGTTTTGCTGTCTTTTGTAATAAGAATTTAGAAGTTGCGTCTGCAATGTCTTGTTTAATTTGATCAAGGTTCGTGTACCCTCCACGAGAAAGGGCATCGTCAATAATTTTTTTGGTAAGAAGTCTTGTTTGGTAGAGAAGTTCTTGAGATTCTTTAAGATAGACGAAACCTCTAGAAATAAGATCTGGAGATTTTTTAAGTTGATGGGTATGACTATCAATAACACCAATCACTACGAACATTCCGTCTTCTGCAAGCGCTTGACGATCTCTCATTACAACATCTTGAATCTTGCCAACAGAAGTTCCGTCAACAACAATCATCTCACTAGGAGCTTTTTCTTTGATTGAAGTAATAGTTCTACCTTCATTCTGTATCTCAATAATCATTCCGTTATCAGGTATCACAATGTTCTCTTCTGGTGTGCCTAGTTTTCTCTCGAGATCTGCATGGACTCGTAGCATATAGTGGTAACCATGAACAGGAATAAAGAACTTAGGGTGAATTTTTCTATGAATCCATAGAAGTTCATCTGCGTTCGCGTGACCAGAAGAGTGGACATCTGATGTTTTATAGTGAATAAGATGTGCACCTTGTCGAGAAAGCTTGTCTTTAAGATTCTGTACTGCTCGTTCATTTCCAGGAACAACAGACGAAGACATAAGAATGGTATCTCTTGGAGTAAGTCGAATAAACTTATGTGTTTTGTTGGCAATCCTTCCAAGTGCAGCGAACTCCTCTCCTTGTTGACCTGTTGCAAGAATAATCATTTTATTTTCTGGGTATCTGACCATCTCTTCAAGAGGGATAAGGGTTTCTGGGCGGACTTTAAGCATTTCGGCAAGTTTTGCAATTTCAACATTTGTTTTCATGCTACGTCCCTCAACCACAACCTTTTTACCATAACGTTCAGCTGTCTCTAGCATAAAGAGCATGCGCTCTACTTGTGAGGCGAAGGTGCTAATAATAAGTCTGCCTTGAGTTTCTCGTATAATTGTTTCGATATTTCGGTACACAACACTATCAGAAATAGAGAATCCAGGATTTTCACAGTTGGTAGAGTCTGCCATAAGAAGCAGTGTCTTTCTATTTTCAAAAACTTTATAGCGATCCTCTTCATCGTCGGTCGGAACACCATCAGTATGCTCAAGGCGAAGATCCCCCGTGTGAACAATGTCTCCATAAGGTGTTTCGATAATAATTCCCATACTGTCAGGAATAGCATGAGTAACACCAAAAAAACGTACTCGCAAGTCACCAAGAGTAACAGTGTCTCCACGTTCAACAACATTAATTGTAAGAGGGGGAAGATGAGGAAATTCTTCTTGGCGCTTCTTAATCATAAGAGAAGTGAAGAGTCTTGCGTAGATTTGAGGGCTACCTATACGTGGCATAATGTAAGGCACTGAACCTATGTGATCAAGATGGCCGTGCGTTACAAGCATGCCTTTTATTTTATGCTTATGTTCCTCGAGATATCTTGTGTTCGGAAGAATAAAATCAATACCCGGGGTGCTGGTTTCTGTAAATTGAACACCACAGTCAACAATCAAGATAGTGTCTTTATACTCAACCATACTCATATTTCTACCAATTTCCTCAACACCACCAAGATGAATGATTCGGATGTCACCGTCTTTAAGTGGAGGGATATGATCAGTTTCTCTTTTTGTTGCAACTGTTGTGTCAAATTTTGGACCAACGACAGGGCGAGACTGTCGTCCTCCTCGTGGTTTATTTTGTCTTATGTTATTTTTTTGCATAGGCGGTTGACTAGTAGTGTTTTGGTAAGATGTTTCTTGTTGTTGATCGTTGTTCATATATTTTTATTTAATGGATAATATTCTCTATAATTTCTATTGCTTTTTTATAATATGTTTTTGGCCATACAGTGTCCGTGAATCTATACCACTCTTGAACAGATTGGAATCTAGAGGAATTATCATAGCTATATTGAGGAAGTATTGTTGTTACTTTATCTTTCACTATATATAAAAGTTTTGGTGAGTAAAGAAATATCCCGGGCGTCTCCTCTTCAAATTCTTTAAGCACAGAAGTATAAGCATCTTTTTGCTCATCTTTATCTCTTGAATTACGAAGGATTTCTAGGTTTTCATCAAGAGTCTTGCTTACATAATTAGAAACGTTAAGCCCTGGATATGATCGTTGTGAAGAATGCCAAAATGCGTACAAATCAGAAGGGGTTTCGGTTATAGCACCAAAAAGAAGTGCCTGGAATTCTCTATCTTTAATAATTGACTGATTAAGGTCGGAAACGTCGTAGATAGAAATAGTGGTATGTACCCCGACGGCTTCCCAGTCTGCTTTTATAAGTTCTGCCACCTTCTTCATCTCGTCGGTATTGGCAGTTACTAGAGTAATATCTAGAGTACTCGAGGCATTTTTTATTAATTTACTTTTAGAAATAAGATCTCTTGCTTCTTCTTTATTATATTCTGATGAAGTGGCATTCGCATCGAAAGGGTAAGGACCACTTAACGGTTTTCCGTATCCATATAACACAGTATCAACAATGGCTTTTTTATTAATCGCAAGCTCAAGAGCTTTTCTTATATTTTTATCTGCGAGAGGTTGAAGCTTATTTGGGTTAAAAAAGACTGCAAATGTTCGAGGGAGAAGGGATGTTTTTATCGCAGTTTCTGGTAACTGAAGCGTCGCTATTTTTTCTGGAGAAAGACCGTGAACTCTTGTAATATCACCATCTTGGAATGCTTTTATTAAGTATTTTTCGTTTTGATAGCTTGAGATAAATATGTTTTGAATATAAGGCCTACCTAATGTGTATTCTTCGTGAGCGGTAAGTTCAAAAGCAACAGGGATCCCTGATTCTGTCACTACCTGAGTAAGCGCATAAGGTCCACAACCAATAGCATGAATATTAAGATCACTTAGGCTAAATTGGTCCTCATTTAAATTTTTCCAAACATGTTTAGGAAGAATACCAAGGGTAAGGGTTTCCATAAACAAAGGAAAAGGTTTTTTGAGTGTTAAGGTGAGTTCGCGTTCTCCTTTCTTTTGTACTTCAACACCTTCCCATAGTATTCTGTAAGGACTTTTAATAGTAGGGTTTTGCACCATGTTAATTGTATAGATGAGATCATCTGCGGTGACGCTACTGTCATCATGGAATACTGCATCTTTTTTAATAACAATGTCGTACTGGAGTCCGTCTTCACTTTCAGAAATACTTTCTGCAACATCTGGAACAATTGTCCCATCCTCTGTTTTTTTTGTAAGCCCTGCAAAAAGAAGAGATGTGAGATCTTTATCTTGTTCCGATGTTGCAAGTACAGGATTGATAAAACGTGGAGTGCCGACTATTCCTTCACGGACACTTCCACCATAGATAGGGACTTTGATAAGGAATGATTTATTAATACTTACAAGGCAAAAGAAAAAACTCAGCGTCGACAAAAAAACAAGAGCGTAGAGCGTTAAAACCTTTTCCGGAGAAAAAGTTTTAACTATAGAATGAATAGATGTGTAGAATCGCGTGATTCTTTCTTTGATCTTTGGTAATAATGTACCCATGGAGATAGAAATAATACTTATAAGTATATCTCAGCTATCATGTTTAGTGTAGTCGTATTTTGTTGCGTTAGTGGAAAAAAACAGGGAGTAACAAAGAAAGTGCAAAAAGGGTTACAACTATTATCGTAACTTGATGAAGAACTTTCTCTCCTCCTCTTTTTTTAAGTGCAACCGCGGTACCTCCGTCAGTACTGAAAGCGCCAGAAGCGTCAGTATTTGCTCGTTGAACGAGTACAAGTGTGATAAGAATTACCGCAAGAACGATGTGCACAATAGATAGCATTTGAAACATGTGGAGATTATACCAAAAAAATAACCAGAACGCAAACAAGGAATAGGTGAGTCTTTCTTTTGGTAAAAGAGTCTAGCGTGGCTAAATGTATAGTAATTTTGAGCTATTTTTACAGATAATTACTTCTATCTCATTTTATTGAGGTGTTTGTTCTGAAAGTTGACGTATCTCGTCTATGACTATTGTTTTTTCATTGTTTCGTGTGGAGACTTTTCCTCTAAAAATAAGAGGGGAATCAATGATACATAAGTCTTTATAACGCCTATATGTCTCAGGGAATACAGCAACTTCTATAAAATCTTCGTAGTCTCGTAATCTAAGGAGTGCCATCTTATCTCCTTTTTTAGTTACTGTTATTTTGCATACCTCTATGATCGAAGCAAGAGTCACTTCAGTCCCATCTTTAATATCGTGATGTACTTTTGAAATAGTAACACCTCTTTCTTGTATTTTTTCTTTCCAAGGATCAAGAGGAAAACCCGAAACAAAAAGACCAAGAAGTTCTTTTTCCCATGAAAGTCTTTGTTTTTTTGTTGCAGGAGTAGTTTTTTTCATAGAAAAAGTTCCAGCACCACCTATATCACCAAAAAGACTTCCTTGGAGAACGTTTTCTTTGACAACATGTTTATGATAGTCGAGAATGCCTTCTAAGTTAAAGAGTATTTGATTTCTTTCACCAAAAGCGTCAAGAGCTCCACACATAGTGAGGGCTTCTAAAGACTTTCTATTGAGATTTTTATGAGTGACTCGTTTAATAAAATTTTCAAAAGAGGTGTATGGGCCAGCTTTTTTTCGTTCTTCGATAATTGCATCAGAGATGTCTGTCCCTAGGTTTTTTATTGTATAAAGCCCGAATCTAATCTCCTCTTTTCCATCGGTAGTGATGATACTGAAGCCTCCTTCGCTTGTATTGATATCTGGAGGTAAAACGTTCACACCCATTCTTTTACATTCAGAAACTATTTCTGATATTTTTTCCACATCACCACTCTCATTGGTGAGAATTGCGGTCATGTATGCAACAGGGAAGTGTGCTTTCATATATGCGGTCTGATACGCAACTCTACCATAGCTGGCAGCGTGAGCTTTGTTAAAACCATATGCAGCAAAAGGCTCGATCAACGACCAGAGTTCCTGACTCTTTTTCTCTGAGAGTCCGTGCTCTAGGAAACCTTCGTGAAGTTTCTCTTTTTGTGCCTGCATTTCAGCTGGGATTTTCTTACCCATAGCCTTGCGTAATTTGTCTGCCTCAAGCCAGGAATATCCTGCAAGGTGGATAGCAATAAGCATCACGTCATCTTGGTATACGATCACACCAAAAGATTGATCTAGTATTGGCTCTAGGCGCTGGTCAAGATAGGTTACCAAGGAAGGATTTTGTTTTCTTCTTATATACTCAGGTATCATTTCTAGAGGTCCCGGACGGTAAAGGGCAACCATAGCGTTGATATCAAAAATAGTCGTAGGCTTAAGCTCTTTAAGGAATCTGGTCATACCTGAACCATTAAGCTGGAAAAGACCCATCGTCTCTCCTCGTGCAAGCATCTCGAATGTTTTTTTGTCATCAAGAGGGATTGCTTCTATATCTACGTCAACGTTATAACGTTCTTTTGTAATCTTAATTGCATCACCAAGAATTGTTAGGTTTCTGATACCAAGAAAGTCAAATTTTAGAAGACCTGCATCTTCGATGGTGTACATGTCGTACTGAGTAATAATTTTTCCTCCTTTAGGGTCTTTTTGGACAGGGGTAAAATCCCATAAAGGTGAAGGAGAAATCACTGTGCCTGCAGCGTGCACCGAAATATGGCGAGCACACCCTTCCACTCTTTGTGCCATATCAAGAATCTCTTGAGCCTCTCTGTCGGTGTCGTGAAGGGCTTTTAGTTCAGGGACTTCTTCGATTGCTCCCGCTATAGTAACAGGGAACCCTTGCCTTGGAGGAGGAATAAGTTTACTTATTCTGTCGCCTACGATATAAGGATATTTCAAAGCTCTTGCAACGTCTCTTACGGCACCTCTTGCCATCATGGTTCCAAAAGTACCTATTTGTGCCACGTTGTTTATACCATATTTTCTTCTTGCGTAATCAATAACATCATCACGCCTTGTATCAGCATAATCCATGTCTATATCAGGGGCAGAAGGTCTTTCAGGGTTTAAAAATCTTTCAAAAGGGAGCTTGTAAACAAAAGGGTCACATTTTGTAATTTGAAGAAGGTACGTGACAAGAGACCCAGCAACGGAACCACGGATATTTGTAAGGATTGAGTTCTCTCTTGCAAAGCGAAGAAGGTCGTATACGACAAGGAAGTACGGGGAATACCCTTTGTCTGCAATAACTTTTAATTCGTAATCAAGACGTGTCTTAACTGCCTCGGTAAGAGACATGTTACGTACCTGAAGGCCTTTGTATGCCAGATCTCTAAGATCGTCATCATAACCATTTTTTGACTCTATTGCAGGAAATACCCATTTTCCAAGAGGTATTTCTAGTGTGCAGGAGTCTGCTATCAAGGAAGTATTTGTGATAGCTTCGGGGACATCTTTGAAAAGTTCTTGTGCTTCTCTATCAGTAAGATAGGCAAAAGTATCTTTTTGAAAAAGTTCTGCGTATTCAAGTTTAGATTGCTCATCGCCGTGAACAAGGAAAAGCACTTTTTGTGCAGACTTGTCGTTGATATCTAAATAATGTGAATTGGCTGTAGCCACAAGAGGGATATTTTCTTGTTTTGCAAATACAATAGTTTTTTCTCTAAGAATCGAGGAGTTATCAAGAAGACGTTGAGGGTTTATTTCTAGGTAGTAATTTGATTTGAAAATTTCTTTATAAAAATCAATTCTTTTTTTTGCTAGATCATTGTCGATTAATAAAAAATTATTAACATCACCCCAATAGCCACCTGAGAGCGCTATGATTCCTTCTGCGTATTTTTTAAGAATTTCATCGGTAGCAAAAGGATTCAAAGGGTCCTCGACATTTATTACTGAAATAAGTTCCATTAAATTTTTGTAACCCTCAGATGTTTTTGCGATCAATACGAGTTTAAAGAAACGGTCTTGGACTTTAATAGTAATCTCTGAACCAATAATTGGTTTAATATTTTCTTTTTTACAAGTGCTAAAGAATTCAATAGTCCCGTACATATTATTGTAGTCTGTAAGCGCAAGAGCAGTAGCATTGTTTGTTTTTGCATACTTAACAAGCTCCGAAATTTTTGGGAGAGCCTTAAGGAGAGAGTAGTGTGAATGGTTCCTTAAATTGATAAACATGTTTGTCAGCGGTTATGTTTCTTAAGTATACATTCTTATTCAAAAAATACATGTCGAAAACTCAGTAGATGTTTAGTAAAAATTAGTTATTTGTTTTGTAATAATTTTTTAAATATTAATTAGATAAAACAAAAAATTAAAATATATTATTATATAACAATATATAATAAACTTTTATAAAAAACAGAAAGTATAATTTAAAATTAAAAAATAAAAATAGGGGGTTATTCTAGAATTAGACAAAAAACCAACTAGATTAGTAAAAAAGATTTAATAAACGATATCTATTAAATTTAAATCTTGATCTAATATATTTTAAAAAATAAAACTAAATAAATAGTTTATTTTATAAAAAAGCTTATTTTTCAATAATATTAAACTATTAGATTTAACTAAATAGATTATTGTCATGTTTATGCCATGTTCTAAAATAGGGGTAAGAGGTAAATAAAATAAGTATTTTTTGTTTTAAAATAAACCCAAATAAAGCACCTGACTAGTCTCTTAAATTAGGTTAAAAATAAAGAGCATTTTTTATTTCTTTTTGCATCATTTTGTAAATTCTAATTTGTTTCTAAATTTTCAAAATTACTATTCTAAAATAAGGATTTTTTTTATGTACTTTATCCACAATTTTTTTATATTTTAGACTATGTTTTAGTGGATTTTATTTTATACTTAATGTATAAGATTTCATGCAGATTTCCTTTAAACGAATCCGACGTTCATTGTCTATATTTGTGTCTGTATTTTTAATACAGTCCCTTTCGTTTTCAACAGCTTATTCAGCTGTTATTGGAACTGACTTTCTTTCTCCTTCTTTCGGTAAGAAAAATGAGATCTTTTCTCATTTTGATATCAAGAATCTTTTTATTTTTAGGAATGATAAGCTTAATACTAAAAATATAAGCGTACTTCCTCTTTTTTCTTCTACGTTATTGAGTTCTGGTAACTCTACTTTTGTTAACATTGATGTGCTTGGCGCTCCTTCAAGAGAGGTGAGTGTTGCCGGGGTATATATTGCTCCACCTATACTTCTTTCTTTGGTAAAAATTATTTCACAGCATAATTCAGTTCCTTTCAGTGATTCAAATAATTTTGTTATAACACCAAAAAACCTTGTTCATTTTTATAGTGTTAATACTACACAAAAAACCTTCGCAGATACAAAAATCGATAACGAAAAAAACATAGAAGGAAGCATTATTTCTTCTCAAGCGTTTGATAAAATATCCTTAAATTTCTACTGTTTTTCAGCATCCCTCTTTTACGCTTTAGATAAAGCAAAGTGTGTTTATGGTTCTGACTTTGCACCAAAAGTAACTTCAGAAGACGTCGCTTCTTCTTCAGAAATTTCAAAAAATAATTCAGGTATTTTTGGAGTAAATAATTATTACTACTCAACAAGTACGGTAACTTACGTAACTCGCTTCATTACTGTTCCTGGATCTAATGGTAAGGATGGTAAGGACGGTAAAGATGGGCGAGACGGTAAGGACGGGTCGACCGGCGCTTCGTTCTTTTCTGTGGTTAATTCTGGTACAGGATCTACTGGTCAGTTTTCTGGTCCTCTTAACAATATCTCAATCTCAAGCTCTACTTTTAATGGTCAAAGTGTGTTTAGTGGAGACGTTATTTTTGCTGGCAATATTACTGCAACAGGAACTTCGCAGTTAGCAACAACAACAATAACAGCACTTCACCTTCTAGGGCCTGTCTATGATGTGACAAGTTCTTCTGGACTGTCGGGCCAAGTACTTGTTTCTAATGGGACTTCAACTTATTGGGCTAATGCAACAGGTACGATAATAGGTGGATCGGCGACAGGGTCAACTTTGTATTGGAATGGTAATACATGGATTGAAAATAATGGTTTTTTTGTAGACGGTGTAGGTAATGCAACTTCAACAGGGAACCTGGCAGTTCTTGGTAGTTTAACTATTTCAACATCAACCATAAATGATCTTTATGTGGCCAGCTCTACCATGGGTAGTTCGGTAATAGGTAATTTAGTGGTTAATAATTCAACCACGACTAGTGCCTTTGTTTCTAATTTAGAGGCTTCAAATGCCACAGCAACCTCATTTTTTGCATCCTCTGGGACTATTTCTAGTCTTAGTAGTGATTTTTTGAATGCACAAAACGCTATATTTACAAATAGTACGAGCACTAACGGTTTCTTTAATTCTCTTATAGCTACTCTTTTGCAAGCTATTGATGCTATCTTTACTAACCTTACAGCAACTAATGCAACCTTAACTAACGCTACTTCAACCAACTTCTTCTCAACTACAGGTACAATCACCAACTTCTTCTCTACCTTAGCTACCATCTCTGACCTTATCGTCACTAACTCAACTACTACTAATGCTGTAGTAACTAACTTAACTG
>CAZEDG010000005.1:0-44979 GCA_964510805.1 uncultured Candidatus Saccharibacteria bacterium
CTAACGTCTATACTCTATCTATATCTCTGTCAGTTATTAAACACAGCGATCAGCGTGCCGCAATTTTTATCGATACACAGACTCTCTATTACAGTGCAATACATCTTTATAATACAAAAGTTAACTTCGGTGCTGTTATGGAAACCGCGCTTTCTAAGCGCAAACTTATCCGTTCGATTGCCTATGTAATCACCACAGAAGCAGGAGATGAGACTCAATTCTTCGAAGCGCTCACCAAACTTGGAATAGAAACAAAGACAAAAGATCTTCAAATCTTTTACGGTGGCGCAAAGAAAGCAGACTGGGATGTCGGTCTTGCAGTTGATGCTATTCGTCTTGCGCCAAAAGTCGACACAATTGTCCTTGCAACAGGGGACGGTGATTTCGTACCTCTTGTTACTTTTCTCAAAGAACACTTCGGTGTTCAGGTTGAAGTGATTTCCTTCGGACGATCTTCTTCTTCTAAATTACGAGAAGCATGTGAGGACTTTATTGATATGTGTGATCACCCTGAGAAGTTTCTCATGGGGTACCGCATTCGCAAAAGCCCAAAACGTTCACCAAGAAGAGTGGTGAAGCAAGCACCGAAGAAAGAACTCAGTGACGAGGACTACGGCATCTTCGGCGGAGACGCTCCTGTGCTACAAGAACCAGAATCAAACTAAACCCAAACAATACTAGTCCAAGGTCTCACATCTACCTCCGTCCACTTAGAGATGGTCTTTTCTTCTGATACACTAAGGAAAAGTATGTTACCTAAGATAGATACATTTGAAGCGGATATCGCAAGTGAAATCAAGCGCAAAGAAGCAAGCTTCGCTCAAGTTCAGGCTTCCATGCCAAGCGGACCAGGCAGTAGAGATGACGATAAGAGCGTTGTGCTTCCAAAGAGAACTCCTCTGTTTTTTATTGGACTTGTTGTATTCGCAGTAATTACCGTGATTGCAGTTGGTGTACTTATCCATCTTCTTGTAACAAGCTCAACTGCACCTCAACAAATTACAGAGACACCACAAACAGTCAAAACACAACAAGAGCCGAGCACACTCACTGCGCTCTCGCCAACACTTTCATACCAAATAGGACGATATGTAGGCTCTGTAGAAAAAAAAGAAGTAGGATATATTATCACTCTAAAAGAGTATTCTCCTGTCTTTGCATACGTAACTCGTAATGAAGGTGATTACATCGAAGATCTTGCGAATCTTTTTGGAGATATACAGCCATCCGCAACTACAACAAAAAAAGAAGCCTCACAACAACCTGAATCAACTTCAAGCACTTCTCTTCCACAAACAGCAACCATAGCTACCATCGCTTCTTCTACAGGGTCTACTGCAACAGGAACTCAAGCAACAAGTACAAAAAAACTAGCACAAAAAACCACAAAAACTGCAACCACAACAAAGCAAAAAACCCAAGAAGCAACTACCACAGAACCTTCTCTTCCTTTGCCTCCTCCTGTTGCATTACCAAGAGTAACCACAGAATTCATCACTCCTTTTTCTGATCTTACTATCTCCAATCAGAACATGCGCGTCTACACAAAAGACACTAAAAAAGTAATCTACGCTTTTGTAGGAACAAAATATCTTCTTATCGCCCAAACACCAGAAGCAATTCTTTCACTAAGAAGTGGTATACTCAAGTAATGAGCGTAGCATCGACTGTCAGTGCGCACATCATGGGCCTCTTTGTAGAAAAAGTGGTTATTGATGTCGATGTTGGTAAAGGAATATATTCCTTTTCTATTGTTGGTCTTCCAGATAAAGCGATTGATGAGAGTAAAGATCGTATTATTGCGTCACTCAAAAATAGCGGTATAAAAACTCCAAAAACTGAGAACCATAAAGTGATCGTCTCGCTACATCCAGCAGGGTCCAAAAAAGAAGGGTCACACTTCGACGTGCCAATCGCGCTTGCATATCTTACTGCTTCAAAACAAATTACTATACCAAAAGACGCTGGATGGTTCTTAGGCGAACTCTCACTCACCGGGGAAATACTTCCCATGAAAGGGGTTCTTCTTGTCGCCGAATTCGCAAAAAAACAAGGTGCGAAGGCACTTTTTGTACCAGAAGAAAATAAAGAAGAGGCAGGACTTATCGAAGGTCTCACAGTGTATGGTTGCAAAAATCTCATAGACATCGTCAACCACTTTGGAGGACTTCGTGAGGTACCGATCGTTGCAAAACCAATAGAAAAAACTAAGAAGACACAAATCGTCTACGAACGACCTCCTTCACTTCTTGATTTTAAAGACATACGAGGACAGCGTTCTGCGAAGCGTGCACTTGAGATCGCAGCTTGTGGAGGTCACAACATAGCACTCTACGGACCACCAGGAACAGGAAAGACGATGCTCGCAAAGGCTTTTACTGGAATACTTCCACCACTTACCGAAGAAGAATCACTTGATGTGACACGTATTCACTCTCTTAGCGGAACAATGGTACAAGTAATCACTCACCCTGTACTACGTAGCCCTCACCACACCTCATCTCATGTTGCACTTGTAGGTGGTGGCTCGAACCCAAAAGCAGGCGAAGTAACTCTTGCTCATCATGGGGTGCTTTTCTTAGATGAGTTTCCAGAATTCGACAAGCGAGTCATAGAATCTCTTCGTGAACCACTTGAAGAGGGGCACATTACCGTCTCTCGCGCAAAGGGGTCTTTTTCTTTTCCTGCTTCTTTTACCTTAATCGCTTCAATGAACCCTTGCCCATGTGGCTACATGGGAAGCAAGCTCAAACGCTGTGTATGTAAGCCGTCAGATATCGATCGCTACGCACGCAAATTATCAGGACCTATTATGGATCGTATTGATATGTGGGTACCGGTACTTCATGTTGATTACGACACCTTGTCCGAAAAAGAAGAAGGGGAGAGTAGTGAACAAGTAGCCAAAAGAGTGCTCGAAGCAAGAGAGTTCTCAAGAAAAAGATTTAGAGATGAAGGTAATGCCGTACTCACAAAGAATAAAGATATGAGAGCAAAAGATCTAGAGAAGCATACCAATTGTGACGAAAAAGCGCTTCTCCTTATGAAAAAACTTGCAACATCCTATGCGCTTTCTCCTCGTGCATATCATCGAGTACTACGTCTCGCGAGAACGATTGCTGACTATAGAAAAAGTGTCACGATAGGAGAAGCAGACATATTGGAAGCATTTCAGTACAGACCAAAGATTTATCAAGATAGAGTGTAAACAGTATGAAGAGTGAGGAGCGTAGACGGAGATGCAAAAACTAGATTTTAGACGTTAGACTTTAGATATTAGAAAATACAGACAACACAAAATACAAGAGCGACACCTTCGGTGTCGCTCTTGTGTTCCTTTGTTTTGTCTATGTTCTGTAAGCGAAGCAATCTGTGCTCTAGCGTCTACACTGTCTAATATCTAACGTCTAAGACCTAGTTTTAAACTTCATTCCTCATTCTTCACTCCTCTTTCTATTTAGAATGGATTCTTTGCACCACGCACTTCGAAGTGAAGATGAGGGCCTGTTGATCTTCCTGTGTTACCAACTTCACCAATCTGCTCACCTTGTGAGACGCTTTGACCTGATGACACATATACTGCACGAAGGTGTGCATAAACAGTCTGCACTCCATTATCATGAGTGATAATTACCATGTTTCCGTATCCTCCATTGTATCCTCCTGTTTTTGCAACAATCACCTTTCCTGTTGCAGAAGCTAGTACAGGAGTTCCTGGTGTTGCACCAATATCGATACCATTATGACCATGAATTCCTTGCGTCTTGCGACCACCAATAACAGGACGAGTAAAGAATCCGCTTGGTGTTGTGTAACTATAAAAATCAAGAATCTTAGACTTCTTAGTCTTAGAAGCAAGGGTTTTCTTCTTAGGAGTTTCTGTTACTGCAATTTCACCATCTGGCACAATTACCACATCACCAGAAGCAAGCTTAGATTCTTCGGTGAGCCCGTTATAACTAGCTATATCATCCTTGTCTGCTCCATACTTACGAGCAATGGATGCGAGGGTATCGCCTTGTTTTACGGTGTGCTTAATTCCTGTGATAGGGAGGATAATGAGTGTATCTCCTTTTGTGATTGTTCTAGAAGAAAGATTGTTTGCCCACATAATAGTATTCACAGAAACACCAAAAAGCTTTGCAACATCTTGTATTGTGTCGCCCTTTTTTACTTCATACACACTAATTGTGTCGGTGGTAGGGAAGTCGACATCTTCGGTTGAGACACGGAGAGATCCAGACACCGCCTGAAGTGCTTCTTGGTTAAGGTCAACCTCATTATCTGTTGTGGTGCCGTCAACAATTGTTGGCTTGAAGATCGACATAGTCTGAGAAGTAAGAGGGGCCGGTTCTTCTTGTGCTTCTGCTTCTTCTATAAAAAGAGTCTTGAATTTATTGGCAAAAGTAGAAAAAACTGACGCATGAGCATACACAGGAAATGTGACGCTAAGTGCACAAGCAATGAGAAGAAACGTATGTGACGTAATCTGGTTACGTTTTTTTTGAGCTACTATAATAGTTGTTATAGATGAAGGTAAAGATAAAAATGTATCTTTAGAGACAATAATTGTATTCAAAAATTGTCAAGAATTTTCTCCCAAAAGGAGTGCACTTATAAGTATACCAGAGCGGAAGAATCATTCAAGAATAGACAAGTGCAAAATATGTGGAGAAGTATCATAAAAGTCTTACAAAATAAAGTATACTAAGAATATCTATGAGTGGAGGAAGACCTACTAATACCAACCTTAACGACGGATCGACGAATCCGTTTTTGGCGAGGCTTAGAGCGGGAGCGCAGGAAGATGAGATTTCTACAAAAGATCCTAATCTCTTAATTTCTCAGACTTCCGAAGATGATCTTTCTGATCCGTATCGTCTTAGTCCAGAAATGGGTACAGAAAATGAAATTAAGAGGCATAATCCAGAAGCTAGACCAATAGCTGACACTGTCCCAAAAACTGCTTTTGTGGTGAGGCACAAAAAAGACAACGAACCATCTGCCGGCACCTTCCATTCAAATGTTCAAGAAACTAACCCAGAGACAAGCGCCGAAACTGTTCTTAAGGGGAGATTTGCTGATGTTAACTCTGATCCTGATTTTTCTCTAAACGATGAAGCAATACACGGAACCCCTTCAGGCCTAAAGTCTAAGCTCAGTAGAGTTGGAGGGGAACTAAAACCGAAAACACAACTAGATGAAAGAACAAAAAGGCTACTTAAGATTGCTGAAGCTGCTCTTGCCTCCGGACTTGATTTAGATGAAGAAGGCAATCTTGTAGGAGATATTCCTCTAACTCCTGAAGAAATACTTGATCAAAGAAGAAAAGAAAGAGAACCTTTACTTGCAAGACTTCATGAAGTACGGGCAAGATTCGTAGAAAAAGAAAAACAAATTAAGAACAATAATCTTACTATATCTGATTTTGGCGCTCTTAAAAATCTTTTATTTATAATTGAAGGAATGCTTTCTGATGCGGAGCTTGAGAATTTTCAAGATCAAGAAAAAACTATTCAAGACGGTTTAGACAACGTAGAAAAAGGGATAGACTACCTAGAAAAACAAATCGAGGAAGGACTAAAAAAATCTACTCGAATCCTAGAGCGACAAGAATCAAGAACAAAATACGCAGAACTTACCGGAAGCTACACTGCGTTTCAGAGAGGGCCATTCTACAAAGATCTTAATGACGCACAGAAGCAACAACTCTCTGCGGAGTTCTACGAACTTGATTGGCTTAAGACATCGCCTGGGGAACACATAGATCTTTCGGTTGATGATATTAACCAAAAGCTAGAAGCACTCGAAAAACTTCTCACCGAATCAGAAGAGGTAATCACAAAGATAGCAGAGCAAAATGAAGATAAGCTTCGTATCGAGGAGAACATCAGAAGACAGGGGACGCTTCTTTTGGGGACTTTTGTTCACCTCAAAGAAGATGTCGAGAGGGTAAAAGCAACACTAACCGAAAACATACCTCTTGTAGCAGTGCTCGACGTCTTAGCAGACGAAATCGAAGATCTTGATAGAAAGATTCTAGACAAACCAACAACAGGTGACTTAGAAGACCTACAAAAAAAGGTCGGGGAGTACAAAGATAAAGTCAAAGAATTTAACCTTGAAGTTGAAAAATTAGAAAAAGCATCTGCCGTTGAGAACTTCGGTACTTGGAGCGATCTCTCAAGAATTCTAAGATATATTCCAGGCAAGAATTCAAAAGATCCTAGACAAAAACCAACATCTGGTCGTTGGGTTATCACTATCGAAGACAGAGAAGTTGCTCCAAAAGACCAGAGTGCTTGGTCAGGAGTTGATACCGACTTCAAAAGAATATGGAAGAGATACGAAGATCTTTTCTCAGGAGCAAAAGCAACGGACAAGGCTACCCGCTTCAAGGATATTATACAAGATAAAAATCTTATCTTGCGCGCAGTCCTTGATCAAGATGCAACACTTGCACTCACCTTAATCAAGACCATTGCACCTAAGATCGATGAGGCTTTTGTTACTTGGGAAAAAGAGCAAAATCAACTAGCAGAAGCGAAGGAAAGTATTGCAAAACAAGAAGCTGAAACAAAAGCAAAAATAGAGCAACAAGAAGTGCTTACAAAAAAACTAGATCTGTTACTTAAGGCTTTTGATGAACTTGAGAATGGGTATCGTGACTTTTCTACAGCTCCCAACAAAAGTACTCTTGAGTTTGAACACATCAACAGACTCTTAAAATCATTAAGAACGAAGAGGGAAGAACTAGAAGCAGAGAAAGGAAAAGATATAAAAGAGAGAGACTTAAAAGAAGAAGTTCTGTTGAAGTTTTTTCAAGATATCTCTTCGTGTAGAGAGGAAGTGGCAAGAATTCTTAGCAAGTCAGAGACTTTACGACCTTCTTTAGTTGGAAAAGTTGGCAAAAGACTCCTTCGCAAAGGGGGTGGTTCTATCGAGATCACAGAAGACACGCTTGCCAGCCTTGCAAGCGGTATCCCTGCCGAAGGCATGCAAGACAACCCTCTTAGCCCAGAAGGGTTCTTTGATGAGTTGGACAGAATATCAGAAATACATGAGACAGATATACGAGATGTACAATTTGACACCTTAAGAGAATCATTAGAGAACAACCTCGATAATGAGGAAAACTATGCAACACAAAACCTTGCAAATGAAAGCGACCTTCACAAAGCACAAATACGTATAAGATTCAAAGAAGCATGCGAGCAAGAACTTTACGGAAAAACCATGTTTTACGATACAAAAAACAGAAACTTTGATTCCTCTATCTTTGAAGAAACTAAGAACGCTCGAAATGAATTTCTTTCGATGTATGCAACTAAGTTTTTAACTAATTTATTAGTAGAAGAAACTAAAGATATCGTTGAGCATGTCTTTGCTAAACACAGACTTATTCTTAAGCTTAGCTACATAGAGCTAGCCAAGAAAAAACTTACAAAAATCGATGAACTTGAAAAAATAGCAAATAAAGAGAGCAAAGAGGCGCAAGAAGTCCAAGCAAGTATAGACACAACCACAGGACTTCTTACACTTATCGTAAGTGAACTTAACTTGCTTAATCTTAATGATAAAAAAAGAAAAGATTCTGTTTACAAAGAATTCAATAAAAAAACTGAATCAGAAGCTCCACAAACCTACTCACCAGCAAATGACCCTTCTGTAAAACGTCCAAAGAAATCTGGACCAGTTTTTGGACGCTTGTTCAATTCAGATCCAAAAGAAACTGAATTTGCAAGAAAAGAAATGGCTCAAGCTATACCTCATGCAGTAGATAACCTTAAAGCGTACAATGACTACGCCCAAGGAAGAGGTGACGGTAAAGATATTGCTTTGCCAATAAGAAAAGACCAAGAAGCTGGTATTAATGTTGAGGTTGTACTACCAAAGATAGACCAAGAAAAGAAAAGAAACAGTGTCCAAAAACTTATCGATACACTTATAGACAAAGCAAGAAGTAGGGGTAACACTGCAAAAAATATTCTTCGCGCACTCTTTGTTAGCGGGGCAATTGCAGTTGGGAGTGCAGGAGCATCGACCGAGCCAAGTTACGGCAACGCTCCTCGAGCAGTAGCCGAGGCGCCAAAAAATCTTGGTGATCTTGCTGGCACCTGGAGAAATCTTGTTGAGGATGAATACAAGCCACTTCTTAATGACCTAACAGGTCCAAGTAAGCTTCCTTATGTTCAGCTTATGGAAAAGTGTCTTCCTCTTACTCGTGGCAATAATCACGAAGGGAGAATGGGGACTATTTCACTCCTTAAGCCATACGATCTCCTCAATTCCCCTAATCCGATAGCAGGAATTAATGACGAAGAAAGAAAAGAGCTTTGTAAACTTGTTGAAGGTGAAGAAAAAATTTACAACTGGGCACAAACAGGGATCGATATTACTAAAGCCTACGCCTTTACACCGCAAACCTTAGAAAGACAAAAGACTATACGCATGCGCTATGATGATCTACTAAAAATTCTTGCACAAGTAGAAGACCTTGAACACAAAAGAAAGATAGCAAGTAGAACATAATACAAAAAAAATCTTATGAACTTCGATCAACTTTATGCACAGCTAGTACAAGACTTCCATCTACAAGATCTTCCAGAAGAAGATCGCGATGAGATGCTTGTTGAAGTTGCAAAAACAATACAGAAGCAATTTCTTCTTGATGTATATGACAAGATAGGCGAGACACAGTTCGATGCACTTCAAGCATCAGCAAACATGGGGGAAGAATTTTATGCAACCACACTTAAGCATGTCGTTCCTGACTATGAGCAACTCTTCCAAGAAGCTCGCAAGAAGGTGGTGGAAGCGTTCCATAATGGATAGACGTTAGGCGTTAGACTTTAGACTCTAGATAAAAATACAATACAGAGAGCGAGGCCGAAGGCCTCGCTCTCTGTATTTGGGTGTCTACTATTAACTATTAACTTATCTGTATTTTCTAATATCTAAAGTCTGCCATATGCTAAACTAAAGCATCATGACTACAGGTACACCGCAATTAAATGACGCCCAAAGAGAAGCCTCCAACTACATAGAAGGCCCACTTCTTATCGTTGCCGGGGCCGGGGCAGGTAAGACCAAGACGCTCACAGAACGCATTGTTACTATTATCAAAAATGGCGTCGACCCGCGCAACATTCTCGCAGTAACCTTCACCAACAAAGCGTCCAAAGAAATGCGCGAGCGTATCATCTCTCGCTTAGAAGATGAGCACATTATCGAAAAAGAAAACCCATATCATCCAACTCCAACAATCAAGACCTTCCACTCACTTGGTCTTATGCTTCTCAAGGAGCAATCACAGCGTGCAGGACTTCTTAAGAATCCAACCATTCTCGATAGCCAGGACTCTCTTAGCATCATCAAGCAAGCGCTTGAGAAGTTAAGTCTTGATCCTAAGATACATGATCCTTCTAAGATACGAGGAATTATCAGTAGAGAAAAAGGTGATTTCGTAAGTCAGAAGGATTATGAAAAAAAAGTAGCAACCGCACAAATGGATATTATTTCTTCTGTGTGGAGACTATATGAAGAGAAGCTTCGCGAACAAAGAGCAGTAGACTTCGACGATCTCATCGTACGTGCAGTGATGCTTCTTGAGGAGCATGCAGATATACGCGCATACTACAGGAAACGCTTCGCATATATCCATATTGATGAGTATCAAGATACCAACATGGCACAATATGCTTTTGTTAAGCTTCTTGTTGATGAAGAAAAAAATAACATTTGTGTAGTAGGTGATACTGATCAAAATATCTATAGCTGGAGAGGGGCCAACATCAGAAACATGCTTCGTTTTGAAAAAGACTTTCCTGGTACAAAAGTAATTCTTCTTGAAGAGAACTACAGATCAACAGGTAATATTCTACGTCTTGCAAATAACACAATCAAAAAAAACACTGTACGCACCGAAAAGAATCTTTTTACATCACGCGGGGAAGGGGAGCTTGTCGAGATCACCCCATGCTTCGACGAAGGAGCTGAAGCTGAGCATGTTGCACGTGCATGTAAAGCGCTCATTGACGCTGGAGAAAATCCAGAATCGATCGCTGTACTCTACAGAGCTAACTTCCAATCTCGTGTTCTTGAAGAAGGGTTTCTCAAAGAAAATGTTCCCTATAACCTTCTTGGTACAAAATTCTTCGAGAGAAAAGAAGTGAAGGATGTCATGAGTTACCTTCGCGCAGGAGAGAACAGAACTTCTCAAGCGGATTTGCGAAGAGTATTCGACACACCTAAGCGTGGTATCGGTAAGGTTACAGTTGCTAAGATTTTTGCAGGAGAACCTGTCCCAAAAAGCGCAGAAGAAAAAGTAAACAAAGTGTACACATTCCTAGACACAATTATGGAGCGCTTAGAGACCGAGCCTCTTTCTCACGTCATCTCGATGATTATTGTTGATTCTGGAATGGAAAAAGAAATGCTCGAAGGAAGCAGTGAAGATAGAGAACGCCTTGAGAGTGCACGAGAACTGGTCTCTCCGACTGTCAGATATGATCATATGAAGGGTATCGAAGCACTTCCTACATTTCTTGAAGAGACTTCACTACAGGCGGATCAAGATAATGACACCAAGGAGAAGAGCGGTGTACGTCTCATGACTATCCATGCATCGAAGGGTCTTGAGTTCAATCATGTATTCATTGTTGGACTTGAACATGATCTTTTTCCCCACAAAAACATAGGTAACCGCAAACGAACAAAAGAAGAGGAAGAAGAGGAAAGGAGACTTTTCTATGTTGCGGTGACACGAGCAAGGAAGCAACTTCATCTTTCCTACACTGAGCTTCGTACCATCTTTGGCCAGAAGCAGATCAATACACCAAGCGAATTCTTAGATGATGTCGAAGATGAAATCGCAAACCATAATGATATCTATTATAAAGAAGGTGGGGCGATAGTATACATCTAAGAGACTAGATGGTAGATGTTAGACTTTAGGTATTAGAAAAATACAAGACAATAGAAAAAGGGCGGCACCTAACGGTGTCGCCCTTGTTTGTTCTGTAAGCGAAGCGGTCTGTTGTCTGTCCGTCTGTTATCTATTTCTCTTACCTATTCTTCTTACAGGTAAGAGCGATATAGGTTCGCCTCGGAACAAACTCAAGCACAAAGATCCAGACCCATGTGACCATGAGCGCAAGCTCGATGACAGGAAAAAGCTTTATCACCCAATTGCTTCGTAACCACATCACGAAGCCCTTGTCATGTATGACACCTTGCCAACCGTAACACTTTTGAAGAGGGACAACTGCAATACTGCGAAGCTCTTCGATAAAACTCTCAAAAAGAGTCTCTTCCAAAGTTTCAAGATGCGAATAATCCGCATTCAAATACGAGTCAAGAAGAAGAAGCGTGAATCCAACGACACTTACCACAAAGTATGAAGCAATGATTCCTTGTCCCTCTGCCTTACTTCCAAACATTGCAAGTGCCACAACAGTAAAACAGAAAAACATAATCACCGGTGCAACAATTACATAGAGCAGTTGCACAAACAACAAGAACTTCTTCCAATCAAAAGACTTTCCCAAAGTGTTCATCTTTCCTCCATATTCATGAAGAATCTTGTTGCACACTACATGAATAAACCAACTGTGTCAACAAAAGAAAAAGCGCGGGTAGCCTTTGGCTACCCGCGCTTGCGATGAGATGAACTCTCACTTCATGCCGTACAACGCGATCAGGTTAGCGCGTGTCTTATCGGCATAGAGACGGTTGGCTTTCCTGTAGCCTCGCGCCATATCACCTTTCATGCCACCCTCGACCCATTTCTTGGTATCGTGGTATGCATAGCCAGGCAAATGATGAGCTGATGCGACGAACATCACCATCTCATCTTGGAAGTCCTTGTGCTTCCTAGAAAGCACAGCAACCCCATGGTCACTCAAGAACGAAACCATCCGAAGAACATTGTGTACCGCGAAATACACAGCGCCAACGTGATGATCATCACCCTGAAGAAGGACCACAGAGTCGGGGATTTTCATTCCACCAGACTTCAGGTTACCGTTGACAATGGAAACCCCTTCAGTTGCTTTACTATCCTTTCGCAAAGATAGTGAAGTAAACTGATAGAACCCAAGCGACAGCATATTGTCATGCACAGCAGGAATATGCATGACATACGAAGCACCCGCATTCCTAAGAAGCATATCCAAGTAGACAACATTAAACCTGCCGTCAGCAGGAAAAAGTTCGGTCATGCCATAGGCGATGAAATCCTTGCCTCGAAGATTCTTCACAATCTCCTTGGCAAGAACACATCTCTTCTGGTCGACCGGCTTCTTTGGAATATTTTTGCCAGGCATTTTGTAGACCTTGCACAGACGATCCCAGTCAACGGAATCCTTAGCCTTCGCAACAACCTTCTCGGTCGTCGCGATGAACTTCGGAAGCGTCGTGTACCCTCGGTCGCTCTTCATGTAGCGATCGAGGATCTCCGGCACCTTGTACAAAGTGGCATCGGAAACTTCTTTTCGCCAAGCTTTTGCTTCCCAAAAGTCAGCCATCACCTGATCAAAGGAAACATCGACCCGATCAGGAATATCAATCCCCGAAAAAGGGAGACCAAGGTGCTGAGCGTAGAAGTCGCTGACTTTTTTCCTCACGGAAAGTAGGCCAGTCAGGTCAACAGTCTTCACTGAAGACCCTGCAGAAGAAGCAACGGAACTCGCTGCTTTGACTGCGTCCATGCGCACCTGTTCCCGTGTGCGAGGCAGAGGAGCCGACGGAGCAGAAGCAGACACAGCAGACGGAACATCGTCCTTACCCTTCCCACAACCAGACAAGCCAAGGAAAGAGGCGAGAACGGCAAGGATCAGAATCAAAACTTTCATGAGAATTCTCCTCAAAATGGTTGATTTCAAAACAGCAATCAGATACAATTATATCATGAAATTTGATAAAAGTCAATCCATGTGCTACAATGGATTCTACATTTTCCATGCATTCACCACATCCAAAAAAATCATTTGGTCAGAACTTTCTCACCTCTATTCCTGCACGCCTTAAGATGGTAGAAGGAGGGGAGGTGTGTGAAGGCGACACGGTTCTTGAGATTGGGCCAGGTAAAGGATTTCTTACTGAAGCACTTCTCCAAAAAGGCGCACAGGTGATTGCTGTCGAAAAAGACCGCGACCTCATCCCTTATCTTACGGAACACTTCCGTGAAGAACTCCGCACATCCAAACTCAGACTTATCGAAGAAGACATACTTCACTTTGATCCGCGTGCTCACGGTCTAAAAAAATCTACCTACAAACTTGTTGCTAACATTCCTTACTACATCACCGGTGCAATCCTTTCACAATTTTTAACCAGCGAAGAACATCCGTCCTCAATCACCGTACTTGTGCAGAAAGAAGTTGCGGAACGTATCTGTGCAAGAGACGGCAAAAAAAATATAAAGCACTCTCTTCTCTCGCTCTCAGTACACGTGTATGGTACGCCATCACTTATTCATAGAGTGAATAAAGGGAGCTTCTTTCCTGTTCCAAAAGTTGACTCAGCGATACTTACAATTCGAGATATTTCAAAAAAGAATTTCGCAAGCAGTGCTCATGAAGAACTTTTCTTTAAGCTTATTCACGCCGGATTCGCACACAAGAGAAAGTATGCGCTTTCTAATCTTGCATTACATTTCAACAAAGAACAATTACAAAAGCTCTTCCTCGAGGCTTCCGTCAAGGAGACTACGCGTGCTGAAGATGTTACACTTTCACAATGGTTGCATATCTCTTCGAGCTTAGTTACACAGGAGTAATCGTTACACTTCTTGTTCTCTACCTTCGTTTCATTGCTTCTTTTTCTACAAAAAAAAGATTCTTCGCTTCCTATCTCTTTGGTTTTGCTGTGAATGTCTACGGTTTGTCATGGTTATACACCGTGTATCCGCTTTCATGGATGGAGAATAAGGTTTCACAGCTTGCCGGGATTACTCTCCTTATACTCATTCTCTCTCTAAGCACTGCATGTGCATACCTTGTGCTTCCTTTTGCTTTTCATAAAAAACTACACCTACAGGCACGACCTTTTGCCTTCGCTTTACTTCTTACACTTGCAGAAGTGATACGATCACTTATCATCTCAACACTCTACTACGGCAACCATTCAACGATTGCACTACATTTCACAGCAGGGACTATTGGCAACGCACTTTCAACGACACCTCTTGTCGAGCTTGCGTACTTAGGTGGAGTGTTCGCACTCACCTTTACACTTGGATATATCATATATGGTATACAGAACAAGTACTCATTCCTTCTCTACCACAAACATCTTCTTGTCTTTATCGTGCTTCTTCTTTTTGTACACTACTTCATTCCAGTACATGCTCCCAAAAAACCAATCAGTATTGCTCTTATAAGCACAGATTTCGATGATGTTCAAAAAGATGATGAGAAACTCTACACAGAAGCCTTCAAAAAAAATGAGGAGAAGTTGAAACGAATCATTCTCCCTCTTGCTTCATCATCACCTTCTTTTGTCGTGCTTCCTGAGGATACGCGTTTTCTTTCTCATCTTTCTGACAAAGAAAGGGAAGGGCTTACAAAAACTTTTCCCAAGACAACTTTTATTGATGGCGACTTACTCCCAACTCAATCTGGCTACTCAGCGATAGCGCTCTTTTATGCACCAGGAGACAAAAAGGTAGATCTTCGTGGCAAAGAAATGCTTCTCCCTTTTAATGAATACATTCCTCTATTCTTTAGACCAATCTTCGCGCTCTTCGTACAAGGCGACGAACTTGCTCGCTACGAGAAGCTTCACACCTTCACACCGCTCTTCGGAAGAAAAACCAGAATACTTGATGGAGTAAAAGTTGGCACTCTTATCTGTTCTGAAATTCTCTCAGATAGCGAAATACGATCGCTTAAAAGTGAGAGTCCCGACATAGTGTTCTTCCAATCACGTCTTAATGTGTTCCATAACAATCCATGGTTCCTGATGCATCTACGCTCATTTAGCAAAATCACTGCTTCACAACTAAGAACTACACTTATAGGAAGCACGAGTGGTGCACCATCATTTGTAGTGTCACCACACGGCAAGTTCCTTCTTTTTACAGAAAGAAAAACGGGGGTGGATATGGTACAACAATGACCATCGTTGCATGGGCCCGCAACGACGGTCATTGTTTGAATGAGGAATGAAGAAAGAAGACCGCTTCGCTTGTAGAAAACCAGAAGTTAGATGTTAGACTTTAGGTATCTGTAGCTACTAATTACGAATAACTAATAACCAATTACGACCCATGCCCTACACACTTCTCCTAAGAATCACACTCTTCTCCATCTTTCTTGGTTGTATAGCTCTTACTGACTCTCTTTTTCATCTTGGAATTAAGGACATGCTTCCAGAGAGCGCTCAAAATCTTATCTGGTACCCCTTCATCTTCGGTACTCCACATATCGTTGCGTCATTCTTTTCGTATGCACATAGTGGTTACTATACGCACTACAAAAAACTTATCCTTCAGTCGCTCGGTGTAAGTCTTCTTCTTGTGTTTGTTTCTTTTATCTTTCTTCCACACTACGCAATGTATCTTTTTATTGCATATACTATGTACCACGTCGCATCACAACAAATAGGTCTATCGAGGCCCTACAGTACCAACAAAACTTCGTATGATATGTGGAAATATTTCAGTCTTGTAGGCATTATCGCGATCACACTTTTTGTAGGAGGGGAGAATATGATGGTTCCTCTAACTATCATGCTTCCTTTTCTTCTGTATACCGGAAGCATCTCGCTTGGATTAGCTACATTCTTTGGCTATGAAACTTTTAAAACATGGAATTACGGCATGGCAACAGTTGCGCTCTTTACTCTTGCTCTTCTTGTGATACTTCTTGGCTATCCTTTTGTTGGTATTCTTATGGCAAGACTTTCTCATGATATAAGTGCGTATAGCATCTACATCACTCATGCATGGAAAGGGGACACACTGTTTACCCGTGAATCACTTCGTTACTATACTCCTGTGTTCTATACAGTCTTCTTCTCACTTCTTTCGCTTGGTATAAGTTATCTTCTTGTGTCACATGTTAATTCAGTCTTTGTGCTTATCATTGTCATGGTTCTTTCTCTTATGCACTACATGCTCGAAGGAAAGGTATGGAAGAAAGGAGGAATGCATAGGGGGATGCTTGGTAATTAGTAATTCGTTATTCGTAATTAGCAGAAGCGACACCTTCGGTGTCGCTTCTGTACTTTTGTATTCTGTATTACACGAATTACGAATAACCAATAACGAATTACTGGTTCCCTGTTCATAACTTCTTCCTTCCTCCACCTATTCCGGGCTATACTTCAAGTATCTTTCTATGTACGCACCAAAAAGTGATCAAGCAATGACCACCAAGAAGGCTCTTACTGTGCTTGGTATGGTTGGTTTTCTTTTCATGCTTACTTTTATTGTTCCTGCTCGACTCGTTGGACTAGACGATACACCTAAGAAAAAGAAGCGTGACCCACTTGTACTTAAAACCTATCAAGAGCTCAAGCAGTTAGACGGAGACAAAGATGGTAACGGTATTCCTGATTGGAAGGATGTTATCAATGCGACCATGAGCACTTCAACTAAGCAAACTGTCGGAACCAAGACACTTGATGAAGCGACCAGAAAACGCCTTGAAGATCCTAACAACTTAACGGTATCGTTTTCCAAAAATATTTATATCGCATCAGCATACGCCGAGAAGCAAGGTAACTTAACCAAGGAGCAAAAAGAAGAGCTTGTTCAAACTGTTCTCGAAGGGGAGAGGGTTAAGTTAACAAGAAAAGAATACACTGTCGATGATCTTACTTTAATAAAAGATGAATCTCCTTTATTTATCAAGTCTTATGGTAATAATCTTGGCACAATCTACTCAGAGGCTCTTAAAGCAAATGCAACCCAAAATGACCTTGCAATTCTAAAAGCTTACGAAGAAAGTAAAGATAAGACACTACTTACAGGTTTTGTTGTTAAAAAAAATATTATCCTAAAAGCTGTTAACGAACTCGCAACGATGAGAGTTCCTTATTCGGCAACACCTCTTCATCTCGAGGTTCTTAACAAATTATCAGAATACTATGCTATTTTGGATAATCTCTCCGTCGCTGATTCTGACCCGCTACGATCTGCTCTTGCGTTCAACGCTTACAAGGACAACATGGTGTCTATGCACTCAGCATTTATCGCACTTAATAACTATTTTGTTTTTAAACAGATAACTTTTTCAAAAAGTGATTCTGGTTTTAGTGTCTTTTCGGAGTATACTCAATAATAATTACTATGAAACATTATCATTCTTTAAAGTATTTTTTTGTAACAATTATTCTTGTTGCACAGCTTTCTTCTTCTCGTGCGCACGGAGCTTCACTTGTTGCTGGTGCCCTTGAGCCAACACAATGGCTTAACAATATTGCTCTTCTTATGAGTTACGCAGAGGAATACTACACCTCGGTACAACAAGCAATGTCAACGTACGATCAGACGATAGGACGACCTCTTAACACTATGATGATTAATGCTGCCATTCAACAAGCCTCTGGTGATCTTATCAACTGGGGAAATGGTGGGTATGGAGGTGATTCGCTTATTATTTCTGACCCAGAAAAGTACATCAAGGACCAAGGACTCCTTGCGGTGAAGGAAACGCTTAACCAGATACCAGAAGACAGCGTCTACGGTGCAAGCATCTTCAAGAATCTCTACAAAAGATACCAAGCAACAGACGGTTCTTCTGTAGAAGAACGTCTTCTTGCTATCACTAAGTCTGAAGTACCTGGACTTGTACAGAAGAATCTCTGTAGCGATGCAGACCTTACAAGAATTGCCAAGGAAGACATTGAGAACACTGACGGCAGTTACTCTGTCGACGAACTCAACAAGCGTAAAGCAGAGCTCTATGACTATGCTTGTAAAGGAGATTCGAGTGACCCAGAACAACAGAAGAAACTACAAGACCTTGCAGATCAGCGTCCATCAATTACAGGATGGGATGGATGGCTTGCTCTTACAGGCGGAGATAATGCATATTCAAAAACTGAACAAGCTTATAAAATACATGAAGAAGAAAAAGATACACAACAAGAGGGTGTTAAAGAAGACATGAAAGGAAGGGGTGCGGTAAGTGCAAAAGAATGTTTTAAGCGAGGTGAACCTGCTTCTGAAGGGGAAGACGGCCCTTGTCTTGACGAAGAAGTAACAACTCCAAGTGCCCAAGTAAACGCTTCTCTCTCAAATGCAGCCGATGCGGGGCTTGATAGATTAATTAACCTCACAGAAGGAGGTCTTACTAACCTTATTGCAACCCTGGCCGTTCAACAATTAACCAAAGGACTTCGTGCTGAGTTCATTGATAGCGATAAAAAAGTCAACGTTACCACAACCAAAACATCTAAATCTTCATCAAAACCAGATTTACAAGGGGACCCAGAAGCAAAGACTTCTATGCTTGCGCCTCTTCTTAAGCAACTTGATGCTTACGAGGCAGGCCTCATCAAACTCAAAGATATCGACAAAGCGTACAGTGGCGAAATCACAAGATATGAATCAGTTGTTAAGTCAGGAAGAGCTTGTTATGATGGGCTTGTTGAAGCCAACAGACTTTCTCCAAGTGACCCTAAGGCAGTTTCTGCATACGATATCTATAATAATCGACAAGATCGTATTGATAGAGTCAAAAAAATCATTACTCCTGAGCTAGCAAAAATTGACTCGGCGAGAACGCTCATTCAAGAGACACTTACTAAACTAAATGCAGCAAGTTCAACAAAAGAAATAAGCACTATCTACTCAAACTATACGTATACAATTGATTCAAAAAAATACCCAGATGTTCAGGCAGAAGGTCAACGCAGAGGAGACTATATGAAAGACAAGAACGATGCTAAGAACGACGTCGATCCACCTAAGGACTATAAGGGGACAGACACGGTGAAATATGCGAATGACCAATGTACCAAGCTAGGAGGGGTACTAAGTGTCCCAGAGGGAATCTAGAAGGACTAGATGTTAGCTACGAGACTTTAGAGGTTAGAGATACAAGAGCGACACCTTCGGTGTCGCTCTTGTATTCTTGTATCTCGTCTGTAGTCTATTTATCTGTGTTCTGTTGTCTCATTTTGCCTTCTGCCTCGCTCTTGTATTCTGTGTTATCTGTATTTTCTAAAGTCTAACATCTAATATCTAGTGCCATTAACTATCTGTTTACCCTCTACTCTCTGTATTTTATGGTACACTATTAGCATGAAAAAGCTTGGAAGTATTCTTGCTGTAGTGTTTCTTTTTGCTTGTTTTTTTGGTGCTACAACATCTTATGTAGAGGCACAAAATGCTCCAGTTGTTGCAAACATAAGCATGTTATCTGAAACATCTTCAAAAATATTCACACAAGTATTAAACCAACTTAACCCAGGCTCTAGCCAAATAGATAAAAATCTTTACGATCTTATAAAAGGAGCACAAAATCAATACGATAAAAGTATACAGAATGACAAAAATACAGGTGGTGGAATGGCAATGAAATCCGCTAAAGATGTCTATATCAAGGCTTTAAATTCATCAGTTGATTATATAAATAGTAATAAAAATGATTCAAAGTTCCAAGATCAAAAATCTATTAGTGTTATTACAAATCTATTAAACTTACTTAATGGAGAAATAAATAACCAAGGTTTGGTTCAAAACTTTTCAAAACCAACAGATGAAGCAAGTAAGGCAACAGAAAGCGCAAAACAAGCTGCTGCGAAAAAAGCAGAAGACACAAAAGAACAATGTTCTATAAACTTTCTTTCTTCAGACGGAGTTAATATCGGTGCTTGTGTTACTGCTGTATTCAACTGGTTCATCAAAAGCATTCTCCTTAACATTGCCGGTGTTCTCCTCTGGCTTTCAGCTACCATATTTAACAAAGCTGTTATTCTTGGAATTCTTGATTTCAGTCGATGGGCACCGGAATCTCTTTATCCTATCTGGATAGTGATACGACAAATCGTCTCTCTTCTACTTGTATTCGTTGGTCTCTATCTCGGCTTCTTATACATCCTAGGAAGAGAAGATAAGTTTGAGAAGTATATCCCTTGGGTGGTTATCTTCGGGCTCTTTGTTAACTTCTCCTATCCGCTCGCACGCACCGCAATTGATGTTTCTAATATTGTCACCCTTAAGGTCTACACTTCTGCTTTTGGGTCAAATGTCCTCGATGAGAACAGTGTCCAGTCAGAAACAAGTCCAGGAAGTAGCATTATGAGAAGTCTTGGATTAAGTGGCTTGGTTACAGCTGCGGTTAATAAAAAAGATGGAGCAAAAGGAGAAACAGGGTTCTCTGAGAACCTAGATATTCCTGGATCACTTCTTACCGTTGTATATGTTCTGTACTCAGCATATGTCCTTTTTAGATTTGCACTTCTTGTAATTGTAAGAACGGTGGTGTTCGTGTTTATGATTATTGCTTCACCTCTTCTTCTTGTAGATAGTGTTCTCCCTGTACTTGGAGATAAAGCAAAAGATTTACGTAAAGTGTTCCTGGAGCAACTCGCGGTTGGGCCAGTATTTATGATTCTCTTTGTGATCACACTTAGATTCCTAGAAGTCTTCAAGGTTACAAACATTCCAAAAACAAATGCTGATTTTATCGCTTCTTCTTTTACTATTATCTTAATGCTTGCAATGCTTCAAATCACTCTTAAAGTTACGACCAAGATTGCAGGAGAAGCTGGTGCATGGGGAACAGAAAAGCTCGGCAAGATCGGAGGCTTCGGCCTTGGTGTTGCAACAGGAGGGACAGGGTTACTTGCAAGACAGACAATAGGAAGAGGGGCGACAATGCTACGAGACAGTAAATGGGTAGAAAGAAACCAAGATTCATTCTTAGGAAGAAGAGCCTACGACCTTTCTAACTCTGTAGCAAAAAGCTCTTTTGATCTTCGTAATTCCAAAATTGTAGCCCGTGGTGCAGGTATGGCAGGGCTCGATAAAGGACTCTTCGGTACAGGGATGGGTACTGGTAAGTCGACAAACTACGAACAAGGACTTAAAGAGCGCCTAGACAAGAAAAAAGTAATAGCAGGTAGAATAAAAACAAAATACGAAAGAGACGTCTACAAAACAAATGAAAAAGGAGAGGTTCAATATGACCCTAACACCGGTCTACCTATTGTAGAACACAAAGCTGGAGAAACTGTTGAAGATGCTGTTAACACAAGAATGAGATATCTTCAAGGTGACGCTTCTCGTTTTATGACCAAGGAAGAAAAAGAAAAACTTGCAGACCAAGAACTTGACGCCTCTGTAAAAGCAAATGAGGCTCTTTACAAAGAAAAGAAAAAGAAGGGGGGAGGCGCTGATAAAAAATTCGTTTCTGAGCTCGAAACGAGACTACAAGAACTTAAAAAGAGCGACAAAGATCTTAAAAGTATCGAGGCTCGTACTGTTGTCAAAACACTTGAATCTATCAAAAAAGATAGTGATAACTTTGATAAGCGTGTAACGGCTTCTTTTGAACAATATGGAACGTACGCTGATGCAAAAGATCGTAAAAAGTTTATTGATTCTAAAGTCCTTGGATCAGAAGATGAGGACTTCAAAAAAGATGTGCTTGCAAAAATATATGAATCAACAAAAGCAAATAAGCAGGAACAAGAAGCTTTTCTTAACTCACTCCCTCAAGAAGTTAGAACTTCTTTGTCTGGATCATCAGCTTCTGTTCCTGAAGCCCCTGAAGTGACAACCACAATCTCTTCAAACCCTTATGGATCAAAAACAGTAATACCTTCTTCGTCTATTAACACAAGTGAACTTGATAAAGCAGGCTTCGAGGGACAAGTAAAAGAAGTTGTTGTACAACCTGTAGAAGAAAAACCTCTCACTTTTGCAGAAAAAAGAAAATTAGCTATGGACAAAGCTCGTGCAAGTATGGGAGAAAACGTTGGTAGCGGATCTTCTACTTCTTCAAATCAAGCGCCCGCACCTGTAAATGCATCAGCCTAAAATAAAATCATATACTATACTAACACTATGGCACTTCCATCATATGTAGCAAAAGATATAGATGATCGTTTCGATAATGCTTCTGAAGAAATTCAGAATGTTATTTTAGAAGAAGCGGACAAAACAACTCTTGCTCTTGGAGAAAAATATAAGATACCTCTTGCCAATCAGACTGCACTATCTGATGTCATTTCGTACACCCTCCTTGGTGCAATAGAACCAGGGGATGTGGTACAAGCTCTTCAAGATATGGTACTTGTGAGTAGCGAAGACGCAGTACATATCGCAGAAGATCTTGAGCACTCAGTCTTCGAGAAGGCTCGTATCTCGCTCTTCAAAAAAAGCGGTGAAGTGAAGACGCTTGAATTCCAAGGAGATAAGACTAAGGATGATCTACGAAAAGCACTTCTTGATACCACCAAGCGCGAATCAGGGCTCAACAAAAACCAAGCAAAGGAAGGAGGAGATAAGAAGACAACTGTACTCGCACCAGGATCACGCGCACAACTCCTAGAGCAACTCCAAGTACTTAGCTCTATTCCAAATGATGAAGAAATAGAGTCGAGACTTAAGCATATCCAGGACCAGATCTCTCTCATCAAAAAACAAGAAGAAGACAACACACTCACTTCAAATATCGCACTCAAATCCTTCCTCTTCGGAGAAAAAGGGAAGTCAGTCGCAGACCCAACCATTGCAACAGCAACCTATAGTGTCGCCCCAACAGAATACAACGTAGATCCGTATCGAGAACTACCAGCAGAATAGAAACAATGACCGTCATTGCATGGGCCCGCAATGACGGTCATTGTTTCTAGACAACAGACCACTTCGCTACAGACAGTAAGACAACAGACTAATACAAAAGCGACACCGAAGGTGTCGCTTTTGTGTTCTTGTATCTCGTCTGTAGTCTATTTATCTGTATTCTGTTGTCTCATTTTGCCTTCGATGTCGCTTCTGTGTGCCGGTATCCACTATTAACTATTAACCATTAACTACTAACCTAGTATGGTATACTTTCCTTATGCAATTTCGTGTCCCACAATTTATTGATGTAGAAGACAAAGTAATTGGCCCTTTTACCCTCAAACAATTCGGATATATCGTTGGAGCAGGGGGATTTTCTTTTCTCATTTGGACTTTTATACCGATTAAGTTCATTGCGGTACTTTTTATTATCCCTGTTGCTTCACTCTTTCTTTCGCTTGCTTTTCTTAAAATCAACAATAGACCTTTTGGAGATATTCTCGAAAGCGCCTTCAGTTACTATACAGGAAACAAAATTTATACATGGAAACAACCAGAACAAAAAGCGACAGAGACTTCTGTTGATCAAGTTGTTGCCAACACCCAAAAAGAAATTATTATCGAAAAAACAAACCGTGACCGTATCCACGATATTTCTCTTGGGCTTGATGTCTTCGATGCTAACTCACAGAAAGAAGATGACTCTAACTAAAGATACGCTATACTAGGAAGTACGTATGGCAACCCAAGGACAAGCAACCCAAGCATTCGTTCCAATAGATCGTGTAAGAGATGGTATCGTTATCCTAAAAACAGGTGAACTACGAGCTATTCTTATCACGAACTCTCTTAACTTAGGACTTAAGAGTGAGGACGAACAGCAGGCAATTCTTTCACAATTCCAAAACTTTCTTAACTCTCTTGATTTTCCTGTGCAATTCTTCATCGAGTCTCGCAAGCTTAACATCAAGCCATATATAGATCTTCTTCAAAAACGAAGCGGGGAAGTAAAAGAAGACCTTCTCAAGATTCAGATTCATGAATACATGGGCTTTATCACCAAGTTCACCGAAGAAAACAACATCATGTCTAAGCATTTCTTCATCAGTATTCCGTATTTTAACCAAAGCACAACCCAAGTAGCTCCTCCTACACTTCTTTCTCTTGCTGGGGTTAATAATCCAAGCAATTCATCATTTGATGCGTCATTTGAAGCGGCGCGCATCCAGTTAGAGCAACGAACCTTAACAGTACTACAAGGACTCTCAAGGTTCGGTCTCCGTGCACAGAGACTTGGTACAGAAGAGGTGGTAGAACTTTTTTATAAAATCTTCAACCCAAGTGAAGAAGACCGTGAAGCTCCTAAGGTAGGAACACAATAACACTAACTAGTATGGGATTATTCGACTTTTTAAACAAAAAACAAGACAAACCTCTCTCTTCACCTGTTACTCCGGTGCTTCCAGAGCAGGTGTATAAAGTTGCGGAGATGCAACTTAAGGATATTATTGCGCCAAGTGCTCTTGAAATTAAACCAAAAGAACTTGATCTTGGTACGGTTATTGTTCGTTCTTATTTCGTTACTTCATATCCTCGTTATCTTAACGATAATTGGCTAAGTCCTCTTATCAATCTCGACAAAATATTTGATATCTCTATTCATGTTGTTCCTCTTAACACAGGAGAGGTGATGAAGGGATTCCAAAGAAAAGTTGCCGAAGTGCAAAGCCAGATTATGACACGAGAAGAGAAGGGGCTTGTGCGAGATCCTTCTCTTGATGTTGCGTACCAAGACCTCGAAGATCTTCGTGACGGACTCACCCAAGCACAAGAGAGAATGTTCGAAGTATCACTCTATATCACACTCTATGGCAAGACCAACGAAGAGATAGATAAGGTTGAAAATGAGATCAAGAACATCCTTGAGAGTAAACTTATCTACGTGAAGCCTTCACTTTTCCAACAAGACGCAGGATTCCTCTCCACAATTCCGGTAGGGCAAGATATTATGCAGATCAAGAATAAGATTAACACCTCACCGTTGTCTTCATTCTTCCCATTTGTTTCATTTGATCTTTCTTCTGATAAAGGTATTCTCTACGGACTCAATCGTCACAATGGAAGCCTTATCCTTTTCGATCGTTTTTCTCTTGAAAACTACAACTCTATTGTCTTTGCTAAGTCAGGTTCTGGAAAAAGTTATTTCACCAAGCTTGAAATCTTGCGCACACTCATGTTCGATACTGAGGTGATTATTATTGACCCTGAACGAGAATATGAGTTCTTGGCTGAATCTGTTGGAGGAAGATATTTCGATATTTCTCTTGTTGGAGAACATCATATTAACCCTTTTGACCTTCCTCAACCAACCAAAGATGAATCTCCTTCTGAAGTGCTTCGTAGTAACATTGTTAACCTTGTAGGACTTTTCCGTGTCATGCTTGGAGGTCTTAGCCCAGAAGAAGATGCGATTATCGACCAGGCAATTACTGAAACGTACGCACTCAAGGACATCACCGGAGATTCTGATTTTACTGAACTTGAGCCACCTCTTCTTTCTGATTTTGAGACGGTACTTTCTGGTATCGAAGGATCAGACAGTCTTCTCCAAAGAGTTCAGAAGTATACACAAGGCACGTGGTCTGGTTTTCTTAACCAACCATCCAATGTTGATATCAACAAGAAGCTTGTCTGTTTCTCTATTCGTGACATGGAAGATGAGCTTAAGCCTGTTGCGATGTATCTTATTACTCATCACATTTGGAACGCTGTTCGTAAGAATCTTCGCAAGAGACTTCTTGTTGTTGATGAAGCATGGATTATGATGAAGAATGACGATACTGCGTCATTCCTCTTTGGACTCGCGAAGCGTGGTCGTAAGTACTATCTTGGTCTTGCAACCATCACTCAAGATGTGGGCGACTTCCTTAAGTCACCATATGGACTTCCTATTATTACCAACTCATCAATCCAGATTCTCCTTAAGCAATCACCTTCTTCTATCGACCTAATCCAAAAGACATTCAATCTTACTAACGAAGAAAAATTCTTACTTCTTGAATCTGGTGTAGGTGAGGGGATATTCTTTGCTGGACTCAAGCATGTAGCAATTAAAGTTGTTGCTTCATATACCGAAGATCAGATTATCACCAGTGATCCATCACAACTTCTTAAGATTCAACAAATGAAAGAAGAAGTGGCGGATTCAAAAAACGTATGACACGCTTCCTAAAACTAGTAACCTTTACTCTTTCGATATATCTAAGTACTTGTGTCTTTAGTTTTGCTGAGATTAGCGCTTCGGTTAAGTTGATGCCAGCTAATCCAGAACCAAAAAGTAAAGTCACCTTAACTCTTGTAAGTTACTCGTTTAACCCAGATACTGCTTTTGTTTCATGGAAAGTAAACGGTCGAGACTTTGCTTCTGGTCTTGGAAAAAAAGATATTACCATCCAAACAGGTGATATCGGTGCAACCACTCAAGTCTCTGTTCATGCAGAAACAGCGGACGGATCTTCTATTGATCAAGTTATTAGCATCACTCCTTCTTCTGTAGTGTTACTCTATGAAGCTCCAAAAAGCTATGTCCCTCTTCTGTATGAAGGTAGATCTCTTCCAAGTGATGGAGCTCTTGTACGCGTAACCGCACTTCCTCAGCTAAGCGATAACGGCACACCTGTTCCTCCTGGGAACCTTTCGTATACTTGGTATCTTAATGATACTGTAGTAAAAAGTGTCTCTGGTGCAGGCAAGCAATCTGCACTCATTCGTCTTGATTACTTAAGAACAAGTAATGAGATTAGGGTCGTTGTTCGCAGTCCACTCGGAAACACTGCTGATGAAAAAATAACTATCTACACTCACTCAATACTACCAATTCTCTATCTCTCTGATCCTCTTTTTGGTACTAATGTTACTACACGTATCGGTAAGAGATTCGAAACTACTCGAGATTTTAGAATTGTTCTTGAGCCTTTTTATATTTCTTACAACGACCCAAAAGAAGCAACCTATTCTTGGTTTATTAATGGACTTCCATCAACCCCTCTTGATGGAAGAACTCTTGATCTTCATCCAAAAGAAAATGATTATGGTATTAAAAAACTTTCCATAAAGCTCTACGGTGCGGACAAACGTCTACAGACAAGTGAAGTAGAGACCGAAATTGTTTTTGACACAAGAAAATAGTTTATACTAAGAAAAAATACCTCTGTATACGATTTCTATGGCAACTTCTACCACCCCACTTTCTTATATACCTCTTGAAGGAAAATCTTTAAATGCTCTTGGTGTCGAAGCTCCCACATTCGACGGCCAAGCCTCCTTACTTGCAACCTCTACTTTTGTCTATACGTTATTCTTTATAGCTATTGTTATGGCTGCGTTTTATAGGTATGTCCATGCTGGAACATTACGTATTCAAGCTTCAGAGAGTGGTATACGACAATCTAATGAGATTATACGTAAAGTAACACTTGGTCTTATTGGTGTCTTTATGTTGTTTATTCTTTTGTTTACAGTGAATAGGAATTTAGTGACAGGGGATGTGGGGTTCGGGGGGTTGAGTGGAACAAGTACGAGAATAGCAACGGGAGCACAAGGAAATCAACCGCAACAATCACAACCGTCACCTGCCCAAAGCGGAAGTAAGAACTACCAAGAGAGACTTAAGAGTCATAATCAAACAGTCTCTAGACTTAGCCCTTCAGGGATTACAACAAATCATAACAATGCACCATGTACTGAGGACCAATTCAATCAAAAATATCCAACTTGTACCAGTCTTGCATTTATGAGAGAAGAAAGTATACAGACGATTTTTAGAGTTAGTGGTGATTGTCATTGTAAACTTATTATTACCAGTGGAACAGAACCAGGTCATGATAGTCACGGGGAGAACCTTCGCCCTTTTGATCTTCAAAAAAACGCTGAGCTTGATACTTTTTTGAAAGGAGTAAGTGGTTCAGTTACATCAAATAAGGATTGTGATGCTGTTTATAGATATAATGGTTTTAGTTTTTGTGACGAAAAGAGGAGACCTAATCCAACTTGGGCTCCACACTATCATGTGTACTAGTGGTGTATTACCTACACACATTTATATTAGGTTCTTGCTATACTAAGCTCCATGGACAATACCACCCGTAAACGTCTGGCAATCGCAGTACTTGTTGTACTCTTTTTTGTTGTCATTATTTTGGTGTGGTACTTTTTTTATGCGAAACCTACTGAAAGCCCTATAACAAAAAAAGGTGGCCCTTATTTTGGTCAACAAGGAAGACGTCCTGGGGACACCTTCATCCTCTCCCATGCAACATCTTCTTCTGTTACCTTCGTAAGTGATCCGCTTAAGGATCCTCTTGTTCAAATTTGGGACAAACCAGCAACAGGGGAAACCTATGTTGTACAAAATATCATGAAAGATGTCATGGAAAAGATTGATAATGGTTCTTCGACAGTAGAAGTAAAGAAAAGCGTCAAAGCAACCTCTACTATCGTTATGTTTGTTGACAGAGAAACAGGGTATATTTATGGGTACCCAATAGAGACTGGTAAGATTTTCCAGATTAGTAATACCCTTATTCCAGGAATCCATGACGCGTACATCTTTGGTGACGGCACACGTGTTCTTATGCGTTACATCGACCAACAAAAAAATACTGTTGTTGGTGTTATAGCTACCATTCCTCATGTTCCACAGATAGAGACACCTCTTCCTCTTACTCATATTGAGTATCTCAATTCAAAAGTAGTTTCTGTTGCAATAAGCCAAGATAAAGAAGAAGTCTCTTATGTAGTAGCAACTGATAATGGTTCTTCTATTTATACTCTTGATAAGGAGCGAGACCCTGTTCTTGTTGCTTCTTCTCCTTTTAAGGAATGGGACTTAAGTTACGGCGGAAAATCTCTCTACGTGACCACAAAACCTTCTGCATACATCGAAGGTATGACATTCAGTCTTCCTCTTTTCCAGTCAGAAATAGTAAAGAAAACAGGTCTTATGACACTTCCTGATGAATCTGGAAATCTTTTTGCAAGTATGTGGGGTAAACAAGGTTTGGTAACATTTTTGTATAACAATGGAGCTACTAAAGTGTTTTCTGTACAAACACTTACCAAGAAGTGCGCTTATGGAAGTGAATCACTTCTTGTCTGTGGTGTTCCACGTACAATCCCTAGAGGAAGTGAAGGTCTTCCTGATGATTGGTTCCAAGGAGCTATTACTTTCCAAGACGACCTCTCAGTAATTAATAAGAATGAAGGGATTGCATACCCTCTCTATTCTTTTGATAGTACCAAGGAAGGGGACTTCGATGTATATGGGATTGCTGTTTCAGAAAAAAATGATTTGTACACTTTTCTAAGAAGACAAGATGAGACTTTATGGCTTCTTAACACAAACCTGATTGTAGAAGAGCATGACTAGTACCAGCCAAATTACCTATAAAGCGCTCGAAGGAGATTCTCTTAATGCGGTTGGGGTAAAGATGCCCACATTCGACGGCCAAGCCTCCTTACTTGCAACATCTACTTTTGTCTATACGTTATTCTTCATTGCTATTGTTATGGCTGCGTTTTATAGGTATGTCTATGCTGGAACATTACGTATTCAAGCTTCAGAGAGTGGTATACGACAATCTAATGAGATTATACGTAAAGTAACACTTGGTCTTATTGGTGTCTTTATGTTGTTTATTCTTTTGTTTACAGTGAATAGGAATTTAGTGACAGGGGATGTGGGGTTTGGGGGGTTGAGTGGTAGCGGTGGTAGTAATGGATCAAAAATATCTACAACACAAACAGCATCCTCTCAAGGAACATCCAATACGCAAGGAAAAACTTGTGAATCTCCAGGTGCTGTTATTTCAAGAATGAGCTCACAGAATGGTGTCTGTGGTAATACTTCATGTACAAAGTTATCTGGATGTAATTACAAACAATACGAATCTGTAATCGCAACCTACACAGGAAATGATACACGACTTAAGAAGATGGCTATTGTAGTACTTTGTATAGAATCAGGAGGTAATCAAAGGGCTTCCAATAATAATCCTGATGGAACGTATGACTGTGGTCTCATGCAAATTAACCAAAAAGCACCTTGTACAGACTCTTCTTTTAACATTGAATACAATATTCAAAAAGGAGTTGATAAGCTACGATATGCTTTATCAAAAAGTTCTCAAGTGTATCCAGGAGTTCCTGTAGAAGCTACAGTATTTTCTTCTTATAATTGTTGCTCTAATGGCACAATACCAGGTAGTCCAAGTAATGATTGCACACCGCAAGCAGGGTTCCCTTCTACACTTCCTAAATGGGCATGTCCTATTAATCCAGGTGAAGGGAAATATAATATGTGTTCAGTAAAATCCTATGCCTGTGAAGCTTCTGCTTGTTTTAATCAACTCTAGAGAGGTTTAAGGTGCGCTAACTTATTCTTAACATAAATATCAAGTACATAACTCACCGAACTACTTACAAGCCAGTAAAGAGATAAAGCAGAAGGAAGCACACTTCCAGATATTGCAACAATAATTGGAATAACATACGTTACCTGAATTTTCATCGACTTCATAAAATGATCTTGGAAAGAATCTCCCCCTTTTGAATGATCACTAGAACCCATATATTCTGTTTGTCTTCTTGCAAGTAAAAATGAAGCAAAGCCAGCAAGCACAGCAATAACAAGATTCTTTTGTGTTACATCAAAAAGACCGAATGCTTTTGTGTGCAACGTTTCTGGAAAAGTAATAAAAGAATACAAAGAGTTAGGGTCAGTGTGTAACCCTTTAGAAAAGACGAAATAGAGCGCAAAGAATACAGGAATCTGAAGTATCATTGCAAAAAGCCCAGACAATGGATTAATCTTTTCACTTCTATAGAGTTCAATCATTTTTTTAGAAGCCTCTTGCGGATCTTTCTTTTGTAACTCTTTTATTTTGTTTAGTTCTGGCTCAATTTTCTTCATCAAGTACTGTGTACGAAGTGCAGAGACGTTAAAAGGAAGAAGAAGTAACTTTACAATAAGCGTCACAATAATAATTGTCGCTCCGATATCATGAAGAGGGACAACGGTAAGAGTAAAAGCAATAAGATTGTAAACTGGTTCGTAAAATAAAGTATGGAACATAATTATCTAAGTGTAGCAAATGCTTTTTGTAATTCTAAACTAAACTGTGAGTAGGGGGTAGTGAGTGCTTTTTGTTTTGGATAAATCACACAAGAATACGTTGGTGGAATACTAACTGTCTGTAAAAAAGTATACACTTTTCTTTTTACATAATTTCTATCAACTGCTTTTTTAATTGTTTTTTTGGAAATAACACAAGCGTATTTTTGGTTCGGTAAAGCTTCTGTATAAGCGATATCGAATAATTCATGACGAAAAAAGACCCGAGGACGTAATCCTTCGAAGTCTTTTTTTGAAAATCGCTTCGTTACAGGAAGCATACATCTACTAATCTAAGCTTATACACTAAGCTTTTTGCGACCAATACTTCTTCTTCTTGCAAGAGCTTTACGTCCACCTTTAGTAGACATTCTTACTAGGAATCCGTGGGTTGTACCTCGCTTCTTTCTTTTTGGATTATATGTAATCGACATGGCGCTATTCTACATTAAAACTACGAACAAATCAAGAAAGTATCTTTTTTGAAATAATAAAGAGAAAATACTTCAAAAAAAACATACGTCAAGTTGAATCTCTACCATTCATGTGTATACTTACTCATACATATGGACTATCAACAACTTTGGAACAGTGCTTTATCCCAAATTGAGATAGAACTCTCTCGAGTGAACTTTAACACGTGGTTTAAAAATACGCGCATTATTGATTACAAAGAAGGGGAGGTTACTATTGGTGTTCCTAATGAATTTGTTAAGGATTGGCTTAATCAAAAGTATCATAAATTCATACTAAGAATACTAAGAACGATTCACGAAGGAGTACGTTCTGTAATCTTTACTGTAGTAAAACCAGAAACACTACAAAAGAAAGCTCAACATATCTCAATTGTCGGTCAACCTCTTCCTCTTGGTGATCTTTATATTAATAAAGATGATGGCCTTAACTCACGGTACACCTTTGATAACTTTATTGTAGGATCATTTAATGAAGTTGCATACGCTTGTTCTCAAGCGGTAATCAATAATCTTGGTATTATCTATAATCCTCTTTTTATTTACGGAAGTACAGGCCTAGGGAAAACTCACCTTCTTCAAGCAATAGGAAATCATATTAAGAAAAAGCATCCTGAGAGAAAGATTTTTTATACTTCTCTTGAAAAGTACTACATGGATTATGTAAACGCTACTAATCTCAATAAGATTAACAGCTTCAAAGAGAAGTACCGTAAGTTCGATGTGTTTATTATGGATGATATTCAGTTTATTAACGGAAAAGAAAGAACTCAAGATGAACTATTCCATCTTTTTAACTCTCTTTATGAGATGAATAAACAAATCATCTTTTCTTCAGATAAACACCCTAACCTTATCCAGGGACTAGAAGACCGACTACGATCACGTTTTAATCATGGAATGATTGTTGATGTTAATATTCCATCTATGGAATCACGTCTTGCAATTCTCCAAGTAAAGACAAGGGATTTCCAAGAAAAAATTCCTCAAGAAGTACTTCAATATATCGCCGAAACAATTCAAGGTAATATCCGTGAACTAGAAGGAGTAATGACTTCAATTCTTGGTCATATTCAAGTAAAACAACAAGCAATTTCTCTTCCTGATGTAAAAAATCTTCTCAAGAACAGCGTGCGAGCTAAGAAAAGTATTTCTATTCCTGAGATTGTAAAGGTTATTTCTGATTACTATCATATCCCTGATGTATATATTTACAACAAAACAAGAAGAAAAGATGTAGTAAAACCTCGTCAGATAGTTATGTTTATTCTTCGTGAAGATTTCGACATCTCATACCCTATGATAGGTGATAGATTAGGAGGAAGAGATCATACTACAGTAATTCATTCTTACGAAAAAATTAAAGGTCTTCTAAAAGATAACCCTCAACTCTCTCGAGAAATAGAAGATATTCGTGCGATGCTTGTGTAGAGAGACTAGATGTTAGATATTAGACTTTAGAGATTAGAAAATACAAGAGTGAAGCCTTCGGCCTCACTCTTGTATTTTTGTATCTACTATTAACCATTAACTATTAACTTATTTATACTTCTCTAACATCTAGTTTCTCATTTTCATTCTTCATTCCTCACTCTTTTCCTAACATCTATCATCTGTGTATAACTCTGTGGATATGTTAATAATAAGAAAAGAATAACTTCATAGTTATCCTTTTGATAGGTATACAATTCTCTTTCTTACCCACAACCGAGGTTTCTTTTCCTACATATGAGCTCTTAGTAAGTTCCTTATAAAACTATTGAAAATAAAAGATTTTTAAGAATTTCCACATCATCCACAGACCTATACTTAGTATTATATTTTATATATACTAAGAACTATGAAATTCGAATGCAAAGGTGATACATTTATAAAAGCGGTACAGCAAGTAGCAAAGGCTCGTAGTAAAGTGCAGTCTAAGAATGCCTTACAAGATATCCATCTTGAGATAACAAACCATCTTCTTACACTTCGTGCAACGAACTTAGAACTTTTTTGTGAAAAGAGTATTTCAGTAAAAGGTGTTGTTAACGGAGCTTGTCTTATTCAAGGAGAAACACTGCTTCGTATCCTTGCGACATTTAGTTCCAAAGATATCACACTTAACTGTGAGTTAATTGAAGGAGTCTTTGCGATTACTACTGATAAAGGTACTATAGAAATCAAAACAACTCCATATGAGGATTTTCCAACACTACCACCACAAGGAGATCAGATAGGGATGGTTAATAAGAATATAATAAGTACTCTCCTTAAAGAGGTTTCATTCTGTTCTGCAAAGAGTGATATAAAGCCAGAAATTGCCTCTGTATACCTCTATACTAAAGATTCTTATATTTACTCCGTTGCAACTGATTCTTATCGTCTTGCCGAAAAATCTGTACGTAACGAGAATGATTTAGAGTTCTCATTTCTTGTTCCAGAAAAACATATCCCAGAGATATTACAGATCATCGGTGAAGAGGAAGGTGATATTCTTCTTACTAAGAGTGAAAATATCGTTTCTCTTACAGGGGAAACTTTTACGTTATCAATTCATACAATTACTGGATATTTTCCTGATTACAGACAACTTTTTCCAAAAGAATTTATTACACATATAACCCTTCATAAAGATGATCTTCAGAAGGCGCTTACTTTAACCACGTTATTTAACGATCAGTATTCTCAAGTTGAATGTATTTTTGCTTCGGATAAGTGTACATTCCATAGTCGTAGTGAAAAAGTTGGACAAGTAACTCACTCTATTGATATTACTAAAGAGGGTGATGATGTAGAAGCAAAATACAATAATAGATTCTTCCTTGAAGTACTTCCTTATATCGAAGGTAATGAAATTACTTGTAAGTTTTCTACTCCTAATAGACCTGTTTTTATTCAAGGAAAGAAAGATATTACGTTTACGTACCTCCTTATGCCTCTTAATAGGTAAATCATGGATCCTAAACTTTTTAGTCGTCATATTACTCATCTTAAAAATGTTCAAGATGAAAAGAATATTCTTATAGAAAAGATATACAAAGAAACAAATGTTCTTCTTGATGATAAAGAAATACTCCTTTCTAAAAAAGAAATTTCTTTAAGAGTAAGCTCGGTAAAGAGAATGATACTTAATTCTAAAAAACTAGGAGACATCATGAAGAAAGAGGGGTATGTACTTAAGTAGAAAGAAGAGTGAAGAGTGAGGAATGAAGTTGAAATACAGAAATACAAGAGCGAGGCCGAAGGCCTCGCTCTTGTGTTCGGTATTAACCATTAACTATTAACTATAAACTATTAACCTGTATTTACTCCTCATTCTTCACACTTCTCTCTTCATTCTGACTACTGTACCGTTGTTGTTGCTATCTCAACAGGAGGTTTTTCTTGTGGAATTGTATTTTGGGTGTTTTGTTGAGAAGCACAAGCGAGAGGGTGATTGATAAGCCATTTCTGTATCGCGGTTTCCCAGAGGGTATATTGAGAGTCTCCTTGAGGATAATTTGGATAAGGGCCACTTGGATCACTTTTAATCACATAATTAAGAATAGTATGAATACCATCCTCTGCACAGTATGATCCTCGTAAAACAGGCTTAGAAGAGGTGTTAGGGGTTAAGTCAGGGAAATACTCAACTTGAGTGTTTTGCAGTGCTCTATCCATAGCTTTTCGCCATACAGGGGCAAGGACGAACCCTGCAGTTCTCTTATCAATAGGAGTGTTGTCGTTATTTCCTGCCCACATACCAATTACTAAAGATGGTGTATAACCAACAACCCAGACATCTTTATAATCATTAGTGGTTCCTGTTTTTACAGCAACAGGACGGTCTTTAAAATAAAGTGCAGAGTTAGCTCCATAACTAGGAGTTCTTGCTACGTTATCAGAAAGAACACTGGATATCTGAGAAGTAACTTCTTCCCCGAGTACTTCGGTTTCTGCAGGAGTAAACTTTTGAAGAACACTATCATCTCTGTCACGAACTTCGAGAATACCCTGAGGTTTATGATAAATACCATTATCCGCAAAGACTCCATATGCATTAGTAAGTTCAAGTAAAGTGATTTCACCTCCACCAAGTACAAGAGAAAGTCCATATCTATTAGGATCGTTAATTGTCGAAAGTCCCATAGCTTGCGCCAAATTTACAGCGTTTTGTATTCCTGTAAGATACAGCAATTTTACTGCAGGAATGTTAAGAGATTGAGCAAGAGCTTCACGTAGAGTAACAGGGCCACGGAATAATCCGTCATAATTATCAGGAATATAACAAGAGTCAGAATCAATCCCTTGTCTTATAGGATTACCGTCTGCATCACAAAGACTACTGAACTGTGTTTGTACATCGAAGAGTACTGTTTCTGGTGTGTAACCGAGTTTAAATGCAGATGCATAGACAATAGGTTTAAAAGAAGATCCTGGTTGTCGAAGTGCTGTTGCAATATTATATTGACCAGGAATTTCTTTATCAAAAAAATCTCTTGACCCTACCATTGCAAGGATTTGTCCTGTTTTTGGATCTGATGCTACAAGAGCTGAGTTAGATGCTTTAAACTTTTTCATATTCTCAAAAGCACCATCTTTTACAATCTGCTCAAGATCTTTTTGGAGATCGTAATCAATTGTGGTGACAACTTTTAACCCTCCGTTCTGAACCATATCAACACCGTATTTATCTTCAAGGTATTCACGAATATACATCACAAAATGAAGTGCTTTTCCGCTGTTAGAAGCATCTCTTTCGAAAGAAACAGTTTCTTTTTGAGATGTTTCTTTTTGATCTTTTGTGATGTAACCAAGTTCATACATTCTTTCAAGAACAAGATTTTTTCTTTTTTCAAGAGCGTCTCTATGTTTTCCGTAAGGGGAATAGTAGGTTGGAGCTTGAGGAAGTGCTGCGAGGTATGCAGATTCGGTAAGACTTACTTCTTTTGCATGTTTATTGAAATAGGTAAGTGAAGCTTCTTCTACTCCATAAATAGTTCCACCGTATGGACTTTCGTTAAGATAAATTTGAAGTATTGTTTTCTTTGGAAGTTCTCTATCTAGTTTTAGAGAGAGAATTATTTCTTTTATTTTACGAGAAATAGTTTTTTCTTGAGTAAGGAGAGCATTCTTAACAACTTGTTGATTAATAGTAGATCCTCCTTGAACATATCCACCAGAGGTGATATTTGCTAGCATTGCTCGTATAAAAGAGGTTGGTCTAAAACCGTGATGTTCATAAAAATGAGCATCTTCTATAGAAATAGTCGCTTCTTGAATATAAGGACTTATAGAGTCTATAGGAACTGCAGTTCTTCGTACGTTATCATGAATATTATAGAGCACTACTTTTCCTGTCCTGTCATAGATTTTTGTTGAGTTGGCAACATTTCTATTCTCAAAATTATTAAAATCAGGAAGTTGTATAGTAGAAATCCATGTAATAATAAGCGCTGAAGCTATTACAAAAAGCGAAAAAAGGACCAAAAAAATCTCTCGAACAATTCGATGTTTTATTTTTTTCTTCTTATGTGCATAGTAATCTGACATTTGTCTATAGTACCATATACTTAAAGAAAAGTGGTGCGTATGATAGTATGTACACTATGGATAAAGTAATTATTGATGAAAAACGTATTGACGAGCTTCTTTCTCGTGGCGTTGAAGATATTATTGTAAAAGAAGAGTTAAAACAAGTTCTTCTTTCAGGAAAACAACTTCGTATTAAGCTTGGGGTTGATCCTACAAGTGCAAAGATTCACCTAGGAAGAGCAATTCCTCTCCGTAAATTAAGAGAGTTTCAAAAACTAGGACATCAAGTAGTGTTTATTGTTGGTGATTTTACAGCACAGGTTGGTGATGCTTCTGATAAGTTGGATAAACGCCCAATGCTTACACGAGCGCTTATTGACGAAAACTTAAGAGATTACAAAAACCAAGTCGCTAAGATTCTTGATATTACAAAAACAGAATTTGTATACAATAGTGAATGGCTTTCTCGTCTTTCTTTTGAAGAGGTGACCAAGCTTGCAGAGTGTTTTTCAGTTCAACAAATGCTTGCACGAAGAAATTTCAAGGATCGATATGATAACGGAGTAGAAATTTCTCTACGAGAGTTCTTGTATCCTATTATGCAAGGATATGATTCTGTTGCGGTAAAAGCAGATATTGAGCTTGGTGGTTTCGATCAGTTATTTAACCTAAAAGCAGGGCGCGTGATTCAGGAATACTTTGGACAACCAAAGCAAAATATCATGACGTTCCAAATGCTTGAAGGAACCGATGGACGTAAGATGTCGAGCTCTTGGGGAAATATTATTTCTATTGTTGATGATCCGGATACAATGTTTGGCAAAGTGATGGCAATCAAAGATGAGCTTCTTGTGAAGTATTTCACTCTTTGTACAGACCTCCCTCTTGAAGAGGTTAAGAAAATAGAAAAAGAACTTGAAAAAGGTTCTAATCCAAAAGATAGTAAGATGCGCCTCGCTCAAGAGTTGGTAACGATGTATCACACCGAAAAAGACGCAACGCTTGCAAAAAATTCATGGATCTCCGCTTTTCAAAATAAAGGAGTACCAGATTCTATTCCAGAACTTGTGTTACAAGAAGGTAAAGAATTAGGAGAAATGTTTGTACAAGAGGGGGTTGTTGTTTCTAAAACTGACTGGAGAAGACTTATTACTGATGGTGCAGTGAGGGATATGGATAAAGATGTAGAAATTACTGATCCAAAACAACTTGCGTATGAAGGAGTCTTTAAAGTTGGAAAGAAACGATTTATTAAGATAGTAATCAAGCACTAGACACTAGATGTTAGAAAAGGAGTGAGGAATGAGGTAAGAAGAATGAAAGTGAAAAACTAGATGTTAGAGAGGTACAAACAGGTTAATAGTTTATAGTTAATGGTTAATAGTAGATACAAAAACACAAGAGCGAGGCCTTCGGCCTCGCTCTTGTGTTTTCTAATGTCTAAAGTCTAACATCTAAAATCTGCACACTCCTACCAATACCCTTCATCATTCGCAGCAAATGCGATGTCTATTTCATCAGCATCTTCATCTTCCTCATCTTCTTTAAAGGTAACAATCTCTTCCTCTTCGATGATAACTTCTTCATCTACGAAGGCTTCGAGTGCATCTGGGTTTAGGTCTCCTTTTGGTTCTTCTTCTTCAATAATCATAATTGATACCGTCTATCTCGTAATCATTAAATGTATTGAAAAGATATCACCTATCCATAATCTTCGCAAGTCTTTTTGTGAATAATTATAAAAACCCTTTAAGAATAAGGTTATTATGTCTACTTGCACTATGGGTAAGAGCAATTGCAATAGCATCAACTTCATCGTCTAAGGTGTCTATGAGAAGAGGCTGTTTGAGGATTTTTGGAACCATAAGAGCAATATCTTCCTTAGTCGCCTTCCCATGACCAACAATCGCTAACTTGATTTGAGGAGGGGAATATTCTGAGAGAGTAAGTCCGTATTTAAAAGAAAGATAAATACAAATACCACGAACCTCAGCTACAGTAATAATCGTCTTTTGGTTATTAGTAAAAAAGAGTGTTTCTATCGCAAGTTCATGAGGTGTGTAACGAGTAATAATTTCTTCAAGAGCTTCACCTATATGAAATAGTCTTTTCTCGAAAGAATCTTTTCGTGAAGTAGTAATACAATGAGAATATACCAAGGTTTCTTTTTGTCCTTCTTTGTCCAAAATACAAACACCAAGTCTATCAAAACCAGGATCAATACCTAAAATACGAATAACAGACATACTATTTCTTGAAGTGTTTGAGCGCTTTCTCTGTTGCTTTTCTTCCTCTGGTTGTTCTTTCTATCATACCAATCTGAAGAAGATAGGGTTCAGTAACATCAGCGATTGTCGCTTCTTCTTCTCCTGTAGCTGCAGCGAGTGTGTTTAACCCAACAGGACCACCATTAAAAGTATTAACAAGACACTCAAGGATAATTCTCTCAGAGATACCGATACCAAATTCATCAATTTCAAGAAGTGATAAAGAGGTGTCAACAACTTCTCTATCAAGAAGCGCTTTATGAACCTGAGCATAGTCTCTTGCACGTTTGAGATAGTAGTTAGCGATACGAGGGGTGAATCTTGATCGTTTCGCAATTTCTTCCGCAGCGTCATCAGGAACTTCTGTTCCAAGTTTTTCACCGCTACGTTTTACAATGGTAGCGATTTCTTTATCTGTATAGTACTGAAGACGATATACTCCACCTGAAAATCTTGAACGAAGAGGTGCTGAGAGGAGAGAGATTCTCGTAGTTGCTCCAATAAGTGTAAAAGGAGGAAGATCGAGTTGTATTGTGCGTGCAGTTGGACCTTTACCAATCACAATATCAAGCTTACCGCTCTCCATAGCAGGATACAGTACTTCCTCGATCATCTTATTTAATCTATGAATCTCATCAATAAAAAGCACATCTCCTGGAGTGAGGTTAGTGAGTATGGCAGCGAGGTCTCCTACCTTCATGATAGCTGGACCACTTGAGAGTTTGAGATTAGAACCAAGCTCTTTTGCAATAAGATGAGCAAGTGTTGTCTTACCAAGTCCAGGAGGACCGTACAGTAGGATGTGTTCTGGTGGAGTGCCTCGCTCTTTTGCAGCAGTTAGGAGTATATGAAGATTCTTTTTGATTACTTCTTGCCCAACATATTCAGAAAAATGGACAGGTCGAAGAGTGCTATCAAGATGTCGTGTTTCTTCTTGTTCTATCACTTGGTTAGGGAGGGTCATGGTGAGGTATTTGACAAAAGTTTTATATATGCTATAATAGCACTATCTTACTGTTATTTAGGTAAGTAATTCTTTGTAAGAACCTATATATCTCTAAACATCCGGGATTTATCCCACTTCCTAATTCAGAGGACGATCTGGTTGCACTCGTTGTCTCTGTGTCTATCCTTATGAAGGTTTGTTCTTCACCAAGGGGTTGCTTAGAGGTATATGGGTTTTGAAAAAAGACTATAGTTTTTTAAGAGAAACGTGGCTTAAGGTTCACGTTTTTCTTTTTTCTATAAGCGAAGCGATCTGTGTTCTGTTGTCTAGTGCCATCACTCTTCTGAAGAGTAGAGATCTACAACATGGCCAATTTCTTCAAAAGAAGTTACTCCTTCGAGTGCCTTTATTATAGCATCTTCACGAAGTGTTGGTATTTTTTGTGATTTTGAAGCTGTTCTTACTTCTCTTTCACTTGGGTTGGTGATCAGTGTTTTTTCTAGTTCTGCATTCATTACTACTGCTTCGAAAATTCCTGTTCTTCCTTTGTATCCTGTGTTTCCGCAGTGTTCACACCCCGTTGATCTATAGAGTGTATATGAAGGGGAAGGGATGTGGTCTTTCATAGAACCTTCTTTTCCTCCAATTTTCATTTCACCTAAGATATTTGTGATAACACGAGATTCTTTTTCGGTTGACTCATATGCTTCTTTACATGATTCACATAGTTTGCGTACAAGACGTTGCGCAAGAGCAAGTGAAAGCGAACTTGAGAGTACTTTTGCATTGATGCCAAGATCAAGGAGACGCGGAATGGTTCCAAAGGCAGTGTTGGTGTGTAATGTTGAGAAGACAAGGTGACCGGTAAGTGCAGCATTCACCGCAACTTTTGCAGTATCTTCATCACGAATTTCACCTACCATGATTACATCAGGGTCTTGTCGTAGTGAAGCTCTTAACCCTGCTACGAATGAGTACCCTTTTTCGTTTTCTACTTGGGTTTGAGTAATACCTTCAAGATGATATTCGATAGGATCTTCGATGGTGATGATTTTTACCTCTGGTGTATACACATGACGAAGAAAGGCATAGAGTGTTGTTGTCTTTCCAGAACCTGTTGGTCCTGTGGTGAGAATGACTCCATGCGGTCTTTGTAATGCAAGTGTTACTTGCTCGCGAAGCACATCTGGAAAATCTATCTTCTCTATACCCGAGAGTGTGTTTCTTGGATCAAGGAGACGCATTACGAAGCTTTCACCGTAGTTACCAGGAACAATAGAGACACGAATATCAATCTCTACCTGTCCAAGATCTACACTGAAGCGTCCATCCTGAGCTTTGCTTTTATTAGAAAGCTTAAGTCCCGAGAGTAGCTTAAGTCTACTTGTGACATTCTTAAGAAGATTCTGATCGAAGAATACAATGTCTTCAAGAACACCATTCACACGATAACGAAGACGCACCTTATCTTCCTCTGGTTCGATGTGGATATCACTTGCACTGAACTTAAGCGCTCCTGCCATCATAAGTTCTATGACACGAGTAGTTTTGTAGAGTACTTGGGAATGAAGAAGTTCTTTGAAGAATGCTTCAAGCTCATCTCTGGTCTCGAAGTGTTCCATAAGGTTCGCCATCTTTTCTTCAGAAAGATCAAGCATCCCGCTCTCAACCTTAGTTCCTCTCCCGATATCTTGGTAACGAACAAGTACATGTTCAAGAGAGGTATGAGAACAAAGGAAAAGTACAAGCTCCATACCTTTATCTTCAAGAGGTCGTAATATTGGTTCTAATTTTTCTTGAGATGGGGAAATAGCAGCGACATAAAGCTTCTTCCCAACAAGTTTAAAAGGAACAACATTTCCTTCACGCGCTTGCTCTTCTTCGAGATAAACCATTGCGTCAGGTTCTGGTGCCATACCACGAAGATCGATATAGGGGAGACCATACTTATCAGAGAGAAGCTTCACAAGATTCTCTTCTTCTTCTTTTCTTAATTCGTCTAAACTTGCGTTTTGTTTTTCTTCATCGTAGAGAATTACCATATCATGAGTATATAGTGAAGTTGTGTGACAGTGAATAGGATAATGTTTCTAGGATCACACATGGATTTGAAAGCAGTCTTGACAGAACTATATTTTTATGTATAATTATATATAGACTCGGAACACGAGTAACAGTTCATCAACTTCATTGTGAAAGGGGTCTACAATGACCGCTCGTCGAATTCTTTCCGTCCTGACCATTCTCCTCGTACCTCTTTTCCTCGGTGGTTGCTTTATCAGTTTTTCTGGTTGCAACCGATCGGGGACTATTTGTGGAAACACTGGAGGTGGAGGTGTTGTTGTCTACCAAGATCAGGTGCAACAGCAGTTTCAAGGTTGCAACGGTCCTGTGTTCTTGTACAACAACGGCGCCCGAGAGTGTCGTCCTTGTCAGCAAGGCATCTGGAATGGGCAAGTCTGTGTGTCCCAGCAGGTGATCAACTATGGGAATGGAAACACGAACTGTCAGAATCCATTGAAGTATCAGAACGGGCAGTGGGTTTCTCAAGGTTCTTGGTGCCGATAAGGTGACGTCCTCTGGAACGTCGAAACCCACAAGATCGACCTTCCTGCCCCGCAAAAGCAGGAACCGATCAATCCGTTCGATCTCTAACCTCTCAAGAAGAGACGGGATCGAACAAAGGCGCGCTTCGTGCGCCTTTTTCTTTTTCCTAAAAAACACTTATCATACAAAGACTTTTCATAATTTGACAATATTCAAATCAATATGTAGTATTACGTGCATACTTAGACACGTTGTCTAAGAACTGTTCGTTCAACTATTTCGGAGGTTACATGACCGACCCTGTTGATGTTCCTTTGCCTGACGATGATGATTCTCGTCGCAAGTCTGAACATGTGCAAGGAATTGTTCAGGAAACAATTGAGAGACAAAGGAAAAAAGGTATTCTTAACCAAAAGAATCAAGACAAAGAAGAACAAAAACCCGCTCAACAGACCACCCCCTCCATCTTTGACGGTGTGAGGAAAAGGGTTTGGTCTCTTAGTACCACCGTCTTATGTCTCTTGAGTTTCTTCGGAGGTCAAGGTGTTGCTGAATGGCGACACAAAGACAAGGAAAAAGAAGCTCTTGCGAAAATTGAGGAAAGCTTCAGAAATCCTCAAATTCCGAAAGCTCCCGCTTCTTCTCTCCAAGCATCAGCACCTGTTCCTGTAGCATCTACAACATCTTCTCCTGTAGCTTCCACAGGGATTGTTTGTTCTCTTGTGGGGGATGGGGTACATGTTACCAAGGAAGCAGAAAAGGCATACAGCGACGCCTTCAATGCGTTTATGAACGCCTCCTCAAGGTCACCTGAGTACGAGAAGGTGTCCAAGACGTACGAAAATGCAAAGAACGCATACGTTCCTGTTCCTGTTGGTCAGGAGGTTGCTAAAGAGACCATTTCAAGTGGTCCTTGTGACAAATGGGAAAAACAAAAAGCTCTCGAGTTGTTCGTGAAGTAATCTCTCGAGAGACCAGAGAAGGCTTACGCTTGCGTAAGCCTTCTTTTTCATAAAAAGTGTTGCTATATAACGGTTATATCAAGTACTTGACGAAGCAAAAATAACACCCGTCAGGTACTTGACAAAATATATTTTTCGTGTATACTTGTAATCAAGTTTCCGAAGGTGTTTAATCAACAAATTCCTAAGGAAAACGAAGTTCTCTAAAATTGTCACGCCAACTGGAGTAATCCATGACCTTCATCCGTTCTCTCCTGGCCGTTCTGACCATCGCCTCCCTGAGCTTCACCGCTCAGGCTCAACCCACCAAGGAGCAGTGCCAAGCTGCTGCCGAGATGACCTCCAAGTGCGGCATCGAACTGGCCAAATCGGCCGACGAGAAGAAGCCGGCCGCCAAGCCTGCCCCGAAGCAGTCGTCCGGCAACTCTGCCGTGTTGGCCCAGCTCCGGCTGGACCTGCAACAGGCCCGCGAGGCTCTCGCATCGCGAGAAGCCGAGAAGAAGGCGTCCGAGCTTGTCACGGCGACCGGCGACAAGCTGGTCGATTGCGGGACGATGTCCCGGATCGTCTTCGTCGGCAACGACGGAAGGATGTTCGCCACCTGCAAGGGTGCGGCGGACGAGATCTTTCGTGCGCCAGCACCCGCCACAGCCCCCGCTCCGCAGGTGATCGTGGTTCAACCGGCGAATGTTCACCAACTCGGTGGACAGGCCCCGGCAACGACCCCGACCACTCCGCCTTCGCCGGTTCCGTCTGGTGTCTATGGGTGTAATATCGCGATCAACGGCAACGTCGTCGCGGACTTCATGGACAAGACCAAAAACCCCTACGGGGAGCAAGTTGCTCCTCAAGGTGAAGGACCGAAGTGCCGAGCTTTGCTCGAGCGCTTCAAGCGGGAAAACCCGCAGTACCGCTACTAAGTGGTGCAACAGACCCCCTCAGACGGGGTCTTGTCTTTTATTGAGGCACTTGACAAAGTATATACTTGTGTAGTATAATAAGATTCTCAATTAGTCATAAACATAGAAATAACCATGAAAAATTTTTACAAACAATTGATAACACTTTCTGTCCTACTTTGTGTAGGTAGTTTTGGTGTCGCTTTTGCACAATTTGATGATTACGGAACCTTAACAGGAGTTTCTGATAATACTGGTTACGGAACAGTGAATGGATATTCAAACGATGGTTATGGAACTCTCTATGGTTCTTCTAATAATACTTATTCAAATGTCGGGTATGGAACAGTTTCAGGATATTCTAACGACGGATATGGAACCTTAACAGGAACATACGCTAATAATAATGTTGGTTATGGAACAGTGAATGGATATTCAAACGATGGTTATGGAACTCTCTATGGTTCTTCTA
>CAZEDG010000005.1:45079-54417 GCA_964510805.1 uncultured Candidatus Saccharibacteria bacterium
ATAATACTTATTCAAATGTCGGGTATGGAACCCTTTATGGATATTCTAATAATGGTTACTCAAACGTTGGATATGGATATTCAAATGCTGTATATCCAGCAGTCGGAACAGCAGTCACCACTCAGATCTCCTGTCCTTCTAGTTCAACACTTGTTAACGGTCAGTGTATTAGTACCATTACCGGAACTGTAGTTACGGTTACGACATGTCCTTCTGGAACCATGCTTAATGGAACTAACTGTATCAACAATGTTAATGGTACTGTAGTTACTACAATTAGTTGTCCAGCTGGTATGACGCTTAATGGTACACAGTGTGTTAATAATATTAACGGTACTGTTGTTACCAATATTCTCTGTCCTTCTGGGTCAGTGCTTACGAATGGTCAGTGTATTAATACAATTACTGGAACAGTAATTACAACAACTACATGTCCAGCAGGGACTACACTTAGTGGTACTAACTGTATTAACACTGTGAATGGTACTGTGGTTACTCAGATTGTTTGTCCAACTGGCACAACCCTTACTAATGGTCAGTGTGTGAACACTGTTAATGGTACAGTGATTACAAACACCATCTGTCCATCAGGAACATCACTTGTGAACAATCAGTGTGTGAATACTATCACTCCTCCTGTTACCACAGTAACTAACTGTCCTTCTAATACTCAGTATGTGAATGGCACATGTCAGCAAATTATTAACCCTCCTGTAGTTACCTATCAGACATGTTGGGATGGATCGGTAATTCCTTCTACATCAGTATGTGCTCCTCAGTACAAAGTATGTGCTAATGGTACACGTATTCCTGTAACACAGACATGTTACACACCAATCACTCCTGTAATTCCTGTTACTCCAACTGTTGTCACCTTTAACAATGTTGTAACAAGTATCGCAACACAGATCACCAACACTTCTGGTCGTTGTAACGGTATTGGACTTATTGCAAATGGAGCACCATCAACTGCATGGTTCGAGTACGGAGAGACTGCTTCTCTTGGACGTCTTACACTAAGCGCTAATATTGGAACTGATGCTACCGCACCATTCTCTAACCTTCTTACCAATCTTAAGCCAAGTACTACCTATTACTGTCGTGCTGTAATGCAGAACAAGTATGGTATTGTAAAAGGTGAGATTGTAAGCTTCACCACAAAGGCAAAAGCAGTATCTTATGTAAAGCCTGTTACTACAAAGCCTGTAGTTAAGCCTACTGCTAAACCTGTGAAGAAGAATGAAGTAACCTGTTCTGATGGTTCTACAGTAACTGTTAAGAACGAAACTTCTGCAAATCTTATCAACAAAGGAGAGAAGCTTATCTCACTTCAGATTGATAAAGTAGAAGGCAATTTGGCAGTAGGCGAAACTGTTCGTTACAAGGTGTCATACAAGAATCTTGTTGAGACACGACTTACTGATGTTGTGATCAAGGTAACACTTCCTCAAGAAGTAGCATTCGTAAGTGGAAGTGCAGGAACCTTCGACTCACTTACTCGTACACTTACTCTTAATCAAGATACACTTGATCCGTACGGTGAGGGAAGTATTATGGTTACTGGTGTTGTAACAAAAGACGCTCCACTTGGAAAGACTATTATTACCAATGTCTACACAGTCTATACCGTTCCTGGAACAAAGACACAAGATGAAGTGACTGCGTACTCTGTTGGGTCAATTGTACCTACTCAAGCAACAATTAAGAATGACACCGGAGCAAAGAAAGTAATTGGAGTAAATGATGGACGCGGATTCCTTCCTGATAGTCTTATCGAATGGCTCGCACTTCTTGCAATACTTTTCATCATCTTTATTTTGGGGCGTAGCATCTACGCATCCTATAAGGATGATGAAGGTGCCAAGCACCACTAAACGCTCCAAATAATGTAATGCCTTATGTGAGCGAATAGGTTACAAAAAGAGCCCCGCAAAGGGGCTCTTTTTGTTAGAATCGAGTCACTTGAGATGAGGTTCGAGAAAAAACTTTTATTTTTAAGGAGGCGTACTAGAAGTACGACGACGAGAAAATAAGAGTTTTGACAAAGAAGATCGCTCAAGTGACTCGATTCTATTTGTGGTATGCTAGAGAGTATGAAAGAACCATTTCTAGTACAAGAGCATGAACTCAAAGATCTTGCGTCCCGTATCATCGAAACGCTCACTAAGCGACCAAGTGACAAAGGACTTGTTCTTTTTCTTGACGGAGATCTTGGAGCAGGGAAGACTACGTTTGTGAAAGAATTAGGAGAGTATCTCGGAGCTGATAAGAATGCAATCCATAGCCCAACCTTTATTCTCAAAAAAGAGTACAAGACAAGTCATCCAACAATTAGGAGGCTTGTGCATGTTGATGCGTATAGGTTCGATACCAAAGAAGAATCAAAAGTGCTACGTCTTAGTGAGGATGTGGAAGATAAGAATGCACTTGTTGTAATTGAATGGCCTTCTAAGCTCGGAGGTTCTCTAGAGGAAGATATGACACTTCAGTTTAGTGTGGTTAATGACACGACAAGAGAGGTAATGATTCACTACATTCCTTCTGTCTCTTCGAGATTCTAAATCATGAGTATGAAAAAAACTTTTGAAAAGACAGTTGTTCTCCTTGATGCACACGCAATACTTCATCGTTCGTACCATGCAATGGCTGGTTTTGCTACACGAGATGGTATGCCAACAGGAGCGCTCTATGGATTCATAGCAATGGTGCTTCGTATCTATGACGAACTTAAGCCTGACTATATTGCGTCGTGTTTTGACCTCCCTAAACCAACATTTAGACATCTTAGCTATGAAGGGTACAAGGCAGGAAGACAGAAGAGTGATGATGCGCTTGTTGAGCAAATTAAGAAAGCGTATGAGCTTTGTGATGCGCTTGCTATTCCTGTCTACAAAGAAGAAGGCTTCGAAGCTGATGATCTTCTTGGAACACTGAGTGAACAGCTTAAGCAAGAGCCTGGAACTCGTGTGATTATTGCAAGTGGCGATATGGATACTTTTCAATTAATCGAAGATGATACTGTGGTTGTCTATACGCTTCGCAAGGGTAATGACGCAATGCTTTATACAGAAGACGAAGTGTTCAAGCGGTATAGTTTTTTACCTAAACAGATTCCTGATTATAAAGGGCTTGCTGGAGATAGTTCGGATAATATTATTGGCATCAAAGGTATTGGGGAAAAGACTGCAACAGAACTCATTAAGCATTATCATTCGATAGAAGAGATGTATCAAGTGCTTAAGCGTGATCGCACAACGCTTCTTAATGACGGGTTCAAGGAGCGTATCGTGAAGCTTATAGAAGAAGGGGAGGAAGAAGCTCTTTTTTCTAAAACACTTGCAACGATCAGAAAGGATGCGCCTGCAACGTTTATTTACCCAGAACATACTTGGAAAGAAATGATCTCGATAGAAAAGTATCAAGAAGTCTGCGACAGGTATGAGTTCAGGTCACTTCGAAACAAGCTCCATACAATCAAAGGACAAGAGGAGAAGAAGCTACAAGAAGTGTCGATAAGTGACCTAGAAGAACTTCGAGTCATGGTGAATCTTCTTCATAGTGAGATGACAAATGCTTCCCTTGAAAGTATTGTTTCGTATACAAAAGAAGATGACCCCAAGAAGATGAGAGAGGTTCTTTTGGAAGAGCTTAAAAAAGAAGGACTCTATGAGCTCTTCGAAACAGTAGAGCGACCTCTTATGGAAGTGATTAAGGAGATGCAGAAAAATGGCATTACTGTTGATGTTGGTTCTCTTAAGCGTATGAGTGAAGAGCTTCATAAAGAAGAAAAGAAACTTGAACAAGAGATTTTTAACCTAACAGGAAAAGAGTTCAACGTAGCATCTCCTAAGCAGTTAGGTGACGTGCTCTACGAACATCTTGGTCTTGGTAGTAAAATCAAAAAAACAAAAACAGGACAGAAGAGTACTAACAGTACCGAGCTCGAGAAGATACAAGATGAACATCCTGTAGTTCCTCTTATCCTTAAGTATCGAGAGCTTACAAAAATTCTCTCTACTTATGTCGATCTCTTGCCATCGTATGTGAAGGAGGATGGAAGGATACATGCACACTTCGTGCAGACAGGAGCAGGGACTGGGAGATTCAGTTGTGAAGACCCTAATCTTCAGAACCTTCCGGTTAAGAGTGAACTTGGACAGAGAGTGCGTGGAGCTTTTACTTCGAGTGAAGGTAAAGTATTACTTTCTTGTGATTATGCGCAAATTGATCTTCGTGTGGCGGCGATTCTTTCGAAGGATCCACACCTTGTCGAAATTTTTGAACAAGGAATTGATGTGCACACAGGAACAGCTTCGAGAGTTTTTAAAGTTAAAGAGAGTGAGGTTACAGGAGATATGAGAAGAAAAGCAAAAGCGATTAACTTCGGTATTCTCTACGGTATGGGGGTTACTGCCCTTAAGGAGGGGATGGGGGTTGAGCGTAAAGAAGCTCAGGAATTTTATGATGAGTATAAGAACACCTTTGTGCGATTGATGGCATATTTAGAAGAGGTAAAAGCTGATGCATGGAAGTCTGGACACACAACTACGCTTCTAGGGAGAAGAAGAGAAATTCCGCTTCTTAAGAGCCCTCTTCCTTTTCTTCGTGCACAAGGAGAGCGTATTGCGATCAATGCTCCAATACAAGGAACAAGCGCTGATATTCTCAAGCTTGCAATGCTCGATGCGTATGAATATCTCACAAAATCCTCACATAAAAATAAAGCTCTGCTTCTTCTTCAGATACACGATGAGCTTGTCTTTGAGGTTGCCAAGGAAGACGCAGAAGAGGTAACAAAAGAGCTCACCTCTCTTTTGGAAAATGTTCTTAAGAAAAGAGGGTTGAGCAGTCTTCCTCTTGTGGTAAGTTGTTCTGTAGGTGACACGCTTCAAATGCTATAACTACGTATGTTGTACTCTTTTGTTGGAACAAATGCTATAGTGCGCGCAAAGGGCCGAGAAGAGTTGAAGTCTTTTGGCGAAGCGCATCATGTTCTCTACCAAGAACATAAAGATGAACTTAGGCAGTATATTGACGCGATGAGTCTTTTTGGAGGTATACAGATTGTTCATGTCATTTCTTTTGGCGATCAAGCGCAGTCACGAGCAATTCTCGTGGAACTTCTTCCTGAGATGGCACAAGCGAGCACACTCTTTATTGTTGATGAGCCTTTTGCTGACCAGACACTTGTAAAACTTCTCACTACACACTCTAAAAAACTTTTTAATGCAAAAGAGACAGAGAAAAAAGAGATGAAAGTGTTCGATCTTTGTGATGCATTTGCCAAGAAAGATAAGAAGAATGCGTGGCTTATTTTTATGTCACTTAAAGAAGAAGGGGAGAGTGCAGAAGCAATCGCGGGGGCACTTTTTTGGAAAGTAAAAACATTATGGCAAGGTGCGCTCTCTGGCAAAAAAACTTCTTTTACAAAAGAAGAATTTGAAGAGATAGGCAAAGCGCTTGTAGTTGCTCCGATAGAAGCTCATCGAGGAATGACGCCTCTTTATGATGCACTTGAGATGGTTATCCTTAAGTAGGGTCACGCACCTGGGTAACCTTCGTAGGCTTAACTCCTTATTAAGGTGTAGTGGTTGCTTGAGTGGAAGATGCGCTTTCTGTTGTAAGAAGCGCTCGACAGGAAGCTTCTTTTGTTTCTGCTTCTTGGTAGAGAGGGTTTGAGATCACGTAGTGCTTGGTATTTTTTTGTATCGATGTGACATCGAGATACCATGTTTTTTCTGGTTCACTCCACGTACTTTCACAGATCATGTTAGTGTTCACGGTGTGATACTTAAGAACAAGTTTCTCATTGTCAGTTGCAAGAAGAAACATTTCATTGATACATGCACGAGGGTCATCTTCACCGAGTGTTGTGTTGCTCTCCTCATACATAAGTACTTTAGAATTATCAGATGTGTCAAAAATATAAATACGGTTAGAAAAAATACACCCGCTTGAGTCGTAGGAGTTTTCGCTCACATAATACTTACCAACAGTGCCGTTAACAGGAATAGCTCCAACCAAAGGAACAACATGGTTAACCTGAATTGCATTTACAACGTGATTATTAGAGCCAGAAGAATTACTGAAAGGTATGGTTGCGACTACTGTATTGTTTTGATCAACAATTTTGTTGTTCACTACCTGATAACGTGTCTCATTGATTGGTTCGCTTACAATAGGAGCCTTGGGAATATACGCAGAAAGAGAATTGGTTTCTTGTGCACTGTTTGATGTCTGTGAAGTTTTCTTTTCTTGAACAGGCGTTTCTTTTTGAGTGTTATTACCGAAGATAAAAGAAACAGTTTCTTGTACAAAAGAGACAACAGAAGAAGGTTTTTTTATTGTCGGCTTAGGAGGTACTGTTTTTTTTGTAGAAGGGATAACTTCTTTTTTTGTTTCTGTAAGAGGGAGTGTCGAGGTAGAAGAAGTTGTTGTAGAAGAAGAAATGATTTCTTCTGTGCGAATACTTCCTGGAGCAGGGAGATTCATTGTAGGACAAGTAACGAACTCGCAACGTGGTCCGCTTCTTGTAACGCTACTACCGTCTGGGCAGATCATGGTGTCATTTGGACATGACGAAGGAAAAGTATCGGATTCTTTTTGAGAAAGAAGAAGATAGGAGAGTGTACCTCCCCCAAGAGTGATGATGCCAAGTGAAAGAGCAATGAGCTTCTTGTTCATATGAAGAAGTATAGCAATTAATATAGAAGTGAAGTGGGGACAGGGGGTGATATACTTGTAGCCATATGACAAAGTATAGATGGTTTCTTTTAATTATATTTATTTGTTTTTGGTCTTGGGCTGCATATAAACCAATGTTTCCACATGACTGGTTATTGGAAAATTATTTAGTGTTCCTTTGGGTGCCAATTATTATTGGACTCGGTAAATATTTTAGGTTATCAGATACTTCATACACCCTTATTACAATTTTTATGTGTCTTCATGTGGTCGGATCACATTACACCTATTCCGAAGTGCCTTTTGGTGAGACATTAAAAGTTTGGTTCAACGCTAATCGTAATATGTATGATCGCCTTGTTCACTTTTCATTTGGGCTTCTTCTTGCGTATCCTATACGAGAAGTATTCGTGCGTATTGCAAAAACAAAAGGGTTCTGGGGGTATTATTTTCCACTTGATCTTGTCCTTGCATTCTCGTGTACTTACGAACTTATCGAGTGGTGGACAGCAAGAAATGTGTCACCAGAAGCAGGTCTCGCATTCCTTGGCTCTCAGGGAGATGTTTGGGATGCTCAGAAGGATATGGGGTTAGCTGGTCTTGGGGCACTGATAACAATGCTTATTGTTTTTATTATTAATGTGTTTTTGAATAAACATTGGAAGAAAGAAATGAAAGAAAGTTTCTCTATTCCAAAAGGAGATAAACCTCTTGGCGAAGTGAAGCTACAAGAAATGATTAATGGTAAGTAAGATAGTAAAGAGAATAGTTTCTTTTTTGAAGAGAAGATATATTCTTACTTCTTTTGCTGTGCTTACTCTTGTGTTTGTTTCTATACAGCCAACTAATACTGCCAATTGGTCTTTAGATCAAAAAATTTTACCATCTGCTAAAATTTCTAACAACCTTGTAACAATAGAGAATGTAAGGAATTTTACGTATAGAAGTACAAGTGATTACACGCCGAATTACTATACGAGAGACTATGATCTAAGTAAGATTAAAAGCGTTGACTATATTGTTGAACCTTTTGGAGACTTCAGTGGTGCAGCACACACGTTCCTTTCGTTTGGTTTTGAGGGTGGACAATATGTTGCGATCTCTATTGAGATACGAAAGAAAGTCGGTCAGTCCTTTTCTCCGTGGAAGGGGTTGTTTAAACAGTACGCTCTTGTGTACGTTGTTGCCGATGAACAAGATGTGGTGAAGCTTCGCAGTAATTACAGGAAAGACGATGTGTATGTGTATCCTACAAAAATTGACCAAGAACACGCAAAGAAATTATTTTTGAGCATGATTGCTAGAGTAAACAAGCTTCATGATAAACCTGAGTTCTACAACACTATCACCAATACCTGCACGACAAACATTGTTCGTCATGTAAATGAGATTGGAGATGTAAAAGTACCGCTTAGCTATAAAGTGCTTATGCCGGGATACTCTGATAAGCTTGCGTATGATTTAGGACTACTTGATACAACACTCCCATACGATAAGATTAGAGAAAAATATAAAGTTAACGAGAAGGCAATGAAGTATGCGGATGATAAAGACTTTTCGATTAAAATAAGGGAGTAGTAGACTTTATTAATTTAAAGCTAAACGAAAAGTGTTATAACAGAGCTTCTTGTGTATGTGCTACTGTTTCAAGAAGGGGATCGCTCACAAAACTTCTCCTCGTAAACTCGTCGATAAAGTTTTGCGAGCCCTATTCGCTCCCTTACGAAAGCCAAGCAGTTGGCTTTCTCTGTTGTCACAGTACACGTAAAATACCCACCTGGTTACAGGTGAGTATTTTACGTGTATGTGCCCCGAAACGTGACACGACCTTTTGACTTCCTTGCCCCACAAGGTCCGTTTGTTAGTTTTTAGAATTTTATCTCGACCCTTCTCGTGCACTCATTAAAAAGTGACAAAAGTGACACATCTTCGACTTATAAAGTTACACCTCACTGTAACTATTTTGCATACTATCCTCGGTAATAATATAGTCGACTCTCGTGGTCTTTCCATCTAAAAATTGATCATCCAATGAACATATTGGCGGCTTACCTCTAGCCGAATATTCAAGTGTTCTAAAGAGATATCCAAGAAATGATCCTGTGTATCTGTAACATCTGACACATGCTTTTATTTTATCTTCCACTTCATCTCTATATCCTTTCCATTTACAGATTTGCGGATACTTATCAATCCATTCATCAACAACATAGCTAACCCACTTAATAAGCTCGTACTGAGCCAAAACATTACCCTTTTGACCTATTCGTACTAAACGGATAATCATTCGGTCTTGCAGTATTCTATCCTCTTTGGTTATGGTGCAAAAGAACATGTACAGCTTATCTTTATATCGTTCCAACACTACATCAACTTCTTCCTGTTTTTCATACAATTTAGCTTGTTTATATCTATAACGAATCCATCGTTTCTGAAATGATTTATCCAAGGAACTCGTTACTTTGTCCCAGTCGATATCACCATTTTCTAAACGTACATTTTTCCAAACATATCTGTATACTCTTGGTGTATTGATATAAATCCAAGAAGCACTTATTGTTTTTGGTTCAATTTCGGCAAGTGTACTGTTTAAAATATCGATTGATGTATTAAAATCAAGCATAGGATATAATGATAAGTATATGGGAGAAGCT
>CAZEDG010000006.1:0-37731 GCA_964510805.1 uncultured Candidatus Saccharibacteria bacterium
CTCTAGTACGTCTCCTTAAAAATAAGGGTTTCTTCGCGAATCTCATCTAAGTGCGCAGGTCCTAACTATATGATTTTTAAGAACTCACTTGTGCTTGCTTTTTTTAGCGCATTGTCGCTTCTCTTTGCTATTGTACGCGATCGTTTGCTTGCGACTACAGTTGGAGTAGGTGCAACACTTGATCTCTATAATGCTTCTTTTCGTATCCCTGACCTTGTGTATGGTTCAATGCTTGCTTTTGTAACTTCAGCAACAGTAGTTCCTTTTCTTACAAAAGAACATAAGGATGGCACGATGCAAGATCCTCTTCACAGGCTTACGTCTCTTACTTCACTTTTTCTTCTTGTGATTATCACACTTTCTTTTGTTGTTGGTTGCACACTTCCTTTTTTTGCTCACTATATTGTGCCTGGATTTTCTCATAACCAAATAGAAGAGTATGTTTTTCTTACGCGATTACTTCTTGTGCAACCACTTTTTCTTGGTCTTGCATCACTTTTTTCTTGTTACGCGCAGTTTAGAAATCAATTTATTCTCTATGGCATATCGCCACTTCTCTACTCTCTGGGAATTATTTTTGGTGTTGTCTCTCTTTATCCTTTATATGGAGCACAGGGGCTTATCATAGGGGTTGTGCTTGGTGCAGGAATTTCGATGATTGTGCAGGCATTTTCTCTTCGCGATATTCGTATACATCATATGAAAAGTCTGTTTTCTTTTTCTCTTCTGAAAGAGGCGATACGCCTTGCACTTCCAAGAACGGGGACTAATCTTATCACCCAGGTACGTACTATTCTTTTCCATGGTTTTGCGACAACACTTGGTCCAGGATATCTTTCTGCATATCTCTTTGGGTTACGAGTCACTGATGCGGTAGTGCAAGTGATACAGCAAAGTGTTACCACCGCAAGTATCCCAGTGCTTTCTAAACAGTATGCAGAAAAAAAGACAGAGCTCTTCCAAAAGACGGTCAAGAAGTATACTGTAACACTCCTTGTGATCGGCGTTCTCACAGCACTCTTTTTGTATTTTATGAGAAATGAGACAGTGCATCTTTTGTATGGAAAAGGAGAGATGAATCACTTAATCGTATACTTTTTGGTTGGTGCACTTATTGCGCTTCCTTTTCAGATGGTTTCTGGATATTTTTCTATTAGTCTCTATTCGCTTCGTGACACCAAGAGTGTGATGATAGCATACCTTTTTGCATCACTTCTTGCGGTGGCAAGCCTTCATCTTGTAGGAGGAAGAACTGCGATGTCGCTTTTCTTTGCAAATACATTCTTTTGGATAAGTCTTAGCATGTTCTTGACGTATATGTACTCTAAGAAGAATAGGTAATAGTTTGTTTATCTTTGTTCTGTAGTCTTTTTTTGCTTTTTCGTGTAGTATAGAGGGATTGGTATGAATATACGTAACTTCTCTATTATTGCCCATATTGACCATGGGAAGTCTACACTCGCAGATAGGCTTCTTGAGGTTACGAAGACAGTTGATAAGCGTCACATGAAGGAGCAGGTGCTTGATAGTATGGAACTTGAGCGAGAGCGAGGGATCACTATTAAAATGACGCCGGTGAGAATGCATTGGAAGTCAAAAAAAGATAATCAAGAGTACATTCTTAATTTGATCGATACACCGGGGCATATTGATTTTTCTTATGAGGTATCTCGATCGCTACGTGCGGTGGAAGGAACACTTCTTCTTGTCGATTCTACGCAAGGCGTGCAAGCGCAAACACTTACAACACTTCAGATGGCCAAGGAGACTGGGCTTACTATTATTCCAGTACTTACTAAGATTGATAGTCCTCTTGCAAGACCAGAAGAGATCAAAGAAGAAATCGTAACCTTGATTGGGTGTAATCCGGATGATATTTTGGCTGTTTCTGGAAAGACTGGCGTTGGTGTTGAAGCGTTAATCGAAGAAATTATCATAAGAGTACCTTCTCCTTCTTCAGAATTTGGCACTGCACAGTTGAGTCAATCAAGAGCGCTCATCTTTGATTTTGAATACAGTAATCATATGGGAGTGATCCTCTATACCCGTGTTCTTGATGGTTCTGTGCGAGCCGGGGATACACTTAGTTTCGTACAGTCAGGGCATAAGTTCATCGTACGAGAGGTGGGGTATTTTTCTCCAGAAAAAAGACCAGGAGAAAAAGTGTCTGCAGGAGAGATTGGGTATATTGTTACTGGCATCAAAGAACCAGGTGTTGCGAGAGTTGGAGATACAGTAACTACACATGCTAAACCTCTTCCTGGATTTCCTGGGTATGCTGAGCCTGTGCCTATTGTGTTTGCTTCAGTGTATCCCGAAAGTCAAGATGAATTTGATGATTTAAGAACATCTCTCGCCAAGCTTAAATTATCAGATTCTTCGCTTACTTTTGAAGAGGAATCTTCTGGCGCGCTTGGAAGAGGGTTTAGATGTGGTTTTCTTGGCATGCTTCACTTGGAGATTGTTACTGAGCGACTTCGTCGTGAGTTCGATCAAGAGCTTGTGGTGACAACACCTTCTATTACCTATGAGGTAACCCTTAAGAATGGTGAAGTTGAGATGGTGTATACCCCGATTCATTTTCCTGATCATGGGCAGTATATAAGTGTGAAGGAGCCGTGGATACATCTTACAATTATTACCCCACATGACTATGTGAGTCCTCTTATGCAACTCTTTCCTCCTCATGAAGCAACGGTGATTGATATGGAAGATTGGGGTCACGACAGAGTAAAGATGGTGCTTGATATGCCTCTTCGTGAGCTTATGCGTAATTTTTTTAATGAAGTAAAGTCAGCGTCAAGTGGCTATGCTTCTGTTGTGTATGAATCAGGAGAAATGAAGCCAGCACATGTAACAAGGCTTGATGTATATGTTGCAGAAGAACGTGTTACTGCATTTTCTCGTGTAATCCCTGAGCATCGCACAAGAGAAGAATCGGAAGAGGTTGTAGAAAAGCTCGAGAAGATTCTCCCTGCAGAACTTTTCCGTGTGAAGATACAGGCATATGTCCATGGAAGAATTATCGCTTCCCGATCGATTGCGCCAATGAAAAAAGATGTAACAGGATATCTCTATGGAGGTGATATTACTCGCAAGATGAAACTTCGTGAGAAGCAGAAACGTGGTAAGGACCGTATGCAACGAGAAGGTAAGGTACATATCTCTCATGACACATTCCTTAATATGATGAAGCCAGGGGATTAATAGAAAAAGGCTTCTTACTTTGATGGATTCTAGTAGTATACTAAGCAGTATGCAAAGAGAAGTAGAAGTGCTTAACACGCTGTATGATCACGATCTCTTCGAGAACCCTTCTGTTGCGCCAAAATTTTACACAAGGAGACCTACTGTAAAAGGTATCATTCTTAACACTGAAGGGAAGATCGCATTTCTTAACTCGCCAAAAGGGTATGGGCTTTTTCCTGGTGGTGGAGTTAAGAAGGGTGAAAGTCTAGAAGAAGCACTTATTCGTGAGTGTATGGAAGAAACTGGGTGCACTGTTGAGCTACTGAGCTATATTGGAAGATTCGATCAGTATCGGAATCTCCAAGCGAAAAAATATGAAATTTACTTTTTCTTATGTTTTGCGATAGATACCGAAGGGGTAAGAACTACTCAAGATGAAGAAGAACAAGTCCTTGCGCTTACATGGGAAGATGAGAGAGAGCTTTACACGCTCCTTGAAGAACAGATTGCTTTTCTTGGTGAAGGGCTTTATAGTGCGGAATACAACACAAGAACGCATCTTTTAGCGTTCATTGAATACTATAGAATTCGTCACGGAAAAGAGGTGACAGAAATCTTAGAAGCTATCGGAGAAGTGGAAGGAGAGAAAAACCAACCATAGCTAAAATGGCAACAATCGAAATAATTGCCCATACTTTTTGAATTGTTTTTCTATTTTTTGAAGCGAATATCATAGATGTTTCGTGGTAGAATACTACTAGAGCGACCAAAATAAATTAGAATTTTTAAAGTTATTCAAATTTTTTATATTGTACAACGTTGGTTAGTGTTTATTTTGGTTTAGCTATAATACTACCAGAGCAATGAGAGAATATCAACAAAAGCATTTTTTAAGAACGATTATCTATTCCAAGGTGACGCTAGTAGTACTTTTTCTTCTTATCGTGCTTTTGCTTAGATCTATAGTTGAGCTTAATGTAAAACGTGAAGAAGTTGCAAAGTTAAGAGATGATTCTTTGAAAGAACGACAAGAACTTGAGGCTAAAGTAGATAAGGCAAGGAAGCAGTCTGACGCCATTGCAACCCAAAAAGGTTTTGAGGCGTATGTGAGAACAACCTATCCTGTGGTAAAGGAAGGTGAAGGGGTGATTGTGGTGTATGATGATGACAAAATGCCGGTTACCAAGGTAAGAGAGACTATGTCGATGTGGGAAAAGGTGAATGTTTGGTGGAAAACTCTTTTTGGAAAGGAGTAGTTTTGGTTCGGGTTATGTATGCAGTTGAATTTCCATGAGAGACATGTATACTAAAAACACTATGAATACAGATACAAACGCAACAAAACAAGTAGAAATTTATAGCACTCCGTCATGTCACTTTTGTCACATGGCTAAGGATTGGCTTACAGAGAAAAATATTCCTTTTGCTGATTATAACGTAGCAGAGGATATGACAAAACAAAAAGAAATGATCGAGATGACAGGGCAACGTGGAGTGCCTGTGATTAAGATTGGAGATGAGGTTATGGTTGGATTCAACCAAGATCACATGGCAAGCCTTCTTGGTATTGCGATGTAGTTAGATTTATCTCAAACAAAACAATAACCGTCATTGCGAGCCAATGCAATGACGGTTATTGTTTTTTGTTTTTGTCGCACTTTATGTATTTTTGTTCTATGGTAGTATGTACAAGTACGCCCTCGTAGTTAAATGGATATAACAGCTCCGTCCTAAGGAGTTATTGTAGGTTCGATTCCCGCCGAGGGCACACTCATGTGAGACAGACCGAGAGGCATAAAATGCTAGGTTTCTTCACTGTCTTACAAACATACCCCGCTAGTAAATCGAACCCCGTTTGATTACATCTAGTAAAGAAAGTCCCTATCGAAGTAGGGACTTTCTTTACTTTGCGGTAAAATTATGGTCATGGCTATCGAGAAAATAGAAAAATTAAATCATGCCAGATATCGAAATTTTAACTGGAGTACTTCGGTACAGCCTTTTTGTAGCGGAGTGAATATTCTATTCGGTTGGAATGGATCAGGCAAAACAACTCTCTCAAGAATCTTTCATAAGATAGAAACAGGCGCTAAAATAGAGGGTTGTTCTTTTAAGATTAAAACTGATACGTCTTCTTTTTCTGAAACAGACACGCTTGATGAACTAAGATCAAACATAAGAGTTTTTAATGAAGACTATATCCAAAATACGTTGAAAGGTGACAGTAAAATACCGTATATATTTTTTGCTGGAAAAGAGGCAGTTAGTTATGCTGATGAAGAGAAGAATCTTGAAGAAAAAAGAAAAGATCTCACTAAAATAGTAATTCCAATAACACACGATCAGATAGCAAAAAATACAGCACTCTTAGTTAAAGGGATTACTGGAATAAATGGTTATAAAAAAGAACTTACTGGTGGTAGTCACTATGCTACTTATGATAAATCTGATTTTGAAAACCGATTTAAGAATATCAAAAAAAGGATTGAGGCCGGTGAAATTAAGAATTATACAGATCTTGTGCGGACAGATATAGATGCTTTAAAGATACAACTTGTTAATAGTGATCGTGTTACAAAAAATAATAAAGATATTGCCAACGCAGCACAGTGGTTATTGGATAACATCGAAAAAACCAATGCACTACTAGAAAGTACTCCAATCCAGGAACTATCTGACAGAATTAATCTTCTTCCTAAAGAAAAAGTTGAATGGGTGAGAACTGGTGTTTCCATTCACTTTAATGGAACTGAAACACATGATAAATGTCTGTTCTGTAATTCTGACATACATAACTCCTACGAACTGTTAAAGCACTTCTCAGAAGATGTTGTTCGTGCTACCGACGAAATTGATTTTTTGATTAGGCAGATCGAAACTCATACTACTACTTTAGCAAAATTAGAGTCCCCGACATCAGAGCAAACTGCAAACGCAAATAAACTGCGATCAACGTTTGATCAAGTAGTTCCAGTTTTAAGAGAAAAACGTAATGCCATCTCTGCTAAGAAAGACTTGATAAGTATCGACAGTGATGTTTTGAATTCTTTCACTACTGTCATTGAATCAGATGCTACTACGGTAGCTTATGCAATTGAAAGTCATTTTGTTGCAGAACAGTATGACGAGTATCAGAAGGCATGTGACGAGTTAAAAACAATCACTGAAAAGAGAGATGCGATGCAAGTAGAAATCAATAAACTAGATGAGCAAGTTCGCACCCTCAAACAAAAAGCTAAAAATACTCATGAATCAGCATCAAGATTAAACACTCTATTTAAAGTTGTTTTCCCATATAGAAAAATAGAGATTACAGACAGCGATGATGGTGCTGGGTATGTTTTGAAAAGAGACGGTATATTGTGTTCATTTTCGAGTCTTAGTGAAGGTGAAAAAAACTTTATTGCCCTCGCATATTTTATTTACTCAATTAACGATGCACAGAATAAATTATCTGATAACGGAATTGTCTTAATAGACGACCCGGTGTCCAGTCTTGATAAGCAGGCAATATTTCAAATATTTTCTATCATTGTTAACGAAACAAAGAAAAATAGTAGTCGTCAGTATCTTATACTTACCCACAGTCTTGATTTCTTAGGGCATCTGAAGGAGTTTTTTGGGAAAGCAATAGGTAACGGAAGTGTTCGACTATTTAGTCTTTCTGCAACGAACGGAGGATGCTCTATTGGAGAGATAGATCCTCTTTTAAAAGATCATCGATCAGACTACTATTACACTTTTAGTGTATTATATCGGTTCAAGGATGTTTGTAGTCTAGAGGACTCTTATCTGATTGTAAATCTACTTAGAAGGTGGCTTGAAACATTTTTAGAATTTAAGTTTTCAACATCTGGCGACCTGCAATCGACTATTACTATGGCGTATAATGAGGCAAGCATAATTACTCAAAAATGGAACAGCCCTTTCAATGCTGATCCTCTTGTAATGTATAGATTTATTAATCACGGTTCCCATGGATTTCCTGATACAGAATCTACTGACGAGTCAATATTAAACGACGCAAATATTAGAATTCAGGAAGCATTTCAATTGGTTAAATTACTCGATCCTATGCACTCTAAAAAATTAGAAGGGTTGATCAGAGTATAAATCTATTTGGTAGGCAGAAGCCATGACTTTTAATCATGGCTTCTGAAAGACACCCCTTTAATATTTTGTGTCACCCTACAATTAATGTGTAATAGTTATTGTGATTAAAACTTAATGCGGTCTGGGAACATGATGCTTAGCTGTGCGATCACTTCACCCCAATTACGAGTAACAAGATTCCATTTTTGTGTTAAGTCAGCTTGTGCTAACCAGAGCAATTTCATGAGGGATTCATCATGAGGAAAGATGGTAGTAGTTTTCGTTACTTTTCTGAACTGACGATTAAGATTCTCTATGGTATTAGTCGTATACACTACTCTTCTCACTGCTTGCGGATAGCTAAAGAACGGAGCAAGATCAGACCATCTTGTTTCCCATCCTTTAAGATATGCTTGATACATAGGCCATCTATCCATCATACTTTTGAGTGCATCCAGTCCTGCATCTTCGCTCGGTGCCATGTAGACAGTTTTCAGCTCATCAGCGAACTTGTCTTTATCTTTTGATGCAATAAACATTATGGTATGTCGTATCTGATGAACAACACATACCTGTACGTCAGTAAGTGGGTACATAGCTTTGATGGCTTCAGGAAATCCTTTAAGACCATCAACACAGGCTATGAGTATATCTTCAACACCACGGTTCTTAAGATCATTAAGTACGTGCATCCAGAATTTAGCACCCTCTGTTTCACTAATCCAAATACCGAGCACCTCCTTCTGTCCATAGTGATTAATACCAAGTGCGATGTACGCAACCTTAGAAGCAATCTTTCCAGAATCACGTACCTTGAAGTGCATACCATCAAGATAGAGTATTGGGTAGCAAGGTGAAAGCATCCGTGATTGCCATTCCTTTACTAATGGAAAAACTTTATCAGTAATGTTTGAGATGCTTGGCTGTGAAAGCTCTACACCATGATTCCTCTTAAGATAGTTACTGATATCTCTAGTGGTCAGACCTTTTGCATAAAGGTCAATTACCATAGCATCGGTGTCATTCCCAACAGCATCGTACCAAGGACTTGCCGCTTCAAGTCCATACGGATTAGTACGAGAGTATTTTTTCTTAGGTGGTGTTGATAGTGCTGGTGTTTCGGTGTCTCCGCTTACATCATTTGATTCCATCATTTCTTGCATGAATAATGCAAAATCTTCAGGTGTTTTTAACTCTTTCATTTTCTTCTGATAGTCTTCATATGAGAGTATAGTTTTCATAGTGCGTATGTTACGGTAACAACAAAATAACCCTAAAAAGGATGTCTGTCGCAACTCTATTCTTTCTTTATTCTTATGCAATCCCAACCACTTTATTAGCCAGTGTAAGCCTACTCCTAAGACAGGACAATAATTCACGTTTCTCTTCCATCGTACCGTCACGTAGTATGTATTTTGAATAGTTACGAATATCTATATCATCCACTTTTACAGCTTTCTCTCTAATGCCAAGTAGCCCCATCTGGAATCTCCTGTTCCTTTCGATTTCATCTTTAATCTTCCCTCTAATACTAATTTCGTCTAAGTTGATGGTATCCATAAAGGATGCAAGTTGTTCAATGAGTTCTTCTTCACGAATATATCCAGATTTACAATTGGTGTCTTTACCACGACAACATCCATAGTAGACGTATCTATGCATGTTGCCATTTTTCTGTTTCTTAAATTTCTCATCAGCACTTATCCCTGACCCACAGAGTCCACAAGCGATGAGCTTGGTAAAAGCAAACTCTTTACTCTCAGTTCTACTGGTAGAATAGCTGAGCATTTTTTCTTGCACTGCATCAAAGAGTTCTTTGGTAATAATCGGAGTGTGCTTGCCTGTATACCACTGACCTCCACCTTTTGGGTATTCAAACACGCCGTAGTAAATAGTGTTTCGTAGGGTGATGTAGATGTTGCTTATGGAGAAGACCTTACCATTACGTGTCTTGAATTTCATATCATTTTTAAGCCATGCATGGAGCCTTCTTCCGCTATAGTCTTCATACGCCACTTTCTCAAACATCTTTTTCACAATATGCGCCCGATGAGGATCAATCTCAATATGACAACTTTTATCCTTATTATTACTGTTTAGGTATCCAGTTGGTGCAGTACATGGCCAGAGACCCATCTCACAGCGAGCACGTAGTCCACGCTTAATGTTAATCATCTTATTATCGTTCTCGAGTTTCGCTTGTGAGCCAAGAATCATGAGGAGGAACTTCTCATTAGGGTTATTACTAAATTTCTGACCATACGTACGTATCTCAAGAAGTCTACCCGAATCCATGAGGTCTACGATTCTTCCTAGGTCACCTGCGTTACGACTGATGCGGTCTGGTGCCCATGTGAGAATCGCATTAAATTTTCCACTACTAATTTCTTCGACTATTTCATTGAATACTGGTCGCTGACCCGCTTCTTTAGCAGAGTGCGACTCCTTTTTAATTTCCACTATCTCAATACCATCACGCTCTGCCATCTGTATCATCTCCTTAATCTGACTGTCGATAGAGAGTATTTGGGCTTCTTCAGATTCTGTACTTTTACGAGCATACAGACAATATTTCATCCTTATGGGTGCTTGTAATTCTTTGGCTAACATACCAAGTGGTGCTGTTGTTTTCATATACCACATTAATGACGCAAACGCCTCTAGGAGTCTAGAGCGTCCTTGAGAGCTAAAGTGTTGGTAACTATACCCAAAAGCTACCTTTTAAAGGTGTTTTATGCTATAATGATCATGCTCACAAGTAAATAAAGCGTACGTCAAACTTAAGTTTTGTCGTTGTTCCTGCACAGCATAGGCATCCTATGAGGAAACAGGAACAACGGCAACGCTGTTACTTGTGAGCACCTCTTGGGGTGCCTATTTTGTTTTTCCCAAAAGGTAAGAATCTAAAACTAATCTTTATGAAAAACAATAAAATTATAACCCTTGCAGTACTCCTTACTTTAGGAGTGCCGTACACGTCATTTGCTTCAATCGACAAGAATTTAAAATACGGACAACGAGATAATGAAGTTATGGAGCTACAAGAATTTTTAATAGACAAGGGTTTTCTTAAAACAATACCCTCAACTTACTTCGGACTCCTTACCCTTAAAGCTGTAAAAGCATACCAAGCAAGTATTGGAGTATCGTCGACTGGTTTTGTCGGAGCTCTAACTAGAGAAAAGATCAATAAAGAGATTGATGCTGAAGTTGCTACTTCAAATAGTGCTGAAAAGTCTGAAACAAGTACCAATACTGTACCTGCACCAGTGGTTCAAATACAATCAACAACCTATACACCTCCCGCAGTAGTAACGACACAGCCTCAGCCAACATATACCTATACTGCATCCGTAGTTACTCCTCCAGTTAAAACTGATCCTATAGTCTATGTATCTCCTGTTAATTCAAGAGTAGATATGACACAAAAGTATGTAGGAGGTATGGTTCAAACGTATAAAGCTATAGCAGACTTTGAACTAAGGAATACTTCTAACGACATGGTAGAAGTAAATGCTATTTCCTTTAAGAGTCTTCCTAATGGTTTTAGTACCAATTCATCTGATGTTATTTCAGTTGGCGAGATTAATAAAAATGCCACAGAAAGACCTCTTAGTGTCGGATGGGGAGCAGTGGCTACTGTACCTCTTGATTACCCTGTAAGAATCTTTGGCGGTAGTGCGACAACGATTAGAATTCAGTATGTCGTGCCTCCATTTAATAACATGGAAAGTGGCTTTAGTCTTGGTTTTTCACTCGAAGGAATTACTACGACTGACAAGACAGAATTTAAGACATTCCCTGTGCAGAATGTGGCGAAGTATAAGTAAATTACTTTATGTAAATTTTATCTTTACTCTGTAACTTTTTTAGAAATTACGTGCTATAATTAACAACATTATATAAACAAATTAACATATGACTATGAAAATAAAGTTTTCTAAAGAATCTCTAAGTTTGGTTCAGAAAATGTTTAGATCATTGTCATATACACGTCGCTTGATGTGGCGAAAAAGAGCACTCGTTTTGAGTGCCTTTTTAGTTATTGCTCAGCTTGCTTCTCCTCTTAGTATGATTGTTGCATATGCTGCACCGACTACATCAAATGATGTAGGGTCTAGTGCTGCACTTGATCCAGTAGCTAACAAAGCAAATCGTTTACAGATGCAAGGATCATCTGGTGTCGATCAGTCAACGGGGGCATTTACCTATAGTTACCCACTTACAATACCAGATGGGCGAAATGGCATGTCACCAAAACTTGCTCTTTCGTATAACTCACAAAATAACGAGACAGGATGGTTTGGGTATGGTTGGAACATGAGTATTCCGTATATTGATAGAACAACAAAGACTGGAACTGATAAGTTATATACAAGTCCTGCCTTCGTTTCTTCTCTTCACGGGGAGCTTGTTTCTTCAAATGGTAGTTCTTTTGAGCAAAAGATCGATGATGGTTCTTATGCTAAGTATACCTTTACAGGAACTACATGGCAGATGACTGATCGTGATGGAACTACATATTACTTCGGCACAACATATGAAAGTAGGGTTCAGGATGATACGGGGGTAAAAATAGGTCGATGGTATTTGAATGAAGTAAGAGATAAATTTGGTAATGGTATTGTCTACACGTATACAAAAGATGGAGGTATCGTCTATCCAAGTACCATTTCATATACTGAGCATGCTCTTGCTCACCCGCTTAACCTTGTTACATTTACTCTTGAAAACAAGACTGATAAGTTTATCAACTATAAGTATGGTTTTCCTCTAACTGACACTAAGAGAGTTGCTTCAGTAAAAGTAACAACAAATGGTAAAGATAATTCCTACTTTACATTTAGCTATACGAAAGGATCAAATGGTTATCGTTCACTCTTGCAAGGAGTAGAGGAAAAACATCTGAGTACTAATGATGATTGGACAACACTGCCTAAGACTACCTTCGAGTACGAGAATTCTTCGACAACATATACAGGAACAATCTCTACAAGTGCTAGCCCATACGGATCAAGCGTAGTAATTGATTCCAATAATGATGGAATTCTTGATCTTTACTCAGCTGGAGATGGATATTTCCCAATAGATATTAATGGTGACTACAAAAAGGATTTAGTGCAAAGTGACATTACCTATGGAGCATATTCATCTGGAAGGGTTGTTAATTTTAATTACAATCAAGGCAGTAGTACATTCTTTTCAAGAAATCTGATAAAACCTACGTCACCAGCATACATTAGAGCCTATCCTGCCGGGCAAGTTATCCCTCCGCTTAGAAATATGGGTGAGAATGAGTGGTGGTGGACACAGGAATCATCTGTAGCAGATGTTAATGGAGATGGATTTGATGACGTAGTGTATAACGATAGATATGGACCAAACGGGGTCGCTTTTAATACAACAAATAATACATTTGATGATAGCCAGGCAAGTAGTTTATGGTTTAGTATTGGATCTGATCAAATTGCTGACATTAATGGAGATGGTCTTCAAGATAAGATTTCAAAAACATATACTGCTACTTCAACTATTTACAACGTATACCTTAATAACGGTAGCAGTTATTCTACAAGTACAGACTTTATGTATGATGCAAAGATTGCGTCATCACCATTTGATATAGGTGTACGTTTTGTTGATATTAATAATGACGGTCTTGTTGATGTGGTTCGATCGTACACATCAAACTATAACGCTATTCCTCCATGTGATGGTTTTTGGACTCCTCCCGCAACTAGACCAATCAATCAAACTATCAGTGAAGCATATTTAAACACTGGATCCGGTTTTGCTTCGACCACATCTCCTCTTTCTGGGTATCTTGTTTCATATACTGGATGTCCTGGTAATGGTGTAACCAATCTCCAAACACTTACTACTAAGGAGTATGATACAAATGGTGATCTTACAACTGACTACACTGGTGCAATTAACAATACCCAGAAACAAGATGTCCTTAAAAAGGTAAACACCTCACTTGGTGCAAGTACAGATGTGTCATATACATGGTCTACAAAAAATGGCCTTAACCCAACACTGCCTGTACCTATGTATATAGTGGGTACTACCACTGACAAACTCTCAGTGTCTGATCCGATCCCTCACATTACTGGCTACACATTCTCTGGAGGGCAAATGTACTTTGACCCTGCTAATCCTCGTGACCATAAGTTTGCGGGATTTGGTAAGGTCGATGTGGTAGACGGAAACAACAAGACAACAACATACTATCATCAAGGAAACGGCGATGATTATACAACGGGAGAAAAAGGAGATTCCTACTACAACATCGGTCGCGCTTATAGAACAGACGTATACGATCTTTCTACAGGGTCTTCAACGCTTGTCAGTAAGAATCTCTCACTCTATACAACATATTCCTACGCATCATCTTCTTTCACCTATCTTGATTCACAGGTAAGTAATGTTTATAACACCGATGGATCGTATCTCTCATCTGGAACAAAAAGTGTATACGATGAGACAAAGCGTCTCATCAAAACTACCTATAATTACGGCGATATCGAACCATTCCTTTCTTTTGCTTCTTCAACAATTGCCGACAAAGGAACAGATTTTATAACAACTCAATATCAGTACTCAAACGTAAGACCACAGAGGCTCACCAAAGAAACAACTACTGATTACTCAGGGAAGACGATTGCAAATAACAGTTACTACTATGACAACCTTCCACTTGGTCTAGTTGATAAAGGTGCTGTTACGAGTGTTGTAACTACGATCTATAACCCAGATGGAACGATAAATGCCACAAGCACCACAGCCACAACGTATGACCCAACAGGAAATGTTACACAAACCATTGACGGGTTAAACAGGGTAACAAAAGTAGTATACGATAGTTCATATTTCTTCCCTGTAACAAAAATAGATGCATTAAACGGCACAACAACACTTACCTATGATCCATATACTCTTAACCTTCTTACATCAAAAGGACCTGATGGTATTACCTATGTAAAAGAAACTGATGGCCTTGGTAAGGTAACACGTTCATATACCATAACAACCGGAGGAGGTATTTCAGACGAAGTAAAAACTTCATACGTATATGGAGGTGGTCTCACTATCTATGGAAGACGTCTCGGTAGTATGGGTGCGAGCGCGAGAACACTTGAAGTCTACGACGCTTATGGTCGTCTTATTCAATCAAAGAAAGAAACAACACCAGATTCATTTTCTACACAAGACACAAAATATGATGCACAAAGTAATATTGTGTCGACATCACTTCCGTATATAACTAATGGTTATGGTCTCACATCAGACACTCCAAGTAATGGTACTGTTGTCTACACATATGATGGTCTTGGTCGTGTGCTCACTAAGTCTGTTTTTGGAACAACCTACTCATACCTATATGGAGCACGAAACCTTACTGTGACTGACAATGCAGGCACTCAGCATAAGAAGTCATATTTTTATGACGCAAACAACAACCTTTCTCAAGTGAAGGAGTATAACGGTGCATCAACTTATACTACTTCGTATAACTATACGCCACAAAATAAGCTCTCAAGTATTACCGATGCTAATGGTAATATTCGTAACTTCTCGTACTTCTCGAATGGACTTCTTAAGTATCAAGAAGATACTCATGCGCCAACTGACACAACCTACACTACGTATTCGTATACCTATGACGTATTAGGAAATCTACTTTCAAAGACAGGGCCACTCGGTACATTATCATATACCTACGATGCTATTAATCGCCCTAGTGCTCGAGTACTAGGAGATAGCATATATGGCACAAGCACCGTATCATTTACTTACACAGGCTGTTCTAATAACTACCTTGCACCATGTACTATCAACCGTGGCACATCATCTACAACACTTACCTATACAACAAATGGAAAAGTAAATAGCGAGTCACTTTCAATTGACGGCAAGACTTTTGCTCGATCGTATACCTACGATATCTACGGTAATCCAATTACTATTACCTATCCTGATAACGGAAAGGTGACCTATACATATTCTCTTGATGGTAAACAGACAACCCTCACCTATACCACTCCAAGTGGGGCAACTAAGAATATTGTCACCGACTCTACCTATAACTCACTCAATTCGCTTTCTGGAATGAAATATGGAAATGGAGTGCAGATGTGTAATACCTACACTACCACTTCAAATGAGGGGGCTATTTCTCCAAAGCTTCAAAAATCAGTGTACCTCTTTAACTCTACAGGGTGTACACCTGGAATAGCTAATCAAATAGAACTCTACAAAGATGAATTTACGTATAAGGATGCACTCACCCCAAGTGGTATTCTCTCTACCTACAAAGATATTGCAGGTACAACTCATACAAAAAATGACACACTTACCTACGATAATCTTGTTCGTCTCACAGGAGTCTCTACTTCATATGATGGAGGTGGCGCTGTTACCGACACTCTTGTCTACGATCCAATCGGCAATCTGCTTAAGCAAAATGATGTTCTTTTCCGTTACAGTATAGATGGTACTCAGAATGCTCATGCAGTGACATCCATCGGTGGTTCACATGTTACGTATGATGCCCAGGGTAACCGTATCCAATTTGGTGATAGTACCTACACATGGAATGCTCTCAATCAAATGCTTACAGCAAGTAGTACTAACGGTTCTGAGATATACACCTACGATGAACAAGGTGAGAGAATCAAGAAGGTGATTAAAGCAACAAGTATTGTATCTCAAAAAGCAATACCTGCGACAAGCTCATCATCACTTGCAGTGTTTACTCAAGGAGATATTCTTGCTCCTGTAGCAACAACAAGTATGTATATTGCAACATCGACATATAATAAACTTTCTTCGATTTCTCTCCTTGATAAGACAGCGCTTACAACGCTCGTCAGTGGCTACTACGGGTCTCCATTTACAAGTAAGTTTTGTGCTACCGCTGGATCACCATCATTACGTCAAAGCTGTACAGCAAGTACGACAAAACAGTTGATTGCTAATAACTTGAATTCTCGTAGTACGACAACAATAGCAACTGTCGGTCTTGTCGATGACACTATTAAGATAGTAACAGGTGCTCTTCTTATTCCATCCACCTATACAGGTCTTGCAACAAGTAGTATCGCAACATCGAGTCCGACTACCTTTACAGTAGATAGTGGGACAATAAGCTCTTACAACACGTTTGTGGCAACTGGTATTGTGGTTCCACTTGCCGAATATAGTAACCTGCCATTTGTCTCTAGTAGCACCTATACGTCTCTCTCTGTTGTCGGGCTTAATGATACAAGTAAGGTGCGCGCTCTGCTTACTCTTTCTGGGTGTGCTTCAATTGTGAGCTCGTGTACAACAGCTAAGAAGGTGGTGTTTGAGAAGTACTACAAAGAAAGTGGGTATCTTCTTTCTGATAAAGCACTAGAAGAAATGTGGTATGTATACGCCGCAAAAGCTCGTCTTCCTGGAAATTCTAATGAATTTACTGCCTCATCTACTGTTCTAGGTTCAATCTCTGTTCCAACAATCACTGGAATCAATACAAGCTCTGCAACATCTACTTACTATTCAGGACTATACTTTAATACTGAATATACTAATCAAAACGCTAGTGAACCTCGTCTTACTTACTTCAATACCATTCCTTATTACATTACTCAGTCAGCATTTACTGAGCTTAATCAAGCAGGAATTACACAGTCAACTGTCGATAGTTACCAAGCATTTATTGCAGATCTCCTTGGAACAAAAACAGCATCTTCTACAGAGTACATGTTTGCTCTTAAGCAGTTTGCTCAGTACGACAAGAAAGTAACCCTATCACAAAATGCTCTTAAGGAATTGTACCTAGTAGTCTTAGGGGCGGCCACGGTTCCAAACAATATAAATGACTATACAATAAGTGCAACCTTCGATCTTGCTTCATATCTTTCGGTACAGACAGTCTACGGCGCATATGCAAGTACACTTTCTAATACCACATCTGGCTGTAATGGCGGGTCGTTCTCTAGTGGCTATGGTCGATGCGTTATCCGTGTCTCGCCATTCTCACTTCCAGTAGCAACATCGTCAACAGTAAGCTACCTCCTCTCAGTTACTGCACCGAATATCACAGAATTTGTTCTCAATGTTGGAGAGTCATCAAATACTAGAGCGGTAGTTGATAATGTTAACTATGGCACACAAGTTCCTGCAATTTATTCATCTCGCTATGCGCCAGCCACATACTACAATGGTATGCTTGATTATATTTCTGGATCAATTAGTAGTGATGGATTTACTCAGACGATTGATGTTACTCCAACGATTGTAAAAGAAAAAGCAAGCTCAACAGAACCTGCAAATGTTCTGCTTATGAATAGAAGTGGTTGGACTAACGGCGAACAGTATGTCTACCAAGCATCAAGCACAGTACTTAGGGCATATGTAAGCACACCACGTCTTACACTTGCTTCTACAACGCTTGTGTCAGGGGTTACTAATGCGACATCATCAGCATTCACTCCTGCGATCGCTTCAGCAGTATCAGTGTACTTTGGAGAAGTGTCTGATAGTGCAACAAGTATTCCAGGGATAGCAACATCAACCCTGACATTTATATCACAAGAATCATATACAGAATTTGCTTCTACAACACTTAAGGATTCCTATGCTCTCTCAAAAATATTCCTTTCCACTTCGACACCTCAGTGTATTTCTGACGCTTCGACAACTGAGTGTGACAAGACAGCGAGAAAAGCATGGTTTAGGACAGTTGTAAACAATCTATCAGGATTTACACCAAGCCAGGCAGCTACTGAAGAATTCTGGATGGTACACAAAGGCTTACTCATTTTACCTAATATTGGATATGCTTCTACAACGGCATCAACGACTATTGCGGGATACTATGCAACCTCAACAAATGGAACCGCATATGTTGGGGCGTATGTGATTAGTGTTGCGCCAGGATATTATTCTACAGATTATGTTGCAACAACTACCGCAACTTCAACTGGAGGATTAATCACACAAGTTGGTAGTGATTATGTTCATACGTTTACAACAAATGGAACATTTACTCCATCAGTACCGTTTACTGCAACAACTCTCATTATCGGTGGTGGAGGATCTGGTGGTTCTGCTAATGGGAGCATAAAAGAAGGAGGTGCTGGTGCAGGAGGATATATTTACAGCACGTCTACATCTCTTAACGCTCAGAGCTACTCAATTGTTATCGGATCTGGTGGAGCTGGTGTTGGTACAAATAGTAATGGTAATAATGGTTCAAGTACAACTGCATTTGGCTATACTGCCGTAGGTGGTGGAGCAGGAATGTATAACGATGGTACTAATAATGGTTTCTCAGGTGGTTCGGGTGGTGGTGGTCAAGGTAATGCATTTTCTGGTACAGCTGGATCCGGTGGCGCTTCAATAGGTACTCCAGTTCAGGGTAATGCTGGCGGTGCAGGGCAAGCATTTGGAAGTGGACAACATGGTGGTGGAGGAGGAGCTTGTGGGGCTGGATCTACTGGTAATGGTTCAGGTGGTGGAGCTGGTTGCTCTAACTCAATAACAGGTACCGCTGTAACGTACGCTTCAGGAGGCAACGCTGGTGATAATTCCCCATGTTATCAAGTCGACGCATATGGTGCTGGTTCCAATGCTAAAAATTCCGCAACTACTTGTGCAGGGAAGCAAGGCGTTGTAATTGTTCGATATAATCCACTTGTTCCAGGTCACTGGGTTACTACCTACTACGCAACAACTACAACTTTCTATTTAGCGACATCAACAGGTCTCACACAAGGAGTTTTTGCATCAACAACATTTACTGCATTCCCAGTTTTCTCACGTTCTAATTTACCTGTTTCTTTATCAACGAGTACTTCATATGTTGTTTCTACAACAACAATACCTGGGTATTGGGCAACTCAAGTTACAGCGCCAACATCAACCCCATCAGGAGGAACTGTATCCACTTCAACTCTTTACACAATTCATAAATTTACCTCGTCAGGTAGTCTTATTGTTCCTTCTGGAATCAATGCACAGGTGTTAGTGGTTGCGGGAGGTGGTTCTGGGTCAGCTGCATTAGGTGGGTGTACTCCTGGCGCAGGAGGTGCGGGCGGATATATAGCATCCACAACTATATTCCTTAGTGCTGGAACAAAATCTATTACCGTAGGTGCAGGAGGTTCTCCAAGTGGTAGTCCTCCATATGCGCAAAATGGTGGCAATTCTACGTTTGACACTATTACTGCAATAGGTGGCGGAGGTGGTGGTTCACCTGGTCAATCAGGAGGATCTGGGGGCTCGGGCGTTTCTTGTGGAGGAACAGAATCTTCTCATGCAGGAACCGCAGGACAAGGTAATGCTTCTGGCGCAACTTCCGCATATCGTCCAGGGGGTGGTGGTGGAGCTGGGGGTGCAGGTACTGCTGGGTCTGGTACAGGAGCTGGAGGTATTGGTATAGATAATGACTTCTCAGGTGCAACTTCTACCTATGCTGTTGGTGGTAATGGTAATGGTGCTGGAGCATCTGGTGCTACTAATACTGGTAATGGTGGTTCAGCATCATTTACATCATCAGCATCTGGCGGTTCAGGTGGTTCTGGAATTGTTATCGTAAGATACCTGTCCTCATTATTCTTGGCAACTACTACTCAGGTATATATAGCGACAACAACAATATATACACCGATTACTCACCTTGATCTTGTTCCATCTGGTCTATTGTCTGACCTTCAATATAATTCACTGTACTCAACTTCTACGTTTGCTCTCGCCACAAGTACTAAGGTGGTAAGTGAAGACACCTATAACGAACTACTTAGAACGCCAATTAGGATCAACACCGATGTTGATACCATCTTCGACTACGCACTTCCATTTGCAACGAGTACCTGTTCTGGACAATCTGCGACAAGCTCTTGTGTTATTGGAGCACAGAAGAGTAAGGTAAAAGATACTATCAGTGCCTTTTCTGGATTTGTACTATCAGATGCTGCTCTTGAAGAGCTCTATAGAGTGAAGAATAACGAACTCTCTATCGTTCCTGTGTCTCTTGCCAATGCAACAGTGAGTACTACTACTCGGTCTGTTATCGTTCCTCTACTCCCTTCAGAATCATATGTCACTTTTGCAACGACTACAGGTGTAGCAACCTCAACAGGAAGTGTCTGTTCATTTGGTATAACTGGTTCAACGACAAAGACCTGCTATATTGATCTGCCATACATCAACTCATCGGTGTCATCACTTATCCTTAGTTATACTGTATCGCCAACATCAATTAGTACAAGCACAGTACGTAATACGCTTACCGTTACAACTGCAACCACTACCACAAGTACTTCTACTCCAACAATTACTACAACGACTGCAACAAGCACCTTAACGGGCACTAAGTCGGCAACGTCGACCTTCTCCTTTGATTTAACATCTCTCTACCAGACATTCCTTAATTCTTCATCTCCAACACTCACTCTGGTGCCAGATGGCAACGCAACATCATCTAACACCTATACACTAGGAACATCAACGCTTACTATTACAAGAACCATAACAGTGCCGAGAATCAGTTATGCTTCCTCATCACTTCTAGCTATTCCGTTTAGTAGGACAACTATTGCTACGACATCAATGGCAACTAGTACGACATCTGTAGACCTTACTTCACTTCCTCCGCTCACCTTCTCAGCAACGTTCCTCTCACCTGTAGGGCGTATTGCAACCACTACCAGTTCTTACGCTGGAACAGTCGTCGATACCACCCCTATACCACTTCCAGTTCTTCCTCAATTCCAGATGAGCAGTATCATATGGCCTTCTAGTTTCGCCACAAGCTCAGCAACAACCACAATAAATCTACTTACCGCTGCTACAACCACTCAGTCTATTGTGTATTCACCATTTGCTAACTACGTAGACGCAAGTTCAACAGTCACTACATACTTCACTCTTAACGGTGTTCTGGTAGGTGCATATACCTACCAGAAAGGTAACGAAGCAAGTACAGGAAAGATAACGTACGCTCATACTAACTATCTTGGTACTCCAGTTATTGAAACTGATGATAGAGGTGACATTGTTCAGATGGATATTACTGACGTCTATGGTAATTATGTACAAAGAGATCAACGTAAGGATCATGCATACCATACGAAAGGATTCACCTCTCAAGAATATGACGACGTCACAGGATTAAATTATTTCCATGCGAGATTTTTGGATCCGAAAGCACACTCGTTCCTCTCTGTTGATCCGCTTAATTACAGTTTGCCTCAAGAATACTTAATAGATCCACAACAACTAAATACGTATTCTTACGCAAGGAATAATCCTATTGTGTTTGTTGATCCAGATGGACAATACATTGAAATTTCTGGGTCACTTGTATCCCCAGGACGTTCATGGTCTGGAGGTTTCAGGTTTGATCAAAACGGAGTAGATTATTTCCTTTCGGGTGGTTATGCAGCACAATTTGGTTCTTCGGTCGGTATAATTATTTCTCCATCACCTTTATCTCACCAAAGACAGTCAACAACAAACCTAACTGGGCAAGCGGCTTATTTTATTGGCGGACAAGTAAGTAAAGATGTGGCTACATACTCTACTGACGCAAAAGGTATGGTTCCAAACGGAAAACCATCAGGAGGTTTGATATTTGGGGTTACAGCTGGAGTAAGTCTTCAACAAGAGGTTTCAGCTCCGCTATACGTTTGGAACAAAACAAGCTCCCAGTCGGGGCAAGATAATACTTCAAATAGAACACCTATTCCTACAATTAAAAATTCAAGTAAGGCAAATTCTCTGCCAACAGCATCAATACAATCTGCTGCACCAAAAATAAATCAGTCAAAACAAAACTCTCAAATTCAACCAACATTAAAAAATCAACAGAATAATATTTTTAATAACCTATTAGATAGGGTGTTAAATATACTTAAAAAATAAAATAAACATATCATGATTACATTAAAATTTATTATCTTTGGAATTATTGCAGTAGTAATTCTTGTTCTTCTGGTAAAGAACCTAAATAGATGGGCAGAAGAATTTCGTCAATATAATATTAAAAGTATCAAAAAAACAATAGGGAATAACTTTTTTGTAAAACCACTAGAAGGATGGTTTGGAACTTTTTTTTCTAAAGTATGGGTTATATTTATGGTTCTAGTATTTATCGGAGGGGTATTCTTTGTGCTTTTTGGTGGCAATCTATAACGAACTCCTTTTATGGTACATAAACAATTAGATGAATTATTAAATATATTAGAAACTATTGCAAAAAGTAATCTTGAAAAGTATGGTGAATTTTATCCAATTGCAGCATCTATAGATAAAAATAATAAAGGTATTTTCAACACCTCTTATGACGGAGATGAATACCCTAAAAGTAATGATTTAATTACTTTAATCAAAGCTGGTTTCCTGGACGATGTTAAAGAAAATAGAGTGAAAGCAATCGGAATTTGTTCAGATGTTTTAATAACTCAGAATAAAAGAAAAGAGGATGCGTTAATGTTCTCTTTGGAGCATGAATCTGGTGAATCATTAAATGTTTATCTTCCATATTCAAAATTTAAAGACGGTCATATAGAATACGGAAAAATTTTTGCTGAGTCTAAAGAAAAAGAGTTTTTTGTTTAAAACTTGTAACCGTAGCAATTAATTCAATCCACTGCCAAGGTAACTTAAAGTCAGCTATGAACAATAAACCAACCGAAGAAAATAGAATTATTCAAAACGGAGGAACATTTATTAAAAGCGGGGGGTAATCTTGTTAACTTTAATACTTCAAAAAGATTAACAACACCATCAACTTTAATTAGAAAGAAATAATATGAAATGGAAAAATTTTTACAGTAGAGTTGATAAAGATTACGTGTTAGTTGACTTCAGTTCTTTGCATCGCAATGCAAGGACAAACGTTGAGCCGCCATATACAAACGAAGAGTTAAAAAAAATATTTTACTTTGATTATCTCTATATCAAATTTCTTCAAGAAAATAATCTTACGACTCATAAACTTATCGAAAAAGAGGAGGATATGGAGAGTTTGACACTTAAGTTTGGAGATCTAAACGAGGAAGGTGTATTTTTTGATCGAAACATGAGTAAATTTCTCGACTTGAAGGATTTTAATGTCGATCCTCATGGTCGTGTTGAGAAAATCCTGGTTAAAGGGTTAAGAGAAATGAGAGATCTGCACAAAAAAGGAGAAATAAAATATGGTCTATACGAGGAAGAGGTAAAAAAATAGCTCAGTTAAAGCAGGAGAAAATACAAGTAATGCTGTAAAACAAAATACTGGTAGTACTGTTAACATGACATCGATGACGGAAGTTGGCAGTTTCTAAATAAAAACTTTTTTCCAGAAGACGCAGCGGTCATTAGCCTGAGGGGATATGCTAAAATTAGCTCCTTCCTTAAGAGAGCTTTGTGATTTAGAGGAAGAGTGTTTTGCTGAACGAGCTTCCGTTGAATCAGAGTGGAAAAGATCTTGAATAAAAATGAAAAACTTTAGAAGAATCAAACCGTTTATATTTACTGTTGTAGGATCGCTACCGGCTTTAGTTTTCTTTAGCTGCTTTTTGTTCATTCCGTATGGAGCTGATCTTACAACAGCACAAGGAGATTACTATTTGGGTAAAATGAGTGCAAACTTTATTCAATTAGGAGCCTTGATTGATGTGGTTAGATTTTGTTTGAGAAGACATAAGTCAAAGACTTCTAAGTAGAGTTATCATAGACTTTCCCATTTCGTCTTAAAATACTCTCCTATCTCCTTCTCCGCTCTCTCGATTGCCTCATTCCTTACCCCTACAACACCACTCGTCCGTATCTTTATATCATCCATGAAAATCTCCATGGGGTGTTTAATATTAAGGGATGAGTATATTTCTCCTTCCATAGCTTCAGAGATACGCTCAAGATTATGATTCATAAAATCAATCTCAGCTTGCATGTTGGTTATATACACATCACTCATAAAGCCAAGGTCTACTTCTAGTAATCTAGACACCTTTTGAAGAAAGGTTGAGAAGTAGCTAATCTCAGCGTAGTTTTGCATGAATTCTCTCCTCTTTATGAACACAACAAGATGACCAAATACCATCATTTTTTCAACCTGCTTTTTGTAGTCAGTAGTAAATGGTAATTCTTCATCTAAGTAATAGAGACTCTCACCAGTAATGACTGTGTAGTGTCTACGAATAGTGAAAAGTTCCTTGTGTCGTTCTTCAAGTACAAGCTTGCCATTCGCTATGTATTTATCTAGATACACTCTTGTCTTTGCCTTTTCCTTCATCCACACATCCATTACTTCCCTATGTGGTAGCTTTGTGTCGGCATCATTACAAGTAGCATACCCACCACTGTTACAGAGCGGTACATAGTCTGTAGAAAAGATACCAGCACTTACTTCATCATATACGACATCTCTCAATTCTTGTTTGAGATTAGGAAGTTTCGATAGTTTATCTTTCAACTTCTCTTCATTTTCATATGAAATACGTAGCTTCTTGGCTAGCTTCTCTGCAAAGACAAAGAGAGGGATATCAGCAAAGTATCCTTGAAAGAGAATACTTGAAAAGTTGAGACCTTTATCAGACACAAACTTGGTGTATTCCCAAGGAATAGAATCTATAACAAGATCAGTCAGCTGCTCTACGTCTTCATGAGTAAGCGTCTTCTTGTCTTTCAGAATGTCATACAGCTTTTCTTCATCGTCAAAATATGAAGAGCTAGTCTCTGCTTCAGGATCAAGAGTAAGGATGTCTTTCTGTATAGCTTTAGGTAGATTCTGAAAGGTAAGTGTATGTAAGAGTAAGTTATAGTCTAGTCCTGTATTTCTAAGGATCACAGAAAGGGCTTCATCTTTTGTTTCATTAGTAGTTCTTGCTTCAAAGATATTCTTCTCTTCCTTTGATTTCCTGTAAACGAAATAGAGAAGTACTTTGTCAGCACTTTGCATATCGATAATGGCATTAAGGTAGATTGTCTGCATATCAATCTTAAGATACGTGACAATATCCCACGTATTGTAGTACTTGTTATATTCCTGTACTTCATAATTATCCTTAGGTCTCCACCCAGTTGAAAGAGCGTGAAGATCTGCTTCTGTAAGCATGCTTTCTCCCGTCTTTCGTTCATGTACATCGTTATGGATACACATAAGGATTCTCTCCTTAGGAGTAAGATTGCCAGTGCGTAATAAATCAGAGATATTTTTCATAGCTATTTTCTTTGTTTAAGTTGTTGCTCTAAGAACTCGACTCTGTTCTTAAGCTCAGTGTTTACAATGTTCTTAGAGAGTGATAATGCAAGCTTGGAGATGAGCGTTGCTTGCCGTAAGGGTAACTTTCTCTCAGTGACTCTAATGAGTGCATCTGAGAGGATTTCATTGATTTCTTCTAGTGTGAGTACTTTTTTAATTGGTTCCATGGTGTTTAGTTGTTTTCGATAATTTCAAACCATGCTCTCACTTCTTGAGCTTTACCATGCTTACTTACATTCTTATAGAGAGCAAGTACCACGTTTGGTGTGAGATTCCTTGCCCATGAGTTGATAGATGTGAGTAGTCCTTCTTTCTCAATTCGCTTGTTCCAATCGGTGAGTGTGCCTGGGTCTTTGATGCCAAACTTGGTTGCAAACTCTCCTTGTGTCTTGATCTGGAGTAGCTCCACTGCAAGCTCATCAGTAATACCAAACTTCTCAAGCATGACCTTTGGTTGACCTTTGAGAAATGAAGGGAGGGACTTCCAAAGAACGTAGGATGCAAAATCCTGTTTTTTATATGCTCCTATGTTTCTTTTAGCTATCTCCTCATTCATACTGCTATGCCACTTTTACCGCTTTTACTTTCGTTATGGTTTCAAGACGTGTAATTGCTTTTCGCACATACTCAGGATCAAGCTCTATGCCAGTACACCTCCTTCGTAAGTGTTCACAGGCAACCGCAGTAGTGCCACTCCCTAAGAACGGGTCATAGACATACTCATGAAGCTTGGTTGCATGAGGAATTATCTTACGGAGTAATCCGACAGGTTTTTGGGTAGGGTGTAGACTCGACTTAACTGGTCGTGGATGGAATATGACATTCTTGCCTACAGAGTGTTCTGCTTTATGTTTCCCATACCATCCGTATGCAATCAGCTCAAACATAGACAAGTAGTCTTTTCTTCCCATGACGGGCTGATTCTTGAGCCATACAAGCATTTGGCTGTAGAAGTAGCCAGCATCTTTCATACCTAGACGTAGCGCTGGGTACATAAGGTCACAGTTAAAGATGTAACAGGTATTGTATTTCTCAAGATGAGGTGTGACACAAGAAAGCCAATCTTTTGTGAATTTTCTATACTCTTCGTCTGACTGTAAGTGATCACCGGCAATAACCTTGTTGTTTTTTACAGCAAGATTCACAAAATCTTTCTTGTTTTCAACATACGCAACACCATAGGGTGGGTCGGTGATAACGGCACGTATTTTGTTTGTACCAATGACCTTTCTTACAAATTCACTATCAAGACAATCGCCACAAGCAATCACATGGTCACCAACTTTAAAGATGTCTCCTTTGTTAATTGTTTCCATAGATGCGTACTGCTTTTAGTCCAGTAAATTTCTCCCATCTATCAATGATGATAGTTGCAAAGATGGGGTCTTGTTCAACTCCACGCCATCTACGTTTAAGAATTTCACACGCTATGAGATCACTACCACTACCACCGAATCCAGAGAAAATGATATGTCCTGGAGCTGAACAACGCTTGAGCGGTTTTTCGTTTAAGGTGACTGGTTTCTGTGTTGGGTGGAGATACTCTTGTGTGTTGTCTCGTTTATCAAGCCATATATCGATCATTTCAAGAACGTCATCATGCACCTGATTACCAGTACCTATTTCTTGGTTTAAGATTTCATTACCACTTGTTAGCCCTTTGGTAAGATATGGTTTACCTACTGTGCCATACACACACGGCTCATACACCTTGTTAAAGGCTACTTTAGGAGTAGGGCTTCCATTGTTCTTAATCCATAAACATACACGTCTAGCATCTATCTTGTTCTTTTGATAGAGACTTTGGAGTAACCATATGTATGATGCATCACACCAATAGAAAAGGTGTGCATGTGGTTTTGCTATAGTAAGAGCCGTAGTAATGCTTTTGTTGATGAAGGTGGAGTAGTCAGTATCTGTTTTTGAATCATCTTTACCTGAGTAGCTACCACCGTACTTATCTGTACCGCCAATTCCTTTAGCATAGTCGAGTCCTATGTTAAATGGTGGATCACAGTAAATGATGTCTGCCATATCAGTACCCATGAGCATCTTTACCTGCGCTTCATCTGTTGAATCTCCAATAAGTAACCTATGGTCACCGAGTTGCCATACCTCACCGAGTGATACCTTAGGTGTGGTGGTTTCTTTAACCGCTTTTTCAATATCGAAATCATCGTCGATGACATCAACATCATCAAACATGCCCTGTAGTTCTTCTTCATCAAAACCAACATTAAGGAGCATATCCATATCAAACTCTCCTAGCTTGCTGAAGTCCCAAGAACCAGTGTTTTTGTTAAGGCGAAGGTTAAGTTCTTTTTCTTCGTCTTCTGTAAGCTCACGGCTTGGTGCCTTTGCTTCGATTTCTACAACACCGAGATCTGCATAAATCTTAAGCCGTTGATGTCCACCGATGACACAGTTCTTACGTGTGCCGGTGTTAATGATTACTGGTTCTACACGACCGAACTGTTCTACAGATGTTGTTAATTCTGCACGTTCCTTCGCACTTATCTTTCTAGGATTGTAGTCGGCAGGGATGAGATTCGCTACCTTTACCTTTATTTCTGTCCACGTTATTGAGTTTGCCATATTGCAATTAGTTTCTTTAGTTTGTAAGAAACTCTCTTGCTATGAGGTATTGAAGGGGTACTAGAAAGCAAAAAGACTACCAACAACACTCATAGGAATTGAGTTATTGTTGATAGCCCTTTTACTCGCCATCTGGCATACCCCGTAGGTATGTAATTGCTTATATTGTAAACAACTATTTTATGGAATGCAAGAGAAATGTTATGGTAACCATCCCCACTCAACCATTTTTGATGATTTTTTCCTGCACTTTGGACAAGAAATTTCAATCTCCATTTGTCCATAATTAAGTGTTACTTTTGTGTTTGCGGTATTCTTAAGAATGGAACTAAGGATGTTGTTGTGTGCAAATTTATAGAGCATATGACCACAAGTATTTCCTTCGTGGTTGGTATGTTCACAGCACCACTCGCCACTTTTAATCGTAGAAAGGTCAGCACTTTTTACACAGTCATCACAAATAGCTTCGTTGGAAATCTTCTCATCAAAATGAAGCTGGTGAATAACCACTTTCTTCTCTCGGCACTTTGCACAAAATACGAGTCCTGCTTCTTTGGCAATGTGACGAAGTTCAGACCCTTTGTGGTCAAGTATCTTCATCTCATCGTCATACTTTTTCTGTCCTTTCGGAAGAAAATCAGTCCAGAAGAGGTGGTTTGTTGCCACAGGATTTTCGTCTTCTTCATGTTTGCGGTCTTTAAAATATTCTTGCTGAAGTGGTCCAACAGACATCTGTTTTTCACGCTCGACTCTATACCTGTCTTGTTGAAACAAGTCAGATAGCCTGTAGGTAATTGCTGTGACATCTCGCTCAAGATCGCTTAATCGTGAACTAATGGCGTGAGAGATTTCAATCTGCAAATCCTCTCCAGTAAGAGGGTGTGACTTAGTATAGATATCAACATACCACCTTGTCTTTTCATCAAGGTCTTCTAGTTTTAGCTCACTAGGGTACACTGTCCTATAACTACCCACATATCGAACATCGCCATATCGTTTGTAGAAATCATCAAGCGACACTTGTGTTTTCTTTGCAAGATTCAAGAAGTCTATTTTCTCCCAGTCAGCGTGCTGTGCAAAAATACCATCGATGTATTCTTGGTTTTTGGTTAGCCATGCAATCAGTTGCTCACTTGCTTTTTTGATAGCCATGATATCTTCTCCTTCTGCATACCTGTTCATTTTTTCTCTATCGTAATATCCAAAATCTGATTTTACGAACTCCAAAAATGGAGGAAGCTTTTTACCGTCTACCGTTTCAATCACTTCACGCATAATGTCGCAGAGGTTGTAGAGCTCCTGAGCTACTCCTGCAAAACCTTTCAACTCATCTTTACGCATGATGTCATGCCTATGTATGTAGTTAAACCAGTCTTCAAGGGGGTCAATACTAAGAGCGATGTTGCCTATTATCTTAAAGAGATTTTTTACTTTATCGATACTAAGACCATAGTCAGTTAGTAGATCTACACTAATATTTTTAAAATCATACTGTAGCTTCGGTGCATAGGGGTATCGTCTACGTCGTACAAAGTCATCATTTCGTGTGTTATCAAATGTATCAAATGTGTGAAGCAATCTTAAGAAGTTATGAAAATCTTTCATAAGAGTAAAGTGACCCATGGCACCTTCTTTTTCTTCTGTTCCATTTTTCTTGTTATCAATATTAAACGCCGAGTATCCACCCCAATTAATGTAGCGTGTTTGTTGTTCCTTTTGATAGGTAAAACCGAAGGACTCATCTATGAGAAGTCCATTTTCATCAAGTGAATTTTTAAAGAGTGACACAACGAGAAATATCTGAAATGGGCTGTAGTATTTGACTTCTACGTGTTCTTCTTTACCATCAATTATTCGTGGCTCTGTTTTGGTAAGGAGTGGTATGATGAACCCATCTTTCTCACAAGCAACGAGAAATTCATGAGTGATTTCTGCCACAAGTCTTTTGTAATGACTATTACGTTGATCATCGTTACAGAAAGATAAAAAAGCTCTTTCTTCACAGAGTTGGTCGAGTTTAAGCTCTCTTGTTTTCTCCTTCATTCCCTTATTGTATCAGTTGACTCAAGTAAAGCTATAAATGCCAAAAGAAAATTAATCGACTTTGTTAAATTCCCAAGAATCTCCTTATTATCAAAAGTGATTTCTTTAAAATACTCTCATTTTCAAAAGTCCAAAGTTTTGGCATTTATTGGCATTTTAGCCCTGACCGAGAGGGTTAGATTTCATTATGCAAAACTTCCTAATAAACCCTTACGGGGTCTCATTATGTAAAGTTCGAGACCGAGCAAGTGCACAAAATAATAAAAACGACACTTTGGTGTCGTTTTTATTATTTTGTGCTCGAGAGAAAGCCAACTGCTTGGCTTTCGTGCGGAATCGAATAGGGGTCGCGAAACTTTATCGACGAGTTTACGAGGAGAAGTTTTGTGACCGAACTTCCCGCCGGCTACAACCTTTTAGTCTCTTTCCTGGATGACAGTATCTTTGTATTTTTCTGCTGTTAACCAGGTATACTTAAAGTATTAATAAATTTTATAAACTATTTTATCATTAATCAAAATGAAAATTCTAGCAATTGCAGATAGACCACCAAAAGAATCTATACGTGCTCTCTTGGAAAGAGAGAAAAACATTGAACTCATTTGCACGTTAGGTGATTTAGATTATTTTTCATTAGAAGAGTTAAAAGACATACAAGATATTCCAAAAATAGGGGTATATGGAAATCACTGCACTCGTGGGTATTTTGAAACTCTTGGAATCAAAAATATGCATCTTACAACTTTTGAATATAAAGGGTTAACATTCGGAGGATTTGAAGGCTGTGTTCGGTATAAAGAAGATCACTATGCTCCTATGTATACCCAAGAGGAAGCTTCTCGCATGCTTAATGGTTTTCCTCGAGTTGATGTCATGCTTTGTCATTGTCCACCTTATGGTATTAATGATGAAGAAGAAGTTGCTCATCAGGGATTTAAAGCGTTACGACTCTATCTTGAAGAAATGAAACCGAAGTATTTGTTGCATGGGCATACGTATCCGAATGAAAAGACACTTGTGACAGAATATAAAGAAACCAAGATTGTGTATGTGTTTTCTGATTCTGTTATCGAGGTTCTGTGGTAAGGTCTCCTCTGTAAGTATTTTACTCTTCTTTAGTAAAAATATATACTTACTTTTATTATGGAAAAAAATACAAACCAGTCGATTCAACCAGAAATTGAAAAAGGAAATGCAGGAACTTGGTCTCCAGAAAAAATAGCCTCCTTACGTACTAGATTAAGAGAGCATACCTTGAATCAAATCATTAAACTCCCTCAGTTGCTCAAGGCTTCTCGTGAAGCAAGTACAGAAGCATATATTAGTGCTAATTATGACCGCAGAGTGCCACATCCTAACCTTAAAGCTTCAATTGCTCTTGATAAACTTTCTGATTCTGTGGGTACACAAGTATGGGCTCATGGTGTTGCTAGTAATTTGCGAAGTGCACAGGATACAGATTTTGCTATAAACGCGCTTGTTAATATTCTTGTCACCGGCGAGTTACAAGGTTGGAGTGCCCCTGTAAAAGGAGGTGTTTCAATATTTGACAGCGCACCATTTATCCTTCTTTCTAATAAAGGAGAACAGCTTGTTGCAAGAGATGATCGTGGTGTACAGCATATAACCGGTCTGCGTACGGTTCTTGTTAATGGTCAGTATGAAGGCGTTATAGGGTTATTAAAGGAAGCTTTTCCTTTTATTAGCTTTAGAACTTCTGATCAGATAGATGATCGAGTTTTTGAAAAGGTTGATCCACCATATAAGTCATATCAGGCACGTGAAGAAGCTGAGATTGAAAGAAGAATACGAGAAGAAGGGAATAAACAATAAGCACAGACGTGTTATACTTACTCCTATATGTTCGACAAAAAACTTACTAACGAAGAAAAGCTCGATGAGATCTACAAGCTCACTCTTGAGAATCATGAGATGCTTAAGACACTTCGTAGACAGACGTATATTGCAGGAGCATTTAGAATTCTCTATTGGCTTATGATTCTTGGTGCTCTTGGTGGAACATATTACTATGTTCGTCCTTTTGTGAATACGTTCAGTACTAATTCTGCTAAGATAGAAAATACACTGTTTCAGCTTAATCAGATCAAGAGTCAGGTGCAAGACCCAGGAGTTCTTAATCAACTTCTTGAAGGGTTTCAGAAATCGGCAACAAGCGGTCAATAAAGTAAGGTTTCTTTTGTTTGAAGAGAAGTTTCTTTTATGATAGAATGGTTCTTACAAGTTTTTAGAAACTTTTTGAACCATATATGCTGGGATAGCTCAGTTGGTAGAGCGCTTGCCTGAAGAGCAATAGGTCCCCAGTTCGAGCCTGGGTCCCAGCACTAAATGCAAAAAAACGACATTGTTTAATGTCGTTTTTTTGCATTTAGTGCTGGGACAGAAAGTGACCTGCGTCACTTTCGTCCAGGCTCGAATACGGGTCGGAAAATCATCTCCGACGAGCTTGCGAGGAGGTGATTTTGTGACCGAGCCTGGGTTAGGTTATATTCTCACATCAAAACATTTCAGGTTACGATTTTACTTTTGGTGCTGGGACGAGGATGTGACCTGTGTCACATCCGAAAGGCGAGAATAGGGGTCGCAAAACTACTTCGAGGAGTGAAGCGACGAGGCAGATTAGTTACCGAGCCTGGGTCCGATTATGTTCTCATGTTTAACCTGCCAAACTTATCCACCGTCAATTTTTTTTTAAAGGATATACTATAGCATACTGTTAAGTTTTTATTAACAGGATTTATAACTTAAGATCCGTATTTATGAATAAAAAATATTTTGGAATTTTGGCTCTTTGCTCATGCGCTATAGCGTATGCTGCATCGACTGCAAGTATTTACCCAACAGGAGCTGGTACCTACTCTCAGTGGACACCTTCTACAGGGACTACTCACTATACACTCGTTGATGAAACTTCATGTAACGGGACAACAGATTATGTGTCAACCACAGTAAATGGTAATCGTGATTCATATGCGGTATCTCTTGCATCTGTTCCTGATGGTTCTACAATTACGTCAGTTTCTGTTACACCATGTGCCTCAAGAAATAGTAATAAAACTTCCGTAATGAATGTATTTTATCGTCTTAATGGTGTTAATAGCGCAGATCAAGGGGCATATAGTCTTACAGGGACCACACCTGTCCAGCTTGCGTCCACTAATTTTTCTGGACTTTCTGTTGTGAAAGGTGCTTCTACAACATTAGAGATTGGGGCTGTACTTACTTCAGGAACAGGAGGTGCACGCTTGAGTCAATTGGCAACTTCTATTACATATACACCAACACTCCCTAGCGATCCAACAAACCTCCTTGTTACTTCAACAGGAACTCGCTTGCTTCTTACATGGTCTGACAATGCTAATAATGAAAGTTCTTATAAAATAGAGAAGGGTACAGATGGTGTAAATTTCTCTTTTACAGGGAGTGTTTTAGCTAATGTTACATCTTTTATTGATGCAACAACTACATCTGGTGTAACATATTACTACCGTGTTTATGCGGTGAACGAGACAGGAAACTCAGGTTATTCTAACGTTGCTTCTGGTTCACGTCCATAACTCTGTATTCAAAAAGTTTTTGTTTAGGTAAGAAAAAACCGCCGATTGGCGGTTTTTTCTTGAAATTTCTAGATACTCTTCACTTTTAGCTTAGTTTGTCGTGCCTTGTCTACTTTTGGAAGTCTGATGATGAGAAGGCCGTGCTTTTCTACTGCTTCTGCTTCTTCGATTTCAACTTCATGAGGGAGAAGGATTGTTCTTGTGAATGTCCCCCAATAAAGCTCCTTGTAGAAGTAATCATCGTGATTAACAGAAGTGTTACCGTCTCGACGGCCTTTAATGGTTACCATGTCTCTTGTAATAGAGAGGTGTAAATCTTCTGGCTTAACTCCGGCAACCATGGCTTCGATGATAATCTCGTTAGTTGTCTGATAGACGTCAACTGAGAGTTCACCTTCTTCCATCTCGACTTCTTCATCCTCTTCTTCTATAACATGATGCTTAGGCCTTGCTTGGTGCTCGTTGCGAGCCTGAGGGTGCTTAATAGGCACCTCTTCTTCGACTTCTTGTTCTTCTGGAGAGAAGTCTTCTACGATGTCGTCTTCATCTTCAACGCTTATGGATCCGGCGAGACGTTCGAAAAACGATTTTTTTTCTTTAAGCATAAATAAAATAGGGCTAAGCTGTGTATGTATCTAGTATACATCCTCATGTGTCAATATTTTCTTACTGCTATCCACAGGCAGAATAGTCTGATAGATTTTAGACGTTAGACTTTAGGTGTTAGAAAGGGAGTGAAGAATGTGGGGTACAGGTTAATAGTTTATAGTTAATGGTTAATAGTAAACACAATAACACAAGAGCGAGGCCGTAGGCCTCGCTCTTGTGTTTGTCTATTATCTAACATCTAGTCTACACCCACTTCTCCACCATAAGCATATCCTCACCATCTTTTCTAATATATTTCCAAACTTCTTCAGTGATAAAAGGCATAAAAGGATGCAGTGTAATGATTTGTTCACGAAGAAGAATAAGAAGTAATGTCTGTGCACTCCCTTTATCAGTATTTTCCATGACGCGGACTTTTCTTGTTTCGATAATTTCATCACAGAAGACTTTCCAGAAGTAGTCGTAGAGCTTCTCACTAGCAAGATGAAGGCGGTAGTTTTCTAAATCTTTGGTAATATCAGCATGCTTTGCTCTCCATGCGTCATACACAGCTTGATCTTCTTCTGTAAGAGGAGCGTCTCCAGCACAATCAGCTGTCTTTTCGAGTACGAAGCGTGTAGCATTCCAGATTTTGTTAGCGAACTTTTTGTAGGCTTCAACTTTCTTTGGGTCAAGGTTCATATCAACACCAGGAGCATTGTTTACAATGAGCCCCATACGAAGCGCATCTGTTCCATACTTTTCCGAAATCTCAAGAGGGGAGATGACGTTCCCTTTACTCTTACTCATCTTCTTGCCTTGTGCATCTCGTACAAGCCCATGAAGATAGATATCTTTAAATGGAGCTTTCCCAGTAAGATAGATACCGAACATAATCATTCTTGCAACCCAGAAGAAGAGAATATCAGCTCCTGTTTCCATGACCTGTGTCGGGTAGTATTCTTTGAAATCATTACTCTCTTTGAAGTGAAGTGTTGCAAGGGGCCATTGTCCTGATGAGAACCAGGTGTCGAATGTATCAGTTTCTTTACGAAGGATACCTTTACATGAATCACATGTTGTAAGTGTATCTTCAATATCAACGAATCCTTTATCACAAGCATCACAGATTTTTGCTGGAATTGGTATTCCCCATACAATCTGACGTGAGATATTCCAGTCTTGTATTGTAGACATCCAGTGTCTGAACACTTTTTCGTGTTGTTCTGTCAAAATATTCACCTCGCCGTTGTTGAGTGCTTGCAAAGCTTGTTCTGCGAGAGGTTTCATACTTACGAACCACTGAGCTTTTACTTGAGGTTCTATCTCACGTTCACATTTGTAACATACAGAGATGTCATGAGAATACTTTTCGTCGATACTCACAAGAAGACCTTTTTCTTTGAGCTTTTCTACGATTTTTGCGCGAGCATCTTTGATGTTCATTCCTGCAAATTCTTCTGCAATAGGGAGAAGCTTGCCACGCTCATCAATGATTTGTTCCATGTCGAGATTGTATTTTTTTGCAATATCGAAGTCGACTCCTGAGTGCCAAGGTGTAATTGTCATCACACCACTACCGAACTCTGGGTCACTTGCGACGTCCTTGATGATTGTTGCTTCGATTGGGCCATTGATCCACTCAACGGTAATTTTTTGGCCATGTGTGTACTCTTTGTACCTCTCATCATCTGGATGCATGACAACGTACTTATCCCCGAACTTAGTCTCAGGGCGCACTGTTCCGATTGTGAATGGTCCATACTTGAAGTAATAGAAAGGATCAGTTCTTGTGACGTGCATTGTCTCTAGGTTAGAAAGTGAAGTCTGATGTTTAGGACACCAGTTAACGATACGCTTACCTCTATAGAGAAGATTGTCATCTTGAAGCTTTTTGAATGTGGTGTATACCGTCTTGATTACGCTTTCATCAAGTGTGAAGAGTGATCGCGACCAGTCGCATGATGCGCCAAGTTGGCGAAGCTGTCCTTCCATGAAGCTCTTATTAGAAAGTGTAAAATCAAGAATCTCTTTATAGAGATCTTCGCGCTTCATGTCGAATCTGGAACGGCCTTCTTTTTCGAGCTTCTTCTCATACACTACTTGTGTCTCGAACCCTGCATGATCAGATCCTGGTAACCATAGCGCACGCTTACCACGCATACGATTATAGCGAATGAGGATATCTTGCACGGTAACAAAGAGTGCATGACCTGCATGCAGTGATCCGTTGGCATTAGGTGGGGGCATGACAATGGTGTATGTTTCTTTTCTTTCACCAGGAAGATTGTCTGGGTTGAAGTACCCACTTTCTTCCCATGCTTTGTATAGAGATGGTTCTACTTCACTTGGATTATAAGGTTTTGTTAGTGCTTCGCTTACTTCTTTCATAATAGTTCTATACTATCACAAAGTATGTATTTTTGTTATAAGGATTTTTGTATTAGAATATGATGATTCTGTTCTTTTTGTGGAAGGAATTCTCATGAGAAAAAGCACTGTAGGAGATCTCACGCTTGGTACTGCGAGGATTGGGGCTAAGGTGCGTTGTGTGAGAGTGCCTAACATGGGTGGGTGGGATTCTAAATTGCAATCCATAAATCTTCCTCAAGTTGGGTGTATCTATCATGTTCGGAGCTGTACTGTCTGTGGACCTTTCTCTGGAGTGCTTCTCAAAGAAATTAGCAATCAGCAGTTCAGAGTTATGCCCGGTGATGATACGTCGTATGCTGAACTTTTCTTTCCTTACGATGCATTCAATCTTGTTTCCACTTCTCCATAAAATTGGCATGTGTGTGCGTTACAACAAGGGCTCTGCCCCTTGTTTTCTTTTTATATCAGATGTTTTGTAGTATGCTTCTTAAGGTATGAAGAAAAAGCAGTCAACAATTTTAAAAAAAGGAAGTAAGGTAGATGAGAAAATTCTAAAAAAAGTAACTAAGGAGGTTTCAAAGAAAGTGTCTTCTTCCAAAAAAACACACGGAGAGGACAAGAAATTACCAGATCATCATTTCAAAATAGTAAAGGTGAAGCGAGGACTTGCAGGGCTCGGACTCTTTGCTGGCGAGAAGATCAAAAAAGGGGAGCTTATTATCGAATACATCGGTAATATTCTTACCAAGGAAGAAGCAGACAAGGTCAATACGAATCAGTATCTCTTCGAGGTGAATCGTAATAAGACTATTGACGGTTCGGTGCGATGGAATATTGCACGATATTGTAATCATGCATGCGAAGAAGCTGCGAATGCTGAAAGTGAGATCAAGAAAGGTCGTGTCTTTATTCAGGCGGTTAAAGATATCGAAGAAGGTGATGAGATTGTCTATGATTACGGTGAAGAATTTGTTAATGAATATATTGCTCCAAAAGGATGCCGTTGTGTGGCTAAGGAGCATTCGTATAAGGCGAAGG
>CAZEDG010000007.1:0-16604 GCA_964510805.1 uncultured Candidatus Saccharibacteria bacterium
AACTGGTGACCTCATCCTTACCATGGATGTGCTCTACCAACTGAGCTACATTGGCTTATATTTTCTTCTCTTTTTTCCAAAAAGAAGTGCTTAGAATTGTATCAAAAATAAAAACAAAAAGCTACAACCTGAATGTTCAAAAGGCAATTTATTAAAAAAGACGTAACATAAAAAACAAGAAACCGCCAAAGCAGTTCTTGCTTGGCGGTTAGAGACATAACTGAGCAACCAAACCAAGGTAACACAATGCAGTGGTTATGCCGAGTACGACTGCTCCAGTGATATTCTTTTTGTAGAGCGCCTGAACAGCTAGTCCAGAAGCCAAAGGAGTCACGAACGGAAGAAGTTTGATGAAAAAAATCATTTTGAATGCTCCGGTATGATTGGAAATGAACAAATACAAATATAACATTATATACTTGTATTTGTCAATAGTTTATACAACACAAATAGGGACCGGTCACAAAACATATATTTTTATTTCATTGATTACAATTCATAAAAAATATTGTTTCGCAACCCCTAATGTCGACTGGTCCTATTTTGATTAAAAAATAGGACTCCTCAGTCTCCTACTTCGATTCCACGCTTCAGACTCCTGTCTGAAACTTACTCACGGAGCAAAATGTAAAAACCACATCACATTACAATGTGGTTTTTACATTTTGTTCCGAACTTGGGACAATGTCCGAGAAGTTTTGATTGAAGAATAATGAGGTATAAAAACAAGAAACTAACATCATCGCTACCAAATCTACACTAGTTGATAGAAACAATTTTGGATGGTGAATGGTGGCCACTTATAATACGCACAGAGGTCTTAGGAAATGCTTCTCGTATAAGCTCAAGCACTCTTCCATTAGCAAGATTATTCTCCGCAGGAAGACGAACCCATATACGCCAAGAATCACCAGAAAGCTTCTCGACTTTTTCTATTTTTGAATCTGGTATTACTTTTACTTTTAGATACATACTAGAAGGATAGTTATTCGTAATTCGTTATTCGTAAAAAAATACAACCCCTCTTCTCAACTAATAACGAATAACTAATTACCAATAACTAATTTCCCTATCTTATTCTCTTTCTGTGCACGATACTCATCGATGAGTTTATGGTTTCCAGAAAGAAGCACTTTTGGTACACGGTACTTCTTACCTCCATGCTCATACACCTCAGGCCTTGCATACATTTCATGAGAAGCAATTCTCTTTTCTTCAAGAGAAAGTTCATCATGAAGCACGCCTTGCACCTGTCTTCCTATCGCGTCGATACAGACCATCGCGGGTAGCTCTCCGCCAGTAAGCACGTACTCACCAATACTCCATTCTTTTGCTTTTAGAATCTTTTTTACACGAGAATCAACACCTTCATATCTACCACAAATAAAGATAATGTCGGTATATCCTTTTGCTGTTTTTTTTGCAATTGAGTTGGTGAACTTTTCTCCTCCAGCATTAAAAATAACTATCAGAGTTTTTTGCTTTATCCCTTGCTTCTTGCTTTTTGCTTCTTGCTTCTTCTTAATTGCGTCAACACAATTAAGAATTGGATCAACCCACATCACCATGCCGGGCCCACCTCCGTATGGCTTACCGTCGACACGACGATGCTTATCATTCGTATACTCACGGAGTGCATACGTCTCTACATGAATCAACTTGTTCTCTATGGCACGCGCAATAATCGACTCAGCAAAATAACTCTCAAACATCTGAGGAAAAATAGTCACCACATGAAAACAAATTGGCTTAGAGGATTTCTTTTTTGCTATTTTTGCAGTCGGTAGAGCTTTTGGAGATTTTTTTTGCATTGCTTGACATTATACAATATCTATACTATTATTTCAACCAAGTGTTCAATCTTACAAGATGAAAGGGTAAGTCGTGGACCTTTGCAAAGAAGACCTGAGTGCATGGCATAACCAGCTCACCGTAGAACCAATAAAAGGTGTTGATCTTGGCCAGATTGCCGGTGTGCAACCAATGGGAATGCCTGTACACCTTGTGTTCTATGTCTATACCAATCTAAGAAAAGTAAGTATCCTCGTAGAGGGTAACTCCTATGACTTTAGTTGGATTGATGTCTGTATACTGCCGATAAGCAATTATATCTATGAAGAATTTGCACTTATTGCAACAAGTCTTCATATGGAAGTAAACGAACTTCAAAAAGCCATTTTCGACCAAAGACCAAAAGGTTGGAAGTAGCTTCGTAAGTGGCACCCGACCGGGTGCCATTTTCTTATTAACTACAAACCAAAGCATAGCTTGGGTTTTTAGTTATAAACAAAACAGCGCCAACAAGTAGGCGCTGTTTCTCTTTACTTACCCTGGTTTGTGGCAAATTAAAGACTTTTCAAATCATTCATTACCGCATCAACATCACTTGTGTCATAGCGAGGAAAGTATGATTGAGAACCTTCACTATACCCCCCTCTTCCTTCAGGTTCGTTAATCTTGAGATTCACACGAGCGTTATTCTTCATACCAACGACACGAAGAAGTGTACGGAGTGCTTTTGCAGTTGCTCCATCACGGCCAATAACTTTTCCCATATCATTACTATCAACATCAAGAGTAATCAAAACTCCCATTTCATCAACTCTTCTTTCGACTTTTACTTTATCAGGATTATCTACTAATGCTTTTACAACGTACTCAACAAATTCTTGATCTTTCATATTATTGTTTTATATCTCTAGTGTAGCAATAAATACACCTCCTTACACAGTCTGTTATACACATACTTGTTCATGCTACAAATAAAAGTAGAAGGAAAAGAAAAAGAGCGTGCTTAGACGCTTCTCTTCTTGTAATCTGTAAGAGATTACTTAGCCTCTTTTGTAACAGGTGACTTCCTAGGAAGCACATTGATCTTCTTACCAGAAAGAATTCCCTTAGTAACAAGAAGGTTGTATGCAGTTGGTGTGACTTGAGCACCTACTGACATCCAATGCTTCACACGATCAGCTTTTGCTTCGAAAATACCTGCCTTAACATTGTATGTTCCTACAATCTCAGCAAACTGAGATGTCTTAGGCTTAAGAGTACTTTCGGTAACAATTAAGCGGAAGTGTGGGTCATTCTTGCGACCAGTGCGCTGTAATCTGATTTTTAACATAGAGCATATTCTACCATACTCTAAGAAAAAAGAAAAGATACCATGTCATACCCTAATAAATCTCATAAAAAACTTAAAAAATAGAGTGATTTAGGGTCACACTCTTATAGCAGTGCGCTAGCTCTTGTTTTTAGTCAACTCTCGTGCAAAGAGAGGTTATTGAGACTCTCTTTTTTTATGGTACTGTTCAAGTAGCGACGTTACTTTCTCTACGAGTTGCTTTCCTGAGTAATCAACCTTAAGGAGTACGTCTTCGGCACCTTCTTTGATCGCTCTATTAATTGTTTCTACGTCAGAAATATTGGAACACACAATTACAGGAACAGTAAGTGAACCTGTTTCTTTCATCTTTTTAAGGAAGCCAAATCCATCCATTCCAGGCATCATAAGGTCAAGCAAGATAACATCAGGGAGCGCTTGTGCCACCCCTTCCACACCTTCAAGACCATTACCCTCAAGAACCACTTCGTACCCATACTTCTCGAAGCTATGCTTATAAATTTCTTGAAGATCTTTGTTATCTTCGATAATCATTATTTTTTTCTTTGACATATACGTATTATGCTTTCTTAGTTGCTTTCATTTCAGGAAACTGAATATAGAACTGCGCCCCTTTATCTTTACCTTCTGACTCTGCCCAAATTTTACCATCCTGAGCCTCGGCGAACTTCTTCGCGAGATAAAGTCCTATACCACTTCCAAGAATATTTACTTTCTGCAAATCTGCACGAGAAAATTCTTTAAATAGTGACGGCATAACATCTTTTTCGATTCCTACACCTGTATCACTTACTTTAATAGTAACATATCCGGAAATACTTTTGATAGAAACTTCAATCGATCCCTTAGGGGTGTACTTGATAGCATTGTCGAGTACGTTAGTAAGAATCTCTCTTAGCTTAGCCCTGTCGACATGAACAGTATACTTCTTAGTCGAGGAGACCGCTTTTGTAAGAGTGAGTCCTTTTTGATCCGCGTGAATTGCAAAGATAGCAAGCACTTCGTTGACGACCAACTTCGCATCAAATGATGTTGGAATATACTCAAGCTGATCGAGCTCGATCTTAGACTTATCAAGATATTCAGTAAGAAGGTTAGTTACATCATTACCTGCAATCATAATCTTCTGAAGAAGATCTTTTACAGGAGGAGAGATGTCCCCCTTATCTCCATCTAAAAGCATGGTAGCATAACCGCGCATCACAGTAATTGGAGTTCTGATCTCATGTGTTGCAAAACTCATAAGCTCTGACTTCTGTTCATTTGCAAGTTCGATCTCGAAGGTGTTCTTTACAAGCTGGACACCGATAATAATAGTAAGTAAGAAAACTGCAACACGAAGAAGAAGTTGTTCAATAGTTTCTGCAATAACAAGTTCAATAAGAGAAACAACAGCCAAGAAGAAGGTAAACATTCCCGCGAAGATATTCTTTACGTGGAAGAGCTCAACAATATAGATCGCATATGCAGTAAATACAATCACAGGGAAAATAAAGAGCGCTCCATAAGGAACGAAGTCAAAATTCTTAAAACCGATAGGGATAATGAAACTAAAAAGAAGGAGAAGGCCCGCAGTAAGTGACATTCCTGTAAACATGAGCATCACCTGTCGTCGTTCATCACCCTTAGTTATCGCGATACGTCTAAAGAGTGCAGAGATACCTCCCGAAAGAAATGCAACAGTAACAATCGCTGCCATGATAACACCTTGACTCTTTTCTGGATTAATTACTTCATCAGTTGGAATAAGGTTGCTTACCTTATTGAATACAAAAGGAATGAGTAGGAGTGTTGAGCTAAAGAATGCCAGAGGAAGGAGTACATATCTATGCCAAACCGGTAGCTCTTTTTTCTCAGAAGGAAATACATACGCGAGCTGGAAGAAGGCGTACGCGTGCCAAATTGAGAGGAAAATATGAAAACGAAGCGCAAGAAGCGCATTTGCAGGATCTTCAAAACGATACAAAAAATAATTAGAGATACCCCAAAGCGTCGTAATAAATGCAAAGAAGAAGAAACTTCTACTTGTGATACTTGCTCTGTTTCTTAAGAAAACAATAACCGCAAGCACCAAAATACCTATCACAGCAATAATAACTCCAATAAGATCAAAACGAACGTCTTCAAAAAGTGAAAAAATATCCATATACTACTTCTAGTATATACATAGAGTACAAAAACTATCTGTGTGTAACTCAGGTGAAGCGGTCTCTAAATTTTTTTACTTAAGATGACTTCTGCTCTCACTCAAAATATGATCAATCTTCTGTACAAGTTCTTTACCAGAATAGTTCACCTTAAGCAATACAGCAGAAGCACCTGATGCGAACGCTTTATCATAGGTTTCTTTATCAGAAAGATTTGAACACACCACAACAGGAATATTGATACTTGTATTTTCCTTGATAGCTTTAAGGAATGCGAACCCGTCCATATTAGGCATCATCACATCAAGCAAAATAATATCAGGCTTCTTCTCAACCACCTCAGAGATACCCGAAAGCCCGTCTCCTTCCAGGATTACTTCATATCCTGATGCTTTAAAATTAAGCATGTAAATATCTTGGATGCTTTTATCATCCTCGATGATCATAATTTTCTTTGATGGTGTTCCTGGGTTCATGGTATGTATATAATAGCCTTTCTTTTTTTAAGTAGCAACCATTGTTGCTAAGCAGATGGTAACCGAACCAAAAATTCAGAGCCTTTGCCAGCACCTTCCGAGAAGGCTTCAATTTTTCCTTTATGTGCTTTGACAATCTCTTGTGCAAGATAGAGACCAAGTCCAGACCCACCAGAATTAAGAGCTCCACTTTCCCCTCTTCCGAACTTAGTAAATAATTTTTTCTTAGTCTCTTCTGTAAGCCCTGCACCAGAGTCCTTAACAGAAAAAATAGCTTCTTTATTTTTTAGATACAAAGAAACAGTAAGGCCTCCTTCTTTTGTGTACTTAAGACTATTATCTATAATGTTTAAAAAAACTTGACGCAACTTAACAATATCCGCAGTAATAGTATATTGCTTTGTTTGGTCAATAGAAACATCAAAGGTAAGATTTTTATCTATAGCGACCAGCTTCATGTCATCAGCTAGATCTTCTACAGTTTTTTTGATATCAACGACTTCAAACGAATACTGCATACCTCCCTGTTCGATTTTTGTCACATTAAGAAAATCCTCAACAACAGAAGCAAGTCCTTGTGCCGAAGCGTACATATGCCTAACTATTTCTGACTGCTCTTTATTCATCTCTCCAACTACACCGTCAATAAGAGTAGAAGCATACCCTTTGATCACAGTAAGAGGGCTACGTAATTGGTGCGAAGCAAGGGAAATGAACTCTGACTTCAGTTTATCAAGAGATTTAAGTTGTTCGTTAGCTTTTTCAAGTTTTGAGTTTATTTTTTTAATTTTTTGATTAAGTTCAATTGTATGCTCAAGAGATTTTCTTTCATTTTGACTTAAATAAACAAGATACCCACCTGTAATCAAAGAAACAAAGAAAACAATACTACTAATTAAAAGATTTTTAACACCATCTGCGAAAAGAGCTTGAGCAAAAGTAATGATAGACAAAATAGTAACACCAACATTAACAGCAAAGAATCTAATATTCATCAAGTTGAACTTAAGAATTGAATAGGTAGTCAAAGACACCATGACTACAGTAAAAAACTGGCCAACCCAATTAATAACAAAGATACCTTTCCATGGCAAAATAAGATTCGTTGCAAAAGCGATATTTGCAGAAATAAAATAACCAGTAAGAAGATATACTACTTTTGTGTTGTGCTTAACAATAAGATAAAAATGTCTTAAAAAACCTATAACAAAAGGAATTAGAATAACGCATATATAGAGGGGGTACAGGTGACCAAAAATAATTTCTGGTTCTCCGTATTCTTTTTTGACACCGTGTACGATAATCGTATCTGTGAGTGTTACAAGGTACGCAGTAATAAAAGCAAAAAAATGAACTGTATAAATTATATATTTTGCAAGCTTTAGTCTTGATGGATAAAAAAGACTGAACTGCATATAAGTAATTCCTATAAAAATAGCGGCGACGTAGAGAGCTCGGAGCCATGTTTCAAAATATTCATTCTGTGAACGATATCCGACCATAGTAACCACCCAAAGCAATATTGTTACTATATTGACCGCATACACAAAAGTCTGTACGTTATTTTTAATGGAACGCAAAAGAGGAAAGAGTAATGCTAGGTTAAACAAAAAAACTATAGCAAGTAACGTATTGATTGCATCGTATATGAACATGATCTTAGTTTATAGTATAAAACAAAAAGAAGGTTCTGGTAAGAACCTTCTTCAGAGTTTTACAATAAGAACGGTGTAATCCTCTCCCGACAGGGCAGCACAACAAGGCACCGCATCTTTATAAGCTCCAGGAAACTGAGGCCACACAGAAGCTTTAACACCTGCAATGTGACGCACATCAACACCTAAAGAGCTCATTTCAAAAACTACATCAGGGTGTGGAGCTGGATATACCTCGTTCAGAAAACAGACACCTTCGGCAAGTATTTCTCGAGTCACGTAATCATTAAATGCTTCTGGTCTTGTTATGTTAACGATTACATGAGGAACATCAGGCTTCTGATAATGTGATAAAATATCGACTGTGTTTGGATATTTGTCGACCTCTACCACTTGAATACCTGCGGATCGTAATGCTTGAGTAACCATCTTACCGATGTAACCAAGGGCACCAAAAATGACTACCGGGTTATCGTTGGTGTGACCTTTTTCTTTTCTTACTGAAAGAATAGCTTTGACAACATTGCTCTGCGTTGCAGATCTTTCATTTTTTTGATTGCCTCCACGCCTCACATGAAGAGCGGAAAGCTTTCCTGGAAGAGTGCCAGCAAAATGCGTTGACACGTTGCCTAACCAAGAAGAAATCACCTCAACTCTCTCATGAAGACTGCGAAGCATGTGAGGCTCTGTCTCACCTTCTTTCCCGTCAACAAATGCAGAAATAGCGAACATTAAAGTTCTTTTACCAGAAGGATGTTTAATGGTCCCAACAATAAAAGGCTTCCATGTGATAAGCCACTGCCTCCACCTAAAGGTGTAATGATCAGAAAAAGATTGATCGGCGGGGTACATCACAAATAGAGCGTCAAAAACGCGAAACCTTCCCATCAACGAAAGAACAAAACGGTTATTCAGAAAAAAATTCACAAGCTCAAAAAAAGCTTTCCTTAAAAAGGACATTTTCCCCTCTTGTTTAAAAGTTCAACTCGCTAAAGTAAACATTAAAAATCAACAAATGTCAATTTTTTTACTTTTCATCCTTGTTACATCACCAACGTATAATCAATCACTCTTAGGTCGAGGTTTGCGTTTTTTACTTTGATCTTTACCGGCGTTCCGATCTTATATTCAACACCAGTTCGCTCACCAAATACTCGTCCACCCTTCTGGTCGTAGTTATAAAAGTCATCCCCAAGATCACGAAGTCGTATCATTCCTTCACACTTACTTTTCTTTTCTTCAACATAGATCCCCCACTCAGAGACTCCGGTTACCATGCCATCAAAAACTTGCCCAAGGCGATATGACATATACTCAACCTGCTTATACTTAATACTTCCACGCTCAGCGTCAGATGCTTCTTTTTCTCTTCGTGATGCCAAGAGACACAGTGACTCATAGTATCCACGCTCTTCTTCTTTTGGATAATTGTCAGTGAGCACTCGCATAAGCAATCTATGAGTGAGTACATCTGGGTAACGTCTAATTGGAGAAGTGAAGTGAGAATAGTAATCAAAAGCAAGTCCATAATGACCAAGATTCTTAGTACTGTAAACAGCCTTTGCCATCGCACGAGTAATATGCACCTGGAGAAGCGTTTTCTCTGGACGGTCCCCCATCTTTACAAGAAGCTCATTTAACTCTTGTGAAGGAATAAGCCCATCCATGAACCTCACATGGTACCCAAGTCCACGAATATAAAGATCAAGATCATGCATCTTGTCAGCGTCTGGCTTATCATGAACACGGTACACACAGATTGCTTTGCCTTCGCCGTTGCGCTCTTCTTGTTTTTTTGTAATGTACTTACTCACATACTTATTCGCAAGGAGCATGTACTCCTCAATCATCTTATGAGTATCTCCTCGAACTTTGACATACACGTCGACTGGAACACCTTTTGCATCAAGCTTGAACTTCACCTCTTCAGTCTCAAGAGAAAGTGCACCATTGTCGAATCTTGCCTTATGAAGCTTCTTCGCAATACGATTAAGAATCGTAAGCTCTTCATAAAAATCACCAACACCTTTATCAAGAGTCTCTTGAGCATCTTCATAGGTGTAGCGACGGTTAGAATGTATTACCGACCTTCCGTACCATTCATCATGTACAGCACCTTCTTCATCAAGAGTAAGCACACATGACATGACGAGACGGTCTTGTCCTTGCACCAAAGAACAGAGATCGTTAGAAAGTACCTCAGGAAGCATCGGAATACACCTATCTACAAGATAGACCGATGTCTCTCGCGCAACAGCCTCTTCGTTAAGCGCTGTCTCTTCTTGTACATAATACGACACATCGGCGATATGAATACCAACTTCATAATGACCATTAGGAAGCTTTGCGAACGAGATTGCGTCATCAAAATCTTTTGCATCTGCTGGGTCAATTGTAAACGTAGTAACCCCTCTGAAGTCTCTTCTCCCTGCCTTATCTTCTTCTGTAATACCTCTTTCTTGTATCTTGTTAGCCTCTTCTTGTACCTCTTCTTTATGCTCATCAGAAAATCCACGCTCAAGAGCATACGCAAGCATTTCTGCGTCATTATCTCCTGGCTTACCAAGCACTTTGGTTACTTTTCCAATTGGAGATTTCTTAGGATCATGCCAAGCGAGTAACTCAACCATAACCTTATCACCAACTCCACCATCAAGAAGTGAGTCTTTTTGGATAATCACGTCGGTGTACATACGCTTATCATCTGGAACAAAAAAAGTGATTCCGTTTTCTTGTTCAAGTACACCTGCGTACGCTTTACGCCCACGTTCAACAATTGACTTTACAACACCATAAAGCTCGTCCTCATCCTTGTGATTCTTCTTTTTACCAAGTAACTCCACCTCAACAATATCATGATGTAGTGCAGTATTGAGTTCGTCATGAGGGATAAAGATTGAACCCTCTTCTTCTAGCTCTGGAACTCGCACAAAGCCATCTTTTTTGGAAGTAATACTTACTTGTCCTTGGTATATTCGTTGCATATTCCATAATACTACCACATAATCAAAAAATTGCTTTTTAATATACAAGTAAAAAGCCCTGCCGTAAAGACAGGACTTTCTGTTCTTATACTCAAGAAAGAAGAACAGCAATTCCAAGAACCGCAACAACAACAGGCACAAGAATAAGGAGCCATCTCGAAGAATTTTCTTCCTCTTTGTGAAGAACAAAAAACACTTCATCTCCTTGAGGAAGTCTGTTTTGCCTTCCTTCTTGTTGTGCTCTATGTGGAATCTCTTGTGAAATTCCAAAAGCGCTGAGCGCCGAAATTCTTCCAGAACTTGCCCAGATCGAAATCGAATTATTGCTATACCCTTCTACCACAACAAACCTCCGTTTGTATACTTTAAGAACAGGAGTATCAAGTATAGCATATTTTATACAAAATTTCTAGAACACTAAGTGGATCTTGGTACTATTTTGAACCAAAATGAGGCTCCTCTATAACAGAGCCACGGGGTATGGTGGAATTAAAAAGTGCCTCGCGTACTGCTACGCGAGGCACCGGTTCGGAATCTTAGTTCGATACATGGCTATCTCCTTTCATCTATGTCGCCATGAAACGTTGCTTCTTCCTTGTCGGTCGTGCGCCCTCACCTAAAACGGAAACAATATTGAGCGGTTGTTCGTCATCCAGCAGTATGGACGCCTAATACCCTATGACACGACCTCGAATACAATTTTATCATGTATAAAATAATTTGTCAAGTTTCTGAAAAATTTCAAAAAAACATAAAATCACTGTGCGAGTCTTTCTGCTTCTTTGAAATTAATTGAGAGCAACTTACTTCCACCCTCAACACCAAGAGTCACACCATAAAGCATGTCACAATGATTCATTGTCTCTCTATTATGAGTAATCACGAGAAGCTTGCTATGCTCTGCAAGTCGCTTAAGCATGGCACCATACTTGCGAGCATTGGATTCATCAAGAGGAGCATCGGTCTCATCAAGCACCATAAATGGCGGTGGAGTAATCGCACTCATTGAGAAGAGAAGTGCAATAGACACAAGTGCTCTCTCACCGCCTGAGAACATTCCTATTTCTTTGATGCGCTTGTTAGGCAAGGAAACATCGAGCTCAACACCTTTTTCTTCTAACTCTTCACCTTCATCTCCAACTTTTACTATTTTTGTAATCACAAGCTTCGCCTTTCCTCCTGGAAAAACTTCTTGGAAAAAAGTACTAAACACTGCCGAAACCTGCTCCACCCCAGAAACAAATCGCTCGCCAAGTGTAGTAGTGAGTTCGTCAATAAGCCTAAGAAGTTTTTCTTCTGTCTCTTGTATATCAGCAAGTTCTTTTGTGAGGTACTCATCTCGCTCTTTTGTTGCGCGCCACTCTCGAAGCACTTCTTCTTTATTAGTAATACTTGCATCTTCTATACGCAACTTAGAACGCTCAATAAGTCGAAGAAGCTCTTCTCTTTGTAGAGCTACGTACTTTTCTTCTGGTATTCCATGCGCATACTCAAGCACCACCCTTCCTACAAGAACGATTCCTTCTTGTACAAGTCTCTCAAACGAATCTCTTCTACCTTGTAGTGTTGCTTCTTCCTGAAGACGAAGTGCAATCACGCTTCGAAGCTCTCTTAGCTTACTCTCAAGAAGCATCACCTTCTTCTCTTCTTCGAAGGCATGACTTACTCGAGAAATTTCTCCTTCTTGAAGTAATGACAACTCACGAGAAACTTCTTGTAATTGCCCTTCAAGATCTTCTAGGATACTCGTATGACTACGCACGTCACCTTCAAGAACCTCAAGTCGCGCACGAATATCTTCTTTTTTCTTAGCGTCATGCAAAGTGTGAGTACCAAAAAAATTTCTTGTCGTCATCTGAAGTTCTTCTTCCATGCTACGAGCTCTTTCGATATCAGGAATATCGAGTGCGTAAGAAAGCGTAGTGAGTGCATTTGTATACTTAGTCTCTGTTTCTTTGAGAAAAGAAAGTGCAATTGTTCGTGAAGTTGGTTCCACAGAAGAGGCAAGTTCTTGCTCGAGATATGTTCGTTCCCCTTCTAGTCTTCCTAACGTCTTAATACTCTGTTCTTTACGAAGAAGAAGTGACGATCGCTCTGTTGCGAGCCTCTCTTCTTCTGCTTTTTTCATCATATCTTCCGTAGCTTCTTTTGGAAGATGTTTCTTCTCTTTAAGAAGATGGAGTTCTTTTTCGATAGAGGTAACTATAGTAGTAAGTGAAGAAGAAGTACCTTGTTCTTGAATACGTTCAGCGAGCACATGAATCTCTTTTTCTTCTTTTGTAAGATACACATCAAGAAGCTTCTTAAGTGTCGCACGCTCTTCTTCTTGTTGTTCGATCTTCTTCACTTGACGGTTAAGATGATCTAAGTGTGGCTTGATTTCGTTACGAAGCAATTCTACTTCTTTTACATGATGCTTTACCTTCTCAAGCTTAAGAGAGCTTTCTCGCAATCGCATATGGTACACCCTAAGTCCAAGCGCATCCTCAAGCGCTTCTTTGCGATCCTTAGGAGAAGCAAGAAGGATCCTGTCTGCTTCACCTTGATTAATGATTGTGTGAGCACTTCCTCCAATACCTGCAAAAGAGAGAAGCTCTTGTACATCCTTGAGACGCACCTTTGCACCATTTAAGGTATAATCACTTGTTCCATCCGCATAAATAGTTCGCGCAAGGGTAAGCTCATCATAGACAAGATAAGGTGCCAGTGAATCACTTACTTCCTGTTGACTCTTCGCAAGAGCACTTTTGTTTCTATTATCAATCATCATCGTGACTGATGCTCGTGACATAGGAGGAAGATGCTCTGAACCTTTGAAGATGACATCTGCGCCGATTTTACTTCTCATGCTTTTCATCGACTGCTCACCAAGCACAAAGCGTATCGCTTCAGCAATATTTGACTTTCCTGAACCGTTCGGACCAACAACACCAGTCACTCGTTCACGAACATCAACAGTAGTCTTTTTTGCAAAAGACTTGAATCCGTGAATAATGATATGGGATAAATACATAATGAGTATGAAGAATGTGGTACGAAGAATGTAGCAGTGTCGCATCCGTAGGATGCGACACATCTTACCCAAAGACACACACTTTAATATATATCTTAGTATATCACTACACGCACATATAACCTGTGAAAAAGGAGTGCTATACTCTACCTAAGTGCCACAATATCAGATGAAAGAATATACACTTACAACCTATAATATATTCAAAGCACACATACCCTATCTACGACAAGAGCTTGGGAGGTTAAGTGCTTCAAGCGACTTCTTAGTGATCCAGGAATGGGTAAGTACACTTCACACCCCTTCTCATAAATACGCTGTATCATGCCCGACTTTTATTATCCCTTTTCGTAATGTCTTTACCGGAACTGCAACACTTGCTAACAGAGAACCTATTGATCAAGTACTTCTTCATTCTAAAGATCGTGAACTTTTTTTCTTAACCAGAAAAAGCATGCTCATCACAGCATATACTCTTCATGACGGCACTACGCTTCATATTGCTAATATTCACGCACTTAACTTCGTCACCAACGCTGTATGGAAGAAGAACATTGATTACTTCATCTCCTTTCTTCCAAAACATGGGCCACTCATCTTCGCTGGAGACTTCAACACGTGGCATCCAAAACGTTTTGATTATCTAGAAAAAAAGCTTGCAAGTATCGGCCTTACCTATGCCAACTATAATCATAATGTCATCATGAGACTTGATCACATCTTTGTACGAGAAGTAAATGTGCATCACGTGACCGCTCATATCAATACACACACTTCGGACCATTATCCGATAACAATGAGATTTGGACTAGACGAAAGACGTTAGATATTAGAAGGAGAGTGAAGAATGTGAGGTACAAGTTAATAGTTTATAGTTAATGGTTAATAGTAAATACAATAATTCAGGAGCGAGGCCTTCGGCCTCGCTCCTGTGCACTACTTTATTTTCTGTTTATCTGTGCTCTTTTATCTGTTTCTGAGCACCTTAGGAAAAAAGACTTTCACAAAAGAATACATCACAAGTGTAAGCAAAAACGAGATCAAAAAGGCCCCGACAATATCATACCAATGGTGTACATGTGCAAGTACACGGAATACACCAACCACAAGCGCTAAGAGAAGCATTGGTATATACCCTGCTTCTATGAATGCATACAATGAGAAGCCAAGAGATGCAACAAATGTCGTATGCCCCGAAGGAAAACTATATTCATCAAGAGGGATAAAGAGTGCTTCTTCTGCAGGAGGTCTTGGACTCATTACAACATTCTTAATAAGTCCATTACAAAGATACCAGATGGAAAACGTAGTGATCACACACAGAAGCACTTGCTTCCATGTCACCTGATGTTTATGTCTAAAGATTGTGACAGCAAAGAAAAGAGGCGCAAGATACACAAGATACATCGCACCAAAATAAATGAGATCTCTCATACCCTCAAGTATATCACCATCCTCTATGGCATCTCTATGCTACACTAACTCTATGACATTATTTCAATCTTTTATCTTAGGCATTGTTGAGGGGGTTACAGAATTTCTTCCAATCTCTTCTACAGGGCACATGATTCTTGTGTCTTCTTTTATGCATGTTGTCGACTCTATCACGCTCACCACCTTCGAAATTGTAGTACAGTTCGGAGCAATATTAGCGGTCGTTGCTTCATACCACAAAAAACTTCTCGACAGAGTGCTTATGCAGAAGCTTATCCTTGCCTTTGTTCCAACAGGGCTTGCAGGTGTGATTATTTTTCCTTACATTAAGCACCTTCTTGATAGCAAGATACTTGTTGCATGTATGCTTACTCTTGGTGGTGTCGTTATTCTCCTTACAGAAAAGTATTACAGCAAACATGAAAAGAAACACAGGACAGACATCACAAAAGTACAAGATCTCTCTTACAAAGAAGCGCTTATTCTTGGCTTCTGTCAAACACTTGCACTTATCCCTGGCGTATCAAGATCAGGAGCAATGATTGTCGGAGGATTACTTCGAGGTCTTCCTCGTAAAGTACTCGTAGAGTTCACATTCCTCCTTGCGGTACCAACCATGTTCGTAGCAACTGCATATACTCTTCTTAAAAAAAGAGAAGAACTCTCCCTCGAATCCCTCTCTCCAATTCTTCTTGGCACTATCGTATCATTTGTAGTTGCTTTTCTTATGATACGACTTGCGCTTAGCTATATTCGTAAGCATTCTTTCTCCATCTTCGGGTGGTATAGAATTGTTGTTGGAGTCATTCTTCTTATTGTGCTTGTTTTTTAAAAAAAGTTTTTGAAAAAATACAAAGAACCCCTGGAATATTTATCAAAATATTCCAGGGGCTTTTTTATTGTTCTTTATTCTTAGAAACGAGGCCAGATGTCGTTTTCTTTTAAAAAATTGTAGCCACCCACTCTTCCTCACTCCTCATTCCCTCCTACCTTCCGTGTCTTCCGTACTTCTTAGCGATCTTCACACGGTTAAGTTCCTTCTCGATAAGACCTTCAAAGAGTGAGAAGTCTACGTCTTCTTCTTTTTCTTCGAGCATTGCACGTGCACGTGCGAGTGCTTGTTCTGCGCGCTCCACATCGAGCTCTTCGATCATTTCTCCACGTTCAAGAAGCACTACCACCTCGGTAATACCTTTACTGTGAGGTCTTACATTCACAAGACCTTTGTAGACAGAATACCCAAGACCAGAACCACCTTTTCTAATAATCATCTCACCTGCTTTTATTGTCGACACCAAAGGCACGTGCTTACTAAGCACGGTAATCATACCTGTTGTTGTTGGAAGAGTTACACTATCAACAACTTCATCAGTAATTACTTTATCTGGAGTTACGACTTTTAGTTTGAGCATACGTGGATAGATATTAGAGATTAGATATTAGATTTTAGAAAATTCTTTATATATAAAATCTGAGAAAATAGTTTTAGATGTAAGGCGTAAGAAATTTTTGTGACTAAGGCGTACTAAGATGTACGACGCATGGAACAAAAATTTCTTACAACGAAGCAGATGAAATTATTTTGTCTGATTTTTCGCTATAACATCATCAATAGACCCCTGCATATAGAATGCAGACTCTGGAACATGATCATGCTTACCTTCAAGAATCTCCTTAAAACTTCGCACGGTATCTTCACGCTTCACATACACACCGTGCGCACCCGTGAACTGCTCAGCAACGAAGAATGGCTGTGAAAGGAATTTCTGAATAC
>CAZEDG010000007.1:16614-33160 GCA_964510805.1 uncultured Candidatus Saccharibacteria bacterium
CTGTCTTCTTATCTTCATCTGAGAGTTCATCCATACCGAGAATCGCGATAATATCCTGAAGATCCTTATAACGCTGAAGCACCTTCTGCACTCCGCGAGCAACATCGTAATGCTCCTGCCCTACAACATCCGGTTGAAGAATCGTTGATGAAGAGTCAAGAGGATCAACAGCAGGATAAATACCAAGCTCTGAAAGTGGTCTAGAGAGCACTACCGTTGAATCAAGGTGTGAGAATGTTGTAGCTGGCGCTGGGTCAGTAAGGTCGTCTGCTGGCACGTATACCGCCTGAACTGATGTAATCGAACCATTCTTGGTTGATGTCACACGCTCTTGTAGTTGTCCCATTTCTGTTGCAAGTGTTGGTTGATACCCCACTGCAGATGGCATACGGCCAAGGAGCGCTGAGAGTTCACTTCCTGCTTGAGTGAAGCGGAAGATGTTATCCACGAAAAGAAGAAGGTCTTTCTTTTCTTCATCACGAAAATATTCTGCCATCGAAAGTGCAGAAAGTGCAACACGAGCACGTGCTCCTGGTGGCTCGTTCATCTGACCGAACACAAGCACAGTCTTATCAAGCACACCAGATTCTTCCATCTCACGATAGAGATCGTTACCTTCACGAGAACGTTCACCAACTCCTGCGAAGATTGAATATCCTCCGTGTTCACTTGCAATGTTACGAATGAGCTCTTGGATCACCACAGTCTTACCAACTCCCGCTCCACCGAAAAGTCCAACCTTACCACCTTTTAGGAACGGACAAATGAGATCAATCACCTTGATACCAGTCTCAAGTACTTCAGCCTTAGTTGACTGTTCATCGAATCTTGGCGCAGGACGATGAATAGGATATGTCTTCTTGCTCTTAGTAAATGGCTTCTGGTCGATTGGGTTACCAGTTACATCGAACATACGACCAAGAATCTCCTTGCCGACAGGAACCTGAATAGGCGCCCCTGTGTCGGTTACTTCCATGCCACGAGTGAGACCATCAGTTGAGGTCATCGCAACAGTACGCACATCATTGAAGCCTAGGTGTTGTGCCACTTCAAGAGTGAGTACACTACCATCCTCACGCTTAATGGTAAGCGCGTTCTTAAGTGCCGGGACACCATCTGGGAATGTGATGTCGACAACTGGTCCTACGATTTGTGTGATTGTTCCTTTTTGCATAGTAATTGGTTAATAGTTAGTGGTTAATAGTTGGTGATGCTCGGTGGTTAGGTTGTTATTCCGAGTAAGTCTTTTAATTTTTGTTTTTCTTCTTCAGAATATTTTGCTTTAATTAAATATGGATAAATAAAATGATTTTTTTCTGCTATATCATCAGCTCTTGCTAATAATTCCTCAAAAGAAAGCAAGTGTACCGTAATCTTTTCTCCTGGGTCTAGTTTTTGAGGTCCAGAAAGAGCACATTTCTTTGCAATAAAAATATGGAACTCACAAACATTTCTCAGTCCAGCAGGTCGTGAAAACCAATGTTCTATATGTGAAGATACGTAACCAGTCTCTTCGGTTAACTCTCTTGAGGCACAAGATTCTTTTGGTTCATCTTCTTCGACACACCCGCTTGGAAAAGTAAATCGACGTTCTTCTGTCGGCTGTTCTTCTTCAAGGAGAACAACTTTGCCATCTGAAGTTACTGGAATAACAGTGCACACATCTGGTCGTTCAACATACTCGAATATTTTTGTGGAACCATCATACAAAACCTGGTCCCACTGCCATACAGAAAAAAACTCTCCTTTGAAAACTTTTTTTGCATTGTCGGGAATTTTTTTCATGTATGTTTCTAAAATCTAATATCTAAAGTCTAACATCTAGTTACTTAATGCCATCGCACCAGAAGTAATCTCCGCAATTTCTTGCGTCACTGCGTCTTGACGAGCGCGATTATAATAAAGTTTAAGCTCATCCTGAAGTTCTTTTGCGTTATCGGTCGCACTCTTCATAGCAAACATACGAGCTGAGTGCTCGGATGCATAACTCTCAAGCACAGCTCCGTAAATAATATTATGGAGCATCATTGGAATAATTGCAGTGAGCACAACATCCTTGGTTGGTTCATATGCATAGCGAGGTTCTCCGCTGTGACGACGCGGTTCACCTTCAGAAGAAAAGGGAAGAAGCTGAAGAAGTGTCGGAGTAAAAGAACTACCAGAAGTAAAATGTGTGTAGAGTATCTTCACAGTACCAATCTTCTTCTGTCTGTACCAATCAACAATAAGCGTTGACGTTGCGTGTGCATCATCCCCTGTGATTACAGGATGACTAAATGACGCAAGTGTTTCTAACTTAAGCTTCTTGGCAACCTTCTCGGCATATTTACCAAAAGCAATTATCCTAAGCTTCTTGCGTGCCTCTTCATCATAATTCTCGATAAGTTTGCGATAGATGTTCACGTTATAACTTCCACACAAACCTTTGTTAGAAGCAACGAGAATAACCACCTCCCCCTCTGCACCGTTATGAGCAAGAAGCTTATGACGAGAAAGCGCATCCAAAGAAAGATCATGGAGCACGTTCTGTGCTTCTTCATGAAAAGGTCTAAGAAGGAGCGCGTTATCAATCGCCTTCTTCATCTTAGCTGCAGACACCATCTCCATTGTCTTGGTGATTTTTTTGATGTTGCCGACACTTTTTATTTTTTCTTTGATTACTTTTGTTTGCATACTTTTCGCGGAATAATCGCTGACCAGACGCGGAAGTTCAGTCCTATCTTACTATTTACTTACTTCTTTGTATGACGTAAGAGCCTCCTTAAGCTTAGTCTCAAGTTCATCTGACCAATCTTTATTAAGAGAGGTAAGAAGCTCTTTATGAGATGTACTCATAAATGCATGCATTCCTTTTTCCCAAGCTACAATATCAGGAACATGTACATGATCAACATATCCATTGTTCACTGCATAAATAGAAGCCACCTGAAGTCCTACAGAAAGAGGAGCTCCGTTTGCTTGCTTAAGCATCTCACTTGTACGCTTACCTCGTTCGATTGTTCTCTTGGTATCATGATCAAGATCGGAGTCAAATTGCGCGAATGATTCAAGTTCGCGATACTGCGCCATGGCAAGCTTCATCTTGCCGGCATTTTTGTTCATTGCTTTTGTCTGTGCAGAAGATCCTACACGTGATACTGAGAGACCTACATCGATTGCTGGTCGCATACCTTTATAGAAAAGGTTTGCGTCGAGGAAAATCTGTCCGTCAGTAATAGAAATCACGTTTGTTGGAATATATGCTGACACATCACCTGCTTGTGTTTCGATAATAGGAAGCGCGGTAATAGAACCACCTCCTGCACCTTCGTTACGACGACATGCACGCTCAAGAAGACGTGAGTGGAGATAGAACACATCTCCTGGATATGCTTCACGTCCTGGTGGACGCTTAAGGAGTAGCGACATCTCACGGTACGCAACCGCATGCTTAGAAAGATCATCATACACAACAAGCACGTCTTTCTTTTTGTTCATAAAATATTCAGCGACTGCAGTTCCTGCATATGGAGCCAAGTATGAGAGCGACGCTGAGTGTGAAGCTCCAGCCAAAACAACAACAGTATACTCAAGTGCCCCTGCTGACTTCAACTTCTCCACAATCTGTGCAACCTTAGATTCCTTCTGAGCAATTGCAACATACACACAGATTACTCCATTGCCCTTCTGATTGATAATCGTATCTATTGCAATAGTAGTCTTACCTGTCTGACGATCACCAATGATAAGCTCACGCTGACCACGGCCAACCGGAATCATGGCATCGATTGCCTTGATACCAGTCTGAAGCGCCTGATTTACAGGCTCACGCTCCATAACACCAGGAGCAATCTTTTCTACAAGCTCAATATCCTTGAGCTTAGAAAGAGGTTTGCCGTCAAGCGGGTTCATAAGGGGGTCAACAACACGTGAAAGAAGCTCATCGCCGACAGGGATCGCAAGAACACGCTTAGTACGAGTCACCTCCTCGCCTTCACGTACAAGATCAGCGCCAGACAAAATCACCACACCAACCATGTCAGACTCAAGGTTAAGCGCAAGGCCTTTTGCACCGGAAGCAAAAAGCACCTCCTCCATACTTGCACATGAAAGGATACCCGAAACTCTTGCGATACCATCACTTACAGAAACAACAGTTCCGACTTCTTCTACAGACACCGATGTTTGTATCTGAGCAATTTTGTTTTCAAGATCTTTAATTATTTTTTCTACTGACATAGTATGGGTGGTTAATAGTTAATGGTTAATAAATTAATGGTGAACTACTTCATCTAATGTGTACCGGTGAGTTGCTTGATAATTCTCTCGGCACTTCCGTCATAGAGTGTCCCGCGGAACCGTGCTTTGAATCCTGAGAGAACTTTTTTGTTGATAGTAACTTCGTGATCTGCCATATCGTTACCAACAATTCTCTTAACTTTCCTGATTGCGTCATCTGAGAGAGCAAAAGGTGCTTCTATCATAATCGTGTCACGCATATCTCTTCTAGAAGAAAGTTGCACTACCGCTTGCTTAATAGAAGGAAGCAGTGACATCATCTTGTAAAGAGAAAGAGACTCAACCACTTGTGTAAGGGTTACTTTTTCTTCAATGATAAGTGATGCAATTTTTCGAGAGAGTGACATACAAATATGTGTGATGTTTTAATCATTATGCATGCATGCGAGCAATGAGAGCGTTATTCTCTTCTTCTTTGAGTTCGCGAGCAAGTGTCTTTGCATAAAGCGATGCGATAAGCTCTGGAGCTTTTTCTCCAAAAGCCTTCTCGACGGTCTCCTTAAGAGTTGCTTCACGGTTATCAACCTTCTTTATCTTATCCTCAATCTGAGCTTTGGCTTCTTCTTGAAGAGATGCAACCATTGCTTTACCGTCTACCTCTGCACGAGACAAAATACTCTCTTTCTCTTTATGTGCAGAAGCGATAATCATATGCTTCTCTTCTTCAGCATGGGTAAGCTTAACTTCCGCTTCCTTAGCCTGAGCAAGACCATGCTCAATCACACGCTTGCGTTCATCAAGAGTCTTGCCAATCTTCCCGAAGAAAAATTTATTAAGAAGAAAGAGAATAATAAGAAAGTTAACAAAGTTAGCAAGAGCGACATGCCAATTGAAACCAACTGATCCTAGAATGTTTAGAATTTCCTGCATGGTTAATGGTAGCTAGTTAATAGTTAATAGTTTAAACACAAATGTATTTAACTATTAACCATTAACTATTAACTAATTACTACTTTAAAAGGAAGAATGCAACGAATGCAAAGATCGCTGTTGTTTCGGTCATAGCAACACCGATAATCATCTTAGAAAAAAGAGATCCTTCTACATCTGGATTACGTCCAATAGCTTCCATAGTCTTACCTACGAGGTATCCTTGCCCAACCGCGGTACCAACCATGGCGAGAATACACATTCCTTTTGCTATATAAATTGCTGCTTCTGGGGTCATATAAATGATAGTTATTAGTTATTGGTTATTAGTTATTAGTAGATACGGAACCCACAACACATAACAACCAAAAGGTTTTCAATAAAAATTCGCCTTTGTGAGGCTGTTGTATAGGAGTATAGCAAAAAAAAGATAATCAAGCCAGGGCAAAAAATAGTAAAAGAAAAAGGCTCCGCAAAAAGCGGAGCCTAAGTAGACACCTACGAATCACGAATGGTTTCGTAAGTTTTTTGAAGATCATGAAGATCTTGAAGAACTTTTTGATGCTTAAGCTTCCAGTGTATCCATTTTGAAGATGCAACACATGCCCAACTCCAGTTAGCTAAAGAAATAAGTTCCCATCCAAAGATAAGCCTTTCTTCTGAACTTGCTCCGACCTGCTTCAGGTAAGCAAGCAAAAGAAAAAATGCGAGCAAAAAGAATACCCCGAAGACAAGCAAAAAAACTTCGGCGATAACAAGCAATCTCTTCTTCACAAAATCAAAAGTAAATATGAACTTATCCATGGAACCAATCTCCTTTCTGGCTCTGGTTTGTTTGGTTTGTTTGGCTTGGTTTTTTTGGTCTTTGCAGAAGAGCAATCCTTCGAGCTCTGAGATTTCGTCTATCTGTAGAAGACATGAGTCGTTCTCCGAGAGACTGGGTCGCCTTCAAATCCTCATACTTTGCGACAATCCTTGCAACAAAATCGTCATCCTTCATGTATAAGGAAGTGCTTGCATTGAATGCTTCATACGTCTTTCCGATTACGGTAAGCACACGAAGCAACTCTCTATACGTGAGCCTTGTTTGCCACCTTGCAAACTTGAGAACTCTTGCATACAAAGAACGGTTGACTATATGAAGACTGTTGCAATTCCCTTTGTTGTATTCTTCCATCCATTGACGCAAGAGAAGTGCAGAAACCAGCTCTCTTGGTTCAAGATTCTTAAGAACTATTGGCATTTTTTGACCTCTCTTTTCTAAAAAACAACAACCTTCACTCTACAATAAAAAGCTACTTATAGCAAGCTTACTAGTCCTAGTGTCCGTGACCTTTCCCTTCTTTTTTAAGCACAAGAGAATAGTAGACACTTACAAGCGCAGTGAATACGATCGACTGAACAATACCAACAAGCACGCCCATACCCATCCAGATTGCGGGGACACCGTATGCAAAAGCACCAAGTAAGATCACTGTAAGCACCTCGTGTGCAAAAAGGTTACCAAAGAGACGAAGTGAGAGTGAGAGTGTCTTAGCAAGTTCAGAGATAATCTCGATAAGCCCAACAAGAAAACCAATCACTGCAACCATTCCCTCGCCGAAGCCTTTTTTGAAACCTTTGATTACTTGTTTTATCTGGATGAAGTGCGAAAGGTACCCGAAGATGCCTTGCTCTTTCATTCCAACAACCTGCATAGTTGCTACTATTGCAAGTGCAAGACCGAATGTTGTATTAAAATCAGTAGTCGCACCTCTAAAAAGTGGCGTATGTTCTCCATCAATAAGAACATTCACTCCAGAAATACCCGGTAGCATCGGGAGAAGATTCGCAATGAGGAGATACACCATGAGTGCTCCAACAAATGGGACGAGATTCTTAGCACGGTCTTCTCCAACAATAGAAGCAATGAAGTGAGTAATCGCTTCATAGAGCATTTCAAAAAGTCCTTGTACTTTACCAGGTACACGCTTAGAAAAAAACGCAAGAAGACAGAGCACGGCAACAATCACTGTAATGAGTAACACAGTCATAGAAGAGGTCGCAACACTGAAAGGACCGATGTTCCCAAGCACAGGAGCGTTAAGTGATGGAATAGGTTCAACAACCTGCACAAAAGAATGTGTCGCTTCTTCTTGTACATCTTGTGCTTGTGGTGCAACTGTAGTTACCACACTTGTGGTGTGTACTTCTTGAACAATCTTTCCTCCTTGTGGTTCGTGATTCATAACGAAAGACAGTCTACCATAAAATCTCTATAACAAAAAGCGATGAGAAGCGTAGTTTCTCATCGCTTTGTGTTATGTAACAAAACCTTGGACTACCTTGCAAGTGCCTCCTCAACCGCAGCTTTCAAAAATTCAAAAGGACGTGCACCATCAACAGAAGCGATGACTTCGTATCCTTTTTTGTTTTTAAGAAGAATAAACGTTGCAGGAGTTCCTTGCACTCCAGCAGTAATTCCATCTTGAATAGACGCATTAACAGTATCTGAAGAAGTTTGACCTTTCATACATGTAGCAAGCGCCTGCTCGTCAACTCCAAGACCTTTGGCAAGAGATTCCTTTTGGCCTTTTGCAAAAGTCATATTTTTTGCATTGTATTTTATATCAAAAATAGTATCAATATACTTCTGACGAACTTCGCTTCCAGAGAGAGTACCTACACACTCAATTGCACGAGATTCCTCAAATGAGTTAGGGTGAATCTGTGTGAGAGGAAAATAGCGATACGCAAAAGCAACCTTCTCGCCATACTCTTCTTGAAGTTGCTTCATAGAAGGATGAAGTTGTGCACAATAAGGGCATTCAGTGTCTGAGTACTCAACAACAACGACTTTACTCTTCTTGTTTCCTGTCAAAAAATCAGCGTCACTTACAGCCTTACCTTTAAACATGGTTACTGGTCCATGATTGGAAGGATTACTCTGTAAATACCCATAGCCAAGATGAGATGCTCCGAGAATTAGCGAAGCGATAATAATTGCTGTTGGTGTGCCGATTGAAAAATTTTTCACGCGTATAAAAAAATGTTTTATTCTTTGCATATCTTTGTAGTTTACTGTACTGTACATAGTAGCATGAAGAGTAAAGAAACTAATCATTCTCCGTTAACAACATTCTCAACTTTCAAAAAAGTCTTTGTTTCTGGGCTTTTAGAGTTTGGTCCTGTGGTTATTTTTCTAACTACATCACATTTCTTTTCTATTTTTGAGGCAACGATATTCCTCATGATAACGACAATTATTTCCACCTTCCTTACACATCACACTCAAAAAAGAATTCCATACACCGCACTCTATGTTGCGCTTATCACACTTGTCTTCGGGTACATGACAATTCACTACAGAAAAGTAAAATTCATTCAGATGCGCGACACACTCTATGATCTAACATGCGCACTTACTTTAATTGTTGGTATCATGATGAATGTACCAATTCTCAAAATCGCATTTGATAAGATACTTACCTTAAAAGAAAAATCATGGGATCTTCTTACTCATATGTGGATCTTCTTTTTTATTTCGCTTGCAGTTCTTAACGAAATAGTACGAAGACACTTCCCACTTCACACATGGATCCACGTCAAAAGTTATGTGATTATCGTCACATCACTCTTCGTATTCCTTTCTGTCTATATCGTTCTCAAAAAAGAACAAAGTCGACAACAATAACGAAACGATTTGCTTTTTTATTTTACTTCAAAACTTGCACGCACAACTGCAGTAATTTTCTTTTCAATGGTTGATGTGTCATACGCACCGTAATCACTCACATCAGTGCTATTCTTCTGTGTAACCTGGAATACCCCTTGAGAAGCATCCGTAACACTACCGATTGTATCTCCTGTACTCTTCGCAATCGATGTCGCGCGTTCCTTTGCATTCTTAGAAGCTTCTTCGAGAAGCTCTGCTCGTATACTTGCTAACTTGGTATAAAAGAAATCAACCGAGACAGTCTGTGCCTGCACACCGGACTCAAGAAGTTTTTGTGGAGCGTTAAGAGAAAGGTCTCGGATAAGATCAACCTTATCTCCTTCTACAAGAATAGTCTGACTAAGGCTATAATTAAACGACCCCGAGCATTGCTGTCGACCCTGACCATCATACATCACCTGACTCTGTGACTGACATACAACACTTGTCGTCACTGGTTGTACGGTAATTGCTTTTACATCAATACCTTGAGAGGTAAGATACTTCACTGTTCTGTCACTTTCTGCCTTAAGCTCTCGAAGAGCATAGGCATACCCTTCTTGAGATGACTGCTTCGTGAGTGCAAAATTCCACTTTGCGACATCACTTGTCACCATACGCTCTGCGGTTCCTGTAACTGAGATAGAGTTATGTGCATTGATTCCTGAGATGCCTCCTGCAAGGACAAATGAGCTCACCATCCACGCAATACTAATCACAATACCGAACACGACAATATTATTTTTGAGAAGTTCTTTGAGTGAGTTCATATGAAGAAAAATTACTGATTACTATCCATCTAGTATACCTGTACGCTGTACACTTTACAATATATCTAGTCCGTTGTAGGATATCTCTGTGGAACCGGATCAACACCGGCCACCCACAATAAGAGCGGTACTGCAAAAGATCAGGAACCGCATTGCACATTACCATACGAGGAAAGAGAATGACTGTCGAAACAAAGGCTGAAGAAAAAAAGCCATTGACTCAAGCACAAATAAGCGAACTTCTTTCGAGAGCTTCGAAGAGGAAGTGTGGCCTAATCTTCCCCGTCGGGAAAATGGGTAGTCACTATCTTCAAACTGTGAGACGTTTGAAGGTAACGAACGAGAATGTCACCGCAACATTTGACTCTTCTGGTTCCGTCAAAGTCTCCATTTTTCATGAACCGGCTGGTGACTACATGACTTTTACTCCAGGCGACCGCGTTCACAACAATAAATTCCTGGCTTTTCTTGAAGAGCTGATGGAAGCAGAAGAACAAGGGGCTGATTGTCGGATTCAGCCCGATGTATCATTCAACCAAGGTGCCTAGGTACCAGACGGAAGCAATCGCTTCCGTTTTTGATTTGTGTATTGTTATTTCTGTTCAGAAAACATCCCCCTTTACCTCATCCATATGCTCCTTTGGTTTTACCTTTTCATATATCTTCTCAATATTTCCTTTTTCATCAATCAAAAAACTCATTCGCTCGATACCCATATATTCTCTCCCCATAAACTTCTTTTTACGCCAGACACCGTACGCTTCACAAATACTTCCATCGCTATCAGAAAGAAGAGGAAACGGGAGCTCGTACTTCTTAGCGAACTTATCGTGACTCTTCACACTATCCTTACTGATTCCAAAAACCACCACATTCTTGTTCTGTAAGTCATTGTATGCGTCACGAAAACTACACGCCTCCACAGTACACCCAGGAGTATCATCTTTTGGATAAAAATAAAGCACCACCTTCTTACCTTTATGCATCTCTAATGTATGCGTCACACCATTTTGATCTTGCAGTGAAAACTCTGGCGCTTGTTTATGAAGTTCTACCATATTTCAAGCATATCATAGTTATCAGTGATGATGTGAGTGGGGAACATGTTCTTTTGTTGTAGAGATATATACATCACCCCGCATTAACATAATCGCAACAAAAGTTGTTACAGGGACAGCAAGAAGGAGGCCTGACGACCCGACAACACTTCGTACTATTTCAGTTGCGATTCCTTCACGATTAAGAAGTTCCAACACCGGAGCATTACTCACATAGAGTAAAAGCACTGAGGGCAACGCCACGCCTGTGTACGCAAGAATAAGGGTATTAACTACTGCACCCATATGATTCTTTCCAACCTTAAGAGCCTTTTTATATAATTCTTTTTTTGTAAGCAAAGGATTCGCATGTCGAAGTTCATGAACAACAGATGCTTGAGTAATAGCTACATCATCTATAACCCCAATTACCCCTATAATAACTCCTCCAATAAGGAGATCGACAAAATTAAGACTCCCGTTTGTTGCAAGATTAAGAAAAACACTTTCTTCTTGAGAAAATCCGGTTAGCTTAGCAAAAGAAATCACTACTTTGGAGAGGATTACTGTACTTGTCACAGTCGCAACGCAACCCAAGAAAGCTGATGTGGTAAGCCTGGTAAATCCATGTGTTAAATACATTGCAACAAAAAGTGAAAGCAAGGCGACAATTGTAGAAACCAGTACAATATTTGTACCATCAAGAATTTGAGGAAAAAGAAAAGAAAAAATAACACCGAACGAAACAAAGAGTGCAACCAAAGAAAGAAACCCCTGCTTCCCTCCAAAAAGGATAACTAATACGAAAAAGAAACAAACAAGAATCGCAAGTCTATCTAGTCGGTATGACTCAACAATGGAATAGTATTCATCCCCTTCTCTTGTGATGAGATGTTTTACATACACCTTATCCCCTTCCGACATTTGAAATGCTGTATCTTCTATTGTGATAAGTTTTGATGAAGTAGCATTAAGAGAACGAACACGTACCGTCTGATACAAAGCTTTGACACCTGTATTAGGAACTGTTTCATAAGAAGAAGAGGCGACGACTACGACTTTTGCAATAAAAACTTCTTCCTTATCTAAAAGCGGTGCCGATTGAACATCCGCACAAGCAACACCAAAGAAACATAAGTAAATACCTAGAAAAAATACTAAGCGCATTTTTTGCATAACCCATAAATCTCAATTGAGTGTGTTGTTGTGTTCTTGAACTTCTTACTCTTCTTAAGCATCTTCTTAACTGCATCGTCTACTGATATTCCTTCTATCTTCTCAATCGTCTCACACTTGTCACACACAAGCTGATGTGATGCTCTCCCTGTCTCAAGCTCATAATGTGCATGACCGTGGTTAAAATCAAGTCTTCTTAAAAGTCCCGATTCGTGGAGCGAAGAAAGATTGCGATAGACTGTTGCTTGATCAATATCATGCTTCTTGCGAAGCATCTCTACAATCTCATATACAGTAATAGGTTGCTTCATTTTTGCAACAAGACTAAGCACAGTTACTCGATGGTCGGTAACTCGGAGCCCAGCCTCCTTAATCATTTCTGTAAGTTCATCTTGTGTATAGAGTGCCATGGTATATAGTATAAGTACTTGTATCATACCAAATAGTACTCATAAGGTAAAGACTATACTTGCGAATAATTTGCACGTACAAAAAACTGTGATAGAATAAAAATACTAAAAAATATATGTCTCTTTCTTTTATTCTCATGCTTATAAGCGCGAGCGCGCTTCCGCTTCTTTCTCTTGTTGCACTCTTCCTAAGAAGAAACATAGTTCAAGGAACACTTAAACGCATCCTCCTTGGCGCAGGAATAGCACTGCTTACTATCACGCTCATTGATACCCTCTTAGAGCATGGTAGTACGATCACCTTACTAGATGGAATTCTTGGTTTAGGGACAGCACTTCTTACGCTCTATATTCTTGCGAAATTTAGTCATACACACTCTCATGGAGCTTCATCTGGTGCAAAAGGCATTGTCTTAAGCGAAGCATTCCATTCCCTTATTGATGGTTCTGTAATCGGTGCAACATACCTTATCAACCCTGTACTTGGTTACGCAGCGACAACAGGTATTATCATTCATGAACTTCCAAAAATACTAGGAACCATTGGCATACTAAGAAGTCTTGGTCTCTCCCCTCTTAGAACTTTTTTGTATGGAACACTAGCACAAGGAGGTGCCCCGGTCTCAGCAATCCTTGTCTATCTTCTTGGCGCTCAAGTTAACGAAGAACAATTCCATGCACTTGAGATCGCAAGTATCTCATCACTTACTATTATTGTCCTTTGGATTCTCTATCTTGAACTCCGTTTTCATAAAAAAGAACATCATGACCACAATCATCATGATCATTCACAATCACCTCATCACTAACATACTCTTATGAAAATTGCATTTGTAGGTAAAGGAGGGTCTGGCAAAAGTTCAATCTCATGGCTTGCAATCAAGACCCTAGAAGAAACAGGAAAGCATATTCTTGCAATTGATGCTGACTATAATATGGATCTCACTTCTAACCTTGGCCTTGATCCAGAATCTCTTCCTCTTATGCATAAGAGTGATAAAGAGTTCATGGAAGCACTCGGTCTCCACGAAGGAAGAAATCTCTCTTCTATTAATCATCACAGTGAGTCACTGCCAACATTTACTGTACATCCAGAAGACAAGTACACGTCATCAATCGCTACCAAAGTAAGCGACAACCTCTCTCTTATCAACATTGGTCTTGGTAGTCTCGATGTTATCTATCAATCTAAGTGTACTCACGGATTATCCGGCCCTCTTAAATACTATCTTGGCCTCTTAGAAGAACAAGACGCCTACGTAGTTATCGACAGTGTTGCGGGCACAGATATGCTCAACTATGGTCTCTATGCAGGAATCGACGCGATCATCGGTGTTGTAGAACCTCATCGTAACAGTGTTAAAGTGTTCGAACAAATACAAACGCTTTGCAAAAGAACCATGATCCCCTGCTACGCAATTATCAATAAACCATCCGATAATACTTTTTATACAAGCTACAAAGAAAAACATAAAGAAATACTTCTTGGAGAAATACCTCTTGATGAAGGAATACTCGAGTACGATTTTTCTCTAGTACAAGAATCAACAAAAGAAGCGATGAAAACAGTGCTTACCCATATTGCTCAAATCAAAAAACGAGGAGGGTTGCATGCACTTGAGCATTGTCCTCATTGCAAACAATAGCCTTGTTGCAATCTATCTGTATGTCGTGGTAGCATACGAAGTACTTGGCGATTATGCCAAGAGGAGAAGTGGATGGTCATGAGGGTCAACAGGAAGCTTCCGTGGGAAAATACCCAACGTGGGCGTATCAGTGAAAAACATGCTCAGGACACCTGTCCGAGGAAGCGACAAAAGATCACGACCGAAGTGATCGGCCGTGGTGGGTGCACTGACATCACCCAAAAGGCTTCACCTCAATAAGAACAACAACTCCATCACGATCAAGGGCACGCCTTCACAGGTGGCCCTTTTTTCTTGTTCTTTTTTCCTTACCCTCCTTCTCCTTACACCAAGATTCCTCCACCAAGACACCTGCCTCCTCTATAAAGGACGAGTGACTGCCCAGAAGTACTCGTAAGCGACTGACCGATAACTTTATACGTATGCTCATCAAGCACTTCAACTTCTGTAAGCGGAGCTCTGTATCGTGTGCGCGCAAATAACGTCTCACCTTTACTGACATGCTCCGTTAGATTCACTTCTGTAAGAGTAAGCACATCACCTTGCCGTTCTTCTTTTTTTGTATGCGATACTATCAACATATTTTTTTCAATATCTTTTCCAATCACAAAATAAGGCGCATCATGTGTGCTCTTTTTTGTAATAGTAAAACCGTGTCGTTCACCAATGGTAAAGAAAAAAACTCCGTCATGATGTCCAATCACCTGCCCACTTTCATCAACCACATCTCCTTTCTTTTCTTGTATATATTGCTTAAGTAATGTCTTAATATCAATAGTTCCAACAAAGCATAATCCCTGACTATCTTTCTTCTTACTTACCGGAAGACGAGCCTCTTCTGCGAGCGCTCTTACTTCTTTCTTTTCCATTTGCCCAACAGGAAAAAGTACGTGAGGAATCACATCCTTAGGCACTGCCCAAAGGAAGTATGTCTGATCTTTGTTCTCATCTTTACTTACCATAAGAGACCTGCCGTCATGAGATGCATAATGCCCCGTTGCTATATACTTGGCACCTTGCGACTTTGCCCATCTATAAAAAGCTCCGAACTTAACTTCGCGATTGCACATGACATCAGGGTTAGGGGTTCTTCCTTTACGATACTCATCAATCATATAATCAATCACACCCCTCTTGTATTCTTCTTCAAGATCAAGCGTCACAAAAGGAATATCAAGAAGCGCACAGACTCGCATTGCGTCTAATCTATCTTCTTTCCATGTACACTCTATAAAGTCTGGTTGCCAAACCTTAATGAACACGCCAGTAACATCGTACCCGGCACGTTTAAGGAGAAGCGCAGACACCGATGAGTCCACGCCTCCTGACATTCCTACGAAGACTTTTTTATTTTCCATTATAGTAATCTACCATGGCTCTCTATAAAAAGAAAAGGCGACACACGTCGCCTTCATCAAAGATTAATTTTGTTTCTAAAAATCCATTCGAGGACGTCTTGCCCATAAACAATGCCACCACGCTCAAATGGTGTCTCATCAATAAGAGATCTGCCAAGCACAACACCTTTTGACGCCTGGTAAGACCAGTGATCCTTGTGCCTAAAAAAACGAAGAGAAAAAGCGAGTGAAGCTTCTTCATCCTTAACACCAATCAAGCGAACACATTTTGCAACATCATCGACACTGCACACCACTTGAGAAAAGATACTTTCGAAGAGTATTGACCGTTCGCTAAGTGAGCCGTTTGGAAAAAAGGTGACAATATTTCCTTCTTGTGACACACCAAAAAGAATTCTCTGAGGGCGGTCTATGTCATGAAGAGAATCGATAGCACCGACAACAAATCCTCGCTTCATAGGATTATCCTTTCTAGAAGAGCTCCTACAAAAACACTACCACATCAATCAAAAAAACAAAAACCAGAGAATTACTTCTCTGGTTTTTGTGTTCGTTTTATTATTACTTAGTAAAAATACTTTCGATAATTGCGTCAGCTTTTTCTTTGTCAGCTTTCTTATTTTCTACAACAAGAAGCCATTGTGAATCTTCTGTCTTAGCAACATGCCACTCTGTCCATTCAGACTCAACAACAGTCCACTCATACTTACCAAGAGTGACTACACCAGCAGTATTGACCGCCTTTACACTTGGCACAATCACATTACTAATATAATCCTCAGGAGTATATCCACGACCACCTTCGTAGCTTACATACATAGCAAGAACAGGTTGATCATTCTCAGAAACTTTTACAAGCGCACCATCCTTCTCAAGAGTTGCGGTTGCAGTCTCAGGAAGATCAAGGGTATATTCAAGAGTATGATCACCCTCAAAGGTACGAGTAACTTTTCCAGAAAATGAAGTGAGTGAAACTTGAGGTGTTTCTTCTGTCTTCATTTCGGTGTCCTTAGGCCCACCTGAATTAGCTAGATAAAGAAGCGCACAAAGAGCAACAATTCCTATAATGATCGGTACATATCTTTTCATATGCGTATAAGTATAGTACCTACAACAAAAACATGCAAAACCACAGTTTTATGCTATGTAAATACTAACTACTAACCACCACCTCACTTACAAACAGGCACCTTTTTTATCTATTTATTCTATTTTCTTTTTTAGCTTTTCGTGAGAAATGACTTGCCGGAGCGCTTGGCGCGAGGCAGAAGAAATTTTTCACCAGAAAAATATTCTGTTCATTTCGA
>CAZEDG010000008.1:0-454 GCA_964510805.1 uncultured Candidatus Saccharibacteria bacterium
CGCCTGGTTTTAATACTCTGTAAGCCTCTCCTATCATTTTTCTTACAAAAGAAAGTTCCGTTTCTCTTTGCCTTGGCTCATTAATAAGGTTTGACGAAAAATAACCATCAAGAGAGTTGTTTTTAAAGGGTAACTCTGTAGCATCTCCGGTAACCGGCTCTAACTTGATATTATTATTTTTTTCTCCTGTTGTATCAAGTAATAACCAACTTTTTGTTCTATTGTGTAGATAATCTAATGGGATAATGGTGCATCTAGGATTAAGAGAACTCACGGCTCTTGTCATTGGATTAGAATCAATAACGGAAGGGTGATAAAGAGAAAATCCAGCCCCAACATTTACTATAGTTTTACCATTTAAATCAAAACCTTCAAAGAGGGCTTTATATGTCTCGGGGCTAACAAAGTCTGCGTTATGAAAAAAATTGTGACCATGTTCTGCAAGATACTTCTC
>CAZEDG010000008.1:464-26206 GCA_964510805.1 uncultured Candidatus Saccharibacteria bacterium
GTTACAAGATAAAGCATATGTGGAGCAACGTGTCGAAGCAAAGTCTCGTCCTGACCCTTGGGCAAACCTAGGAGAAATAGATCGAGAAGGGCCTAAAATGATGTAACTAGTCCGGTGTCGTATTAATATGGAAATTATTTCTTGTTTGTGTTAGTATAGTCACATTGCGGTGTTGGTTTAGTGGCCTTAGCCCGACCAAAGTCGTCAGGCTCACACGTTTGTACGTTAATTACATAATAAACGTTGTGAGTGTAATAAAAAATAAATTGCGGTGTTGGTTTAGTGGTAGAATGCCTGCCTTCCAAGCAGGAGACAAGAGTTCGATTCTCTTACGCCGCACAGAAAATATTAGTGAAGTGCATTTTAGATTAAAATGCTATACATGCGTCATTTTTGATATATACTTACATGCATGGACAGTAAGGCACATGTGATGAAATATAAAGATGAGCGCGAAGAGGTTGAAGATCTTATTTTACAGAATAAGACGCTTGAGGCGCTTATTAAAGGCTTAACAGGGGATATTGAGATTTTTAAGAACGACAAAGATGGGCAGTGGACTCCGGCAGATATTGTAAGATTCACTATGCAACTCAATATTATGAAAGATAAAAAATCTCGTAACCTTCACGCGATTAATGAAATAGTAAAGAGAAATACTAATCATCAAAAAAAATAAACATGAACTTCTTAAGAAAAATAAATTCTTTTCAAGAAACCATCCCTACAGGGTATGAACCAAGTACTTTAAATCAAGAAATTATTAATGGAACTAAAATACTTGATATACGTGCAACAGAACTTTTTAGACTTCTGGAGCAAGCTAAGCAAAATAATGATAAAGACTCTGTAGACAAATATAGTGCAAGGTTGGCAATAATGAGCGGACTAGAGGAGGGTTCTTTTGTTCCTTTAACTCCAGACGTTGACGATTCTGCTATTAACTCCGCAATAGAGCAAATACGCTCTTCTTTTTCAAAACTAGAATCGATAGGAAGGCTTCATCCTGGTGCCTACTCTGAACTTAAAGAAGAAGGACGGATGTTCTACGATAAATTAACAAGAAGAGTTGGTGACTCTGTTAGAGCAAAAGCAACACTTGCCTTGTTGCAAAAAGAATTACTAAGAAGACAAGGTTTTATCCCGGAACAGGCAGCTAACCAGTCTCATTTCGATATACCTAATCATTTAAGCGAGGAAGGTGTAGAAAAGTCAAAAAAATATGAAGAATTTTCTACAGAAAAACTACTCGAAGAAGTAGACAAAGTTAGAGGGGGAGATGTTGATGAATTATTACTAGCCATTTCTGGCCATTTACACAATACAACTAACCAAGAAGAAAGAGAAGCACTAAAAAAAGCTTTAGAAAATCTTCTAGATAAGCAAATCATTGATTTTGGGAACAGGGGGGGAGAGTATTGTGCTTGAAAAAGAGCCACTTCAATGATTCTGTTATAAAAAGAACGGAGAAACGCAAAAGCGCTCCGTAAGGAGCGCTTTTGTGTTTTTGTTTAGAACTATATAGTTATTTCTAAACATATTCTCTTGCTTGGCCATATATCTGACCAGAAGAGCTCTTTTGTGGGGCAATTATTTAACTGCGTCCTTAAGAGCCTTAGCTGCAGAGAACTTAGGAACCTTAGTTGCAGGAACCTTAACTGTCTCACCAGTCTTTGGGTTACGAGCCTCACGAGCCTTGCGTAGCTTTACTGAAAACTTTCCAAGTCCAGCAATAGCTACTTCGTCTCCTTTAGAAAGAGTCTTGATAATAGAAGCAAACATTGCCTCGACTACTTCTTCTGCTTGTACCTTTGTTGAACCGAGTACTTCATGTACTACCTCAACGAGACCTGCTTTGTTCATAGAGTTTAATGATTATGACGATATGTTTTCCTAGGACCACATCATCAAAAAATAAATTTATTAATTTCATCGTGTGGGCTAACCCAAGCACGATGGATGAAATAAGTATAGTACGCACAGGTTTTTTGGCAAGTCATTACGCAATAAAATATACATAAGTCAAACAATGGCACTTTAGTCACAGCTAAGCATACTCTACTCCTTACTGCTATTCCATAAGACCTCAAAGAGCATCCGCATGAGCTTACTCATATCCTTCGACTGCACAATAAAACCAAATCCTTCATTGTGCGAAGCGATAAATGATACCTTATCACCGTAGACGCTATACCCCATAGAATATGAAATTCCCTTTGGTACATAACGTCTTTTTGTCAGAGCATCTTCATGTTCCCAGATATGACTCTTCTTTGTTTTGTCTTGATGTGGCCACAAAGATCGCACCTGTATCTTCTCTTTGATTCTTCTTTTATTAAAATGTACAAGCACCTCTTCACCTAAGACTCCAAGCATTTCTTCGTAAGGCCATAAGGTATACACCGTCTCTCCTTTGTACCAAAGAACATCAGAAATGATACGTGCAAGACCATCTTTACCTTCATAAAAACTAATCTTTGGGTGCTCTGTTACTTGAGCAGAGAGAAGCGTTGGAAGAATGCTTTCGAAATCTTTTTTCTTTTCTTCTAAATCTTCTATAGTTCTCTCGAGTGCTTGGCCAATGTATCGCAAATCATCCGGCATAAAATATGTCATCTGACCAATTTTTTTCTTTACAATAAGGCCTTTCTTAAGAAGAATCTCAAGGTGGTCGTATGTCGATGGTCTCGTAATACCAAGACTTTCGGAAAGAAATCTGGCAGTAGTCTCTCCATTTTCAAGAAGCGAACGATAAATCTTCTGAGAAAAAGGGGGAAGGCCAAGACTTTTGAGAACTCCTTCTATGGTTGTTGTTTGTGTTTTCATAATAATTGTCGGTATTCGCCGACAGTTTAACATATTTTACATACAGGTGTAGAGTTACATCAGACACAGTTCTTTAACCCGGCAACCAAAAGAAAGGAGCTTGCCATGGCTACCAATACCACAACCACTCGTATCAAGAAAACGCTCACTGCGATTCCTGCCTCTGTACAAGAAGCGATTGGGTATCTCATCTCTATCGGAAAGAAGCAACAAGCGATCAATGATATCAAGAGGGGGCTGAAGGAAGAAACCGCAAGGCTTAAAGAAGAAGCTGATGAGAAAATCAGGGTACTTACTCTTGATCGGGACAACTTCTTCACAGCATTGTTTGCGTTTGCGTCTTCTCGGAAGCGAGAACTCACGCAAACGAACCGTTCAGTGAGGACCTCTTCTGGTGTCTTCGGTTGGCGATTCACACCGCCGTATGTCACACTTGCTCCTAACCTTACCGATGAAGCGCTTATCAAGCGCCTGAAGGCACAAGGTCTCGACAAGTATGTCCGTACGATTGAAGAAGTCAATCGTGAAGCACTGCTTGAAGATCGTCCAGTGATTCGCGGTGTCTCGTATGAGCAACGTGATGAATTCTTCGCAAAACCAAAACTTCCTAAGGGAAATGGTCGAGCAGAAGAACTTGTCAAAGAAGCGACTGAAGCCGTTGATGTGTGAATGATGAACTGCGTAACAAGCGAAGCTTGTTACGCAGTTTTTTTGTAGAGTTTTTGCAGAGAAGACTGTGCCCTTGGGCCAAAAAATAAAGGCCTCCGTGCGGAGGCCTTTATTTTTTGGCCCAAGGGCACAACTCTACATACCACCGAATACTACCGAGCGAACTCAATAGATCTTGTCTCTCGTATCACGTGAATCTTAATTTCACCAGGAAATCGTAGCTCTTGCTCGACACGGAGTGCAATTGTGCGCGCAAGATCACGTGCCTCGATATCATTAACAAGAAGCGGTGATACAAAAACTCGTATTTCTCTTCCTGCCTGAAGCGCATACACCCTCTCAATGCCCTTAAATGACATTGCAAGGGCCTCCAAATCCTCAAGGCGCTTGATATATCGTTCCACAGTATCTCGACGCGCTCCTGGGCGTCCTCCTGAGATTGCGTCTGCCACTTGTACGATAACGCTCTCGATTGTTTCGTAGGGATATTCTTCGTGATGAGCCTGCATTGCCTTAATGACACGTTCATCAACGCCGTACTTCATGAGAATCTTACGGCCTATTTCGACATGAGTCCCTTGTATCTCATGATCCACCGCCTTACCGATATCATGAAGAAGTGCGCCAGCCTTTGCAACATATGGATCAACGCCAAGCTCAGTCGCAATCATTCCGGCAATATGAGCCATTTCGATTGAATGGTTAAGCACGTTCTGTCCATAGCTTGTTCTAAAATAAAGACGACCGATAATTGGAATTAACTCTTCAGGCACAGAAAGGAGTCCACACTCAAGCACAGCTTCTTCGCCTTTTTTCTTCATAAAGACACCAATCTCTTTCTTTGCTTTTTCTACCATCTCTTCAATCTTTGCTGGCTGAATGCGTCCGTCTTGTATAAGCATAGTGAGAGCATTCACTGCGATTGCTCTTCGTACTGGGTCAAAGCATGATACGACAATTGTGTTAGGTGACTCATCAACAAGGAGATCAACTCCAGCAAGTCTCTCAAATGTCTTAATATTGCGACCTTCTTTGCCGATAATTTTACCTTTGATTTCTTCATCTTCAAGATCAATTGAAGATGTGGTGAATGACGCAATAGAAGCATTCGCAATACGATACATACTTGTTGTAAGAATATCTCTTGCTTTTTCTTCAAGCCTTACTTCCCCGTCACGTGCAAGCTTGAGCATACGAGACACAATATCTTCTTCCCCTTCACGCATAACCTTTGCTAGGAGTTCTTGCTTGGCCTCCTTTTGGGAAAGCTGTGCTACATGTTCCAATTTCTTGATAATTTCTTTTTCTTGAGAAAGAAGGGACTCTTTTGTACGTTCGAGCTCTTCTCCGTTCCTCTTGAGAAGCTCTTTTGCTTCTTCTAGTAACGACTCTTTACGCTCCTGATCTGCTTCTCTTTGGTCAAGACGCTTTTCTTGTTTTTCTAATCTTTCTTCACTTCGCTTGATTTCTTCTCGAAGAAGACTTGCTCTTGTAAGCGCCTCATCTTCTATAGTTCTTGCATCTCTCTTAGCGCTAAGAAGAAGTTCTTCTATTTCTGCTTCCACGGTTCCGCGCCTAAATCGCGCCATGTAATGACGAAGCAAGTACCCTGCCACACCACCTACACAAAGAGTGACAGCACCTTCAAGAAGAAGTACTGTTGTGTTCATGTTATTTTGTTTTTGGCTTCAAGACACTGTCGATAATGCCGTATTTCTTAGCTTCTTCAGCAGACATCCAATAGTCTCTGTCACTATCCTTCTCGATCTGAGCCTTAGTTTTGCCGGTAGATTGAGAAAGCATCTCATAGAGCTTATCTTTGAGTTTCACAATATGCTTAGCGGTAATTTCGATATCAGACGCCTGACCTTCAACACCAGTAAGAGGCTGATGGATCATGACTTCAGAATTAGGAAGCGCAAAACGTTTTCCTTTTTGCCCTTGTGAAAGAATCATTGCACCCATAGAAGCTGCCATTCCTGTACATACCGTAGAGACGTCAGGCTTAATGTGATGCATTGTATCTATAATTGCCATACCAGCTTGAATACTTCCACCAGGGGAATTGATATAGAGCGTGATATCTTTCTTAGAATCTTCTGCTTCAAGAAAAAGAAGCTGAGCTACAACAAGCGACGCTGTATGATGATTCACTTCATCATGAAGAAAAATAATTCTTTCCTTAAGAAGTCGTGAATAAATATCGTATGCTCGCTCACCGAACTGACTTTTTTCGATAACTGTTGGAATTAACATAATCAAAGAATAATTTAAAGAATACCTACTGAGTAAATAATACTGATTTCAAATACTTTTTGGAACAAACACGGTATGATGTCGCCTCGCTTTCTTTGCAGTCGTACAGCAATCTTCTGGAATACTTGCACTATACCATAGATACAGTGAAGTGTGTGAGTTTGACACTACCACAAACTTTGTGATAGTACAAAGGTACTGAATGATACTTAGTATGAACCTAGAATTTTTTGTTACCGCGAGCGGTTTTTTGGTTAATGATGATGGTAAAAGCTATGTATTAGAAAGAGTAGGAGACATGCTTAAAGTTACTGGACCTGATGTATGTTACTTCCTTCTCGAAAGCGCAAGGGGACTTGAGCAAATGAGTTGCACAACTCACACTCTCTCACTTCTTATTGGTAATTAAGGTAAATTAGGCAATTATAAAGATGTATGTCAATAAATATATTGACATTATATTTTAATATTATATAATACATGTTAGGTGTGGGGATATTCTGTAGGACTTATGCACTTAGATGAGATTCGCGAAGAAACCCTTATTTTTAAGGAGACGTACTAGAAGTACGGCGACGAGAAAATAAGAGGTTTCGACAAAGAAGGTCGCTAAGTGCTTAAGTCCTATTCTGTCCTCGCAAAAAGATCGTTGAATGTAACTTACTAGGAGGCCATATGGCTTTTATGCGATTTCTTCTCTCTCTGGGGACGTTTCTTGTCATAGAGGGAGTCTCCGTGTATCTGTTCTTTCATGAAGAGGGACAGGTATACGGAATCCCTCTTGTTCTCGGATTCGTGCATCTCATTGTGTATGAGGTGTTTCTGCGGAGGCTTTTGCTTGTGAAAAAGGTTGCGACCTCGGTTGCTACTGTGAAAACGGTGACGGCTGTTGCGAAGCAGAAGAAAAGCTTGCTTACAGTCCTTCGTGAGAAGTTCGCAAGGTTTGCCAGCTTCTTCAGGTTGTGGAAAGTGGAATTCTTGAAAAAATTCCATGAACTGCAAGAAAAAAACAAGAAAAAAGAAAAGAAGGAGCCGGTAGTGAGGGTTGCACGCCTGGAAACAGCGGAGCAGTACTTTCATCGCTTGCATGGGCAACCTATTGTGCGACCATCGCCTTCCCATCCGGGAAGTACCGCAACGCTCGATGAGTACAACCGTGCTCGTCAGGTACAAGGAGGCAGTGCCGCTACGCCGGTCACTCCCGTAACAAGCACAACAAGTAATCCTCCCTCTGACACCGCCCATAAGGCGATGGAAGCAGGGAAGAATGTTGCGAATGCTGGACTTGGAGGTCTTTGGAAGGTATTTGTCTTCCTCGGCGAAGTCGTCACCAAGCATCCGCTTATGTCACTTGCAGGGATATTCTTCATGCTTGCCGTGCTCTCTTTCTTTTCTCTTACCGGGGAAGATGAGGTGAGTGCGAGCAGTGCACATAAGATGCTTGTCTTTGGTCTCCTTGGGTTGACTGTGCTCCTTATGGCAACAGGAAAGCTCGGGAAGGTTATGGCATTCCTTTTCGAGCATATCCCCGGGGCAGGGCTTGCACTTTCTTTCATCTGTGGAGTCATCGCGCACTACCACGGATGGAGCATTGTTCTTCCTGTGCTTATTGGGATTCCTTTCCTTATCTTTGCGGTCGGAGCAGAAAAAGAAACTGCAAAGGTTATAGGGAGTGCGTTCATCAAGGCCTTCTCTGCGCTCTTCTTCCAAGAAGGGTTCGGGAAGGGGATTGCCTGGTGGACTGTTGTAGTTGCGCTTCTTGGCGTGACTGCTTACGGTCTGGTTAAGGTGCCCGGGATTGATATCCCTGATAGTGTGCGTGAATTCTGCACAATCACTCTCATGGTGACATCCCCGGTGTACCTTGTTCTCCTATTTGTATTTTTCGGCTCCGCTTGGATGAGATCCAAGTGAGGGTGTAGGGGCGGTTGCGCAAGCAACCGCCCTTTTGTTTTATTTAGGACTTACACACTTAGCGACCTTCTTTGTCGAAATCTCTTATTTTTTCGTCGCCGTACCTCTAGTACGTCTCCTTAAAAATAAGGGCTTCTCCGCGAATCTCATCTAAGTGTGTAAGTCCTATTATTAAAAAAATGAGGACCGTATACCGATGATTACTCAAGAAATAAAAAACCCCTTGCATTCTAGGTACGAAACGTGTCGTACACAGAATGCAAGGGGTTTTGAGAGGTTTTATAGAGCTACATGGGATTCACATCCTAAAAGCTTATAAATAAAAAGAAAGAACTTTTTTTACGTAAAGGAAGATTGGAGACAAGATTACTCTATCTTACCTTTAGGAATTAGAGAAGAAAGACTTCATGCAAACCTTTTGGTTATGGTGTACGGATCTTAATGATGTGTGTGATCCGTACTATGTGAAAGAACAATTGTGGTAGAGATTGTCATGCAATGTTGTAAGACCCAACTTCGCATGGGTGAGCGTTATTGCTAACGTTCTCTACCCTGTCCTTAATAATACTACAATGTCTTTTATGTGCAAGTGGATAGCTGTGGATAACTGTCTTTTATAAAAATAACTTCTAACATGTCTTTTAAAAGATTGTCTTTTGCCTTATGTTGCAAAGTCTTTTTGGCTTAGGTAGGCTTGTACTCATGCGATTACATCGCTTCTATGTAACACAACCCCTTGGTGAAGAAGTTGTAGTGAATTCCGTTTCTCTTATTTCTCAGTGGACAAAAGTTTTTAGATATACTTCCTCTGATCACGTTATTTTATTTAATGGTGATGGTTATGAGTATGAATATGTTTTGACTACTATTTCCAAAACATCTGCCACCTTAACCTTAGTGCAACAAACGCACATCATACCTTCTTCTAAACCTCTTACGCTTTACTTAGCAGTTATCAAAAAAGACAATTTTGAACTTGCTATAGAGAAAGCTACTGAACTTGGAATTACTTCCATTGTGCCTTTCCTTACTTCTCGTACAGAAAAGAAAGGACTCAATATGGAACGACTTACAAAAATTCTCATAGAAGCATCTGAACAGAGCGGAAGGGTAACCGTTCCCTCTCTTCACCCTATTGTTACATTACAAAAGGCTTGTGAACTCTTAAAAAAGGAAACTAACCCTCTCATTTTTCATACTAAAGGAAAAGAGAGGTTGCCAAGAGGGCTTACAACAAGTGCTTATGTAATTGGGCCTGAGGGTGGCTTTTCTCAAGAGGAAGTCGATCTCTTCTTAGCTTCTGGTTGTACTCCATACCTCCTAGGCGATACTATTCTCCGTGCAGAGACTGCAGTTATTAGTGCGTGTGCATTGCTCACCATTTCCTAACGACTCTTCGTGCTACACTAATCAGAGTACTCTTATTGCGCTTGCAAGGGGAATACGGTGTCTTTATATTACTACGTAGTTTATTTGTATTTTTATGAAACTTAACCACGGAACACTTACACGTTCTCTTATTGCACTTCTCTTCGTTGTTGCTGGATTCCAAAAACTTATGGATTTTGGCAACACAGTGACTGCTGTTCAAAGCTTCCATGTCCCTATGGCAGGACTCGCAACTGCTATTGTTATCTTTATTGAAATCGTTGTTGCTATCATGTTTGCAGTTGGATACAAAACACGATTCCACGGCTTCGTCCTCATTGGATTCGTAGTGCTCGTCACCGTTGTTGTCCACGGAGACCTTAAAGGTATGAATCTTGTTATGGCGCTTAAGAACCTTGCAATCGTAGGAGGTCTTATGAGTGCGATCGGTTGCTACTGCGCTGATTGTACTGTTCACCCAAAGAAGAAACATCACACGGCACATACAGGGTAATTAAGGATGTATAGATTATAAAAGAGCGACACCTACGGTGTCGCTCTTTTAACGCTTATAACACTCACCCAAGCAAGGCCTTACGCAGAATTTCGTCTCTCTTTGGAGAATAAAATCGATACACATTTGCAGTATGTCTATTCACTTTGTACAAAGCTTTGTATACACAAATTACCACATAACTTGTAGGAACAACCTTTTGAGAACGAATAAGCTCTTTGATAATTTTTTCTGTAATCTCCTTAGCAAGGATCGCCTGATCTCCGTTATCTCTTTCTTTCCCTTTATCTAAAGAAAGAAAAATAGACACAAACAATTTCTCGTAGACAAAATGTTGCTTTTTGCCATTTCGTTTAAGAAGCACGATATTCCAAGGAACTGCATGTTCTTCTGTTGTAAAGATAAGGCCACACGAAGGACACACCCTTCTCCTCCAGGTAACACTCTTTGCTTGTGTCTTTCTTGAATTAGCAACTTCGGTCTCTTTGTGGTGACAATAAATACATTTCATATCAATATATTGACATAGTATCATATTTTTTTGATAAAAAATATCTATATAGTGATGTTTTTTATTTTTAAAATCATCTTAGACTACCTATGTGCCCACTTATACATATCATACTATCTCCACACTATGGAAAAAGATACTTCACAAAAAGAAAAACTACCCGGGTATCATCTTATCGAAATCAAAAAAGGGGAACTCGGCAAATCAAGCAAACTTCTTGAAGAAGTTGAAGAGCTTATTGACGCAGAGAAGCAAGGGTGCAAAATTATGGTCTCGGTTGAACTTGCTGATCTCGTTGGAGCAATCATTTTGTATCTTGAAAAGAATCTACCCAACACAACTCTCGAGGATCTGGTTACCATGTCTCGCATCACACGAAGAGCTTTTACTAATGGCAGAAGAACGTAAGCTATATCGCTACCATGCACACAACACCACTCATTGATTACGCAGTCTTACAAAAAGCAATACAATTCTATACAAAAAGAGGTTATATCTCCGTAGAGACGCCGTGGATTATCTCACATGATGCATACCTTGCAACAAAACCAGAGGGTCGACCTGAGTTCTACACACTCGGAGGATACCTTGTTGCAAGTGGAGAACAAGGCTTTATTCAGCTTCTCAAAGAAGGTAAAGACCTCACAAAATGCTTCACCATAACACCATGCTTCAGAGATGAACAGCACCTTGATGCTACTCATTATCGTTACTTTATCAAGCTTGAACTTTTTAATAAAAGCGAAAATGAAGAAGAGCTTCGCCAAATGATTAACGACGCTTATGAATTCTTTTCTCTTTATACAGAGGTTTCACTACTAAAAACAGAAGAATCACCAACAAGTCATGACATTGTGCAAAAAAGAAGTGGAGTAGAGCTTGGTTCTTACGGAATACGTAACACCGCATACGGTACTTTTATCTACGGAACAGGGGTCGCATTACCAAGATTAAGTGTCGTTCTCTAAGACAAGTATGATTACCTTACAAAACCTCACTCTTGCTTGGCTTAAGAAAAATGCCACAATGATTCACTACTTCGGTCTTGGCTTTATTCAAATCAAACTGAACCAATATGAACGCATCCATTTTTATACAAACAAACTTCCTCCTATTGTTGAAAAAGAAGAGGTACATGACCACCGGTACGATTTTACTTCAACCATTCTTTATGGACACCTTGATCAGGAACTCTTCGAAATAACTTCTGGTGACGCATATATACTAGAAGAAGAAACCTGTAACCCATCACTAGCAAAACCAAAAGAAAGCATTTCTCGTTCATGCTTTGTTATAAAAAAAGGCGAACAACACTTTGAAGCAGGGAGTCGTTACTCAATTAGTCACGACGTCTTCCATAGAGTTGCTTCTTCGTGCGGTATCACGTACCTTGTTCGTAGTGATTACAAAAAGCCACTTGCTCATGTGGTGAGAAAAAAGGACGCTCCTTCGGTGTGTGCTTTTAGTGTCACAATAGAAGAAACAAAGCTTTGGGATATTGTTGAAGAGATGCTCACTGAAGCAAAAGAAAAAACTCCGACCGATAGCAAATAACAAAAGCACGAGGCGCCTTACGGCGCCTCGTGCTTTGTACTTTTTTATTATCCTTGTAGATACAATTATTTTGCTTCCTCGAGAAAACGAAGCACTTTATCATTAGTGAGTGCTTGATAGAGGTATGCTTTTGCTCGCTCTTCATTTGCATCTTGTACTGTTGCAAGAAGACGAACAAGTTCTACTTCCACCTCCTCTTCAGTTGCTGTAAGTTTCTCAGCAAGAGCAATCTTATGAAGAAGGAGCTGGCTGAGCGCGCGCTTGTATGCGTCATCCTTCCAAGTCTCCTTAAGCTCTCCTTCTGTCTTCTTAGCGTGTGCTAGATAATCCTCCCATGTACCACCAAATCTTGTAATGTCAGCCTTCATCTGGTTAAGCATATTCTCAAGCTCGCCTTCGATAAGCACATCAGGAAGGTCAGCCTTGGTCTCCTTGATAAGCTTCTCAATAATTGCTTGACGACGCTTCTCACGAAGCTTCTGCTCTTTTTCAAGCTTGAGATTTTCTCCAACTTTAGATCTAAGATCAGCAAGTGTCTTGAATGCATCTCCAAAGCTCTGTGCGAATGCGTCATCAAGAGGAGGAAGTTCTTTTGTTTCACCTTCTTTTGATTCCTCATGGTGATGATCGTGCGCATGATCGTGATCATGATGATCATGGTCATGATGCTCATGATCATGGTGTTCATGATCGTGTTGATGAGTTCTTCCTTTACGAAGTTCTTCGAGCACATCATCAATATCTTTGTCAGTGACTTCTACTTTTTCTCCATCGTTTATCGCTTCCTTTGCGAGAGCTTTATACTTTGGAAGCTCTACTTCTGGAAGAATAGGGACAGTAATAACAAGCTCAAGAGGGTTTCCTTTTGCAATCTTAGTGATTGTTACATTAGGCTGTGAGATTGGACTAATCTTATGCTCATCAAGTGCCTTAATGTATGCGTCTTGCATTGCAAGATGTGCCATCTCTTCAAGGAGAATCATATCTCCATAACGCTTCACAATAATATCTTCTGGTGCTTTTCCTTTACGGAAACCGTCAATCTCAATCTCCTGTTGTACATGAGCGAATGCTTTATCATGATACCCTTCGAAATCCTTTGCGGGAACTGAGATAGTAAATTCTACTAACCCTTTTGGTAAATCTTTCTTTTCAATCTTCATATGAACTAGATGATAGACGTTAGGTATTAGGTGTTAGAAAACACACAATATACCTCTCGTCGCCGTTAAATTATTTTGTAAATTCTTTTTTGTAAAGCTCAACGCCTTCCTTGATTACTTCCTTGGCAGACTTTGCGTCACGAATAGTTGGAATGGTGACAACTTTGTTTTGAATCTGCTTATAGGTCTCGAAGAAATGCTTAATCTCTTCAATTGTGTGAGGATTAATATCCGCGAGATCTTTTACTTCCTTGAAACGAGGGTCTTTTGTAGGTACAGCAATAATCTTAGCGTCACTTTCACCGTCATCAATCATATCAAGAACTGCTACAGGTCTTGCCGTGAGAAGAAGACCTGGAACAAGTGGGTGGGTAGTGAGAAGTACTACATCAAGAGGGTCACCATCATGCCAATGGGTCTGTGGAACAAAACCATAATCAAAAGGATAATCCTGACTTGTATACATAACACGATCAAGCATAATAAGACCCGTCTCTTTATCGAGCTCGTACTTATTCTTTGACCCTTTGTTAATCTCGACAACAACCGTCATTTCTTCTGGAAGATTTTTACCAGGAGTAATATCGTGGAGTAGGTTCATACAATATAGTTATTCGTAATTAGTTATTAGTAATTAGTAAATACAAAATACATCAATTATTTAGCTTCTTCTACAACTTCTTCGACTGCATTTTCGATTTCTGCATTCTTCGGAGTAACTTCTTCAGTAACATTAAGCGCCTCAAGAACCTCTTCGGCTTGCTCAGTAATTGTCTCATCAGTTACTTCTGACTCAGTAGTAAGGAAACCGTCTTCATCAGCCTCTGCAATCATTTCACCGTTAGAAACAATATCAATCTTCCATCCAGTTAACTTCGCTGCAAGGCGAACATTTTGTCCACCTTTACCAATTGCAAGTGACTGCTCTTCACGAGAGACAGTAACGAGCGCTTTCTTTTCATTTTCATCAAGGTCGATAGAAATAACCTTAGCAGGGGAGAGTGCAGTCGCAATAAAGCGTCGCGCATCATCTGACCATTCGATCACGTCAATCTTTTCTCCAGAGAGTTCTTCAGTGATTGCTGATACTCTTACGCCACGCTGTCCAACACATGCTCCGATTGGATCAATGCGTTCATCATTTGACTTAACTGCAATCTTAGAACGACTTCCTGGCTCGCGAGCAACTGCAACAATTTCGACAACGCCTTGTGCAATTTCTTGACTTTCATTTTTGAAAAGTTCAATAAGGAATTTTGGATGTGAACGAGAAAGTCTAATAGAAAGTCCTCTAAAACCTTCTTCGATAGAAAAAAGGTACGCACGAATTCTCTCTCCTGGACGAAGTCTTTCCTGAGTAATCTGTTCCTCGTAAGGAAGTACTGCTGTGGTACGACCAAGATCAATAAACACAGTACCACGCTCAACTCTCTGAACAACTCCAGAGACGATTGTGTTTTCTTTGTCAGTAAACTCACCGACAATACTCTCACGTTCAGCTTCACGAAGCTTCTGTACAATTACTTGCTTAGCGGTCTGAGCAGCGATACGTCCGAAATCATCTTGATTATCAAGAGGAAAAACAATTTCTTCTCCAAGAATGACATTTTTCTTAAGCATTTTTGCAGAAGAAAGAAGAATATGACGCTCTTCGTTGTAACGAGGGAGAAGTTCTTCTCCTTGTTCATCTTGCTCCTTAAAATGAGAAGAAGTAATAACCTCTTCTTCGCCTTCTACCGGCATGCGAACAGTTGTTTCATCGACAACAATCTTCACTTGTTCGAAGTTAGTTTCACCTGTATCAAAATTAATCTGACATCTCACAATCTGTCCACGCTTACCGTATTCTTTTTGATACGCCGCTGCGAGAGACTTCTCTACTGCATCAACGACTTTTTCGTGAGCAATCTTTTTTTCTTGTTCGAGTTGCAGAAGAGCAACTTTGAGAGCTTTTATGTCCAACATGATAGTTAATGGTTAATGGTAACTAGTTAATAGTTACTTTCGTAATTTTTTTAATAAAAATGGCCGGCGCTGAACTTAACAGGCCGACTCACAAGAAACACATCTGACACACATCCAAATCACACTCCCTTAGTATACCACTTTGTACAAAAAAAGCAAGTTTTCCCGCAACTTCCTTACAGGGCTTTATTTTATAGGACTATGATGGTAGAGTGCACACAGTTGATCGTTAAACAAAGAGAGGTTTTTGTGAAAACAGTACCTAAGCCTGATCCAAAAGAAAAGCTGGTAAAGTGCATGATTGTTGCGCCAGTTGTGAGGATGGTAGCAGTGGATCATATCAATACAACATGCAAGCAACTGCGTAGCAAAGTACATGGCGTACACCTGAAGACACCGAAGTTTCCACATGTCACTCTCACTTCACCTTTTGTGACCACATATGAGAGAGCGTCTACGATTAATATCGGAATCTTTTTACATGATTTTGTTCTTGGTCCGACGGACGCATTCCTTGAAGGACTTGATTGCTTCGTAGGAGAAGCTGGTGATCTCGATACTCTGTATGCAAAAGTTCGAGTAAGCGATACTTTCCTTGCAAGGATCACCATGATAAGAAAAACACTACGTGCAAAGGAAGGGATAACCTTTATCGGCAAAGATTACGATGAAGGAAAAACTCCGAAGCTTCATGTGACGATTGCGCAAGGCGAGGGACTTGCAAGTAACCAAGCTGTACAAGCGTTTATCGGAAGACACAATGAGGAGCTACTAAAAGATGAGCGCATTGAAGGAAGTCTTACTCTTGGCTCGCTTACCTGCTGTCTCTTTGCAAAGTACGGAGATGAGTGGAAACATCTCAGTCACCCTCCTCACACATCACCGTAGCACAAACACGATTCACCATTCTTCTCGTTGTTCTTCTCGACATTCTTCGCCGACCACTTTCCGTGGTCGGTTTTGATTTTTATACTACTTTTTTGTAATACTTGTCGAAACTATACAAATGAAAGTCCCGCGTGGAGTACCACGCGGGACGAAGGACTAAGGTTAAAGGATCTAAAAGACCCAAGTGCCCAAAATCAAGTTCTAACTTGCGAGAACGGCAAACGCGAACCCGTAGTCACCGTTCCACCCGTCAGCAGGATTGCCACCGTACGTGCGGAGCAAACGACCCCTAACACCGCGACTCGAGTAGAACAAGCGCGGATCACCAGCAGAGTCTTTGATTGGCTTGTGCATCGTAACGATGCCCCAGAAACCCATCTCTTTGACCTTATCGTCAGTGAACATGACTCGGATAAGACAGGCGTCTTCGGGGTTGAGTGCTACGTACTTCCGCCTGGAGGCTTCCGCAAGGATGTTCCGTGTGATACGTTCGTCATTCGAGAAGAGCGAACCCTTCATGACAGCAATTTCGGTTACGACACCGTTGGTTGGCTTGAAGTCAGGAGACAGGAGCAACTGCTTAGCACGCTCACTGACGTTGTAGCCACACTGTTCCAGGCGCTCGACCCAGCCGGGACCTGTGGTACCGTCTGAAGTGACCGAGAAGCGAATGATGCCATCTTCTTCACGCCAGGAACGGACAACAAGCGTCAGTTCACCACGAAGGAGGCGATCAACACCATCTTCGCCACCAAGCTTGTTCCACACCGCTTGGATACGATCGATGGTTTTGTTATTTCGGGCCATTTCAATCTCCTTGCCCATATAGAGCACTAAGGTTAAACATACACTTCATGTAGAAGAATATGTTACCAGACCAACATGGTCATAGCGAGAAACGGATTAGAAATAAGCCACTTTTCGCTATGACCATATGCAAGTTAGGCTTTTAAAGAACGATGAATTATATTATAATATTTAATTGTAGAAGTCAAGTAAAAATTGAGTAAAAGCGTGGCGCCGTAAGGCGCCACGCTTTTCTAGAAAATTTTGGTGTCAATGGATTTTTATCTCCACTCCTCACACCTCATTCTTCACCCCTCCCTCTAATATCTAAAGTCTAACGTCTAACATCTAGTCCTGTATTCTTTTATCCAACCACCAGTCCGTCTGACAACTTAATAATTCTATCTGTCATCTTGCCGTAATCTTCTTCGTGAGTCACCATCACAATAGTGAGTCCATCTTCTTTGTTTAACTTTTTGAAAATATCAATCACTAGCTTAGAAGAAAAAGTGTCTAAGTTCGCAGTTGGTTCATCAGCAAAAAGAATCTTTGGCTTGTGCGTAATTGCTCTTGCGATAGAGACACGTTGTTGCTCTCCACCTGATAACTCGGACGGAAGATTGCCTTCACGATGAGCAAGGTTCACACTACTGAGTGCGTGAAGCGCGCGACGCTTGGCTTCTTCTTTTCGTAGTCCTTGCATAAGAAGAGGAACCATAATGTTCTCAAGCGCAGTAAGCTCAGGGAGCAGTGAGTAATCCTGGAATACGTACCCAAGCTTGTGCAATCTAAACGAAGTTTTTTCATTGTCACTAAGAAGTCCAACATTTTTTCCATCAAGATGTATCGTTCCTCCTGTCGGTGTATCAAGTAAAGACATCTGATAGAGGAGGGTAGACTTACCAGCTCCTGAGCGACCCATAATCGCAACAAATTCTCCTTCTTTTACTTCAAAAGAAATACCTTTAAGCACTTTGGTTATTGTGTCTCCATCAGTAAAACTTTTGGTAATATCTTTGATATCAATGATTGAATGTGTGGTAGTCATATTATTTGTTTCTTCCTAGAATTGCATTTAACGTATTTGTTTTTACAATAAGACGTGCCGGTAAATACCCTGCCAAAATAGAAACACAAAGCACGAGTGTGAACTTAATAATCACAGACAGAGGATCTGCCACAAGAACAATACTTGCAAATGGGGTGTCGATAGGGTGAGCATCGATAAGAGGTTTAAGGAAAAGAAATACGAAGATTAGCGCAACACTCGATCCAGCAAGTACATAAAAGAGTGCTTGGCATATATAGCTAAACTCAATCGCGAACTCAGTTACTCCAACTGCTTTCATGATACCAATTTGTCTACGACGTGTAAGTGCGTTGATATAAATGATGATGAAGATGGTAATGAGCGCAACAACAACCGAAACAGAACCCAAGATGGTACCAATAATACTGAAAAAAAGTTTGATATTAACAAGAAATTCAGGAGCGCCTTCTTCTGCGGTATTAATCTTTGCATATTCACTAAAACCGTTGTTAAGAAGGGGTGTTTTTACTATATAAGGATCTGCTTTATTCTTCATCACAATAGCAATCTCAGAAACATCAGAGTCTGACTTACCGAGCATCTTCTTGAGTTCACTGTCTAAGATATAGGCACGATTAGAAACGAAGGCGACTTTTGAATTAATAATGCCACGCACAATGAAATCCTGAGTTACCGACCCTGCCTGTACCGTTGTGTCATTAGTTGGAAGATTATCTTCTGGTCTTGGACTGCCAGAAGAAGCAGACTTACCACCACTTACTGTGACACGAACCGTATCTCCTGGATGAACATCATGGAGAAGTGACACAAGGTCCGCAACACGACTATATTCCTTGAGATATCCAGATCCGATCACAATTCCACGAGAGTCTCCTGGTTTAAGCCATTCACCTTCAACAACCGCAGAAGAGAGGTGGGTAGTTTTGTCTTCTTCTATAGGATCAACACCTGCTATCTGATTAGATACGGTATTTGCATCTTCTTCTTTTCTCTTCTCCCACCAATTAGCTTCTATTTTTACTCCAGATACAATTCTTGGGGTAAAACTTTGAATTTCGGGAAATGACTTAAGCATTGCAAGAATGTCAGTTGTCTTCTCGATATAGTCTTTTTCATTACGATTCACTATCATAAGATCACCAGTCCACTGTTCCTTGAAAGCACGAGAAGATCCTTCTACTATACCTACCAAAAAACCGCTCGTCGCCACCAAGTTAAGAAAGGTGAGCATCATAATAAATACAATAAGCCCTGTTGCCCAGCGACTAGAACGAAGCACCTGGCGAATCGCAAGAAAAAATCCAAGCGAGAGGGTATTAAAAAAGTGTTTTAACATACGTAGTACTTACTTTCCGCCTTTGTCTGGGCTTCGAGACTTCGTGGTAGGCATAACCACAACATCTCCGGTCACAAGACCACTGAGAACCTCAACAGCTCCATCATCTCCGCGAGCACCCACAGTAATTTCTTTTTCTATCTCATTTTTCTCTTTTGTAAAAAGAGTTACTTTGCCATTTGTTTGATTCATAAAACTCACAAAACGCGCAGGGACCGTTACTACTTTTTCTTTTTGCTCTGTGATGATGCCAACATTTGCTGTCATTCCCTGTCGCACACGCTCATCCTTACCCGTAAAGGTGACAATAACTTTATACATAGGCACCGAGCCTTCTATTGTTGCTGTTGGATTGATACGTGTCACAACCGCTTTAAAGATCTGATCCTTACCATATGCATCAAGTGTCACCTCAACTTCTTGGCCAACTTTTACTTTGATTAAATCAATTTCTGGAACCTTTGCTTCAATCTCATAGGAATCAACTGCGAGCATGCTTATCACTGTCTTACCAGCTTGTGCAGTCTCACCCAAAGAAACACCAACATCACTCACAACCCCAGAAAAAGGAGCGGTAATCATGGTCTTGGAAAGATTAGCTTTTGCCTGAATGACTTGTGCTTCGGCTTGAGAAACAAGCGATGCTTGAGATTTTATTTTGTAAGGGTCACTCCCTGCGCGAGCAAGTTCAAGATCACGAAGTGCCTGACTGTAGGTATTTTTTGCAACAGTAAGAGAACTTCTCTTTGCGGTAATATCAGAAAACATTGTTGTCATTGATGTTTTTACAGAAGAGAGTGCTGTTCTTGCAGAATCAAGTGATGTGTTCGAGATGCTACAAGGAAGAAGGAGGAGGTTAGAGATAGCGTTCACGAGATCGTTGGTTGCAATCGCTGATTTGTATGCATAAGAAAACGCAGAATCAACAGTATCTTGTTGTGAGATTGTTGTCACAAGGGTGCTCTTCTTCTGAAAATCAGCAAGTGTTGCTTCAAGCGCAGTACGCTTCGCTTCGATTTCTCCTTGCAACTTCTGATTACATGAAGCAAAAGTCAGTTCGTAGTTACCGCTCTGTATCATAAAGAATGAAGAAAACTTATTCTTCACCACATCAGAAGTAACCGCATCGACATTTTGAATAGAGTCAGGAAGAGATGTATAGACTTGATCGAGTGTGTTCTTTGCTCCTTCAAGGGCTTGTTCTTTTATTGCAAGCTCTTCCTTGCGAGGACCTTGTTCAAGAGAAGCAAGTGTAGCTCTTGCACCATCAAGGCTAGCCTCTGCCTGAAGCACGCTTGCTCTTGCGTCTCCCCCTGAAAGGGTTGCAAGTACTTTACCTTGAGGAACCACGTCTCCTGTTTTTACTGCAAGGTACTCAACTGAACCTGTCACCTGGAATGCAAGATTGGCATCTTTAGATGACTGAACCTGTCCTGTAACCTTCACATACTGCTTAAGTGGTGTAAGTGCTATTGTGTATGTTTCTTTTTCATTTTTTGGACTAGAAAAAAGAAGCACAAATAAAAATCCAATAAAAATAATAAAAAGGAATGCGGAGTATGTCTTATGTTTCGCAAAAAAGCGATTCATATGATGATACCCACGACCTGCATGATCAAAAATCTGTGAAAACATATGCCTGAAGTATACCATCTCCACTCTTTATCTATGCTATACTCCCATCCATGATTACAAGAACAACACCTCTTATTGTAGGCAACTGGAAAGCCACACCAGGCACTTTAAAAGAAGCAGAAAAGACCTTAAAAGCACTTGAGAAAAAAATTGCTTCGTCAAAAATAAAGCTTCCAAAAAAATCATACCTCCTTGCTGTACCGGAAGTATTCATTGCTCCACTTACATCACTTGCTAAGCATGGTCTTATAGGTGCACAAGATGTGCACGGGTTAGAGGTAGGGCAACACACAGGAGGAAGCACACCTTCACAACTTGTAAGTAGCGGTGCATCTTTTACTCTTATTGGTCATAGCGAAGTAAGAAAGCAGGGCGAAACAAAAGAAGCAAGAGTCGCCAAGATTCTCGCGTCTGTAAAAGAAAAACTTACTACTGTTGTTTGTTTTGGGGAGAGTAAACGCGATAAGGAGGGAATTTATCTTGAAGAACTTGAAGATGACATCAAAACAACGTTAAGCAAAGTGCAACGAGAACTCTATCCTTACATTGTTATTGCGTATGAGCCTATATGGGCAATCGGAGCAAAAAATCCAGCAACCGAAGCAGAATGTTTCGAAGCGGTGATTGCAATACGAAGAGCAGTTGCCTCGTTAGGTGGTATCGATTATGCGAAAAAAGTGCTTATTCTTTATGGCGGAACCGTCACTAACGATAATGCAAAAGGTTTTATCGAAGAAGGAGGGGTAGACGGTCTCTTGATAGGAAGAGCATCTCAAGACGCTTTATCCTTTGTTCAAATTATAAATACGCTATACTCCTAATTATTACTTTACTCTATCTCTATCTATGAATACCCTTTGGCCACAACACGTGCTTCCAGAAGATCTTGTCTTTTTACAAAACAAAAAAGTGCTTGTTCGTGTCGACTGGAACATGCCTGTTACTGATGGTGTCGTGACAGATACAAGTCGTCTTGATGTCACTATTCCTTTTCTTCTTGCGCTTACTCAGGTAGCAAAAGTAATACTCGTAACTCACTTCGGAGAAAAAGGTGAGAGCCTGTCTCCTGTTGCCAGCCTTGCAAGCACAAAGCTTCCTTCACTTACGTTTACAACAAGTAAAAACTTCGATGAACTACGAAGCGCAAGCGATTCGCTTAACGTTGGTGAAGTCCTCCTCCTTGAAAATGTGCGACTCTTTGAAGGGGAGACTGATGGGAGCGAGCTTCTTGCAAAAGACCTTGCGACGCTTGGGGAAGTGTTTATTAACAATGCTTTCTCTGTTGCACACAGAAAGCACGCAAGTGTCACAGGAATCCCTCGTTTTCTTCCTTCATACTTTGGACCAACCTTTACTCATGAAATTGAAAACCTTTCAAAGGCACTCACTCCTGTTCAGCCAGCACTTCTTATTGTAGGCGGTGCCAAGATTTCAACCAAGCTTGCACTTATCAAGCAATACCTTGATCAAGGTGTGCAAGTCTTTGTTGGTGGAGCAATGGTACACAACATTCTCAAAGAACGAGGTCTTGAGATTGGTAAAAGTTTATATGACGAAACCTACAAACTTCCGGAAGGGTTCGCAACTCATCCGCTTCTCGTTACTCCAAGTGATGTCGTGCTTGCTGACGGAACAACAGTCGAAGTAACACAGGTTCCAGCAGATGGTGTCATTGTTGACTGTGGTAAAAAAACCGCAGACGAGGTTGCACAGATTGTTGCACAGGCAAACACCGTGATCGCAAATGGTCCTCTTGGTCTCTATGAGAAAGGTTGGCTTCATGGGACAGAGATGATTCTCACCAACCTCGCATCATCACATGTTGCCTCATACATAGGAGGAGGTGATACCGTATCTGTGGCGAACTCACTACATCTACTTGATAAGTTCACCTTTGTTTCTCTTGGTGGTGGCGCCATGCTTGATTACCTCGGATCAGGAACACTTCCTGGAATTGACGCAATAGCGAAGTAACTCCTAAAGAAAGGAATGCATCTTCCTTCCATCTCTGCTACAATGTGAGGCACCACGATGTCACAAAAAGATAACTCATCTGTTATACAAGATACAGGGGATCATAACGCGTATAAAGAGCTTATTTTGCTTGCAAAACGCGGAGATAAGGATGCTTTTGCTAAAGTATACGAATCTCTCTATGTTCCTCTGTATCGATATGTTGTTTCTAAGTGTCGTGACGAAGAATTGGCACAAGATATAAGCCAACAAGCTTTCCTTCGATTCTATGAATCTCTTGATTCATATATTCCTTCTAAAACACCTCTTGCCTACCTCTTTACGGTAGCCAAGAGACTGCTCATTAACGAAGGCGAAAGAAAAACATTCGAACCTTTTGACGAACTATTCTTAGAGACATACAACGATGAAGCTCCTTCTTTGCTCGATGAAGCACATGTACGTGCACTCGCTCAGTCAATCACTTCATTCCTCCCATCTCTTTCTCATGATGAACAGGAAGTAGTGCGACTCTATTTCTTTGCAGAACTTTCTTACAAAGAAATAAGTGACACCTTAGACAAAGAAGAAGCCTCCATCCGTAAAATCAAAGAACGCGCACTCAAGAAGCTTCGCGTACTCACAGACCATCTTCATGAAACACACTAATTCTCCACAATCACATATCGAACAAGCGCTATCCATGTATAAGGAGAACGTATCGCCGTCAGAAACCTATCTTCAAGCTATACTTTCTCAAATACCAGAGCAAAAAAATCTTAAAGAGGGACGTGCGATACGTTCCCCGTATAGATGGCTAGCAATTACTCAAGTAGCAACACTTTGTGCTATTATACTCGCAGTACTTCCAACCTATGTAACCGAGATGCGCAGTGCTTGGAACAACCCTTATTACGAAACAGATAAGGACGTTGAAGCTTTTGAACAAAAAATAGACATGGAAGACTATGCAAACAGCATAAGCGATCTTCCTCTTTAATCACTAAATAACCGTAAAGGATCTGTATGAAGTATTTTATTACACTCATCTGTAGCACATTTGTTCTTGTACCTGCTTTTGCTTTTGCAGAGGTTATTGACGTGCATCAAGATCAAAAAGAACAGAAAAAAGAAATTCGAGACACTGACAGAGGAACTAAGGTAGAAAATGAAGCCAAGAAACAACAAAAAGCAGAAGAGGAGAATGCTTCAAGTACCAAAGAGAGTAGCGAAGATGCAACTTCCACCAAGTCAATCACGACATGCACCCAAGAAGCAATCGAGAAGCGCGATACCGCAATAACTGCATCACGTCAGATCTATAACCAAGCAATGACCCAAGCACTCACAGAGAGAAAAAATAGTGAGAAAAAAGCGGTCGCGATCAAAAATGAAGACGACAAGAAAACAGCAATCAAAGCATCTGTCACTTCATACAAAAGCGCAACAAAGACTGCTCAGAATACACTTACCCAAGCAAGAAAAGAAGCGTGGGACACATTCCAGGATGACATTGATGCATGCCATACTCTAGATGATTCCAATAACCAAGAAGAAGCTACTGCACCTACTCTCCTTAAAACAGATGAACCAAAATCAGAAACTGTTCGAGCAAAAGTAAAAGAGAGCGAACCAGAAAAATCTTTTATCGAAGTACTCAAGTCGTTGTTTAATTAAGTTAATAGTTTGTAGTTAATGGTTAATAGAAAACACACAAGCGAGGCCTTCGGCCTTGCTTGTGTGTTTTCTGTATTTTCTAATATCTAATATCTAAAATCTAGTGTCTGTTGTCTACCTCACTTCTATCTCAAGAACCACTGGGGCATGGTCACTCCCCAAAAAATCATCTAAGATATCTGCTTGTGTGCTAGTTTTTTTAAGCGCTGTCTCAAGAGAAGTGTCTACGAAAATATAGTCTATTCTCCAGCCAACATTCCTCTCTCTTGCTCGTGTCTTCTGGTCCCACCAAGAATACTTGATCTCATCTTGATGCTTATATCTAAATGTATCGATAAACCCTTTACTGATTACCTTATCAACAAATGCTCGCTCGATAGGAAGGAACCCTATCTGGTTACTATTTTCTTTTGGTCTCGCGAGATCAATTTCATTATGAGCAACATTAAGATCACCACAGAAGATAACATGCTTATACTTTTTCTTAAGCATAAGCACATGCTCCAAAAACTTCTCATAGTAACGAAGCTTGAACTGAAAATGATCCTCGTCGCGCCCACCGTTTGGGAAATAGGCTGTTACATAGGCGAACGTATCGAAGCATAACGTGAGACATCTCCCTTCGGTGTCGTACGCTTCATCACCTAGCCCGTAGAGAACTTTCTTTGGCTTTACCTTGGAATAGACTGCGACACCTGAGTACCCTTTTCTTTCTTTAGATGAATCGAAGTATGCATGATACAAAGAAGGGGAGAGAAGCTCTTGTGGAAGCTGATCAGGTGTAGACTTGGTCTCTTGAATACCAACAATATCTGCCTGAAGTGTAAGCAAAGCGTCGAATGCGCCCTTCTTATGATATGCACGTAATCCATTAACATTAGCAGAGATGATTTTCATGCATACTAGTATATCAAAAAAGAGAAACCCCAGAAGCGCTTTGCGCTTCTGGGGTTCATTCGTCAACAACCGTGACGAGAAAAAACGTCGGCACCTGGATTCTTTTTTTGGTCTTCCAGATACCAAAACGCTTCACTTCAACTTCCTGAAACAGTTGACCGCAATCAACTACTGCCACAGTTGTTGAAAAGTATTGGATGGAAACGATCCGAAACTCACTTCTTCCGGGAAGGGTTTCGCCCACCTTGAGTCCTGTTCGGTTATTTTTCCCGAGAACATTCCAGGCGAGCTTAGTAGAAAAACTTGCTTCTTTTTCCCTGAACAACCCGAGCCGGATACTCATCCCTGCAAATCCAACGTCCGATGGGTTGATTCTCGATTTCCTTACATCGGCAAGATCAATATCAACCACAGCCTCACCTTCGGCATGAAGGACAGTATCCCTTCCTGCAAAAGCGGTAGCTGGTGCTTGCAGGTCAAGCCAAAGATTTTCTTCTTTGATCATCTTTCCCTCCCTTAGCTCGCTTCCGGTGTTTCGCTCGGATGGAAATTCACCGCGCGCCCCGGCACTACGGTCGAGACCGCGTGCTTGTACACCATCTGCGTGACAGTGTTACGAAGCAAGATCACGTACTGGTCAAAAGATTCAATATGACCTTGTAATTTAATACCATTCACAAGGAAAATAGAAACAGGAATACGTTCCTTACGGAGAGAATTCAAGAACGGATCTTGTAAAGTTTGACCTTTAGACATGTTATAACTCCAAAAAATTTAAA
>CAZEDG010000008.1:26216-32473 GCA_964510805.1 uncultured Candidatus Saccharibacteria bacterium
CTGCAGCTTGATGCCGTTGACGAGGTAGATCGAGACCGGAACGTGCTCCTTGCGAAGCAGGTTCAGGAAGGGGTCTTGCAGAAGTTGACCTTTGTTGCTCATTTCGGTTTCTCCTATTTAGAGCGTTTGGAAAAAAATTCCCGAAGACGCGTCACAAGGGAAGCGCCAGCGGAAGTCGAGGTGAAAGGCTTGTCGGAAGTTTCTGGCCTTTTCCCAGGTGAATGCTCCCACCTATATCTGCCTGCGTCGAACCAGAGAACGTGTCTGTCTTCTGATTCTCTTCCTTCCTTTATCACTTTGATAACAGCGTTTCCATCGTCATCAAAATGAGAAAACTCTACTCTGTTATCACAGTCGTTGAACGGACTGTTCGTGATAGCAGTTCCAGGGAGAAACATCTTTTCCTTGGCATTTTTTTTACCGTTCTTACCAGGAAGTCCTGGCATAGAGTACGGTAGCACCCTCCTTGTCCCAAGACCATGTCTTGGAAACATCTTTCGGAACATCCCTCTCAGGATTTCCATGGCGGTAATCCTTTCAAAAAAGGGGTTAATTACACAATGTGCGACTGCTCTATACACTACACAAAAATATCACTTTAGTCAAGTTTTTCACCTGGAAGAGCTTCACCTTACTCTTGTTTATTCACACGCAAATAAACACGCTTTGTGTCAGGAGAAAGCGTTGCACACTGTAATGTAAAATCAGTAGTATACATAATTGTCAAAGTCTTCTGCCCGAACGCCTTCCAGTCACCGTCAATATGACCTGGTGCAACTTTTGTAAGCGCATCTTCTATTGATCTAACTGTATCTGGATCATCTTTATCAGTTGAATCTAACTGAATACTTTGATTAAGTGCATTTTCATAGTCAACCTGATCTTGTCTACAATTGTCATTTTTACAAACCACCTTTGCTGTTAGGCGACACGTATCATTCGGGTATTGAATATTCCAATTAAGAAGCACATTCCCTCCTTTTTCGACAGTTCTCGGTGTGATCATAAAGAAAGGGGATGGTTTAGGTGGAGGAGGAGCGTTGTAATATCTAGCAACAGGAACACTTGTAACTTCTCCTTGAATACAAGCAACAGAATAATTTCCTGTTTTTGTTATAGGTGCGACAGTTTCCCCAAAATATGTGCCTGTTGCAATAATTGTACCAGCATCTCCATACGTAACAACAAAAGAACTTGCATCAAGACAAGTAAAATGAAGAGAGCCTGGATTTGCATAATACTCGCCAGAAACCTTTACTTTGATAGGTTGAGGGCTAACACAAACTCCTTTTTCTGAACTCCACCCACCCTCCTTACAGACAGGGATGACGCTGAGACTGTGCAATTTTTCATTTCCATCAAAAAGGCCGATCTCATACGAGGAGGTGCTGTACACAAATTCTTTTTCCAAAATACTTGATGTTCCTTGCGCCAAGACAGCAACCTCCGTCTCAGAAATTGGCTGTTTAATACTAATTTTTGATTTAGGATTTTCAACACTCCAGAGAATTCTTGTCTTACAAGAATTCTTACCTTGTTCTATCTCGCAAGGATCACTTGTGAGCACATCACCTATAATAGCTCTACACTTAGACCCATCCCAGATAGGCTCATCTTTTGTACATCCACGAGCACCAAGCGAAGCATCTGCTTGTGGAACCACAGGCTCTACACATCTCTGTAAAGAAAAATTCCACACCGCAGTAATAGAGTCGCAGTAAATAGGGTAACAACTACTTGTGTCGACAATATTACACACCGTAGTATCAATACCGCTTCCGCTATTTTTTGTAATAAAGGGAAAAGAAGCACTTGAGGAAACATGGACATCTGCTTTAGCAAAAGAAGCGCTTACAACGGAAGAAAAACTTTCTTCTTTGTTCTTTTCAAGAACATGCACATAATCCAAATATTCTGGTTTTTCTATTTTAAGAGCCTTCACAAGAGCCAATAACTCAAGCTCTACCTCTTGAGGAGAACTTGTCTCACCAACATTAGCAACACTTATAAACAAAGTAACATCTCTGCGACTGTCGCTTGCAAAGAAAAAGAATGATGAGTAGAGTTTTTCTTTATTTTCTAAGGTAGTGACGCAGTCATACCCGCTTAAGGCATTACGGTAACTCTTATAATCTAATCTTTTTTTGCACACCATATTTGCCGAATTCTCTGATTCATTCAAAAAAAACTCTCTCTCTGCAAGAGCTTCACTCCCGAGTAACTTAAGCACTGTCTGGTATTCTTGGTGATTGTCATAGACACCGATACGTATCTTGTGTGCAGGGTTTTGGTTTTGACAAGAAGTAATAAGCCATTCATCCTGATTCGTAGAAGTAGCCGAAAATGGATCACAGTAAATACGAATACCTCTCTCTACAGACTCAGGGAGAAGTGTTGCAAAACCAAACACATTAAAAAGATAAGAATCGACTTGATTCAAATTTTCTGCTTGAACTCTTTCAAAAAAATTTTTTGTAGAAAAAAAATAAAAAGAAAGAGAAAAGAGAATCAGCAAAGCACAAACCGTAACAATAAAATGACGAGACGGTGAGATCATATAAACAACGTATGCTACAAGTATAGCAACAATGTAAGACTAAGGCTCTTTCTTTCGTGGATAAACCCTAACAAGAAGCATCTTATTGTTCTTTTCTTTTTTTACTATGAAACTTCTCGTACTGATCTCTTAAGAACTTGTTAGTAACATTCGTATAGATCTGTGTTGTTGAGATAGACGCATGGCCAAGCATCATCTGTACCGTACGAAGATCAGCGCCGTTATAGAGAAGGTCAGTTGCGAATGAATGTCTGAGTACATGCGGTGTACACTTCTTAGCAATACCTACACGCTCTGCATATTTAGCAACAATACGCTCTACACTTCTAGGAGTGAGGCGCACCGACTTCTCTTGCACCATGCGCGCAGTTGCTCGAGGAGAATGATCAATAAACATTGCTTCGTCGATATCAACACGATTATCAATATACTGCTTCACTGCAAGATATGCGCTTCCTGATATAAACACCACTCGAATCTTCCCACCTTTACCGCGCACCGATATCTCACCATTACGAAGATCCGTGTCTCGATCAAGTGAACAAAGCTCAGACACACGTAGTCCAGTCGAAAAGAAAAGTTCAAGAATTGCCTTATCGCGAAGGCCGGGGAGCGTGCTTGTGTCAGGGGATGCAAGGAGTTCATGAAGCTCTTTTTCAGAGATAAGGTCGAGCTCTCTTTGGGTGGTCTTGGCGAGTTCTATTCTTTCTGGGTCATATGATTGTATTCCTCGCTTACGTATGTACTTAAGAAAAGCACGAAGTGCAATAAGGTGGTAATTCTGTGTTCTCTTATCAAGTGTCTCTACGGACTGTCCACGCTTTGGTTCTTTTGCGGGAAGGCGGTTAAGGTGAACACGATACTCTCGCATCATTCCTTCGGTGATAGCATCCGGTGATTCAACCTTTATAAAATCAAGGAATCTAGTGAGGTAATGATCATAGTTACGCACCGTAAGCGATGAGCGACCTTTTTCTATCTCGATATATTGCAAAAAATCTTGTTTAAGTGAGAAGAGGGAAAACATGATGTATAGATAGTGGAAAGTAGGGGAACAGATTTTAGATATTAGACTTTAGATGTTAGAAAATACAAGTATTAAAAAGAACACAGACAAAACTATAACTATTAACTATTACCTGACAGTATACCTCATTGTCGGATAACATAACTATATTAAAAAACCCTCGTACAACCTTAAGTTGTTCGAGGGTTCTATGCTGAATTTTAAACAGCAATCTCAGTAAAGATTACTGAGTGGCAAACTCAACTTCTCCCATAGTGGAATCAGGGCCGGTATCAGAATCATCGTCACCACCCCCTTGATCAATATCCATACTAACAATACCGTCGGCAGCCTGACCATTCCACTTGACCATACGAGTTGTGCGCCTTCCGCTGTTCAAATGCGCAACAATCTTTTGATACAAGATCGGATTCACGCTACTACTACCACCAATAAGCGCAACCACTCCTGGGTCATTGATCGGGAAAGCACGCATCTTCTGAAAGTCACGTGGATCAATCGTCAGCTTGGTGTCTATCCAGAAGGACTTATGGTCTGCGAACACCTGTGCAAGCGTACGCAAAAAACCAAAACGAATGTGTGCCGACAAGTCAGCATACTTAATCGTCTTCACACCAAAAGCTTGGTCAAGGAATTCGAAGAATGCTCGTACATTCGCCCTCCACGTATTCGGGCCAACAGTTACCATTGTCTTATCAGTTGACTTCATCAAATGATAATAGCGAGGACTACGGCCAGGACCAAAGTGGCTATGAAGCGCACCGATAATCTTAAGCACTGTGAGCGCGTTCATCAGTTCCCCGCGTGCCCTGCGCTGATTCCAAGAAACCTTTCCTTTCAAAACGAATTCCTTGTCATTCTGAGTCATTGCAAGAAGAGCAGAAACTGACGTAGACTCATCAGCACTATTGCGAAGGAGTACGTTCGGAGAAACAGGAACACGTCCGCCTTCTCCACCGTTAAGAACCTTGAAACGGTCCTTCTCCCACTTGATGTTGGTGTTGAAGTGGAACATTGCACCGAGACGAACAATTGCATTCGAATCTTCTGCAAGTCTGCGCTTAGAAGCGGTGACACGCTGAAGACCGTCGACAATATAGCACTCATCGGTGATGTAAAACACACCACCCCTCTCAGTCCAGTTACCACCACGAACACCAATTTCAATGTCAGGAAGTTGTTTACCTTCCTTAAGAGCAGTAACCATCTTGGAAAGATCTGATGTTGAACGTTCTTCCCGTTGGTAACTATCAACTTTCAAATTAGGGAGCGTTGAAGTATCGATCACTCCACGCAGAACAATGGCATTGCCGACTTCGTCGAGAGCACCATTGATCACCTTAACTCCTTGGTATTGAGCCATTTGATCCAACTCCACATGTGTAGCGCAAGCACGTTGACCTTCTCGGTCGTTGTATGTCACTACATGTCAAGGAACACTGTATTGCTACAGACTCTTCAGGACCATTCCCGTAAAGCAAATTAGATACTACTACTACTTGATTTTGTCAAATTTTTTAGTAAACATAGCCAACTTACTTATTTTTGATTTTTAAGGTCTAGTCGTGTAGGATGGTGGTGGAGTTTAGTTTTGTCAGTAATCGTGCTGACATATAGTTCTACAAAGGAGATCCTCATGTCGCCGAATCCAAATATCACCACACTGCCTGAACTTCTTGAAGCAATGTGGGTAAGAGATTTTTTATCCAGAAAAACTGGAGCGTCTCTCTTTATCTTTCTTGATAGAGATCACGGAACACTCCGTCAAGACTTTGACAGTGGCAAGGGTAGCTCTAACGCATTTTGGAATGAATACGCAGATGTCGATCTTCATGTCTGTATGAGTGCTGTTGCAGAAAAATACGTTGTCAAAAAACCTATCATGGGTGGAGTAGAAGAAACCGAATTCGTCCTCACAGAGGACAAGCAACTTCTTCAAGAAATTAAAGAGATTATTGCTACTTACAGAAAAGAAAAAGAGGGGGAATAGCTCCAGCCTCGCTTCTCAAACAAGAAGCGAGGCTTTTACATATTTTATATAAAAACACTACAAAGTAAGGCTTTTTTTGCTCATTTTGTATCAAAACTCACCCTAAACGAAGGGCTTGCTTTTTTTATAAATATATGATATGATTGCAAAATAGTCATTAATAGTATGCTTACACCAAAGAAAAAGGCGACTGCCATCAAAAACGTTCAGATCCACGCGAAAGACACAGGATCTCCTGAAGTTCAGATATCTATTTTGAGTAAGAAAATTACCGAACTCACAGGACATCTCAAGGTTCATGCTAAGGATAACCACTCTCGTCGTGGACTTATCCAAATGGTTGCTGACCGTAGATCACATCTTAAGTACCTTGAGTCTACAAACAAGAAGCGCTATAACGCAGTTGTTGCAAAGCTCGGTCTTAAATAATCAGAATCAACATACTTAGATTTTGTAAAGAAAAATGACGTGCAAAAAGAGCGCGTCATTTTCTTTTCAACAGAACATCTTTTCTTTTGGATGTATACTGACTATAGTTTCTTTTTTAATAAACAATAGTGCTACCATTTTTAGCACACATAATAGGCGTACCTTCAATTGTTACCTTTCTAACATCTAAGGTCTAACGTCTATACTCTATCTATATCTATGTCAGTTATTAAACACAGCGATCAGCGTGTCGC
>CAZEDG010000009.1:0-32329 GCA_964510805.1 uncultured Candidatus Saccharibacteria bacterium
TTTCCAAGTCTCTTCGCTCACTCTCGCTTAACTTTCGCGGATTGTATCCGTTTTTTGTCAGATCACTTACTTTTTGAGTAGTAATTGACCATATGATTTTTTGCTTTTGCATATAAACTTTTATAGTTAACTAATAAATCCCGAAGGATAACTTCAGGATATATTAGGGGTATTTATAAAAATTTATTGCGATTTATAAATTATTCATCAATTTTATTGTAGCGAGGATTTATCCTTGCTTTTTCAGTTGTAAATTCAATTAGATCTTCAATTTTGGTCTTCATTGCAACTTTCTCGTTAATCTTTTTGGCTGCAAAATAAACTTTGTTTTTAGGAGCTTTTTTAATATCTGCATCATTAAATTTCCAGTCTGCAAAAATATCATCATTGTATACCCAATCCGTGTCATCTCTCCTAAAAAGAGTATCCATGAGTAAGGAAGCATCTGTTTCTTTGCCTTTTAATGAAAGGTTTATTTCTTCTCCAGCAAATTTTAATAACCCTTTTTGTTTATAAAAACTAGTGATTATGTTTTTAGGATTTTCTTTTTTATATCTATCATTAATTTCATCAACAAAACTATCATTTACAGTTATGTTAATTGCTACAAAGTATTTTGTTTTAGTGTCACCATACTGATCATCTCTCCATACATTGTTAACAGTTAAATAACCAAGATGTTGGAGCGCATATGCTGTTTGTACAATACAGAAATTAGGATCTCTTTTAATATTCCCAGATTCATATAATTCTTCTTTTATAACAAAATTTCTACCAAAGAGTTGGATCATGCCTTTCTCTTCAATTAGTCTGATGAACGCTTCTTTTAAAACAGGAAATGTATAATAGTTCTTTTTAACAAGTGAAAGTTTGTTGTTAATTAAATTCTCAAGATACCCATCAATATTTACTTTTAAACTATTTTTCCCATGATCCAGAACTGTGGACTCGTAAGGTAAAAATCGAGTAGTTTCATATACATTAATCCACGCCCAAGATAGTGTTCCTGTATCCGAGTATTTTATATTTTTACCACTTCTTATATCTTCGTATATTTTCTCAATTTCTTTCTTAGTTGGCTTATCTGGTTTTTCAACATAAAATCCTATGTGGTCTTTAGCACCGTGGTAACTATACTCAACAACCTTAACAGGTAAATCTTGATACTCTACAAAATCATAAAGTCTAGAGAATCTTTGATAGGAGTCCTCCTGTCCAATAGAGAGGTAATGTGTACTTATTTCTCCATTTAGGTCAGAATCTATATTGTTTTTGTTGAGCACCATATCAAAAAACTTCACATAGGTGAAGAATTCTTGATCCGTCAAATGGTTACTCAAATCCTTTATCATACTTGTATTTTAACATTTTTTGACTTCATTTTGAAGATGTCACCTTCCTATAAAATTGGCATTTGTTGGCATTTAAGACCCGACTCACTTGCCTCAAAAGTGTAGTGGAAAAGTCTCTCAAAAAGCCTTATAATGCTTGTAGTCATGGGTACTTAACTCACATGGCCCGCAAAATCCAAAACGAGAAGCAACAGCTTCTCGTTTTGTTAATTTTGCGAGAGAAAGTGGGATTCGAACTGAGACACCGCGGAGCCATTCTTGTACTCAAGAATGTGGTGTCGAAGCTTAGCCGAAAACTTTGAGTGGTTTATGAATACTAAAAGTATGAAGTAAACTACCAAAGTAATCGGCGAACCCCACTTTCCTACATAGTCTAAAGGCAAAAGTTAAGAGTATTTTTATGATGGTGAGATTGTCGAACCAGAAATAAAAATACCTTAACAATCGCCGAATCCAAAAACAATAAACCAGCTACAGGTCTCTGTCTTTTTTGTCACAACACCCTCTCTCTATCTGTTATCACAAGTATAAGGGCTGTCATTCAATAAAAATTACTCATGAAAAAATCATTTCTTTTTGTGTCACTTTTTGTAACAGGTTTCTTTGCTTATTCTAGTTCTTCTTTTGCCTTTGATGCAAAAGAGACACAAGCATATTTCAACGGTCCAACAGTTACTTCGGTTAGTTCGACATCGGCAACGTTCTCTTTGTCATCGGAAGTTCTCGCAAAGCTATCAGAAGAAGAGAAGGCTTCTCTATATTTTGAATATTCAGAACCAGAGAAGGCGTGTATTATGATTTATCCAACACCCGCGGAATGTCTTCCCAAGAAAACAACACTTGGTTCAACGACAGTGACCGTAGCAACACTTACTCCTAATACAAAGTATTCTGTTGTTTATAAAAAAGATAACACGATTAGATGTATTACAACACCGTGTCCTGAGAATGGATTCGAAAGTCTTTCAGTTACTTTTATCACTAAGAAAAATATCGATAAAGGGAATGGTCAGGGCTCTAGCACGAGAAGATCGATTAAGAAAACTTTTGGAATGAGAAGTAGGGGAGATGAGGTGAAGTATGTGCAAGACCTGCTTATCCAAAGAGGGTTCATGGAAGGTGAAGCAACTGGATACTTCGGAGCAATCACAACACAAGCAGTCAAAAAATTCCAAAGATCAGCTGGGATACCAGAAACTGGTTACATAGGTCAGCTCACAAGAAAAGCAATTAATGATATCTTGTCGGGGGAGTAGAAAGTATTTAGAATAATAAAAGTAATTTTTTTATTGGTTTTGGCTTGTGTATTTTCTATTTATTTTGCTACACTTTCGATATATGGAAAATGAACAACAAACTGTTCCTCTAGAAAACCATCAAGAAGAAAATGTGCAAAAGAAAGAAAATATCTTTATCAGATTTTTTGAGAAGCACACACGGATTACTATTTTTTTGTTTCTTATTTGGCCTATTTTTATTTTTTTGATATCGAAAGTATCTCTTTTAAAAGTTCAGTCTGACACTTTTATTCTTCTGTCTTCTGTTCCTGTTCTTTTACTTATTATTACAAATTACAAAGGAAAAAGGAGTGAAGTTGCTTTTGGAGTTTTTATCTTTTTTTCTGGCATATTGATTTCTCTTTTGTTGGTTGGTTTTGGTTTTTGTTTACTTTTGGCTCTAGATCACTAATTATATTTTATGTTACCAGAATATCCTTGGATTCATCTTGTTACTGATTACCTCTCTATTTTTGTTGGAATGCAACTGTATTATTCACTTAACAAAAAAGGCGATGTTCATGGTGATAAAAAAATATGGTATATCTTCGGTGCGCTCATCGGCGCACTTGTTGGTTCACGTCTTTTAGCTTCACTTGAAAATCCTCATCTTTTTTTGCATCCACCAACATGGCTTTATTACTACATGAATAAAACTATAGTAGGAGGTGTCGCGGGGGGTATTGTTGGAATTGAGATTACCAAAAAAATTCTCGGTATACGAACAAATACCGGGGACGGTGTGGTGATACCGCTTATTATTGCGATTATTATTGGACGTATTGGTTGTCAAATGGCAGGGGTTATAGATGGAACTATCGGAAGTGTATGTGATTATGCATGGTGTTTTAAACAAGGGGATGCATTTAACAGGCATCCAATTCCGCTCTATGAGATTGTTGAACTTCTGGTCATACTTCCGTTTATGTATTTTTTTATCAAAAGCAAGAGATTCCAAAAAGGCTTTGTTTTTAGGCTTTTTATCATTATTTATTTTGGAATGAGATTCTTTTTTGAATTTTTGAAAGAAACGCAACCGTTAGCTTGGTCTCTATCAGCTATACAAATTACTTGTCTTTTGTTTATTTTCTACTATATTTTTGATAGTATAAAAAACGGACTGTACAAAACCCCGTAACTTTTTGAAAGGATCGGACCGTGAATCAACCTTCTCAAGTGTACCTGCAAGAGGTCGTTAAGAGTGCTGGCACTTGTTGTGCCAATGGATACTCATACGATCATTTCTGTGGTAACGGTTCTCGTATTGGAGACACTGTATCTCGTTGCAACAAGTGTAGTGAAGAATGTCGTGCAGAAATCTTTCGTTCAAATGACAATCCTCCACGCGTCTATATGGTGAAGCATTGCCCTCAATGCGGGAGGACAAGTTCTCGTGTTTCTAGTGATGCAAATTTCTATTTTGCGAAGCAGGGTGACACAGCTTGTGCTTGCGGGCCTAATGGGTGCGGGACGACCCTTCTTGGTGGGAATGCAAAAACAGCTTCACAGCTTCATACGTGCACACTTGTAGTTGAGATTGTCTATGATTGTAATCTTGTTTGTGACACTTGTTATGCGGATAGTCCACACACAGAAACTGGCAGGTCTTCTGCGTATCTTTCTTTTGAAGATTTCAAAAAAAGAATACTTGATCTGTATGAGAAGCAAGGACGTGTTGATATTGTTCAGCTTTCTGGAGGAGAACCAACGCTTCATCCTGACCTTTTCAAAATCATTGCATGGCTTGGAGAGCAGGACTGGATTGCGGACACGCTACTCAACACTAATGGAACCAAGATCGCAGATCCAATCTTTATGCATAACCTTTCACAGGTTGCTCCTTCAGGTAGGTTTAGTGTCTATCTGCAATTTGATGGCACTGAAGAAGTAGGACAACTGGAGCTTCGTGCTGGAGATTTTCGCGAGATTCGTTCTCGTGCAATTAGTCAGTGCAAAAAATACAACATCCCTGTAGCTCTTGTGATGACTGTGTCGCATGAAAACAAGTTTGAGTGCGCTAAGGTTGTAGAAAGAGCGCTGATTGATGACAATATTCGTTGGGTTGTTTTTCAGCCAGAGTTCATTTCTGGAAGGAATAACAAAGACAAGATACTTGAAAACCCAATCAATGTTGCTGATGTTGTGCACAGTGTTGCATTAGGTGGTGTGATGGATGGTAAGTCCTGGACACCTCTACCTTGTAGCGATCCTAACTGTGGCACAGTCGGTTTTCTTGTAAGAAAAGATGGCGCCTGGATGCCTGTGTCTCATTTTGTTGACATGAGCAAATTCGCTCCTTTTATCGCTGACCGAATGAACTTCGACGTTGATGACACACTTGCTTCTTGTGGGTGTGACAGTGTCAGTCTTGAAGATGAATTGAAGTTACTTGGTATTGAGAAGAAAGATATCAAGATGGTCTTCATCAAGCCGTTCATGGATGTGCGTACATGGGACAAAGGACGTATCGACAGTTGTTGCACTCATGTGCTGACACCTGATGGTAATGTCGATAGTTTCTGTCACTATTACGGCACAAGGTAACTGCAGTTTTATTTCGAACCGAGAAAGATGTAATTCTTCTCGGTTTTTGTTTTGCACAGGAAGAGTGCTGTATACTTGTTATATGTAGCGTATGGTTATGCCTTTCTTATTCAAAATTATTATTTTTTATAGCTCTTCAGTGATTTATTGTTGTGTGGAATTTCTATATAGTTATATGCGGAATGATCATGCATATAATATGCAAGAAATAAAAGGTGCTTTTTTGAATGGGGTAGTGCTTATCCTAACAGAAACACTAAGTGTTTTTTTGTTCCTTTATTGTGCTAGTGGTTTGTATACATGGATGTGGGGAGAGATTCCTGAGGCGTCTTTTTTGGAAATTGGTATAGCAGTTATTGTTATAGATTTTTTGTATTATTGGTATCATCGCGTACATCACAACAATAAGTATCTCTACAAGATACATCGCATTCATCATGTCGGCAGATATTACAATCTTTCACTCGCTATCATGCTTCCTTGGCTCGGACAAGCATCTATTTATTGTATGCTCATTTTTTTTGTTTTTATTTCTCTTACACCTAAGGCTATATTGTCTGGGTATTTTTTTATACTTACGTATCAGTTTTTTACTCATATGAAGTATCTTAAGATGCATAAGTGGTTTGATGTGGTATTTATTACACCACGAACTCATAAAATTCATCACTATGAAGATAGAGAAAGTCAGATGTCTAACTACGGTTCTTTTCTCTCTCTTTGGGATAAAATATTTTTTACATATTCAAAACGAGAAAAAGATATTGATGCTAACAAAGAAGGGTACACATATCAGGATGTTATAAGAATGGAAAAAGAAAGTTTTTTGCAGTTTTTTAAGTGAATGCTTACGTAATAGAATAAAAGTATTGTATACTATAATCAAATACTATAAATACAATGACACAAGAAAATCAACAAAGTATCGAAACAGATTTTTCAAAAGTTACCAAGGAAGACGGGGGTGGTTTTTTCGAAACACGAGATGGAAGGTTTGCAAAGAAAGTATTTATTAGGATAGTACTTGCTCTTGTTGTGACTTCTTTGCTTGGATTTGTTTCAAATGTCAAAGAGTATTATTTTCTAGATTTTTTTAAAGTTGCAATATTTCTTTGGTATCCGATAATGGGAATTGCTTTTCTGTTCTTCCTTTATTTTCTTGGGAAAAGTAGTTCTCTTTTTGGAAATAAGGATAAAAGATTTGCATTGTTCACACTTCTTTTTCTTGTAGTTGTTGGATTGGTTGGTTTTGGTACTTGTTTGGTGAATATGATGAATATGATGTAATTTTTTTAAAAAAATCTTAGAAAAATATGATGAATCAAGAGGTACAAAGCGTAGAAAATACTAAAGAGGGTAACTTAACTTCATTTTTTAAAACACCGGATGGAAGGTTTAAAAAGAAAGTGATTATTTTTATATTAGCTGTAATTTGTGCACCTTTTTTGCCAACGGCTACTCTTTCTGTAATTCTTTATTTAGAAACTTTATTTCCTGGCAGTGAAGTTTTTTTAAGTTCGGTAAGTATGATCCTCGGTTGTCTTTTTTTACTTCTTCTTTTTGTTATAATATTTTTTCTTATAAAAATTTTTGTAAAAAGTATTATTTTTTACCGTAGAGAGGTAGGAGGTAAGAAAGTTATTGCATATACACTTCTCTTTTTTACTGTAGCTCTCTCTGTTGGGTTTGGTTTTTGTCTTGCTGGTTTGCGGGATATATAATCAGTATTTTAGTTAGTATTATAAATACAATGACACAAGAAAATCAACATATTACTAAGACAGACATTTTAAATAAGGGCGAAAAAAATAGTGGCAGTTTTAAAAATAAATTAATTCTTTTGCTGGTGGGTGTATTATTTGCTCCGGTTTTACTAAATCTTGTTCCTTTTTTTCTAAATTTTTTACCAGATTGGGTTGACTCTAAATATTCTGTATTTTTGGTTCTTCTTATAATGTTTTTTCTTTTAAAAATCGCATATAGTTTTCTTAGTAGGGAAGAGGATGGAAAATTTATCGTGCACTTACTACTTTTTTTTATAGTGGTTAGTTTAGTTGGTATTGGTTATTGTATTACGGGTATATAAATAACTATTTGTGCATAGCGTCTCTTTCACCTGCTATACTTATTGATAATGGATAAACGTATACATCTTTTGATTCGATATATGCCAATAACGGTTTTGGCACTTTTTGTCGCTGGTATTTTTTCATACCAAGAATACGAAATACAGTCGTTACGAAAAGAAGTGAGCACGCTTTCGCTTCAACTCACTTCTTCGACTCTTGCGCTTGCAAAGACAGTGAGTGCTTTTGATGCTACGCTTAGAGATCTTGGCAAGCAGACTTCCGGCCTCTCAAGCACGCTCTCATATACTCAAGAAAATATTGACGCAGTGAGATCAAAAGTAGGAGGCGTCGAACAGGCGGTCGGTTCTATCTCAGGAACGGTGAGTACATTACAGAAATTGTCTCAAGTGGATCAAATGCTTCTCAAGAAGTATTCAAAAGTATATTTTCTTAATGAAAATTATATTCCGGCACATCTTACACTTATTCCAAAATCTTTTACGTATAATGAAAATAGAGATGAACGTTTTTTGACGGAAGCTAACACATTCCTTCTCTCACTTCTTAATCAGTCAAAACAAGATGGTATCACCTTGTATGTAAAGTCAGCGTATAGATCATTTGACGAGCAGAAGTCACTTAAGAGTCAGTACGCAGTCACTTATGGTAAAGGAACTGCGAATACTTTTTCTGCTGATCAGGGCTACTCAGAACATCAGCTTGGAACTACGATTGATTTCACTACTACAGGCCTTAACGGTGGATTGTCAGGATTTGATAAAACAGAAGCATATACATGGCTTATGAATAATGCGTACAGATTCGGCTTTGTGCTCTCGTATCCAAAAGGAAATGCGTATTATATCTATGAACCATGGCACTTCAGATTTGTAGGTGTTAAACTTGCAACATATTTGCACGATAGAGGGCTTCACTTTTATGACATTGATCAAAAAGAAATTGATCAGTACTTGGTGTCGATATTTGATTGACATAGATGTTAGACGTTAGACTTGATATTAGAAAATGCAGACAAGATACAAGAGCGAGGCCGAAAGGCCTCGCTTGTGTATAGTACTTACTCTTTAGTCTGTTGTCTGTTAATCTGTGTTCTATTGTCTAATTTGCAACAGCTTCTACACAATTATTGACAAGCATTGTCTGATCGGTGTCATCAATAGTAAGGAATCCAGTGTTGCCTTTGTTCCACCAAACGTACTCACCATTTGAATAGCGTACACCAGAACCTGATCGAACTTGAACAAGCTTGCCTGTCGCGTATTTGTCAGAAATAAACTCTGCTTCACTCGCGTCCTTGTTGTCATTATTATAGACAACAGTTGCAGAGACTCCGCTATCACAGGTGTAATGAACAGTGAGTCCTTGCAGACGGTGCACAGGTTTTTGGTCTTTTTGTTCAGTGATCTTAGCTGGTGCTTGCACATTGTATGCGAGGAATATTGTTCCAAGGATAAGTACCGTGCCACCAAGAATCAGGTATTTTTTTGTAAGTAAAAAAGTGCGTAAGGTTTCTAGATTCATATGGCTTAAGTATACTCTATGTCAAAATGTTAGGGAAGAATATGTGGTTATTTTGCATGGTATACTTAGGGTATTATTTTTATGAAAATTCACGAACTTGGCCATGTTGTACTCTATGTGACTTCGCTTGAGAGGTCAGCAGATTTTTATAAAAATATTCTTGGTTTTGAGGAATTGCATCGAGATACACATACAGCACTTTTTTCTTCTGGGAGGACTCATCATGAACTTCTTCTTATTGAGATAGGAGGTGAAGTTGTACCAGAGATAAGACTAAGGCCTGGGTTGTACCATATTGGTTTTAAGATAGGTAATCATGATGATGATTTAAGAAATGCTCTCGACGAGCTCATGCGTCATGGTATAGAAATTGTTGGTACCGCGAATCACCACGTGACACATAGTCTCTATATTCTTGATCCAGATGGTAATGAGCTTGAGCTTTATATTGATGTTAATGATGTGTGGAAACAAGATAAGAAAGCAATTTTGAAACCAGTTGAGAGGTTGATTCTTTAGAATTATGACAAAAAAACACGAGAATCAGTATGATGTGATTGTGATAGGCGGAGGAGCTTCAGGAATGATGTCAGCAGGACGAGCGTCTGAGTGCGGGCTTCGAGTGCTTCTTCTTGAAAAGAATAAGAGGCTTGGAGAAAAACTTCGTATCTCAGGAGGGGGAAGATGTAATATTACTAACAGAGATCCTGATGAACATGCTTTTCTTAAGAAGTATGGAAAGTCTGAGCAGTTCCTGTATTCACTTTTTAGTAAATTTGGTGTAGAGGAGACATGTGCGTTCTTTGAATCACGCAGTTTACCGCTTGTTGTTGAAGCGAATTATCGAGCTTTTCCAAAGTCGCACAAAGCAGAAGATGTTGTGGATGTACTTACTGACTATATGAAAGAGGGTGGAGTAGAAGTGATTACATCTGCAACTGTAACAAAAGTAGTTGTACAAGACGGTGCTATCACGTCTCTTTTTGTTGGTAACAAGGAGTACACTGCTCGAGAATATATTTTTGCAACAGGGGGAGTGTCTCATCCAAAAACAGGGTCAACCGGAGATGGATTCAAGTGGTTACGCGATCTTGGGCATACGATACATGATCCGACGCCTGCAGTTGTGCCACTTGCGGTGAGAGAAGAATGGGTGCATGTACTTGCCGGAGTGTCTGTTCCTGAGTCGAAGATTACTTTTTTTGTTGATAATAAGAAACAATTTATGCTTAAGGGGAAGATACTATTCACGCACTTCGGTATCTCTGGCCCACTTATTCTTAATAATGCATATAAAGTAGCGGAGCTTATGCATACCGGTCCAGTAACAGCATGTATCGACATGTATCCATCACTTGATATTGGTACACTTGAAAAAAATATCATTTCACTTTTTGATGAACATAAAAATAAAGAATTAAAAAATATTCTCAAGGATCTTGTTCCGGATGGGATGCAAAAGGGTGTTTCTGTAGCCCTGGCTTCTGTTGTTGACGTAACAACAAAAGTACACTCGATAACAAAAGAAGAAAGAAAGAAAATTATTCATTTGCTTAAAGCGATGCCGTGTACCGTTCTAGGTTTAATGGGATTTGATCGTGCAGTAGTTGCAGACGGAGGTGTTCCTCTTGAGGAGATTGATATGCGAACCATGCGTTCGAAGAAAGTAAAAAATCTTTTTGTGACAGGAGATCTTCTCCATATCAATCGACCATCAGGTGGCTTTTCTCTTCAGCTATGTTGGACTACTGGATATGTGGCAGGGTCTTGGCTTGGTGGTGAGTTGGTAGATTAATTAAGTATGAAAAAAGAAGTTACTATCGAAAAAGAATGGAAAGAAGCCCTTGATGATTTTTTTAAGAAAGAGAGTTTTTTGCGATTAAGTGATTTTGTAAGAAAAGAGTATGCTTCAAAAAAAATATTTCCTCCACCAAAAGATATTTTTAAGGCATTTGAACTTACTCCATTTTCTCAGGTAAAAGTGGTGATTCTTGGACAAGATCCATATCATGGAGATAATCAGGCACACGGACTTTCTTTTTCGGTTGAGGAGGGGGTTATGATTCCTCCTTCTCTTAAAAATATATATAAAGAGATTGAGCGAGATATCGGTGTCTCTAAGAAAGGGGTGCACGGTAACCTCTCTTCTTGGGGGAAGCAGGGGGTTTTTCTTCTTAATGCAATTCTTACTGTTGTTGCACACACCCCAGCTTCCCACAGAGGAAAAGGGTGGGAAGAGTTTACTGATTATGTAATTAAGACATTGTCAGACAAAAAAGAGAATGTAGTATTCATGTTATGGGGTAATTATGCACGGAGTAAAAAATCACTTATTGATACTTCTAAACATCTCGTGCTCGAGGCACCTCACCCATCCCCGCTTTCGGCACATCAAGGGTTCTTTGGATGTAACCATTTTTCTTTGTGTAATCAGTATTTGGAGAAACACGGCCTTGATGAAATTGTTTGGTGATGTCACAAAGTAGTCGAAGTAACTGTTATAGTAAGTGAAAGGGAATACAAGCAATATATTAAAGCATTGTAAGTGTTTTTACTCTTACCAGAACACGAATTTGCTTGTATTGCGGTCAGTGTTCTTACTTTATTAGTATAAAAATATATTTATGAAAAAAATATTTATTTCTGGATTGTGTGCCATGTCTCTTCTTCCTTCTTTTGCATTTGCTTCAAGTGGGGATGATGTAAGAATGCCCACAACTCCTGACGTGGGTACGGTGAGACCTGTTGATGAACAACTTCAGTCAGTTGTTGACCATACTCCAGGTAGTAAGTTACAAAAAAGAGCTAGCCAGCTTATAAAAGAGAGAATGCAAGCACTTCTTTCTAATAAGAATATTATAGAGAGAGATAAGAATCTTACAGATGAACAGAAAAAGATACTTATTGCACCTCTTGATTCGACTGTTACTGGGCTTAACACACTAGGCGCAACAATTGCTTCTTCGACGGACGCGACGTCTACAAAAGCCCTTGTCTCCCGTATTACTTCCGATTATCGAGTTTTTGGAATTGTGATACCACAGGTGCGTCTTGAGAAGCGGATCTTTGATTTGCAGAATCATTCACAGAAACTTTCTCAAGCGTTTCTTAAGATTCAAACAAAAATTGATGAACAGAAAACAAAAGGAAAAGACGTTACTGAGTGGCAGAAAAATCTCGATGACGCAAAGGCTCTCGTCGCCCTTGATATGAACTCTCTTGCGACAATGCTTCCTAAGGTTACGGCGCTTAAGCCTATTGATTATGGAACTTCAAGTAAGGCAACTATTGATTCTGTAAACGTAGAGCTTAAGAAGATTGCAAAAGACTTCAACAGTATCTCAAAAGTTGCTCGTAAGCCGGTACTTAAGGAAATGAAACATGAAGAGAAGCGCGAGAATAAAGGAGGTGTTCAAGCAACTACTACTCCTAAGTCTCTCTAGAAGTATTTGCTCGGTATAAGTTACAAAAACAGCAACCCTCGTTGCTGTTTTTTAGTGTGCGATAGTGTATGCAAGAACATGCTCTGCGCCATGCTTAAGAAGTAAGTTTCTTGCTTCGTGAAGTGTTGCTCCTGTTGTGGTGACATCGTCAATGAGGATAATTGTAAGTCCTTTTGGGTCTTGTGCTAGGTAAAATGCGCCTTTTTGGTTACTAAATCTCTCTTTTTTATTTTTTGTCTTAACTTGTTGTTTGTGTGCCACAGATCTCACAAGAAGCGTTGTTGAAAAAGGTATGCCTGTTATTGTGTGAATATCTTTAACAAGTGTTTCGGTGTGGTTATGTCCTCGGCGAAGTTTGCGAAGAGTGTTCATTGGGATTGGAACAAGGAGAGAAGTAGGGGGTAGAGTGGTGAGTAGCTTCGAGAGTTCTTTTGCAAAAGGTGAACTTAAATCTTTTCGGTGAAAATATTTCAGCGCATGAATAATCCTTTTTAGTTCATTCTTTTTGAAAGAGTACAAACTCGTAATCCATGGGAATGGTGTAGTAAGAGGTGGTGTAAGGGTAAGAAGACATGGTTCGCAAAGTGATACGCCTTCTTTTTTACACATAAAGCAATGTTTTGGGAAAATAAATTCTATTATTTTTGTAGAGAGTGATTGAATCATCCACATGTAGATAAGTATAAAGCTAAAAATGTAAGATAAACATAGTATATACTTACAAGTATGCTGGATCTTTTTAAGAAAGACGAATTACATCAAGTGCTTGGTCTTGATATCGGTACTTCTTCTGTAAAAGTTGTACAACTTCGTAGGGAGAAGAATAAAATTATTCTTGACACATACGGAGAAGTAGAACTTGGTCCTTATGCCGGGCTTAAGATTGGTCAGGCAGCTCATCTTGGTGAAGAAAAACTAGTTGAAGCAATTAAAGACCTTTTTAAGGAAGCAAAAATTACTGCAAAAGATACAGTGGTTGCGCTTGATTCATCGGGTGCATTCGTATCTCTTGTTCATGTACCTAAGGTTTCTGATGATGAATTAAGAACGATGATGCCGATCGAAGCGAGAAAATATATTCCAATACCACTTACGGAGGTGCAAATGGATTGGTGGCATACACCTCCTACAGTTAAGTTTGGTGCTGATAGCAAAACAACAAGTGTTGTTCTTGCTGCGGTGAATAATAATTCTCTGATGACCTATGATAGCTTGGTTAAAAAACTTGAGCTTCGCAATGTTGAGTATGAGATACACGGGTACAGTCTCTTGCGTAGCTCCCCACCACATACACATAATATGGTGATGTATGTGGATATTGGTGCTATAAATACCGTACTATCTCTTGTGTATCAAGGTATTGTGCTTGATATGCATGTAATAAGTCGTGGATCACAAGAAGGAACCATGCAGGTAACAAAAGCACTCTCTGTAACAATTGATACTGCGGAGGAAGCAAAGAGAGTTTTTGGATATAAAGGTGACGAGTCTAATCCTTACCTAAAAGATATTCTTGAACTTTCGAGTTATCCACTGTTTGGTGAGGTTGCAAGACTATCCCTAATGTACGAAAGAAAGTATAATCAAACTATTGAGGGAATAATTTTAACAGGTGGCGGATCAAGGATCCCGGGTATGTTAACTACGTATAGTAAGACGGTACATATTGCAGGAAGAATTGTTACACCATTTGAGCAGATAGTTGTCCCAGAGTTCCTTTCAGAGATGATGGAGCAGATTGGGCCAACATACGCTGTCGCAGTTGGTTGCGCACTCAAAAAATTACTTTCCCGGTAACTAATCTATGCCTTTTTCTTTTAATCCAAATCAGCAACAGGGAGCACAGCCTCAAGGAGGCATGGCTCCCCCTGGAAGTTCTAATGAACCTGTACCAGAATCTGATCCTAATTCCCCAATTCTCCTCTTAAGAGACAGAAGTAAACCACCAACAGTAATGGCGTATATACAAATTATGCTTATTATTGTTACTATTTTTATGGTACTTGCTTCGGCGATAACCTTTGCGTATTCGATGTACCTCAAGAGTGAGGTGGATTCCGTAAAAGGAGATCTTGAGGCAAGAAATAGTGAAATTAAAGAGTATCCTTATGAAGATATGAAGAAGTTATCTAGGCGATTTGTTGCACTGGACGGTATTCTTAAAGACTATGTTTCTGCGAGATCTCCGCTTAGATTTCTAGAAAGCGTGGTCGAGAATCAGGTTTATTTTGATAGCTTTTCTTTGAATAGACAGGGCGCTGGGTATACTGTTTCTTTTGATGTGGTTACTGGGAATTACAAGGCATTGATACAACAGCTAGATTCAATCAATCTAAAAAATTATAGTAAGGTTATTCCGACACCAAAAACTGGCAGTCTTATTGACGGACAAGCGACTTTTAAAGTAAGAGTCACGACACCTGTCTTTGTTCAAGGACTTCTTCCTGATCAGGTTGTATTTGTTGATCAAGGTTCATCAACAACGACTCAGTCTCAATCAAATAAACCATAGCATTAGTAATTATATGTCCCCAAAACTTTTAAACACACTTCTTGTATTAACTTCTGCTGTTTTGTATCTTGCTTTTTTGCAACCGATTTATACCGGAGATACTGGTCTTATTTGGACACCAGAGCATAGTATCAGAGAGCTCAAAACTAATAAAGCGATGTATCAGAATGCTTTTAATCAAGTTGATCTTGTTGTAAAAAGTACAAAAAAAATTAATGATGATTATAAAGCTTTAATTGAAACAGGTCTTGATGAACAGGTTATGATAATGTTACCAGATACAATAGATCCAATCAGACTTAGAAATGAAGTTATTACAATTGGGGACAAAGCAGGTGTCGCTCTCAGCTCTGTATCAATTGCAGAGGATAGGAAAGATATAAATCAAAATTTAGGGGCATATGTAGTCACTTTTAATTTTAGAGGGAGATATCCTGTTTTTAAGAAGCTGGTTGAAGCTTTTGAAAAAAATTTAAGACTGTATACTGTTGAGCGTGCAGCTATTACTCATTTAAATCAAAAAGATAATGAAAAAGACAGAACTCTGTCACAGGAAGAAATAGCTGAGTTGCTTGATATGAATATTACCTTCAAGGTTCGTTATCTTAAAAAGTAAAATATTATTATATGCAAATCAGCTTATCAAAATTAATGGCATTTCTCACAGGACTTTTCGGTATGCTTGTCTTTTCTGCTTTTGGATACTACATGTATCTACTCTTTTTTACCGGTAATGTTGAGATTAACCAAAACCCAACTATTGAAACTATTACTCCCGGTAGTTTTACTGGAAAGTTACAGACAGCAGCGACAGCACTAACTGATTCTTCAAATAAAATAAAACTCTCGAAGAAAGATCTTGCCTTTACAGAGACCGCCTTGTTTAAATCCTTTATAGATATGCCGGAAGTTGTTCCAAGAAGCACTACCCGAGGACGAGAAGACCCGTTCGTTCTTGAACCGTATGCTACTCCTTGATCTTTTTGTTAGCCAAAATAAGCTCACCGAAATCGAAGCAAAAGAAATCGATGCCGCCGTCTCTTCTGGGGAGGGTGTTTTGGTTGATGATCTTTTGGCGAAAAAAGGAATTACAAGTGAAGAAATTACAGAAGTAAGAAGTACGCTTCACGGCCTTCCGGTATATCGTGGTGATATTGTTGATGATAAAGAACTTACAAAGTATATTAATGTTGTACAGTCTAAACAGTTTCTTGCGGTTCCTCTTGAGGTAAGAGAAGAAGTTATTTTGGTTGGTATTGTTGATCCTGAGTACGGTAATGTGCTTTCTAGTCTTCAATTTCTTTTTGGCGCGGATCATCAGGCGTATAAGGTGTATTTGGTGAGTTATGATGCTTTTAAGAAGCATTTCGGTATTCTATCGCCTGATGATCTCAAGACAGATAAGGCAAGTGTTACTGATAAGGTTGATAATGAAGTAATTGCTTATGTTGGCAAAGATCAGGATGATTTAAGTGACGATGGAGAAGAAGCAGAAGAGATCGATCTTGAAAAAATGACTGGTGTGCTTGATAAAAATCTTGCAAAGCTTCCAATACCGGACATCTTCAGTACCATTCTTCGTTATGCTATCGATAACACCGCTTCTGATATCCATATAGAACATATTGGTCTTAGCGTACGTACTCGTGTGCGTATTGATGGGCGACTTGATCAGATTACAGCACTTCCAGCTAAGATGCACCCAATGCTTATTGCGCGTATTAAAATTCTCTGTGGCATGAAGCTCGATGAGAAACGTAAGCCTCAAGATGGACGTTTTAGTACAAAGTTTGGTGATCGTAAGATCGATTATCGTGTGTCTTCGTTTCCAGGGTATTACGGTGAAAAGATCGTGATCCGTATTCTCGATAGTATTAAGGGTGTAAAGCTTCTTAACGATCTTGGTTTTTCTACGCTACAAATGAAACAAATCAGAGATGCACTCGGTGCTCCGTACGGCATGGTACTTATCTCTGGTCCTACTGGTTCCGGTAAAACAACAACGCTCTATTCTATGCTTAATGAGATTGACCGCGATCACAAGAATGTGGTTTCTCTTGAAGACCCTGTGGAATATAACGTGGGAGGTATGAACCAGTCTCAAGTATTTCCAGATATTGGGTATACGTTTGCTTCTGGACTTCGTTCTATCCTTCGTCAAGACCCTGATGTGATCATGGTGGGAGAAATTCGTGACGGTGAAACAGCACAGCTTGCTATTCAGGCAGCGCTTACTGGTCACCTTGTGTTTTCTACAATCCACACCAACACGTCTATCGGTGTAGTAACACGTCTTCTTGACATGGGTATTGAGCCTTATCTTATTGCTCCTGTTCTTATCGCTGCGCTTGGTCAACGTCTCTCAAGACAAATAGCAGAAGGGTGTGGTGAGCCAATGGAAATGACAGCCTCGCTCAAAGAGATGGTAAGTAAACAGTTTGAAGATCTTCCTGATGAGTTCAAAAAAGAATTTCAGACTGATAGACCATTTTATGAAGCAAAACCAAGTGCAGATGCTCCAACGGGCATGAAAGGTCGTGTGCCAGTATTTGAAGTCCTTACCATCACTGATGAGATTGAAGAAGCTATACTACGTAGCAAAGGTGAGGAAGAAATTTATAAGATTGCAAGAAAAAATGGAATGCTTATGCTCAAAGAAGATGCGATGATTAAGTGTATGAATGGAAAGGTTCCTTTTACTGAACTTGCTGAGCTTTAACAAAACAAAGTTATCCAATTGTACTCTTCGTACTCCTTGCTATACTTATCTGTGTATACAATAAAGCAAACTAACATTGTATCTTTAGATTTGTTCTTACTATGAATTACGAAGCAGAGCTCGATGATATTATTATGACACTGGTAAAAGAAGGGGGGTCAGACCTACATCTTACGGTCGGCTCTTTTCCTACGCTTCGCATCAGTAGAGAGCTCATTCCTCTTACAAGAAAGAAAGAACTCACCGGTGAAGACACGCTCGGTTTTCTTCATCAAATGATAGGGGAAAAATCACTCACTAACTTCGTAGTAAAGCAGGAGCTTGATTTTTCATATACGCACCGCAAAGAATATCGTTTGCGTGGGAATGCTTCATTCCAGAAGGGGATGATTTCTGTCTCTCTTCGACTTGTTCCTCGGGTTAAATCAATTCAAGAACTTAATTTGCCAGAGAAGCTTGTTGAGATAACCAGAGAAAGGCAAGGTTTTTTCTTGGTGGTAGGGCCGGTCGGTCAAGGAAAGTCAACTACGCTTGCTGCAATGGTTGCTCTTATCAATCAAGAATCAAGAAGACATATTCTTACCATTGAAGATCCTATTGAATTTCATTTTGATCAAGATAAATCACTTGTTGAACAACGTGAGGTTGGTATTGATACAAATGATTTCAATACTGCACTTGTTAATGCGTTACGACAAGATGTTGATGTGATTATGATTGGTGAAATGCGTGAACGCGAGACTATTTCAACAGCAGTAACCGCAGCTGAGACCGGGCATCTTGTGTTTTCTACTCTCCATACTAATTCTGCAGCACAATCAATCGACCGTATTATTGACTCATTTCCTGCAGAACAGCAGAATCAGATTAGACTTCAGCTTGCATCATCACTTCTTGGTATTTTGTCACAGCGTCTTGTTCCTACAACGACAGGCGGGCTTATCCCAGCCTTTGAACTGCTTCTTAATACAAGTGCCGTTGCTAATCTTATACGAGAAAAAAGAACCCACGAGATTGACACGCTTATTGAGATTGGTTCCAAGGATGGCATGATTGATCTCGATCGTTATCTTGCCAAGTTGGTACAAGAAGGATCTGTTGCAAGAGATGTTGCGTACAGTTTTGTACGAAGAAGAAATTTGTTTGATAGGCTATTATAAAATAAACAAGAAGAGTATGTTATTTCATTACACCCACCTCAATAATAATGGTAATAAAGTAGAAGGAGATATAGATGCGACGTCAGTTGATAATGCTATTATGCTTCTCCAGAAGCAAGGAATCACAACGCTTCTTGAAGTAAAAGAGAAAGCTGACAAGAATACTAATGTGTTTGGGGCTATTAAAAATTCAAGCCTGTTTAAACAAAAGATCAAGCAGAAAGATATCGTTCTCTTCTCAAGACAGGTGTCAACACTCTTCGAAGCCGGTGTTTCTGCGCTTCGCGCCTTCCGTCTCCTTGCTCAAGAAAACGAGAACAAAACATTGCAAGAAAGTATTCTTGGTGTTGCGGACGATATTGAGTCGGGTATTTCACTTTCAGATGCTCTTTCTAGGCGTCCGGATCTTTTCTCTAACTTTTACGTTAACATGGTGAAAGCTGGTGAGGAAAGTGGAAAGTTAAATGAAGTATTCCTTTTCTTGGCTGATTACCTTGATCGTAACTATGAACTTAATCAGAAGATTAAGAAAGCGCTTACATACCCGTCGTTCGTTATGGGGACATTTTTCACGATTATGGTTGCCATGCTTACCTTTGTGGTACCTAAAATGGCAAAGATGTTTGCAGAAGAAGGTGCCGAGTTGCCCCTTGTTACAAGAATCGTTCTCGGTATTTCTGATCTTTTCGTAAAGTACGGCCCGATCACATTCCCTTTACTTGGCCTTGCGTGGTTTGCATTCTTACGATGGAAGAAGACTGAAGAAGGTGGGTATACTTTTGATGAATTTATGCTTAAGATTAAGCCTGTAAGAAACCTTATGCAGAAGATTTTTTTGCAAAGACTTGCTGATAATATGAACACAATGCTCGCAAACGGTGTTCCGATTGTAAAGTCAATTGATATCACGACATCTCTTATTGATAATCACGTATACAGAAGACTTCTTGCGAGAGTTTCAGAAAAAGTACAGACAGGTAAAGCATTTTCTAAAGCACTCTACGAAGAACCTCTTGTGCCAAATATTCTTGTACAGATGGTGCATATTGGAGAAGAAACAGGAGAACTTAGTTTCATTCTTAAGAATCTTGCTTCCTTTTATCGCCGTGAACTTGATACCGCAATTGATTCTATCATCGGTCTTATTGAACCTGCCATGATTGTGAGTCTCGGTATTGGTGTAGGTGTGCTTGTGTCCGCTATTCTTCTCCCAATGTACTCCCTTACAGACGCGATTAAATAGATGAAAAGAGGGAAGAATGAAGATAAGAAGCTAGGTATTAGACGTTAGACTTTAGATGTTAGATGAATACACAACAAAAGAACGAGGCCGAATGCCTCGTTCTTATGTTTAAAATAACCTTAAAATATAAGCACTTAACCTCATTCTTCATTATTCTTCATTCTTCGTACTTCATTCCGTCCTTTACTTATCCACAAGTTTTTTTTAAAGCAGTTGAATTTTTAAAAAGAAGAAGTATATACTTAATAATATCTACAAAAGATAGAATAATAATATGTCAAACACATTTACAAAAAAACAAGTACGTGGATTCACCCTTATCGAGCTTCTCGTGGTGATCGCGATTATCGGTCTCCTATCAACTATTATTGCTGCACCTATTCAAAGTGCTCGTAAGAAGGCGCGTGATGCTAAGAAGATTGCCGAAGTTAAGTCAACTCAGCTTGCGCTTGAGCAGTATGCTGAATCTAACTCCGCACAGTATCCAAGCACTCTTGCGGCGCTTTCCCCACAGTTTATGCCACTTCTTTCTAGCTACGCAACATCATCAACATCTAATCAGCGTGATGCTTTTGCGTATACATACTATTCAGCATCTTCAACAGGTTCTCAAACACAAGTTTTCTCATATCACTTAGGATCAAAGCTTGAAGTGTATGGTCCAGCGCTTGAAACAGACCGTGACTGTATTTGGGCTACACTTTCCTCATCACTTTCAGCGCCTTACTGTGCTGTATATAATGGAAACGGTATGATAGCAAAAATGTTACAGAATGGTTCACAGCTGTATAATGGTTCTACAACACCTACTCAATTTGTCGCAGTTACTTCCCCTGACTATGTTGTTGGTGAAGATTTTGATCAAGTTGTAAATCCTTACTTTTCTGGTTCAGGTTCTGATTATACAGGTCTTTATGCTGAAGTTTCAACAAGTACCTGTGTTGCTATGAAAGATTGTATCTTCGACGTAACGTCACAGCAGTAATTAAGAAATCTACAATTGACGTGTTATCTATCTTAGCTTTCTTGTTCGGTGCTTCAGTTGGTAGTTTTGTACAAGTTGTTGTATCAAGGCTACACGTTGCTCCGTTCATGAAATCTAGAAGCAAGTGCCTCTCCTGCGGAGAGGTACTTCGCGTTTCTGATCTTGTTCCGGTATTATCCTACCTTTTTCTTAAAGGTAAATGCAGATATTGTAAAACAAGATACGGAATCTCTGCTGTTGTGATTGAAGTAATATTTGGCCTTGTGTTTACCTGTGTCTACCTCTTCCTTATTCGTGGTCAGTATACTCTTCCTGTAGCGATAGTTATGCTTGCGTACTATTCAGTACTTATTGCCGTTCTCGGTGTTATGGCGCTATATGATCGTTTGCATTCGTATGTTCCTGTTAATTTCCTTCTAGCATTCTTTATTCTATCTTTAGTTTCTTTTGTGTACCGTCTCGTTGAGTATCCTAATATGCTCACTCTTGTCGGAGCGCTCTCTGTTTCTCTTCCGTTTCTCTTTATCTGGTTTATAAGCAAAGGAAAAGGTGTTGGGTTTGGTGATGTGCTTCTCTTCTTCTGCGTCGGTCTTTACTTTGGAGGGTTAGAGGGGTATGCGGTCTTTATCTTGTCTGTATGGATTGGTGCGGTATATGGTATTTATTATAAATACTTTGTTCAAAAGCATTCCTCGCTTCACACCTCAATACCTTTTGTGCCGTTCATTGTCATCGCATTCCTCCTTGTGTTGTTCACAGGTATTGATATATTTTCAATCGCTTCAGTGCTTAGTTAATGGTACTATGTGAGTATATATGAAGATCTCTTCAAGCAGTTCTTTTGTGCACGGTTTTACACTCATCGAGCTTCTTATGAGTGTTGCTATCATGACAATGATACTTGGCATTACTTTTTCCGGTGGACCACAATCTATTATGAAGCTCTCACTTGCTGATAATGTGAGTCAGGCAGAACTTATGATACGAGAGGCTCAGTTACAAGGGAGTGCGGTGAGTACTGTTCGAAAAAGTGACGGTACCGATAAATACGGAGGGGTTGGAATCTTTCTTAACAGATCAACTTCAACTGTTGTGCTTAAGTTTAGAGATCTTATCGACACTTCCATCCAAAACCCGATAGGAGTTGGTAACGGATTGTATGAATCTTCCCCCGAAGATGAAAAACAGGATGTTGTAACTCTTCGTAATAATCACAAAATAGGAAAACTTTGTGTAGCTCCTTCTGGTGGTGCTCTTGTATGTAATGATACTGTTGCTCCTCCTATTAGAACACTTACTATTTCTTTTAGTAGACCAAAACAAACAGCACACATTTATATTAATGGAGATAAGGCGGTGGATTATGCAATGGCTTGTATTCAATTTGATTCGCTACGTTCACCTGAGAAGGGGTATGTTCGTTCTTTGTACGTATATAAGTCTGGCATGATTAATAGAGTTGTAAATGTATGCAGTTAATAAGAATAAGTTATAATCACAAAAAACAATACAAGGCATTTTCTTTGGTTGAGATTTTGGTTGTACTTGGTTTATTTTCTTCTATTGCAACACTTAGTCTTGGGGCTCTCTTTAACACTCAGGCGATGAATACAAGACTTCAGGAAACTCAATCTATTCTTGATAACGTTAACCTTTCACTCCAGTCAGTGACAAGAGATATACGTTTTGGTTCTGATTTTCAGTGCCTCTCAACAGTACCACTTGTGACGTCGGCAGAATTACTGCTTAGAAAAAACTGTATTTATGGTGATGATGGATCTAGTGGCGGTGGGTCTGTTCTTGTTTTTAAATCAGGAGATGCAGAAAATGATCTCGATCGTGTTGCTCTCTATGCAGATAACGGTATTTTATATAAAAAGAATATCCCTAATTCTGGTTCTGTAGAAATTTTACAGATGACTTCCTCGAGTACGTACATTTCATCACTTACTTTTTTTGTAAAAGGCGCTCAGTCGTCTGATGGCTCTACAGATGTTGACGGAGCAAGAGACTATGAGCAACCGATTGTAACTGTGATGATCTCTGGGTATACAAAAGCTTCTAATACAGGCGCGTCATCAACTGCTTTTGATATTCAAACGCATATTTCCGCCAGAGAGCCGGATAACCGATAATTATTTATGAAGTACTTTTTTTCTTTTACAAAAAAACACATACAGGCTTTTACACTTCTTGAAACGCTCGTAGCAATTACGATACTCGCTCTTGTGATTACAGGACCACTTGCTGTAATCATTAATTCTTCATCGTATGCAAGGCATGCCAAGGATTCTATGGTTGCAAATTATCTTGCAGAAGAAGCTGTCGAGTTAATGCAGAATCAGTACGATTCTATCTATACTTATTGTAAAAAACAATCAGAGGATGCTTTTTGTACACCTGTTGGAAGCGAGGTTTCAGCGGGTAAGATAGCATGGAGGCTTTTTAAGGATCGCTTCAGTGATCAAGGTGCACTACACCCTTCTTGTTTTATTAAGACTGATGCTGGAGCTCCTGAGAATCCAAGTGGGTGTTCCTTTGATTTCATTGACATGCTTTCTCCAGCATCAACAACACCTACTAGATATAATGCTTCAGATGCTTCTTCTGTAACTAACTGTGCCTTTGTTGTGCCTGTCAACAAGAATCTCTCCGGAGGAAGAATTGCTCGCACTTTTGTCTGTGCGAATGTGCCTTCTCATAAAACGGGCTCAATTGCCGGTAAATATTACACCAGAGCGGTGCTTCTTGAAGACATTCTTTCTTATGAGACAGGTTCTCGTTTGGAACGGTATGAAGATGATATTCGTATTACGGTTCTCGTTGGGTATCGCGGCGCTAACGGTCGATATCAAGTTGCTACTACGACAAGGTTTATGCATGCCCAGCCATAAGGGTAAATTTGTATGAAAAAAAATTTCTTTCTTAAAAAAACACCTCAAGGTTTCATTCTTCCTTTTACAATGCTTATCTCAACGCTTGTGCTTATTGTTGTTGGAACAGCTACAACATTACTTTCTAAACAGCTTTATTTTTCTAAGCTTTATAAGCAAAGCCAGACAGCATATTACGCGTCGGATGATGCGATCACTTGTGCGATTCTTATTGACGACACGTATGTTGGTGTTGATGGTATGGGACTTTTTCCATATGATGGTGCTGTAGATCCGGCAGGGTACATGGATGGCGTTATGGTGCATGTTAGCACTCTCAAAGGCTCTACGGTTTTACTTACTGATATTAAGTGTGCTCAGTCTGCACTCCCTAATTCAGCAACATTTGCTGCAAGCTCCTCACCGTACACATATCATCCATCTTCTGGCCCTGATGAGAACGGTATCACAACAGTATATGATATGAGAATGCCTCTTGGTGACGGTCAGTTTCGTTGTGCTAAAGTAACAATCCATAAGTCGGCATCGTTCCGTCAGGTTATTGCTCAAGGGTATTCTCAGTGTAATTTTTCAAACAGTGTGATTGAGCGTGCTGTTGTTAATACTACTGTTTCTGAATAATTCTGATACGTAATACGTGTGGAGAGAGTCTAGATATGGTATTCTAAGGTAATTATGAAACTTTCCGAAAGAGAGGCAGAAGATCGTATCAAGGAACTCAGTTCGCTCCTTGAGCATCATCGTATTATGTATCATGTCCATGATACCCCTGAGATATCAGATGAAGTTTATGACAGTCTAATGGCTGAGTTGTCTTCCCTTGAAAAAGCATACCCGAAACATGATTCTCCTTTTTCTCCAACAAAACGAGTTGGTGGTCATGTGCTTGATAAATTCGAGAAGGTAACACATGAGATACGTCAGTGGAGTTTTGATAATGTTTTCAATTTTACTGAGCTACAAGAATGGGAAGAAAGAAATCTTACACTTCTTAGAAAAGCGTCACACACTTCGCTTCCTACTTATGTTGCAGAGCTTAAGATTGATGGACTTAAAATTATTCTCACGTACAAAGACGGTGTTTTGGTTCGTGGTGCAACACGAGGGGACGGTGAAGTTGGTGAAGATATTACTGAGAATGTTAAGACAATCAAGAGTATCCCACTTGTCCTACCTAAGCCTTTATCTTTTACAGTGATTGGTGAGGCGTGGATAAAAAAGAAAGATCTAGAAAGGATTAACAAAGAAAGAGTAAAAGAAGGTCTTCCTCTTTATGCAAACACACGCAACTTAGCATCGGGGACTTTGCGACAGCTTGATTCTTCCGTGGTTGCATCCAGACAGTTACAGTTATTTGCGTACGATATTGAAGGCGGAGACTACAAGACACAGATGGAAGAACTTGAAGCGCTCACTTCGTTTGGTTTTTTGGTCAATAAAGATATGGCTTTTTGTAAAACACTTAAGGATGTTGAAATTTTTTATAAAGCATGGACACATGCACGAGCTAAGCAAGATTATGGTATTGATGGACTCGTGGTAAAAATAAATGAGCGCATTCTTTGGGATACGCTCGGGTATACTGCAAAATCTCCTCGAGGAGGAATTGCTTACAAGTTTCCTGCAGAGACAGTTGCTACTAAGCTTCTTGCTATTACATGTCAGGTTGGAAGAACTGGAGCGATTACTCCTGTCGCTGAGCTTTCTCCTGTCCTTCTTGCCGGTTCAACAGTGAGAAGAGCAACTCTTCATAATGAGGATGAAATTAATCGCCTTAATGTGCGAGTAGGGGATACTGTGCTTTTAAGAAAAGCAGGAGACGTGATCCCAGAAATTTTTGATGTAGTGACTGAACTTCGGCCACATACTACAAAAATATTTGTTATGCCAAAACAGTGCCCATCATGTCAGTCTTCGCTTAGTAAGGTGTCTATTGGTAAAGAGCTTTCATCTGCACTCTATTGTCTCAATCAGTCATGTCCTGCTAAACATCTCGAAAACTTAATCCACTTTGTAAGCAAAAAAGGGATGAACATAGAAGGTCTTGGAGAAAAAATTATTGAGACATTCCATGAACTTGGTCTTATTACTGATGAAGCAAGCATCTATCATCTCAAGAAGGAGGATATTGAAGGGTTGGAAGGTTTTGGAGAAAAAAGCGCAGAAAATATTATTGCTTCTGTTAATGTTTCTCGTTGCACCACGCTTCATCGTTTTTTGTATGCACTTGGAATTCGTCATGTAGGAGAAACAACAGCTAAAGATCTTGCTCGGCATTTTGGTTCTTTTGATGCGATATGCCAAGCAAATCAAGAAGACCTTTCCCTTGTTTCTGGTGTTGGAGAAAAGGTTGCAATAAGTCTTCGGGAATATTTTTCTGATCAAGAAAAGATGACAAAGGTAAAAAGGCTTCTTAAGGAGGTCATCTTAGAACAAGAAAAAGTAGACCAAACATCTTCAGTGCTTCTAGGTAAACAGTTCGTCATTACAGGCACACTTCCTACACTTTCGCGAGATGAAGCAAAAGCGCTTATTGAGCGTCATGGTGGCAAGGTTACAAGCTCTGTTTCCAAAGCAACTGATTTTTTGCTTCTTGGAGAAAATCCTGGGTCTAAGTATAACGATGCAATAAAGCTTGGTATAGCAACTGTGGATGAAGAGTATTTGACAAATTTATAGTTTATAGGTATATATAGTATAGGTGTTCTTCCGGAGCTATTTTTGAAAAAAATTTCCAATGAATTGAAGTTGTTCTTCTTTGCGGTCGGCTTGTTTCTCTTTTTGTTGCGTATGTCTTCGCTACTTAGAGAACTAGTTGATTTTGGAGTTGAACTTCTTCTTCAAAAAGAAGAGAGTATCGTGTATAGTCAAGCGGTCATTGCTACTATACTTGGTCTCTCATTTATGACGTGGTTACCGATTCGAATGAGTGTTCGACTGCAGTAGCCAAAAGGAGACCTCTTTCGTGTCATGCGAGATGAGGTCTTTTTGCTTTTCTTTACTTTTTTATAAAAAAAGTGCAGGATGTAAAAGGTTTTTAACTAGAGGAGGTTTTTTATGCAGTGTGCAGTACTTTGTATTGATGTCTCGGTATCTTTGTGCCTGAAAGATACCCCTGAAGGTTGTCGTAAGAACCCTTCGTTCACTGAGATTTTCTATAGATATTTTGAGGGTTGTCAGTGGGATGATAGAGCTCATCGATATATTTTTTCTTTTGAACCTCTCGAGTTTTTTGAGAGTGTGTGGGTAAGGAGGCATACCTGTAAAGGTACGTTCTTAGTCAATATTCCAGAACGAGATGCTTTTGTGGCTTTTGTTCACAAGTTGAAGGATGCGTTCTTTGAAGCATACCAAGAAGATTTAGCTGAGATTGTGATTCATGTTGAAGGGGATGTCGAGATGATGAATAGCTCTTACAGAGAGCTGCAAACTGCATAATTTAGCCCGGGCCGACAGGTGAAGTATTTCTGTACTCACTATGTCGGCTTTTTCTTTTTGTGCTATAATCTCTTTATGCAATTTACCGAAAAAGATCTCGATACACTTTCTTCTCTTTCACGTATCGATATTGACCCAACCGAAAAATCAAGAATGCTCGAAGATGTTCGTGCTATTCTTGGCTATATTTCTGAGATTAACAGCGTAGAAGAATCTTCTAGAGGCAAAGAGGAATATCAACTCTTTAACGTTGTACGAGAGGATGCCGTTACTACAGAAACAGGGTCGAAGACAGCTTCACTTCTTAATGAAGCTCCAAATTCTCAAGATGGGTACGTGCAGGTAAAACAGGTTCTCGCTTAACTCTTTGTATATGCACCCATCAATTACACAACTTCATAATGATATACAGTCAGGAGCTCTTACTATTGACGCGCTTGTTGCGTCATGTAAAAAAACGATTGAAGAACACGAGAAGGATGTACATGCACTTCTTGGTTTTTATGATGAAGCGTTCATTCTTGATCAGATACAAAAAGCAAAAGCGATGTTTGCGAATAATACTGCAACACTACTTACAGGTATCCCTATTGTGCTTAAGGATAATATTGTTGTGAGTGGACAGCGTGCAACAGCAGGCTCTAAGATTCTTGAGGAATATGTGGCTCCTTATGATGCTACTGTTGTAAAAAAGCTAAAGGCATCAGGTGCAATTCTTCTTGCTCGAGCTAATATGGATGAGTTCGCCATGGGTGGATCAACTGAGAACTCTGCGTATGGTGTTACCAAGAATCCCCACGATCTTACACGTGTCGCTGGTGGTTCTTCAGGTGGTTCTTCTGCGGTTGTTGCATACGGAGGTGTTCCTATTTCACTTGGATCAGATACAGGAGGCTCAATCAGACAGCCTGCGTCATTTTGTGGTGTTGTTGGCCTTAAGCCAACGTATGGGAGAGTTTCTCGTTATGGTCTTATGGCAATGGGAAGTTCTCTTGATCAAATAGGTCCTTTCGCTCATTCTGTTACTGACGCAGAAATTGTATATAATGTGATTCAAGGAAAGGATCCACTTGATGGAACGAGTATTGATGCTCCACATGTATCGTCTTCACCTCTTAAAAAAGTACTTGGCGTTCCGATGGGTTTTATTGATCGTAAAGGTATTGACGCGGAGGTTCTAGAAGATTTCAAGAATTCCATCAAAAGGCTTACGTCGTTCGGGTATACAACAAAGGAGATACACATGGAACATCTTGAAAAAGCCCTCTCTGTGTACTACATTGTAATGTTTGCAGAAGTTTCAAGTAATCTTGCACGGTATGATGGTGTAAGGTACGGTCTTTCTCATCCAGGGGAGACAAGTATTCGTGGGTATTTTGAATCTAGAACAAAAGGGTTCGGCAAAGAAGTTCGTCGTAGAATTCTTATCGGTACGTATGTGCTTTCTTCTGGATACTACGACGCTTACTATAATAAGGCTAATATCGTGCGAGAGCTTCTAAGAGAAGAGTTCGCTCAAGTGTTTAAAGATGTTGACGCGGTTGTGATGCCGAATGCTCCTACTCCTGCATTTACAATTGGTGAGAAGAGTGACCCTCTTGCAATGTATCTAGAAGATATTTTTACAGTACCTGTTAATATTGTTGGAGTGCCTGCAATTGCTATCCCTTCAGGAAAGACGAAATCAGGGCTTCCTCTTGGTCTTCAGATTATAGCCCCACATACACGGGAAGATGTGCTCTTTGCAATCGGTAAAGATTTCGAAAGGTCTGCATAACCACAAAAGAATAGCGTAGCTCTGTGGTACTATATACATATGCGAAGTCTTTTCTATAGGACCTACGCACTTAGATGAGATTCACGAAGAAACCCTTATTTTTAAGGAGGCGTACTAGGAGTACGGTGACGAAAAAATAAGGAGTTTCGACAAAGAAGGTCGCTAAGTGTGTAAGTCCTATTCTAGACTCGTTTCTTCTGTATGTACTCCTTATCAATAGATTATATTTTCAATAGAGTATACGATGTACTTCTTTGGATAAAATATACTTGGCTTTTTGTACTGCTCCAAAAAGATAAGGGTGAATACCTTGAGTCTCATAAGTTTTTGGATTGGGATGGTCTTCGTGATAGGGGGTGGTTCGATGATTACCTTCAAGCACAGTCGAATCCCGTCCCCGACAGTACGCAAGAAGTTTCTCTTCTTGATCGGTTGCTTGATGCGCTTGGTATACATAAAAGAGATACTGACGGTGACGGCATATCTGATTTACAAGATTCCAAACCATACGATCCAAGCAATCTTACAAAAGCAGAACTAAAGGAGCGATTCGAAACTGATTACTCTTTTTCTGATCATGTAAGAGATATTTTTGGAATTGGACCTAAGGATAGTGATAAGGATGGTATTCCAGATAGTTATGAAATAAAGCACGGACTTAATCCAAATAATCCTGATTCTGATCATGACGGCATACTTGATGGGCAAGAGCTTTTACAGAAGACGGATCCCCTTAATAGTGACACCGATGGTGATCTTGTACTTGATGGAAGAGATGAGGCTCCACTTGATCCACAAGTTTCTTCTATTCATACTGACAGTGACGGCGATGGGGTAAGTGATGATGTCGAAAAAATGCTAGGCACTGATCCTCATAAGGTAGACACTGACGGCGATGGTATTTCTGATGCTATGGATACGTACCCTCTTGACCCTCAAAATCTTGATAAGATCGCTGTGCCTGATATTTCTAAGCATTTAGATGGGCTTCATTTTTCAATTCAGAATCCTATACTTCATGTGTTTGCTGATGTTCTTTCTATTCTTACTGTGATCATCATGATTTTCTTCGTGTATGTAGTGCTTAAGTGGTTCTTTATTTTCCTTGACGGTCTTAACCATTTTGAGCATCACTTCCATCATGATGATCATCACGGAGATACAGGACACGCTAAGAAGCTTCATGTAATTAAGGATGAAGAGCCATCAAAAGAAATGCCAGGAGGAATACCAGGGCTTCCTGTCGGTGAAGGATTTAATATCCCTGCGCCTACGGTAGAAGATTTTAAGAGTCACCCTAAATTCGCAATTATCGAAGGGTATATGAGTAGCAGTAGTGAGGCGCTCTGGCGTATCGGTATCATGGAAGCGGATAACCTTCTCTTAGAAGCACTTACCGAAAAGGGGTATCAAGGGGAGAACTTAGGTGAGAAGCTAAAAGGTGCAAGCTTTAGAACTATTGACCTTGCATGGGATGCTCATAAGATACGTAATCGTATTGCACACGAAGGGTCAGAATTCCAGCTTACAGAACGAGAAGCAAAACGAGCATTTACCCTCTACGAATCAGTATTTAGAGATTTGAAGATTATTGGGTAGAAGTATACAAAACAAAAACCGCTTCAATCCGAAGACTGAAGCAGTTGATTTCCTTGTGATGTGGTTACCTCTTTGAGGGAGGTAAGAGACAGTCTTTACCTTATGAGTACTATTTGGTATGGTAGCCGCCACCCCTACCTCTTTGAGGGAGGTAAGAGACTAGAGATCTGAGCATTTGGGTGGTTTCTTCCTGATATCATAAGGACTACCAAGAAGCTTCATTAGTACTTGCTCAAGGTACTACGGCCTGGCTACATAGGCAAAAGGATTGTAGGACAATCCCCACAAGGAATTCTGAGAAAAAGATCCGCACCTTCCTAGAAAGGGAGATGTTTTTCTCAGAGGAGTTATTGTTTTTGGAAAGAACGATTTTGTTATCTTATCATAATATAAAATAAGAGTCAATATTGACTCTATAATTTATATATTATATAATAAAATCCGTTTGTCCTTTCAAAAATGAGGAGCTCCCTATGGCAAAAGGTAATAAGCGGGCGGTACTTGTTCGTACTGCCAAGTTTCCTATTTACCCGTCACTATCCCAAGAAGCAATTTTTCTTATCATCTCAGAGAATCTTCGTCGTGTTTGGAATGAAGCGCTCCCTGATCGGATGCGTGCACTTGCAAGTTACCGAGCAAGCAAAGTTTTGGCGTACACGATTGTCTCTGGGGCAGTTGCTGAAGTGCTTGGCAGTAAAGTCAAGCAGGTAGTCAAGATGCCAACGTTCTACGATCAAGTAAACGAACTTACCAAGAAACGTGAAGAAGAGAGTTTCGGTTCTGTGCCTCGTAATTGGCAAGAAGAGACACTTGATCGTCTGGCGGGGTCTTTTGATTCATTCTTTGCGCTTGTGAAGAATGGAGACTACGATGCACGTCCTCCACGCGAACGCGGTAAGAACTTCTTCCAGGTAATCCCTGGTCGATCTGGGTTTACCATCAAAAATGGTTTTATTGAGTTCGCTCCAAATACTTTTGGTAAAGGAGTGCTACGATTTGCTATTCCTCAGTATCAGCAAGATTGTATTGCAAATGGTACACCTAAGAAGTTTGTAATCGCTCGCAACGTCGCAGACCTTTCCAAAGAAAGTGGGTGGTCGATCTCCGTCAATTATGAGATTCCTCAACCGGTAATGCTCCCACAAGAAGAAAATCAGACTGTGTATCTTGCGCTTGGTGCAAGTTCTGTCGGTGTTGTTTGTGGTACAAGTGCATCACCGGTTGAAGATGTACTTTTCTTCTGGAGACCTGATAAACATTGGAAAAAGAAGATCGAAGAGATCGAGGATCGTATCAAGAAGAGCAACCTTGTACAAGGAAGCTTGGCATGGTGTCGGCTTATGACTGCGCGTAAAGAAATCTTTGCTCGTATGAGTAGACAACAACGTCAAAATCATCGTGAGATGGTTGCCAAGCTTCTTCTTCTCGGCAAGCACTTCATTGTCACAGACTATGTTGTCAGGTCCAAGAAAGGAAAGTTGGCTGATAGCAAAGACACTGATCGAGGAGGTTCACAAGGTCTCAACTGGTCATCACAAAATACCGGAAGCTTCCTTGATTTTGTTATGCATCTTGAGGAGAAGGTGAAGGAAGTAGGTGGCAGTGTAACAAAACACCGCCTCACTACCAAACCCCCACAAGGTATTGGTATTGGTTCCAAGAATAAGGTGGCAATGGCACGTCACCTTAGGAGAGAGATTCTTCTTCCTGTGTCTGTGTAACCAAAGGTGCACGCAAGCAAGCATGCACCTTTTTTCTTTTTTATTATACTTACC
>CAZEDG010000010.1:0-28628 GCA_964510805.1 uncultured Candidatus Saccharibacteria bacterium
CTCAATTAACGGTGCCAGAAACCGCTGTCCTACCATTAGACGATACCCCAATATATGTTATGTTAATGCACAGTATAAACTATTTCCGATGAACTGGTTTCTGGCACGGTGCCAGGCTATTGATGAACGCTTGGTAGTAACCAAGCTATGGCTGTCCTGCTACTTCACGATACCTCAATATATGTTATGTAATGCACAGTATAAACTATTTCCGATGAACTGGTTTCTGGCACAGTGCCAGGCTATCACTTTACGTTTGATATCGGTAACTAGCAAAACACTAAATACAACATTGATTACTTGTGTATATGTAATCCTTCTTAATTAAAGAAGTTTGTACAGGATACCACATTTTTCATATTTTTTCTAGAGCCTGCCTAAGAATCGTTGCTTACAACAGAATAGTCTTTACATCTTTCTTTATTTAAATATGTGGATGGAGTTAAGAGAAGAAACGACTTTCGTTGCTATACTTTTAGGTGTAGTATGCCCAAATTCCACTTTAAGAAACCACGCATCATCTCAAAGAAGTTTCCCGAGATGGTTTCGACAATAGATGGAGTGACTAAGTCTCTTAATGACTTAGTGTTTTCGTACGCTTCGCAGGTAGACAAGACACTTCAGAGGAAGCGTATCATGATGGCAGTGTCTTCGCTTATTTTGCTTCTCGTACTTGGAAGTTTTATTTCTCCAAAAGGAAAAGCAGACGTGAGTGTATTCTACCCCGATACCTGTCTTGGTGGTTGGGTTAATCCTCAGTATGCACAAGGTGAACCTGAGACAACGTCAAACGGTGATGAGTCACAGTTTACAAAACATAACTCTGCTGTTCTGCCTAAGAATCTAAGTGCAGAAATGTATTGTGGTAACTTCAAAGGAAAGTTTGATAGCACTACTAAGCCTACTAAGATCATTGTTTCGCTTGCGCTTACAAAAGGAATTGATTTAGAGAACGAAGATGTTGTCGAGTCGGGTCTTGTGCTTGGAACAACAACAGAAGTTACTGCGTCTTCTTCTTTAGATATCTCAACTTCTTCTCCAGAACTTCTTCAGTCTTCGACTACAAGCGAAGAGGTTTCTTCGTCAACAAAGGGGGGCGAGGTGCAAGTGCAGGCAACTTCATCGCAAGGTGTTACTGATGCAAGTTCGTCACTTCCTTTAACTACGACGACAACGCCTGGCGTTGAGGTTGTAACTCCTCAAGAACCGTCTTCCCTTTTTAATTCAATTATCACTTCTGTAAAAAATGCAGTCGACACATTAACCGCCCCAAAGAACGATACTCCTCAAGGAACTACGGATACTGTGGTGATACCAGCTCAAGGAGAACCAGCTCCTTCGCCAACAAATAACCAAGTACCAGCTCCGGAAAGTGTCCCAGTACCTATAGAGGCACAACCTCCAACCTCATATCTAAGAACATTGCAAAATGTATACAGTCTTTTTTCTCCAGATATTGCTTTTGCAGAAGAGATTAGCCCTGTTACAGAAGGACAGTCTTCTGTTGCTGGAGAAGCGCCCTCAACTGTAGAGGTGACCGTTCCGCAGAGTTCTTCCGTTGCTTCTCCTGTTGTTGAAAGCGCTACACAGACACAAGTAACAGAGACTCTTCCTTCTGTAGAAAGTCAGGATAGTGCCAAGAATACTACCGCAGAGCAATCAACAGAGCAGTCAACAGAACAATCAAGCGCTTCTTCTACAGAAGCATCATCGACACCTGCGGTAGATGTTGGCATAGCTGGGACATCTTCGCTTCCTCTTGTCCTTGGCACTTCTACAGAAGCGACCTCTTCAGAACAGGCTTCACAAGGTTCAGTCTCGCAGGTTGAACAGACTGTTCAGAATAATTTCCTTGAGGTGTTGTATACCTTCGATGGGGTTACGTGGGTATCGCTTGGCACACTCAATGAAATTTCAATGAAGTATAGAACATTTGAGATTCCGGTAAGCACCTCTACTTCGTGGAGCGATATGAGTAAGCTTCAGGTGAAGGTTGTTGCGGTGCACAAAGATCTAGAGACTCCAACGGTGTATCTCGACGGTATTAAAGTAGAAGTACTCTATGAGACTACGCTTCTTCATGAGCATCCTGATTTTACAAGAGATACTATTCTCAAAGATGAAACTATAGGGGATATGCGTATTGTTACACTTATAAATAGTGAAAATAATCTTGAAGAAGTGTGGTATATGTATCTTAATACTGCTACAAGTACGGATAGTGGCAACGCTTCGAGTAGCTTTCCTCTTCTTACAGCGTCATCTTCTTTTGAAGTACATGCAAGTTCGAGCATGGTACAAGCCTCTTCCTCTTCTCAACAAGAAATGAGTGCTACATCAAGTATCTCAGAAGCAACTTCTACAGTGGAGAGATTGCAACAAGTGCTTCCAAAAAATGTATGGCTCAAATTTCTAGGAGAGAAAAAAGAAGGGATGACTTTGACAAGCCTTATGCAAGCAATCAAAGAATCAGATGGTATAAAGGTAGAACAGAAATTAGAAGAGATAGAAAAGGAGCCTGACTTTTCTGTTGATCTCATTAAGCGTATCAAGGGTGCCTTCATGGATAAAGCGGTGATCGAACTTACGAAGAACAATCAAGAAGAATTGTGGGTGTACGATCTTAGTGCAAACACAAAAACAAAGATAGATACCGGGTCTTCAACTCTTGATGAAGGAACATCCTTTGGACTCAAAGACGGAACAGTATTCTGGGTCTCTTCTGATAAGGCTAAGGTCTTTGCATACACACTACTAGAAGCTTCTTCTAGTAGTTCAACTCCAATGATAGCTCCACAAGAAAAAGAGGTACCTTCTTACAATGCGTCACTTGGTGAACGTGCGGAGGTGACGTTTGAAGGAATACCTTGGAAGGTGATTATTGGCGCAAATGGATTCTCTTTTTACAGTGAACGAACTGGTGAAGTGTTTTCGGATGAAAATGGATCTGTTGCTGAAGCGCTTCGTCAGAAGTTTAATCTCGATACTGTACTTAACAAAGAGCAGTTAAGTAATCTTAATTTTTCTGTGGAAGAAAAGAGTGAGTAATAGGGTATCTATGTACTATACTAGAATGAAGTAGTGCTTGCACGCTTTTTATGTACGTACAAAAAAACAAAGAATCAAGACAACAACAGATGTATTTTTTTATAGTCATAGTGGCTCTTGTTGCTGTGATTATTGCACTTATGCTCTACATTTTCTTTTCAAAAGAAAAAGCAGGGACAAGTACGTATCTTAATCCTGCGCTTAGTGTTCTTAGTAAAAAAGATCTTATTGTTGATTTTCAAGAGCTTCGAGAACATTTAACAAAAACATACGAATCAAGAGATGATTACCTTATCTCAATTTATTTTGAGTATTTTCCGACAGGGGCGAATATTGCTATTAATAAAGATGAAAAGATTTGGCCTGCAAGTCTCATTAAGATTCCTGTAGCGATGACTGCAATGAAAAAAGTGCAAGACAAGAAATGGAAACTTTCCAACGAGCTTGTCATTCTTGATGAAGATAAAGATAAAGGATATGGAGATTTGTATAAAAAACCAACAGGCACTACGGTATCTATAGAAGATCTTCTCAAAAAATCTCTTATTGATTCTGACAACACGGCACATTTTGTGTTATTACGCAATACTAACGCAGAAGAGCTTGAAGATACCTATGACCATCTCGGGATGGATGATATTATTGATGCTCTTAAACGTTCTCCAACAAAAGAAACACAAGAAGATAATCGTATGACTGCAAAACGATACTCTATCTTTTTTAGGTCTTTGTATAACGCAACGTATCTCAATCAGGAATATTCTGAAATGTTTCTAAAAATACTCTCACAGGCACCGAGAGAGCTTTTATCAAAAGGGTTGCCTGATTCTGTTGTACTCGTACATAAGACAGGAATTAGATCTGATGAATCTGTTCGAGCTGATTCTGGTATCGTATATGCAGAAGGGCGACCGTATCTTCTCACAGTAATGCTTCAGAGAAAAGATAAACAACCTCTTAATGAAGAAGAGGTTGCACATATCTTTAAAGATATTAGTGAAGAAGTTTATTCTTATGTTACGAAAGCTCATTAAAAAAATAGGAGCGGGAGTTCTTTTCTCGGGGCTTCTTTTAAATACAGGAGATCCATTTGTTATTGTTGATGGAATACATCGTTTTGTTACAAGAGATAAGGTGATCGACGCTCTTTATCTTGCAAGTATTAACAAAAATGTTGTTGATGTGTTTTTTTCTAAAGAAAAAGCATATGCTGCGGTCAACTCCGCAGAAAAAGAATATGTTATTGATATTGGTCCTGTTACAGGTTCTACTGCAGCAAATTATGTGTACGCGACATTCTTTAATCCGACCGGTTCCGGAAGAACAGCGTCAATTAAGCGTATTGCAATACGATCCAATACAGCGTCGTCAACTGCTTCTAACTACGTTAATCTTTCTTTAAGAAGAATTAGTACTGCTTCGGCTGGTACGCAAATACTTGCTTCTAACTTTCCACAAAAAAACGCCAGCTCTTCTAACTCTATTATGGAAGTACGGTATGGTGGAGTTACGGCTACACTCTCTGGTACTGTTGATTCACGTATCCTTGGTCAACCACTATCTGGACTAGTTGGGGGCCTCTATAGTCAGAGGGATATTACGTTTAGTCCAAGCGATGAAAAGTTAGTGCTTCAACCCGGTGAAGGTGTCGCGGTGTACCAAGAAGCGGCAGGTACTCTTGCTACCAAGGTGAGAGTGCTTATAGAATGGGATGAGACAACAAATGCCCCAAGCGCTCTTGGAGAATATTTATTTGCTTTTCCTCGTGTTGAGGTGGCAGCAACCGCTAACTATGTGTATAATTCTTTTTTTAATCCAAGTTCTTCAGGGAAGACCGCAGTGGTGAGACGTATATGGTTCGGAACAGAGACATGTGATGCGGCTGCGGTGTACACAAATAGTGTTGTGCTTAAGAGGACGTCAGCTGCGTCAGCTGGAACGGCAGTTACAGCTTCCAATATTCCCAAGAAAAACACATCTTCATCAGATAGTGTTATGGAATTTAGACATACAGGTGTGACAGTTACTACCGTCGGAGGAACAGATGCTCGTCTTGGACATGTTACGCCGTGTGGTGCTGCAGGACAAGTTTCTGGATGGCAGGTGATTGATTTTAATGAAAATAATGAAAGGCTGGTTCTTCAACCGGGTGAAGGGGTTGCTCTTATGTCAGAAACAGCAGGGAATGCTAATCATCTTGTGAGAATGATTATAGAATGGGATGAGACGTCCAGTGTACCAACTTCACAAGGGGAGTATATATGGGCGTCGAGCAAGGTTGCTTCTTCTACAGCGCTTAATACCACTCTGTACTCATTTTTTAACCCATCCGGATCTGGTAAGACTGCAGTGATTAAGAAACTCGGTATTCGTGCTAATGCAACCACAACCGCAGCGTATACATCGTTCCAGTGGCGTAGAATAAGTGCTGCTTCTGGTGGTACGCTGATTACTGCATCTGATTTGCCGAAGAAACATACTAGTACTTCTAACAGTATCATGGAAGCAAGGTGGTGTCTGCAAGGGTGTACCTCGGCAATTACTGCGACATATCTTGGAACAGCTGACGCAAGACTTTTATCAGTAACAGGGGCGGGCGCTGTTGGTCAAACTATCGGAGAAGCGGAAGTTTCTTTTGGTGCAAATGAAAATCTTGTACTTCAGCCAGGTGAAGGTATTGCGCTTTATAATGACGTACTTGCATCGAGTGTTGCGGAATCAGTAAAGGTATACATAGAATGGGATGAAGAAGCCTCAGCTCCCTCATCCCAGGGTGAGTATTTGATGAATATAGGACCAGTAAACGGTAACACAGCAACAACATATAACTATATTTCATTTTTTAATCCGGCAAGTTCCGGTAAGAATGCGGTGTTTAGGCGTCTTGGTGTGAGAGTAGATACGATTGCCGCCGCAGTATACGTCCCCTTACAAGTAAGAAGAATCACTTCTTCATCTGGTGGTACTGTTGTTGCGTCATCAAGTTATCCTAAAAAGAATTCTAGCTCTGCAACAAGTACAATGGAAATACGCACCACTGCTCCAACTGTTGTGTACGCGGGAGCAACAACTTCTGCAATGATGACAATACAGACACCTGGTGCTGTCGGTTCGGCAATCGCTGGTAACACTGGATATAAAGAAGTTATTTTTACTGACAGCGAACCTCTTGTGCTGAGGCCTGGTGAAGGTATTGTCTTGTACCAGACACCGACTGCAGGAAATGCGAACCTGCGTGTAAGATTGCTTGCGGAATGGGCAGAACAGGCTTCTACCCCAACCTCTCAGGGTGAGTATATGATGACCATAGGCCCTGTGAACCAATCAACAACTTCTGGGTATGTATACGCAACACTTTTTAATCCTGTTACTTCACTTAAGAATTTTATTTTACGAAAAATAGGTATGCAAGTAGACAGAAGTGGTGCAGCGACTAATCCTGCATATACAAACGTAGCAATTCGAAAGATAAGCTCTGCGTCAGGTGGAACACTTGTTGCAACGACAAGTATCCAAAAGAATACCACCACTGCTTCTTCTTCTGCGGAAGTAAGATCGACAAACGTGACTGCGGTATTTCAAGGGAGTACTGATTCAAGACTTATCGCTTCTGTTGCGCCGGGTGCTGTGAATCAAATATTTGGTGACTACAGTAGTGTTATTACTTCAGGTGATGAACTTATTCTTAAACCAGGAGAAGGGGTTGCGCTTTATCAGGAGCAGGCAACAGGAGACGCAAACGTGCGCTATCATTTCTTTTTAGAATGGGCAGAGAGTGGTTCTACAACTCCTGCACAGTCTATTTCTTTTACGGTATCCACATCTTCTGTCTTTTTTGGGGTTCTTTCTTCAACTCAGACAATGTACGCATCAAGTACCAATACATCAGGTAGTAACACTGAAGTTGAAGCACATACATTGAGTGTTATTACGAATGCTCCTAACGGGTATACGATTATTGTTCAAGGACCAACGTTAACTTCTGGTTCTGTGGTAATTCCAGCAATTGGAGGAACAAATACTTTACCAAGTATTGGAAGTGAACAGTTCGGTATACGAATGACTGCAAGTGGAGGTTCAGGAACAACAACTTCTCCGTATGGCGGGACAGGATTTGCGTACGGTGCAACAGCTACCACTTCATCACAGGTAGCAAGTGCAAGCGTTGGTGATAATGCAACAACTACGTATTCTGTAAGATATATGGCAAATATTGCTGGTGTAACAGGCGCTGCGTCATATACTACTAATTTGGTCTATATAGCAACTGCAAATTTTTAACAGAGAAATTAGGTCAGAGGTTTGACTGCATGAGACCAGTTTTTTTGTTTTGTGTAAGATGTCTGTGTTTTGTCTCAAATTATACACAGTAAGGTTATCTTTTCTTGTGGTACCATATATAGCGTAATTAGTTATTGTAATCTCTATGCCCCTCAAAACAAAATTCACTAAGTTCTTAAGTGCTTCAACTATTGTAGCTATTATAGCTGGAGCATCTTTTGCTCAGATACAGCTTGCGTACGCATCTGCACTTACTACGCTTTCAGACAATCAATCATCGCTTAAGATAAGCACATTATCAGATCACACGATTCAATTCGTTACACCAACAGGTATTTCTGCAGGACAGGGTATTTCTATTACGTTCCCCTCAGGATATGCTACTGGAACCTTCAGTGTGAACAACTTTGACTTAGCAACAAGTACTTCAGCTACCTGTTCTGGATTTGCTGATGCCGTGCTTGCAGCTTCCCCATCTGGTCTTACCTGGGGAGTATCTCAAGCAACTGCAACAATTTATATCACTTCAGGTACTGCTGTAATTCCAGCTAACCGTTGTGTGCAGATCGAAATTGGTTCTAATGCAACATCAGGAGCTACAGGAGCTTCACAGATTACGAACCCTTCATCTCCTGGTGCATACTCCATCTCTGTTATCGCCGGAGCTGATACAGGAAGTATCTCAGAATATATTGTTACTGACGATACTGTTGCTATGACAGGTACAGTAAATCAGTCACTTACCTTTACTATTTCTACATCGACAATCTACTTCGGTACTCTTGGTTCTGGTGCAGCTAAGTATGCTTCATCTACAAATACCTCCGGTGACACAACAGAAACTATCGCCCATACTCTTGCTGTGGGGACGAATGCGCCGTCTGGGTATACCCTCTCTCTAAGAGGGCAAACACTTACATCACAGCAAAATGCTTCTAATACTATTGATGCAATGCTTACAGCGGCTTCATCTACAGCAGGGACAGAACAGTTCGGTATACGAGCAACAGCATCAGGTGGAACAGGGTCTACTGTCGCTTCACCGTACTCTTTTTCTACATCATATGGTTATAGTGCAACAGCAACTACTTCAGCAACTCTTGCAACAGGCAGTGGAGCAACTAATACAACAACGTACTCTCTTCGTTATGTAACTAACATTTCTGCAACAACTGAAGCTGGTACGTATGCGGCAAATATTGTCTACGTTGCGACAGCTAATTATTAAAATTAATCAGTCTCTACAAAAAAAACTGTTGATAAAACAGTTTTTTTGTTTTTTTTCATGGTATTCTTACTAGTATACTAGTATCTCTGTGTATGGATAAAAAAGACATAAAAAATCAAGATTCTTTTTTTCAAAAAGTTAATGTTCTTCTTGTAAAATATTTTTTTTATGGACTTACTTTATATATTTCTATTTTCTCTATAAAAACTCATATAGAGATCGTGTATGCAGCATCACTTACTAATCTTTCTGATACGCAGTCGTCTCTTAAGGTGAGCACACTATCAGATCACACTATTCAGTTCGTTACTCCAACAGGTATCGCTGCTGGACAGGGTATCACGATTACGTTCCCCTCAGGATATGCTACAGGAACCTTCAGTGTAAACAACTTCGACTTTGCAACAAGTACTTCATCCACTTGTTCTGGGTTTACTGATGCTGTTCTTGCAGCTTCCCCAGCCGGTCTTACATGGGGAGTTTCGCAAGCAACAGCTACTATTTATATTACTTCAGGTACTGCAGTGGTGCCAGCTAATCGTTGTGTTCAGATTAGAATTGGTTCAAACGCTATCTCTCAAGCATCCGGTACTGCCCAGATCACCAACCCTTCAACTCCAGGAACTTATACTATCTTGATTGGTGGAAGTTTTGGTGATAACGGTTCAATTACCCAGAATATCATCAGTAACGATACTGTTTCTGTGAGTGCGACAGTACAACAGACAATCACGTTTACCATTTCAACTACAACGATTTACTTTGGCAACCTAAGTTCGCTCTCTGTTAAGTATGCGTCCTCGACCAACTCTTCAGGAGACAGTGCAGAAACCATCGCACACACGCTCACAATGGCAACAAACGCACCTTCAGGATATACTATCTCTCTACGAGGGCAGACACTTACATCACAGCAAAACGCTTCTAACACTATCACTGCAATAGGGGCAACGGCAGCATCATCTACAGTAGGAACAGAACAGTTCGGTATACGTGCAACTTCAACCGGTGGGACAGGTGCGTCTGTTGACGCAACATTTTCTGCGCTCACATCGTATGGATATGATGCAACTGCAACAACTTCAGCAACGCTAGCAACAGGGAACTCATCTACCAACACAACAACGTTTGGCTTAAGGTATATGGCGAATATTGGTGGAACGACAGAAGCAGGTACGTATGTGGCAAACATTGTTTATGTGGCAACGGCTAATTTTTGATGTCTTACGGAGTTTCTGCAACCTACGCACTTAATCTTAATTAATTAAGGAACAATTTTTAGGTTGGTTGCGCATGGAAAATACGACTGTTATTTTTGTGAGAAACTATTTATCCACAAGGTATCTTTACAAATAGTGGTAAACTGTGCTCATTTAAGATGTAGAAATCTTATTGGTTAGTTATTTATAAATTTTAGTATATTTGTATGCCCCTCAAAACAAAATTCACTAAGTTCTTAAGTGCTTCAACTATTGTAGCTATTATAGCTGGAGCATCTTTTGCTCAGATACAGCTTGCGTACGCATCTGCACTTACTACGCTTTCAGACAATCAATCATCGCTTAAGATAAGCACATTATCAGATCACACGATTCAATTCGTTACACCAACAGGTATTTCTGCAGGACAGGGTATTTCTATTACGTTCCCCTCAGGATATGCTACTGGAACCTTCAGTGTGAACAACTTTGACTTAGCAACAAGTACTTCAGCTACCTGTTCTGGATTTGCTGATGCCGTGCTTGCAGCTTCCCCATCTGGTCTTACCTGGGGAGTATCTCAAGCAACTGCAACAATTTATATCACTTCAGGTACTGCTGTAATTCCAGCTAACCGTTGTGTGCAGATCGAAATTGGTTCTAATGCAACATCAGGAGCTACAGGAGCTTCACAGATTACGAACCCTTCATCTCCTGGTGCATACTCCATCTCTGTTATCGCCGGAGCTGATACAGGAAGTATCTCAGAATATATTGTTACTGACGATACTGTTGCTATGACAGGTACAGTAAATCAGTCACTTACCTTTACTATTTCTACATCGACAATCTACTTCGGTACTCTTGGTTCTGGTGCAGCTAAGTATGCTTCATCTACAAATACCTCCGGTGACACAACAGAAACTATCGCCCATACTCTTGCTGTGGGGACGAATGCGCCGTCTGGGTATACCCTCTCTCTAAGAGGGCAAACACTTACATCACAGCAAAACTCCTCTAATACTATTAGTGAAATTGGTTCAACTGCAGCATCTTCAACACCAGGAACAGAACAGTTCGGTTTAAGAGTAACAGAATCAGGTGGCTCTGGTACTGCAGTAAGTAGTCCTTATAATCTAGCTACATCATATGCATATTATTCGACAGCAACATCTTCTTCCGTTGTTGGTACAGGAAGTGGCTCTACACCAACTTCTACATTCTCTGTTCGATATGTTGCCAATATTGCAGCAATCACCGAAGCTGGTACCTATGCGGCGAACCTTGTGTATGTAGCAACAGCTAATTTCTAAAAAGTATAAGTAATAAAGTACAGTATGAAAAATATGATAAAATCACCTTTACAAAAAATAATAACCCTAGGGGCGTCATCTTTAGTTTTTCTTAGTTTCGTTACTGTTCAAGCAATAACAGTTTCTCCAGCAAGAACAGAGCCTTCGGCAGACCCTGGACAAACTATTAGTGATACTTTTATGGTTATTAACGACCAAGATCAAGAGCAGACATTTTATACTTCTGTTGAAGCTTTTGAATCACAAGGAGAAACAGGAACTCCTAATTTTACATCAGTAAAAGAAGGGCTTCCTACTTGGGTGCAAGTTCAGGAAAAAGTTGTTCTCAAAAAAGGTGAGAGAGCAAAGATTCCTTATAACATTAATGTTCCTGCTGGAACAGAACCAGGAGGATATTTCGCAGCTATTTTCCTCTCAACACAACCACCTTCAGCTGAAGAAGGTCAAGTTTCTGTAGGCGCTAAGGTTGGTATGCTTATCTTGCTTAAGGTAAATGGACAGGTTAAAGAGAGTGGAGCACTTGCGTCATTTGAACTTAAAGAAAAGAAGAGTCTTCTTACAAGCATGCCTGTTAATTTTGTATATCGTTTTCGTAACGAAGGTAATGACAAGGCAAAGCCAGAAGGTGAGATTGTTATCAAGAATATGCTCGGAATGGAAGTTGCACGTCTTGATGCTAACAAGACACAGGGAAATGTGCTTCCTTCAAGTATAAGAAGATTTGATATTCGTTATGGTGAAAAAGACGCACCGGCCATATCTGCGCCATTCTTTGACCAAGTATCATACCAGCTAGAAAATTTCGCTTTCGGTATGTATACCGCAAATATCAGCCTTTCTTTTGGAAATAATGGTAAAGCAGTAGGATCTCTTACCTACTACATGCTTCCTTGGCAATTAATGACGGTAGTAAGTATTGTCGTCCTTATTACTATTCTTGTGTTATTCTTCCTCGTTAAGCGTTATAATCAATGGATTATCAAGCAAGCTCGAGCGGCAGCAAAGCACAAGTAGTTTCTTTTGTTTCTTCAGCAAAGAAGGGGGTCACCTCCCTTCTTTTGTTGTCTTTTGCTTTTCTCTCTGTGTGTTCTGCTCAAACGACAACAAACCCTCTTACAGAGTCGGTGTACATTACGAGTGATGTTTTATTTGGACCTATTACTTATCCTGATACTCGCCCCATAACTCCTATCATTAACACAGTGATAACACCAGATACATCAGATTCTGTTATCTTTAGAGGGATAGCATATCCAGGAAGTACGATTACGCTTCTTAAAAATGGTCAAACAATGGCACAGATCCCGGCAAGTCCAAACGGAACCTTCGAGATCCGTGTTCGTAATTTAGATGGAGGTACGTATACTTTTAGTGTTCGAGCGGAAGATGAGTCAAGACTTACTTCTAAGTTGGTGACGTTTACCCTTTATCTTACAACAGGGATTACCACTGTGATTGATGGCATCTTCATACCGCCAACAATTACAACGGATAAATCAGAAGTAAAACGAGGGGATATTATTACTTTTCTTGGAAGTGCTGTACCAAGTGCAGACTTACGACTCTCTCTTCATTCTGATACAGAAATTCTCAAAAAAACCCAATCGAACGCAAGCGGAACCTGGATCTATAAAATGGATTCTTCTGAGCTTGAACTTGGAGACCATGAAGGAAAAGCGAGATCAATCACTTCAAATGACGTCTCTCTCTATTCTGACTCTGTGCTCTTTAGGGTTGGTGATACCAACAAGAATAGATCGAAGTCTCTTACGCTTAATGGTTTTAGAAAGCGATGTGATCTAAACGGTGATAACCGAGTTAACCTTCTTGATTTTAGTATTATGGCTTTTTGGTATAAACGACTTGGTTTTCCGGATAAAGTTGACCTTAACACTGACCAGAGAGTCAACTTAACAGACTTAAGTATTCTTGCATACTGTTGGACAGGTTAATGTCCTAAGTAGTATTGTATGAAAAAAATATTTTTACTCCCAATGATTATAGTAGCCCTCTTTGTTTTAGAGGGGGAGCCTTCTCTTTATGCAGCTCATGTGCTTTTTGTTGGTCCAACTAAGACAACTCCTCACAGAGATACCCCGGTAGTCATTGGACTACTTCTTGATAATGAAGGTGAAACCTTAAGTGGCATCTCAGGAAGCTTCTCGTTCCCAACTGACATGTTCGAAGTAACTGGAATTTCTGACCAGAATTCTATTGCATCACTTTGGGTTACGCAACCATCAGTTTCTCTAGAAAAAACCTTGGATGGAAGGACCCACATTACTTTCGAGGGAATATTTCCAGGAGGGTACTCTGGTGTAAAAAGTCCTTATTATCAAGGTTCTAAGCCTGGCATGCTTTTTTCTGTAAAGCTTTATCCGAAGAATGAAGGAAGGGGTACTTTTGTTATCGACGATCTTATTGTTAATCGTTTTTCGAGTCAGGCAGAACCAGTAAACGCAACACAAACCATTACCGCTATTGAAGTGCCTCACTTAGAAGGAGTTGTTCCAGAGAAATCTTTGCCAATTCTTGTAAGTAATCAAGGTATACAAGCAACGATTACGTACGATGATTTGATTAATAACAAGGCATGGTATGTTTTTGTAAGTGAGAAGGATAAACGCTTCACTATCGATAAGTACTATGTCGCAGAAACAGACTCAAGTATTTTTTCTTCAGTTACTGATGCTCTTTGGAGGCCTGCAAAAAATCCTTATGTGCTTCTTTATCAAGATAGAACTAAGTATGTTCATGTAAAAGTTGTATTCTCTGACAACACGTATACTGTAGTAACTCTTCCTCCTGTTGAAAACTCTCAACACTCTAGCGTATCTTCGCGTATACTTAGTATTGTAGCCCTTGTTGTTCTTATCGGAGCTCTACTCTATGAATTTTTTTTCGGAATTTTTTTCAGAAGCAAAGCAAAGCGTGAGTAAGATAGTAAGACTTAGTATCTTAAGTGCTTTTGTTGTACTAGCTTCTTTAGTTCCACATCTCTACGCAGCGAACATTACTCTCTCTCCGTCATCAGTGACTACTAATGTTGGCAAGACCTTCTCTGTCGATATTATGGTGAGTAGTAATGTTGATGCGATCAATGCAGTCTCGGCAGATCTTTCTTTTCCTCATGATGCGCTTCAGGTAATGTCTGTTTCTAAGAAAGGATCTTTTATTAATCTTTGGGCAGAAGAGCCTAGCTATTCCAATACAAAAGGCACAGTCTCTCTAGAAGGTGTTGCGCTTAATCCTGGTTTCAATAAGGCGTCAGGCAAAGTTGTTACCGTTACCTTTAAGGCAATACAAGCGGGTAATGTCACTGTCTCTGTTACTTCTGGGTCTATCCTTGCTAATGATGGCAATGCAACAGACGTACTTAAGACAACAGGAGCGTCATTTATTTATATTAACGAAAATGAAGAGCCTGCAAAAGTAGAAAAAACAGAAACCGTTGTTCCTGTGATTACTTCGACAACTCATCCAGATAGTAATCTCTGGTATTCAAGACGAGATGCTTCTTTTGACTGGAAAGTTCCAGAAGGTGTAACTGCGGTAAGAACGTTATATAGTGATAAAGAAACTGATACCCCAACGAAGGTGTATGATCCTCCTGTAAATAATCGTTCATTTATCGCAGATGGTGATGGTGTTATGTACATGCTTGCACAGTTTAAGAATGCAAGTGGATGGGGTTCAGTTGCGCGTTATAAGTTCCAGATAGATACTGAGGCACCAGAAGCGCTTAAGGCAAGTTTCCCAGACGGTAACACTACAACCAACCTAACTCCCGCAGTCTCTGTAGTTGCAGAAGATAAGTTATCCGGTGTTGCAAAAGTGACATTTAGTATTGATAACGGTCAGCCTGTCGAGTTTCCTATCGATCAATCCAATCTTTATCATCTTCCAAAACAAAGTTCAGGTAATCATACAGTACTTGTAAGCGTGATTGATAATGCTGGTAATAAGAGTTCTGTTTCGCTCGACTATTCTATACAGACGATTAGTCCTCCGGTGATTACGGAGTACACCAAGAAGGTTGATTTTGATAATAAGTTCAAAATTATAGGAGCAACGTATCCACTAGCGACAGTTGAAGTACATCTTGTCGACACAGACGGACTTAGTTATACGGCAGAAACAAAATCTAACGATAATGGTGTCTTTACATTACTCTGGGATAAGAGTCTTAAGTCAGGTGTCTATGAAATGAAGGCTCGTGTTTCTGACGGAAGAGGTTCTATGAGTGATTACACAGAGACAAGGGTCATTATTGTAGAGAGAATGGTGCTTGTGAGGTTTGGTATCTTTGTGATGAACTGGCTCTCAGTTATTCTTATTGTCATCATTGCAGTAGTGGCTATGTCTGCAACACTATGGTATTCAATCATTCAGTTCTCACGATTTAGGCGCAAAGTTCGTCGCAGTCTCTCTGAGGTTGAGAATACACTTCGAGTTAATGTGCAGGCACTTCGTCGAGATACTGAAGAATTCCATGATGTTCTTGTCAAAGCTGAGCGTAAGCGAGAGCTTACCAAGGAAGAGCAGGCAATTCTCAAGAAGTTCAAGAAGCGACTTGAGATTACCGAAAAAGAAATAGAGAAAAAACTCGAACAAATTACAGAGTAACCAAAAAAGCACTATAGTATAGTGTTTTTTTGGTTATTTCTTTTTTTCGTATGGTCTGTTTATATGTAGGTTTTTTTAGTCTTTTGCTCTGCTATACTGGTACATATGACAACACCTAATTACGAACTTATCGAAAAAGAATTACAAGTAAAAATAAAGGGCGACGTTACAAGGCAAGAAGAAGATAGAGAGAGAGTTGCGAGAGATACAAGTCTTTTTTATGTAAAACCTGAGATTGTTGTGTACCCAAAAGATGCTTTTGATATTACAGCGGTACTTGAATACGCAAGTGCAAAAAAGAAAGAAGGTCTTGATATCGCTGTCTCAATGCGAGCAGCGGGGACTTGTATGACAGGTGGATCACTTTGCTACTCGATTGTACTTGATGCAACAAGGTATATGAATAAGGTGACAGAAGTGACCGCAACCTCTGCAACCGCAGAGCCAGGGGTATACTATCGTGATTTTGAGAAGAAAACTCTCGCTGAAGGGTGGCTTATGCCTAGTTATCCTGCGTCACGTGAACTTGCTGCGATTGGCGGTATTGTATCTAATAATTCTGGTGGAGAAAAAACACTTACCTACGGCAAGACAGAGCGATATGTTAAGTCTCTTGATGTGGTGTATGCAAATGGTTCTCGTGACATGCTTCATGCGTTTTCTGGTGCTGATCTTGAGAATAAGCTTAAAGAAGAGTCTGAAGGTGGAAGAATTCACAGAGAGATGTTTAGCCTTATCAATGAGAACTATGACACGATTATGAAGGCTAAGCCGACAGTGTCCAAGAACTCCTCAGGATACTATCTTTGGAATGTGTATGACAAAGAGACGGGGGTATTTGATCTCTCTAAAGTTGTTGTTGGAAGTCAGGGGACGCTTGCCTGTGTTTCTTCTGCAACACTTACCGGGGTAACTCCTAAGACTCACTCTCAAATGCTTGTCATGTTTGTACCGTCAACGGTGCATCTTGGTGAGATTATTGTGAAGATGCTTGCACACAAGCCAGAAACGCTTGAGTCGTACGATGATCACACCTTCAAGATTGCGATGAGATTCTTCAAGGATATTGCGAAGCGCATGGGAGGTAATATGATCGGACTTGGACTTAAATTCTTGCCAGAATTTTGGATGGCAGTAACAGGTGGTGTTCCTAAGATTATTCTTATGGCAGAGTTCACCGGAAGCACACGACAAGAAGTTGAGGAGCAGGTGACTAAGGCTTATGAAGATATGAAGTCTTTTGGTCTTCCAATTAAGCGCACCAAGAGTGAAGAAGAGGCTAAGAAGTATTGGACATTCAGAAGAGAAAGCTTCGCACTTCTTCGTTCTCGTATGGAAGGGTATAGAACCGCTCCAACAATTGATGATATTGTAGTGCACCCGCTTGATCTTCCTGAGTTTCTTCCTAAGCTTGATCAGATTTTTTCTAAAGAGATTTACAAAGATCTTATCTATACTGTTGCAGGGCATATGGGAGACGCTAACTTCCACATTATTCCGCTTATCGATATTCATAAGGAAGGGATTATCCCTGTGCTTCACCAGCTTATGGATGAAGTGTTCGAACTGGTATTTCAGTATCGTGGGTCTATGTCAGGGGAGCATAACGACGGACTTCTTCGTACAGCGTATCTTCCTAAAATGTATCCACCAGAGATTATTACACTCTTCGAAAAGACAAAGGCAATCTTTGATCCAAATGCTATTCTTAATCCAGGCAAGAAGGTTCATGCTGATAAAGATTTTGCGTGGAGTCACGTGGACACTAGGTAGCAGAATAGTTATTCGTTATTAGTAATTAGTTATTGGTTGGAATGCAAAAATACAAAAAGCGCGACCTTCGGTCGCGCTTTTTTGTAAAACATATGTATAAAAAACAAAATCGCTCACAGGAAACATTGTAGTTTTCTGTGAGCGACGCACCCAATTTTATTTTTTGAGGGGGCGCGTTTCGAATTCAATTCTCAAAAGTTCTTCATAGTGGGAGAACTTGAGAATGTCTCTTCCTTCTTTGTCTTTCCCGGTCACAAGGGCACGTCCATCGTCGTTGCGTTTGAATTGTGCACGGATGATGGTTACGTTGAGTTTGTTACGGTTCTCTATGAGCTTCATCAGCACCGGGAACGGCGCTTGAGCTTCTACTGCAACAACCTTGGTACCTCCGGTCTGATAGCGTTCAATGAGCGCTTTAACCGAAGCAACAGGATCATCTCCGTAAGGGATGTCATCGGTGACGATGTTAACGTCAGCGCCGTAGATCTCCTTGAGGAAATCGATACGGTCATCGTCAGCAGGATGACGGGTGATACGAACCACAGTCAACATGTCGTGTTCTCCTTCTTGTTCATTGGAACAGTTTCGTAACTTCGACAGAGTAAGCATCAAAGGCTTTGCGTGCCTCAGACACGAACATCTGTTTGACTTCGATATAAGCCCGGTCACAGCCATCACAGTAAGCACATTCCCACTGTGGGCTCGGAATTTCTACCACTCGTTCAGGGAGTGATACTGACACATCTCCGCCAAAAAGTTTGATGACACGGTTATAGAGATCTTCGTTATAAATCTGAATCATCTCTTGAAACCGAAGACGAAAACACATGTTGTTTGTATTGTTTTTATCAACAACCCCATACCCGTAGCCGAGATTGACTGCCGAACACTTCCAGAGAGTGAAGGCATTCTCATCAGAAGAATGTTCTCGGACAATGACCTCACGATTACGACCTGTGGGCTTCACCTCGAACCCGTTGGATTCAAGTGTAGAAACGAAGTCCTCAAAAGAAATTTGGAGGTCATTCGGACGGTTTTGGGTGACAAATTCTTGAAACGTGATCATAGTTGCCTCCTAGAGCAACAACCTGCTCACCGCTTGCGATCAGGCAAGCGCAGGCCCCTTATTTGGGAGTAGTATAGAGTAGTCATATCATTTAAGATAAAGAAGACTGTGAGTAATCTTCTCGACTAATTACTTCTAAGGCGCTCTACTGCGCAAAAGGTCACACTTTACCCTACTGATTTTTAAGTTTTATTAATTGTTATCCAGTAGAGTTCTATTTTTGATTATAACATTTTTATTATAAATTGTCAAATATTTTTACCCAATATTTCCAAAAAATGCTTTTTGTATTTTTGCATTCCAACCAATAACTAATCACTAATAACGAATAACTACCTCTATTCCATTTCTCTTGTAAGCGCAAGTGCGCCGTAGAGTCCACCGAAGTCCTTAAGTGTCCCTCGTATAAATACAGGCATCTCGTCATACAGTGGCGCTGATTGCTTGGCCTCCTTCTCGATTATTTCGATGTGAAGATCATTCATCACCGGCCCTCCATAGACAATAATAGAAGGTGACCAGAACATCGTAACATTGGCGCCAAGAACTCCTGCATAGTGGTTCACTCTTTCCCAGAGCATACAGTCGTGGACCTCATGAGAAGGTTTACCGTAACGCTTTTCAAGCTCTCCTCCACTTATATAGTGCTCGACGGGTTTACCGTCATTGATGATAGAGTGTCCAATTTCAAAACCAAAAGTGCTTTTATCAATCTTGCCATCTGTAATACGGACACCGTTAACTCCTGTACTTATAGTAATATAAGCAACAATTGCATGATCTTTACCAGCACCGTATACTGCTTCACCAAGTCCAACAAGCGCAGTGTCGTTCTCTATCGTGCAAGGTGCTTCGAAATGGTTGGTGATTTTTTCGTAGAGGTTTATTCCATTCCACAAAGAAAGATGAGGAGAATGCTTGATCACATGTTTATCTTTTGAAAGGGTGCCCGGCACACCGATGATGACACCAAGTACTTTTCTTCCTTGAACAAGAGTCTTAGCGTTTTCGATAAAAAGAGGGAACCATTCATTGAAATCCTGTGGTGTAGCAAAAATAACAGGAGGAAGGAACGCTTCTTTGTGTTCTGTAATCGTAACGCGAGTTTTTGTTCCACCGATGTCTACAAGAATATACATAGTATTTATGATGAAGTTATTGTACAAATCCCAAGTCTTGCAAGTGCTTCGTGGTAGTACATAATAGTACGCACATACTCAGCATGACTCCAGGTAAGAGGGTTGGCCGAGAGTTGTTCTCCTGTAAAAGGATGTAATTGTTCCGAGAGTACTCCTGAGAGAGGTGAATGAGTTACTGTCCAATTAAGAATCTCTGTTACTTTGTGTAAGTCTTCTGCATTTTTTGCGATTTTTGCATAATACTGGGCGAGCCATAATGTGCCTATATACCAAGGATTAGGAACTCCTTCTACTTGCATGTAGTATCTGTCACCTTCATAGCGAGGAACACCGCCGATGCCTGTGTGAAGCACAAGTTTTTCTTCGATGGTGTTGATAGAGGTTCGTACTCTTTCATCAGAGTAATCAAGAACTCCGTATGCAAAAATAGCGTAGATACTTGATATGTCTAGCGTGTAATCATAGATTGCTTCGCCATTTTTAAAATTAACAAGCTTTACGAACATCTTATGTTCTTCGCTGTAGAGATGGGTAAGAATTGCTTCTTTCATTCTTTCTGCAGTAGAAGAAAAGAGTTTTTCATCATTGTCTTTTTGGAAGAGGTTTGCAAATTTTGCGCCTGCGATAAGTCCTGCGTAGACGGTTGCTGAGGTGAATGTTGAGATGCCATGCTTCTCTTCCCAGAGATCATAGCTTGGTTTAGGGAGGCCTGTACTTCCGTCTATAAAATCAGTCATGAACATTGCCATACGACGAATTACCGTGTTGTAATGCATCTCGATAAAATCAATGTCTTTTGTCTTCTGGTAGTATTCCCAAAGCGCAACCAAGACAAGCGCAGTCTCATCTTCTTGTATTGGTAAGATAAGCTCATCATTTTTATAAAATGGATGCCATGAGCTACCAAGCGATCTATCTGATCGATACTTATGCATAAGGTAGCCATCTGGCTCTATGACATCATTACAGAATTTAAAAAAGTGTTTTGAGGTGTTGTACTCGCCAACCATAAGAAGTGTCATGACGGTCATCGCACCGTCTCTTGGCCACATATAGCTGTAGGTATCTCGCCCATGTTGAAGCATGTCTGAATCACCGGATGCAAGAACGGCACCACGATTATCGATGTTGCCACGAATATAGAAAAGCGATTTATTAAAGAGCTCCATCTGTCGTTTTTCAGTGATGGTACATCTGATATAGTCTTGACGATTAAGCCACGCTCTCCAGAATTTGGTAGTACTCTCTATGAGTTGATCAGGGCTTCTGTACTTTATATAGTCATGAAGCTCGTAGACTTCACTCTTAGTCTCCCCGACAGTAATCCAATAGTAGACAGTTTTTGTTTCTTCTTTGTGAAGGGTAAGAGGGATTGCAAGCGTCGAATCAACGTGACCATGCTCAATAGGGTTCTTCGAAAGAACTCCATCCTCAGCATCTTTCCAAGTACCTTCTCTTCCTTCTATGCCGTGAAGTCCTACACAGAATTCATTAGAAGGGATATCGCTTGTCTCTGCATACATGAAGAATACACGTCGCCCTTCGTAGTGAATAATTGCATTCTTGATCGGATCGTAGTAGGCAGTATCTTCCTGAGATGTTCCATAGATAGAGAATACTTGATGGAAGAAAATTTTGATTTCTTCTTGATGATCATTGTGATTCGTTGCTTCTATTTTTCGAATAAAAATATTTTTTTCATTGTAGACTACATCAGTAAAACGAAGTTCTAGATTAGTCTCTTTGTGAAAACATTTCATTACTCCTACAAAAGTCCCTTCTTCTAGATCAACTTCTACATTCCATTCCGGAGAATCAAGCCAAGAAATTTTTCCTCGTTGCCATATACCAATACGATGAGGTTCTCCACGAACATGATTCTCTACACCAACATAAGGAAAGAAAAAATCACTTACCAGACCTTTGTTGTTAAGGCCCACGAAGATATTTCCATTTGCAAGGATAAGTGATTTTGCCATAAGTGCTTAGGTTATTTTTGCACGAAGCTTAAGATCAGTGAGAGCATTTGTGAAGGCGATGAATGCTTCATAAGGAGATTCGTAAGGGGAGAAGTATTTGTGTACATCACCATCAGCGAACCACTTGGTACACATATAGTACACATGATCAGAGGTTTGAAGCTTACGCCAATCATCAATAAGCACAGGATCCTTCGTTGCAAGAATTTTGTCTTGTATACGATAGAGCTCAGAGAGTGAAGTCTGTTGCATGTTGTTACCTGTCCAAGCGGAAAGATCGCGTTCTGTATCTGCCCAAGTGACGATATGAGGCATATCGACAGTGTCACGCGCAGGGTATGCCTTACAGGTTTCGCTTAATGTCTTGAAACCATTGTCATCATTTTTGAGAATTTCCATTGGGAGGTGCTTAAGAAAATCGAAGATGCCGGTACTTTCCCATTGATGTTCTCCGAAGGTTTCGTAATCCATGAAGAGATTGATTGTCTCACCATTACCATTCACACTGTTAACCCATGTTGCGAATTTGTTTGCGGTGAGTGGCCATTCAACCCAGTTCTTATCTCCGAATCTAAATGCAATATCATCAGAGAGTCTATAGTTCTTAAGAAGAAGTTTGATCTTCTCAGTGCCTTTTGGTTGATAGACGAAGTTAGGAGATCTCCATCCAAGTACAGGATCCCATCCTTCTGCGATAATACCTTTGTATCCGTTATTCTCTGCCCACTTAGCAAGATCGTTACGATAGGCAAGCTCAGTATTAGAAAAGACCTTAGGGGTGACACCAAAGATTCTCTTTAAGATTTTGTTTTGAAGCTTCACCTGTGCTTCGAATTCAGAGAGTGAGTAATAAAATGAAAGTGAGTGGTAGTAGGTTTCTCCAAGCACTTCAACACGACCAGTATCAACAAGCTTTTTAAACGTCTCAAGTGTTGCAGGAGCATATTTTTCAAGTTGCTCAAGAAGTGTTCCTGATAAAGAGATACTAAAACGGAACTCTGGATACTTCTTAAGAAGTTCAAGCAAAATTTTGTTTGTCGGCTTATATGACTTCTCACAGATTTTTTTGAGAATCTTGACGTTGTTGGTATTTTTTTCGCCTCCATCGTTGAAGTACTCGTGATCATGTCCAATATCAAAAGCGCGATAGTGCTTGATGCGGAAAGGTTGATGAGTTTTGAGATAAAGAGCAATTGATGGCATGACGTTGTTTGTTATTGTGTAATTTTTTGATAAAGAGCTTTCATTTTGACCGCAGCCTTGTCCCAGGTAATCCCGTTCACTTGCCGTAGTCCTTCTTCTTGTAATGTGCTTGCCAGGGAGGGGTTCCTGATGATTGCGAGTATATAGTCAGCAATTTTTTCGGTATCCCAGAAGTCTACTTTTAATGCGTGAGAGATAACTTCTGAAGCACCGGATTGTTTTGAGAGGATAAGTGGTGTCTTGTTACTGAGTGACTCAAGTGGAATGATTCCAAATGGTTCTGATACGGAGGGTATCACCATGACATCTGCAAGCGAGAAGAGTTCAGGTTGGTCATCGAGTGTATAGTACCCAGTAAACATGAAGTGATTACTGATACCAAAACTAGCCACTTGATGCTTTATTTGATCAAGCATATCTCCTGTGCCTGCTACTACAAAGTATACATTGTTTTCGAACTCAAGCACTCTCTTAGCTGAGTGGATAAAGTAGTCAACACCTTTTTGTATTGTGATACGTCCTGCGAAGAGTACGATTTTTTTACCAGACTCTTTTATCTTTTGTAATGCTTCGAACTTACTATTGTTCTTCGCGTGAGTTACAGTGTTACCATTATGAACAACAGTTACTTTGTACTCAGGGATACCATATCTCGTTACAATGGTATTCTTGGTAAGCTCGCTTACAGCGATAATATGGTCCGCTAACTCCATTCCTTCGCGTTCACGATCGTATACTTGCTGGTTCACATGATTTCCTCCTGAGCGATCAAACTCGGTTGCGTGTACGTGTACAATAAGTGGCTTGCCAGATTTTTTCTTAGCAGAGATTCCTGCAGGGAAACAAAGCCAATCATGAGCATGAATAACATCATAAGAGGCGAGTTCTTCTTCTGTCATTGCACTTGCGAGTGCTCCATAATGATCAACTTGTTCAATAAGTGTTCTCGGTACTATTTTGCCTCCCATCTTAAGAAAATATCGTAGACGTTTCTCATACTCGATTGTAGTGAGGTAGGGATTCTGAAGTTCTCTTGCAAGCACTTCGAGGTGAGTACTTATTGTTGTGGTGGTAGTTGTTTCTTGAGAGTTTTTGAGTGATTCTTCAGCAAAGCGAAGCGTTACTTTATGGTCTGTTACATTTAGTTTTTTTGGAAGCACAAAACACACATGCACATCATTATCGATAAGTGCATGCGCCATGCCTTGGCAAGCAACACCAAGACCCCCGCTGTGATGTGGTGGGTATTCCCAGCCGAACATGAGTACTTTTTTCGCGGACATTACGACTACAAGTATAGCCCGGTTAGCTAGTTCTTTAAAAGGGATAACTTTTTACTTTTTTTGCTTATTTTACAAAGGGTTCTTATATCTCTGTATAAAGGCTTTTTTTGAAAAAAGGCGATCCGAAGACCTTTCCTTCTTCGTTTATGACAAGGTAGTCAAGCGAGTGCTTTTTTGCTAGTTTTGCTAGTTTTTCTTCTTGTTCTGAGAGAAGACAAAAGACGGTTGCGTAGATATCTGCATAAGTTGTGCTAGAGGCAGTAATATAGCTCACTGCCCAGACCTCCTTGTCTCCTATAAAATGATTGACACGTTCACCATTCTTAAGCCAACTTCTCTTAAAAGAAGACGAAGAACAAAGCGACTGATTTGTAAGCGTTATACTGCCGATACTCTCGTTTTCATGAAGTGGATGTTCCAAAAAGAGAGCAACAGGCTCACCTTCATTTGAGGTAACATAAATATCTCCACCGCCATTGATGACAAAATAAGGAATATGATAGGTTTCTTGAAGAAGTTTCGCAAGAAGATCGATAAGATACCCTTTGCCAACACCTCCTAAATCAATTCCTTCCGTTCCTGTAAGAGCAATAGAGGTGTCGTGTAGTTCTATCTTTGTTTTTTCTGAAGCATGCTCTTTGTTGTGCGCTTCTCTCTGATTCTCTTGACTTACTCCTCCGTAACCTTTTTGTTCAAGTCTCTCTTTGATACATAGATCAAAAACACCGTCTGTATCTTCGTGTGCACGCATTCCAAGTCTAAGCATTGCTTCCATATGGAAGTCTTTAGGAATGATTCTCTTAGTATTGAGTGTTGTAAGGAGTGAGTCTTCTCTAAAGCGTGAATAGGTCATCCCAAAGGAATCGATTGTTTCCTCCAAGTCTTTTTGTAATTGAGCTAAGGGGAGAGATTCTTTTTCTTCATCAGTTAAAAAGAGCTCGATAAAAAATGCTGTACCGAGCCCTTTGTAACCATTGAGAATATGGAATCCGTTAGCCATTCTTAGACTGAGTGTCTATTTGTTTGATTGCGTCCATGAATGCATTTGTAGTAAGAGATGCTCCACCTACGCGAGAGAGTGATACTTCGCTTAACTTTTTACCTTTAAGTGTTGTTGCAGAAAGAGCTTTTTCGAAGTTAGTGATGTTGAACTTAGATTCACTCTTATGTGGTTTGTCATTAGTAAAAGTAAGGTCGTCGATAAGTCCGTCCTTAAGGGTTACCATGACATGAATAGTCTCTTGGCTTTCTTCAGGTGTTGGATAGGTAATATCAACACTGTACTTTTTTGCTTCTCCTGTAGCAGTAGAAGGCTGTCCTTGTGAAGGTGTGCCTGTAGGTTGTGTGCCGTTAGTTTGTGGTTGAGAAGTGGTCTCGGTAATTGTTTTTGGTGTATCCTGTACGCCTCCTGTTCCCTTACTTTCTGACATATAGTAATAGCTCACTGATGCTCCTGCAATAATGAGCACAATTAAAAGTAAAAATTTTTGTTCTTTTGTCATAATGATATTTAGTATACGGTATTTTTATTCTAAACCATACTCTCTAGTACACAGGAAATGTGTCTTTTCTTTCTTTGCTATACCTTGATGGTTTTTTGATATACTTATTTGTATGACAAAGCCATCCCATATACGTGTAGCCCTTGTTACTGATCATCATGAGATGCTTATGCATCTTCTTCTTGAACATGGTAATTTTTTTCAGATAGTTACAGATGACCCAGAAATGGTGATTTCATTTGGTGGGGACGGTACTTTTTTTAAAGCAGAGGCACTATTTCCTGGTGTGCCTAAGGTGTATCTTAAGTATAGTTACATTGGTAAGCTTGCAGTCAAGAAGAGTAATGAAGCGATACTTGCGCACTTAGTGTCTGGTGAGTACACAATGAAACATGTAACAAAGCTTGAGGCTAAATATCAAGACAAAAAACTCTCTGCGTTAGGTGACATACTTATTCATAACAAAAATCCAAGAACAGCGATTAGAGTTTTGGTCGAAGTTGACGGTATTCCTCTTCAGGAAGGAGAGGTGATAGGGGACGGACTTCTTGTTGCGACAGCAATTGGTTCAACAGGGTATTATAAGTCGATCACACGCAGTTATTTTGAAAGCGATGATCAGATTGGCCTTGCTTTTAATAACGCAATTGATCAGATTAATCATGTTGTGCTTCATGGTACACGAACGATTACGGTACAAGTAACAAGAGGAACTGCACAAGTATTTGCTGATAATCAAGATGAGTGTTTTGAGTTAGAAACAGGAGATGTGCTTACTATTCATAAAGCGTCACACAAAGCTTCTGTGGTTGAGTTCCCGAAGGGGTAATGGGTGTATGGATAAAAAAATGACACCTCGGACGAGGTGTCACTTGTAGACTGGTTTGTCAGTAGTTCATCCAGGAACCAAGCCTGCTGACTACTTCTTGAGACATTTCTTCGAGACTGTCATAAGGTGTAACACCTGCGTGTCGAATCCAATTGAGTTCAGATTTTACCTTATAGGCATTAGACGGAGCGCCAACGATGAATTTTCGTTTAAACCTTTCAGGGTTGGCATACGCCATTCCTGTAAGGAACCCAGTTTCGAAGTTGGTAAGACGCCCAGGTAGCTGTACCTGCTCTCTGCAGAGCCAGGCCAGAACAAGACTGCATGACAAGATACGTTCTCTTTCCCATGTGTCGATCGACATCGGAAAGTTTTTCTTGAACGACCAGTCATCTTCTTTTGGCTCAGGAATATAGATATGACCACGGTATCCGAATTTGCGTAGAAGGTAATGCGCATTTGCTCGCCACTTGAACTCAATTATATCATGTCGAGATGAAGGTCCGACCAGAAATACTGAATGAGTTTCTGTCGGTACAAGCTTCAGGTCTTGATAGAAACTAACGTGTGGGTCATCCCACATGGCACAAGTTCTTGCAAGCATTTCTTGGTGTTGCGTACGGCTAGGCATGCTTGCCTCCTTACTAAAAGAACCACTTATTTCTTACGGAAAGCGTAATCCGTTACTTGTACATTATAACAAAAGTGCCTATATGTAAACACGCACGCCAATTAACCCTTTGTTTTCAAAAGTTCAACAACAAGTGCAACAACTTTATCTTTATGTTTTGGGTCACTTTCTGCAATGAGAAGGGTGATAGCGGTGAGACCGGACGGATTGATATTTCTTGCACCACGCACACCTGATTTTCTTAGGAACCAGATGAAGGTAAATGCACCTGTTCGCTTGTTACCATCCACAAAAGGATGATTCTTTACCATGAAGTAGAGAAGGTGTCCTGCCTTTTCCTCTAGTGTATTATAGAGATCATTTCCACCAAAGGATTGCATTATATTACCAAGTATACCTTCTAGGTTTCCTAAAGCTCGCTCTTGTGCAAAAATTTCTGTTGCTTCACTTTTCCTTACAAGCTCAGTCTTGAATGTTTCTATAGCAGAAGAAAGTTCTTCTGTATGTATCTTGATTTTCTTTTTTGTTACTCCTTCTTTTGCAAGCTCATCTTTATCGTATGCATCGAGTTTGGACCATGTGGAGGAGTATTCTTTCACCAAGTCTAAAATACCTTTTGGATCGAGTGTTACATGTTCTGGAAGAAGTGCTTGTATCTCGGAGACATTCTTGAGGAACTGATCGTAATTTTTGAGAATAACTTTTTTGTTGAGAGTGTAGCCTTTAGTTAAATGTTCGCGAAGAGTTTTTGTCGCCCATTGGCGGAATAAAGTTGCTGTTTTGCTGTTTACTCTATAGCCAACAGAGATAATCATGTCTAAGTTATAATGATTTACTTCACGTTCTATTTCTCGAAGACCTTCTTTTTGAACTATCCGGAATTTCCGGAGAGTTGAACCTTCTTTGAGTTCGCTTGTTTTATAAATATTTTTAATATGTTCGTTAATGGTTCTAACATCAACATCAAAAGCACTTGCTATCTGTGCTTGTGTTGCCCACACGGTCTCGCGAGTAAAATCACCCTTAAGTTCAAGTGCGCCTGATTTTGTTTGATAAATAATAATGTTATTGTTTGCTACAACTTTCTTTTTCATAAAATAAGTGTAGCAACCTCATCTTTTGTGTAAATAGAACGGAAAGGGATTGTGTTTTTGGAAAGAGAGACCGTGGAGGGATTATTTTGCGATGTGGTTTCTATCACAATGGACTTTGGGGATCAGATAAAAATGTGAAAAACAAAAAGCCCCACACAGTGAAGCGGGGGCTTCTTGTGTAGGGTAGGAGTGTTTACGCGTGTTGTTGCACATGTCGCAACGTCACCGTCTTCAGATCTTCTTCGCTCGTGCCGATGTCGGCCAGAGTCCAGTTACACTGCTTCAGGTGCTCATGCATCTTTTCGATACCGTACAGCGCATCGCCGGCCCCACGAGCGAAATCGAGCCATTCCCTGGCTGTGCGCTGGTGGTAGTTGCGCGTCACCGTCTTCAGATCTTCTTCGCTCGTGCCGATGTCGGCCAGAGTCCAGTTA
>CAZEDG010000011.1:0-27476 GCA_964510805.1 uncultured Candidatus Saccharibacteria bacterium
TAGTCTCAAGTGTTTCTGGATCACTTGCTACACGGAATGTTGGGTCTTCGATAGCAAGCGCAGAAAGTGCAAGCCCCATCTTCTCTTGGTCAGCCTTTGTCTTAGGCTCAACACGCATAGAAATCACAGGTTCAGGCACTACAATCTTCTCAAGCACTACAGGCTTCTCTTCGGTACACATAGTATCTGATGTAACAGTATCCTTGAGACCAACCGCTGCTGCGATTTCTCCAGCATACACAGTCTTCACTTCTTCACGCTGGTTAGCATGCATACGAAGGATACGTGAGACACGCTCTTTCTTACCCTTTGTTGAGTTGTAAATATATGAACCAGCATCAAGTGTTCCTGAATATACACGGAAGAAAGTAAGCTGACCTACGTAAGGGTCTGCCATAGACTTAAATGCAAGCGCAGAAAGCGGAGCAGTGTCAGACACCTCAAGTGTCATAGTCTCACCTGTGTTTGGATCAATTCCATGTGGAGCCTCGATATCAAGAGGAGATGGAAGATAATCAACAACCGCGTCAAGCACAAGCTGTACTCCACGATTCTTAAGTGATGAACCACAAAATACCGGGAAGAGTTCGTTAGCAATTGTCGCCTTACGGATAGTTGCCTTAAGTTCTTCTATAGAAAACTCTTTACCTTCTAGGTATGCAGTCATCATGTCTTCGTCAGTCTCAACAATCTTCTCGATCATTTCAGCACGACGCTTCTTAGCCTCATCAAGAAGTTCTGCTGGAATCTCATGAGAAGCAACGTCTTTACCTTTGTCACCAGTGAACTTGATTTCCTTCATTGTAAGGAGATCAATAATACCGTCGAAGTTTTCCTCTTCTCCGATTGGCATGTGCATCTTAACAGCCTTCTTAGAAAGACGATCAAGAATAGAGAGGAATGAGCGGTCATAACTAGCTCCCATACGATCAAGCTTGTTGATATAACAAATACGAGGCACGTTCGCATCTGAAGCATATCTCCAGTTGGTTTCTGACTGTGGCTCCACTCCAGCTACACCGTCAAACACAACCACAGCACCGTCAAGCACACGAAGAGAACGCTTCACTTCGATAGTGAAGTCAATGTGTCCTGGGGTGTCGATAATATTAAAGCGATGCTTCTTAGATACATCCTTAGGATCCATATAGGTAGGATTCCAGAATGCGGTAGTCGCAGCAGAAGTAATAGTAATACCTCGTTCACGCTCCTGTTCCATCCAATCCATCACGGTTGCACCATCGTGCACTTCACCGATCTTATGAGATACACCAGTATAAAAGAGGATACGCTCTGTAGTTGTAGTTTTACCCGCATCGATGTGAGCGATAACACCGAAGTTACGTGTTTTGTTGAGTGGATAGTCGCGTGACATAGTAATAAATAGTTAGTAGTTAATAGTTAATAGTCTTGTTTTAGACTAAACACTTTTTGCTAAAAGTGTCGTCCGAACATTTGTAAACAAATGTTCTAGTAAAACAAAAAACCGCCTCTGCAGTGGGTATTATACTACCATACAAGAGGCGTAAGAGCAATTACTCTTTTAGGGGTTTTATTCTTTTTCTTCTCAACTGCAAGACTATACCCAGAGAAACTGAGGATTATCAGGCTCTCTTGCAAGCAACCTAAGGCCAAATTCTTCTGCTACATACAAGGCTGTTTCGTATGCCACACTATCATCCCCTGTTGCATATACATAGGGCTCATCATCCTTAAACACAAAAACGGAGAAAATAATGCTGTCATGTAAGCTGAGGTGGTTATAACTTAAGCTAACCACATACCCTAACTGAACCAAGTTTTTCAAGGAGTCAATCAAAACCTGTAACGTGACAGATTTTCCAAGCCTTGGAATATAAAACTTCACTGAAGGATTTTCATGCACAATATCAGGAGAGAGCTCTCCTTTTCTTGCTTTCTCCATAAATTGGTAAAAAGAAGGAACGACGTTACCTTTACTCTCACCAGAAGCACTCATGACTTCTCTCTCCTATCAGAAGATTGAATACAACGAACTCTTACACAAGATTCTAGTACAAAAGCAAGCAAAAGGCGAATATCAATCATTTCAAGAATACGAAAAGGCCACATGGCCCTGATTCACAACATCCTTCTAGCTAAAGAAGGGGTTATTGATGACAAAACATGTGGCCCTTGGGGGCTCTTTTTTATCGGAAACGATTCTCGCAGGTGACCCTGCCGAAGTGAACAAGCCCATTTGACTGGAGAATATTCACAAGAACCGAAAGAGCGAGCAGTATCGAGAGTACGATTACTGCGATTTTCATTGTCTCTCCTTTCGCACGGTTAATGAGACTGTATCGGTATGCTCTTTTTTTATAAATATGCAAGAAAAAGAACTATGTCATGTATACTTACTATAAATATATGCATTTACTCCAAGAAAGTTTTATTGTATTTGTCTCTGGTTTACTTCTCGGACCTTATGCAGCATTTGGTGTCGGAGCGATCACAGAATCCGACGATCATCTTATTCTCTACTCCCTCATTATTCTCTTTGCTGATATTTTAGGGTGTGCGTTTGTCTATGCTCTTGGATACATTTTTAGCAAAAAAACAGAGAAGCTTCTCAAGCTCTTTGGAATACAACAAGAGTCTATAGAAAAGATGCACAAAACTATGGAATCAAAGTCACTCTACTTCCTTTTCCTTACCGCAGCGATTATTCCTCAATCAGTAAATGATCTTGTGTATGTTACTTCAGGCATTCTTCGTATGCACCCAAAAAGATTTTTCTTTAATATTTTTATTGCGAATACTCCTGTCACTCTCGCAATGGTCTTCTTCGGAATTCCTTTGCAAGAGATTGTACTTCCTTACGTGCGTGCACATCTTTCGATCACCAACTATCTCTTTGTCATCGCCTGTACCTTCCTTATTTTTGTTCTTGGCAAAAAAGTAAGACTACTTCTTTCAAGATGAAACCACAAGACCAATGAAGCTAGAAAAAACGCGAAGGCTACGCCTTCGCATTTTTCCATATCTTCCATCATAATCTAATGCACCTCATAAACAGAGCCCTATGCACTGCTATAATTATTTACAATGCCTAGCAATTCTCTCTCTATCTTTTTCTTCCGAAATATCTACACGGTTTCCATTTTTATCAAGGTAATACAGAATAGTGTTGCCACTATACTCCTTGGCACACAGGAGTAACTTACTCTGAAGTTGAAGTCCTCGTACCTCGACATTTTGATTAGCAGTCCCGCTATTTGAATTCTATCTATTTATTATTTAACAGGTCTTGACAGTAGTTCGAAATTTCTAAAAATTTTACCATTTCATGGTTAGGCTGAGGCAACTTCTTTATATAAAGAATAATTTCTCCAAGAATCTTGGATCTTTCTTCTTCAAGCTTTTTCTTTTCAGTTTCATATTGATGACGCATAACAGAATCAGGATCTTCATATTTTAATCCTCTGTCGATAGACATAATTCTATTTTGAATATTTTCAAGAATAGAACTAACCAGACCACTAAGAGAGGAAGCTGTCGTGTAACGGGCAAGAAATTTATGTAAATCTTTTACTGTAAAGGATTTAGCAACAGAGAGCCCCATAGAAGTTTCAATAAAATAGTCTCTTGACTTTAATCTCCTAATAGCTTTCAGCTCTATCTGTCGAACACCTTCTCTCGTCATTTTATCACTAAGATGTTCACCAATTTCGCGTGAACTTAATTCTTCACCTCCTAAACCTATACCAAAACGAAGCCTAAGAACTTTCTCTTGACGGCGAGTGAGCGTGCTTAAAACTTCATCAACAACTCTCTCTATTTTTTTATCGTTCAAAGCTTCTTCTGGTGTTTTAGAATCATCAACAAGCGCATCATCATAAAGATCAGTATCGATATCGACAGTTTCCTCATCACGCAGTTGCGAATATACTTTATAATACATTCTTTCTGCAGAACCATATGAAATTGATTCATTTGTAGCAAGTGTACGGATGATATCTTCATCGGTTACTACACCATTTTTTGTTTTAAGTTTAGCTGCTATGGTAGCTATTTTACTCATAGAATTTCTAAGATCATGAGGAATATGCACAAGACGGTAATCCTGTACAAATTTAAGGAGCCGAAGGTTCATAGATGTAACTGCAAAAGTTGAAAATTTTCCTTGTTCTTTTGAATCACCCTCATACACCTCCTCTATACCTTCAGCTTCTTCGCCAGAACCACCTTCGTTATCTTTATTAATTTCTTCATCCTTAGTCTTTATATCAAAATTTTTTTTACCTTTATATCTATCAATACAGCCATTCATAGTAATTAAAGCTTCTTGTAAGAGGTCAGCCAGGTTTGCCTTAGGAAATTTTTGAATTCTATTAAACGCAACCAAATACACAAGACCAATGTTCATAATCAGATATTCATTACGAGCTTTTTGATCACCATTTTGAGCTGCTCTTAAAAGAGCATCTTGTTCTGCTTCTGTAATTTCTACTTCTACAATTTTACCATTTACACGATTTTTTTTATAAACAATACCTCCGGGTAAACGTTTATATTTTTTGACATAAAGAGAGTAAAGATACGAGGTGTTGCCGGAGTAGTAAGAATCACTCTCCCCCTCTTCTGTTTCGGTCATATCATCAAATTGAGATTTTGTACCACCTTTTTTTGCAAAAAGTTCTGGTATACTTTTTATTTCAGAAAAATAATTTCTGGTAGAAAATTTCTCATGCCCTGCGATAACAGGACCCTCTCCATTCATGATATCGCTTTCAACTTCTTGAGGAATAAGTAATGGGTCTAGTATATGCTGTTCGATAAGCATAAGAATATCATACTTACCAATTTGAACTGTAAAAGTCTCACCATTATCAAAAGGATCCACTCCGGCAATCTCAAGAAGCAAAGTAAGTCTTATAAAATCAGTCTCGTCTTTTGCTGTGATATAAGCAACTGTATTCTCGGTACCTTTTTTTATTTCAAAAGTACATTTTTTAAGAAGGCTATTTAATCTATCTAAACCTTTTTCTTCTATTGAAGATACCGCTACGGGGTCATTTGTTCGTGATTTTGGAGGCATATAAACATACATTTACTCATAACAACTTAAGTATCTCTCCCGCTCTTTGATTTTGCAAGTTTTTTGTTAGCTACATTACAAAGATGCACAAAGCAAAAGCGTAACCCTTCGAGTTACGCTTTTTTCCAAACTAATCCTTCGACTCACACTGCTCGCTCAGGATAATTTTCGTAAGAAACTGAATGCTGTGCAAGGAGTCTAGAAATTTTTTGAGGAAGACGTACAAGTAGTACGGCGACTGAAAAAAAATTCGTAACGACAAAGCACAGCGTCAGTTTATGGCGAAAATTACCAAGCAAAGTGTGCCCATTCGAAAAAATAACCCTTTCGGGTTATTTTTCTCAGGACACATTTTGCTAGGGGGTGTAATTTGCTTCGCAGGACACAAACTTTCAGTTTTGGATAAAGTTCAAGGCAAAAGCCATTTTTGCAACCAAGCTGTACATAGACGTACAGCGCGGGAGCAAAAATGGCTTTTAACGCAGAAATTTGCCAAAAATGAAAGCGGACTACCAAGCAAAGTGTGCAAAAGCCTTGTTCGCTTCAGCCATTCTGTGAGTATCTTCTTTCTTTTTCACTGCAGTTCCTTCATTATTCGCAGCTGACATAAGCTCATCAGCAAGCTTCTGCTTCATAGCCTTACCTTTCTTGCTATTTGCTGCATCAAGAATCCAGCGAAGTGCAAGCATGAAGCGACGCTCCTCACGAACCTCACGTGGAACCTGATAGTTAGCACCACCGATACGACGTGAACGAACTTCAGTTACAGGGCCTGCATTATTAAGCGCCTGATTGAAGATCTCAAGAGGATCCTCAATCTTCATCTTTTCCTTGATGATATCGAATGCTCCGTACACAATCTCTTGTGCGGTAGACTTCTTACCACCGATCATCACATAGTTAATAAACTTAGAAACTTTTGTTGAATTATAGAGGGAATCTGGGCCCACAATATTTCGATTTTTTACTTTACGACGCATGGTAATAGTTATTCGTAATTAGTTATTCGTAATTAGTTTTAATACAAACGTATCCGCATGTACCAATAACCAACAACGAATTACTAATAACGAGTGTTGTCTTGTGTTCCTGTTCCCCGAAGCAAGAGGGTACTCCACAAGTATTATTTCAGTAAATGCTTCTCTACTTGATTAACAAGTGCTCTCTATACTACAACAATTTAAGAGAAATAGCAAAAGCGGTCATACATTGATGACCGCTTTTATAATTCTTTGTTTATTTTTTAAGGATCTACAAATAGATGACAGCTACTCAGCAATCTCAGCCCATACAAGCGCATGATCACTCTCTACCACTTCTGCTTCAAGTGGAAGCTGACTACAATCTTCGAGAGTATCATTCTCGACACGAACTTGTGTAATCTTATTTACCAATCCTTGTGAGATAAGCATAGTATCAAAAGTAAGCTTCTGCCCTCTGTGCATATGCGTTGTCTTGTCTCCTTCGTATCCTGCAAGCACATCAGTGAGTCGTAAATCTTCTTCCTGTGAACCTTTGAGAATATCTATTGTACTTGCGATATTGTTTTCATTGTAATCACCAAGAAGAACCACCTCCTTACCCTCTTTTTGACGCTTTGTTGCATGCTTACGTAATGCACGAAGCTCCATAATCTTATAGAACACACATCTCACCTTGGCATCTACGTATGCATCACTATCATGTTCCATATCATCACCTTCTAGGTATTGAGGGAGATTACTCTTAAGATGGAAAGTGTTGATGGAGATACTTGTATCCTTAAGCGTAAGAGTCAGCTCAAGAATACCCCTTCTCTGTTCAATCGGCTTAAGCATGGAAGTGTCTCCTTGTACTTCTATCGAAGGAATAGGGAGCGCCCCAAAGCTCACACTCTCGCAAAAAATACTTTCCTTTAAAGTATTTTTATACAAGACCGCCATGCGAATACCACGTTTATTTGGCTTGGCACAAAAGTATGTGTATGGAAGTACTGAGGTAATTCTCTTGAGCGCTTCTTCGCCACCAATCTCCTGAAGGCAGATGATATCAAGGTCAAGTTTTTTAAAAAAATCAATAAAATACGCAATTCTTTTTTCAAAAAAAGCTTGCGAGATAGGTTCCGCAGAATCATCAACACAGGTTCCTGGATCGAACAAATTATGGACATTATAGGTTGCAATTTTCATAGATAGATTGGATTAGCTCAAGTCATTGTACCACAGAAGTAACCCAACTATCGTGCGAATCAGATAGTCTTTTGTTCTTCGGTTACTTGCACACCCTCCTCTTGCTCTTCTTGTGTAACTTCTTCATTTTTTTGTAGAGAGGCTTCAAAACCAAGTACATAGATAAGCCAAAATTGTACAATCGGTATGAGGCTTATATAAATATACGAAGTAGGCCTACCAGCATCTCGTAACCTTCTCACGCTTACCGCACTAATATTAAGCGAAACAACAACAAGACCAATAAGAAAATAAAGTGACGCCACTATAAGCTCATGTTCATACGGAATACTGAGTGTCATCATATCCATAATCATATCTTCATAAGAAACCTGACCGAAAAGACTACCAACATATGAAGAAAAAAGTTTAGTAACCAACTCACTAAGCACAAGAAATACACCAAACGAAATCCACCACTCTGCGCGAGACGATGCTCCTTGATACGAAAAAAGCTTGGCAAACATGGTTTTGAAAGAAAAAATCATATAGTAAAGAGTATACAACAAAAAACCACGACATCTCCGTGTCGTGGTTTTTGTAGAGTGTTGTAGAGAGCAAGAAATTATTTCTTCTTTCCTGCAGGTGCTGGAGCTCCTGCCTTTGGACGCTTAGCACCGTAGAGAGATCGTCCCTGGCGACGCTTATCAACAGATGTTGCATCGAGTCTTCCACGAACAATATGGTAACGTACTCCGGCCAAGTCCTTCACACGACCTCCACGAAGCACAACCACTGAGTGTTCCTGAAGCTTGTGTCCTTCTCCAGGGATATACGCCGTTACTTCCATGCGGTTAGTGAGACGTACACGAGCAATCTTACGAAGCGCAGAGTTAGGCTTCTTAGGAGTTGTTGTGGTTACCTTCACACAAACACCACGCTTAAATGGTGAATTATAAAAATTAGGCTTATTAAGAACACTGTTAAAACCACGTCCCATCGCGATAGATCTAGACTTACGTACAACTTTTGAACGTGATTTCTTTACAAGTTGATTAATTGTTGGCATATAAAATGAAAAGTAGTGCCATATTACCAAAGAACGGCACTTTTTGCAAGCTTTTGGCTCCATAAACGTACGAGACCTCTTTGCTTTTGAGTGCTCACGTAGTAATTATTGAGGTTGAACGGCTCTTTTTTCTGCTTTTTTGATTGCTACGATTGTATTATCTCGAAGATCATAAATAACCGCCATATCCTTATATACCAAGATATAATCACCCTCCTTCACATCTTTATAAAAAGAATTTTGCTTCCGAAGATCTTCCTCATCTTGGACACGCACAATCTCATAAGGATCTTCTACGGGAAGCATTGTCAGTTTATTTACCCGCGCAACGATTTCTGACTGAGAAACAATCACCTCATTAGCAAAAGTTTTGGTAATAAAACGATATGACGTGTACCCCATACCACTTATGATAAGGGCAATCATTACCATCTTAATACTAGAATGAAATGACGGAGAAAGAAGAATAGACTTAAGAGAGAGTTTTAGAAAACGCTTTACTCTTTTTTTGTAAGTATTTTTTTTAGGAGTAATAGTTTTGGTTACTACACTGGCAGTACTTACTTTTGTTTGTCTAGAGAGAGGTTGTGTAGTTTTTTTCTGTGTAACACTACTAGAAAAAGAGGTCTTGTGTGTAGATGTTCCGCGCTCTACTTTTGCTCTTTTTGTTGTTGTAGTGACTACTCGCATTGTCCTTCTAGTATACAAGATAAAGGACAACAATAAAAGACAATTCTGTGGATTCTTCTGTCAGACACTACATAAGAATTGCCTCAATCGCCATAAAGAGGTATGGCGCCATAATTCCATAAAGGACAGAGGCCCCGAGAATAGCCATCACCATATATATCGGGTTATAAATAATAGAGCTTTTCACAGCAAGTCTTGGAAAAAGCGCTTCAAGCATCGACATTCCATCAAATGGAGGAACAGGGATAAGGTTAAAGAATGCTAATGAAACGTTAACAGAAATAATTGTGAACAACATTTGCCCTACAGGAATACTAAGCATTCCGTAGGCAAAAAGTATCTTAAACGCAAGAATTCCTATACCAGCAAACAAAAGATTAGTGAGTACTCCGGCAGACGCAACAAGAAAAAGTCCTGCTTGTGTGCGTATATTGTATTTGTTATACGGAACGGGTTTTGCCCAACCAAAGAAAGTACCGGTAGTTATAAACGCAAGAAACGGCACAACCACAGACCCAACTGCATCGATATGAGGTACAGGATTAATCGTCAATCTTCCTGCCCTGTGTGCCGTAAAATCGCCTTGAATAAAGGCTGCGTAGCCATGACCAAGCTCGTGAAGGATAATAGAAAAGATAATAATGAGAAACGGAAATATTCCTTGTGAAATTCCTAGTATTTCTTGCATGTATGAAACAGCATACCATAGATTAAGCATACTTTACTGTGAAAATCTGTAATATGTGGCGCCTCCTCTTGAAAAAAAATACTCTTTGTGCTATAGTTGGGCGACATAAGTTTTTGACTATACGGTATATTTCTCTTCATGATAAGGACTGGAGATAGTCAACGTTTAACACCATTTAACTATTACAAATATGTCAAATATCTGCCCACTCTGCGCAAAAGGATCTAAAGTAGTTGGAAAATATTCTAACTCTGTTCGTGCTACCAAGTTCAACCCATGTGGATCACGTCGTGTATACCCTAACCTTCAGTGGGCACGTATTCCTAATGGTCCTCGCATCAAAATCTGCACCAGTTGCATGAAAAAAGGTATCCATCTCCAAATCAAGCTCTAACGATACAAAAAACCAAAACCGGACTCACAATGAGTCCGGTTTTGGTTTGTATTAATTACAAAATTTTACGAAGAACCATAAGAGAGACGATGACTCCTATAATAGTAGCGATAACAACGAATGCAGAAATATATGTTGGGTACTGCCTTACATATCCTGCTGACTGATACGCCCATGTAAAATATTTTTCATTAGAATACCCCACATTTGTAAGCACCATAGGGTTAGTCGAAGGGTGATGCTCTTCTATATACTTTACCGCAACTTCAAAAGATTTACGTGGAGCACGAACTTCAAGCATGTATTCTTCTACAAGAGTGCTCGAGTTATCACCTCGTATCGTGGTAACAGGGTACACCGAACCATCTGCAATCACCTTCTCATGAATAAGCTCTTTGACCATTTTAAGAGCAGACTCTTTGGTTGGGAAAGTGCTTTTTACAGAAAGAATCGAATAACTCATTGGATGTGCCATACGTGTGTGGTGATTATACTCATTACTTAGCGCGAGTAGTAAAATTACCGATTTGACCGATAGCTTTTATGCCCTGAGCATCGGTAGCGGTAATCTGATATGAGTATGCCGTCTTAGAGGTAAGTGAAGGAAGGATAAGCGACCCAGAAGTAGAAAAGAGTGTGGTTGCAACAGTTTGTGTCATCTGAGCGCTTGATGTTCCATAGGCAACACTCACTACTGTTGGCACATTAGTGGACCACTTAATCACTGCAGTTGTGCTATTTTTTACAGAAGCTTGCGATGAAATAATTTTCACCTGTACAGGAGTAGAGGCTGGAACCACTACTTGTATCTGATTACTTGGAGCAGATATATTTCCTGCAAGATCAAAAGCAGTTACTGTATAGGTGTATGAACTTGAAGCAGTGACAGTTATATCTGTATACGAAGTAGAACTTACAACACCAATCTTTACACCATTTCTCATTATGTTATAACCAACAACTCCAACAGTATCAGTTGAGGCTGTCCAAGAAAGTAAAACCTTAGTAGAAGAGACCGAGCCTAAAACAAGGTTGCTTGGCGCAGAAGGCGCAGTTACATCCTTGGTAGTGCTTGTTGCATTAGATGAAGTTGATGTTAGGGTTGCAAGAGCCTGGTTTACCGCTTTGAAAGCATTGATTCTTCCGTACCCATAGTATTGATCAAAACCAGGTGCGCCAAGATCATCAGCAGAAGAGAACAAGATTGTTCGTGCTTGTTGTGGAGTAAGTTTTGGATTTATAGCAAATTCAAGAGCAAGGATGCCTGCTGTCATTGGTGCAGAAAATGAAGTACCTGATACCGCACCATATGAACCACCTCTAAGAGTTGTATAGATACCTGCGCCTGGAGCAGAAATATCCGTTGAAGAACCGTAACTTGACCAACTAGTGATTACATCACTTTTATCAGTTGCCCCAACAGTTACTACTGACGATGGATTAGTGTAGGTAAGAACACCACCAGAATTACCAGCACTACACACAAACACTCCACCTTTACTCTCTAGATATGAAGTAGCACTTTGTACCATGCTTGAGTCAGTAACAGCATAACTATTGCTTACTACTTTTGCCCCATGATCAGTTGCATAAATAATTCCATTTGCTATATCTGAGGTATAAGCAAGACCAGCTGGATCATTGGTTACTTTTATAGGCATCACATGTGCACCGTACGCAGTACCTGTTACACCAAGAGCATTGTTACCAACACCTGCAACAACGCCTGCTGTCATTGTTCCGTGACCATTACTGTCGGTAGTATCATTTGTACTACTTGCAATATTCCACCCTGGAACACAATTAGCACTAAGGTCTGGATGAGTACAGTCAGTTCCGGTATCAAGCACTGCAACCACAACACCTGCTCCAGCAGATGAATCCCATGCACCAGTTGCCTGTATCTTCTCCAAATGCCATTCACTTGTAATATAAGGATCATTTGGAACAAGAGAAGGAGAAACAAGTGAATCCACTTCTACGTACTCAATAGAATCTGCGTCACTTTTCTTAAGTTCTTCTATAAATGCTTCTGGTGTCTTACCTGAAGGCACAGAGACAAGCTTAGCCTTTACACCAGCAATCTCACGAAGCTCCTTAGAGCTGTGCCCTTTAAGCACAGAATCTCTCTTATCAAGAGCTGTGGTATTCTTCCACTTTACAATAACACGATCCGTTGCTCTTCCAACAACCCCATCTTTTGCAACTTTTGGAGAACTTGTTGCAAGGGAAGTAGTGGTACTCACTCTCATGGAGTATGAAGGCACTGGTATGCTATTAGCCAAAGCAAAAAGAACATTTCCCCCCATAAGAGAAACAAGGAGGACAATAAGAAGTCCATGCAAGGTTGGAATTTGCATAGAAAGTTTCTTACTAATGATCTTTTTATGAGCTTTGATTTTTTTGAGCATACTTTTTTAAGTGAAGGTACAAAGAGAGATACAAATACACAGTCTAATAAATAAAAAACAAAAGAGACCCATGGCGGTCTCTTTCTCTATGTGATTCATTATAAGACTTCGAGGTCTTTATGTAAAGGACACTTATCCACAATAAAAGACAAAGAGACAAAAAAAGAAAGGGCCTTGTTTTACAAAGCCCTTAGCGTCCTATTGTTACACAGTGTCACATGCATAAACAAGATTAACCAATGCTTGCTCTAGATAGTTACACTTCCCGTACTCTGTTACAAACAGTCTGTCACCCAGAGCAAGCAACCCTTCAAGTACTTGCCTTCTCCCTTTTCGAAAAAGCATCACAGGGATACTTCTCCACTCATAGGCAACTCCTTCATTGTACTCATCAAAAGTGCTACGGTCTTGCCCTAATACAGCGAGATCGATGTCAGCAAAGTAGTCACAATCAGAATTGATCGAAGAAGCGTGATCTCTGTGAGCACTCGCAAGAATCATTTCGCTTGCATAAACAAGTATTCCTTCCTGCACACCAAGAGGAGAGAGTGCTTCTCTCATGCGAAGAATACTCTGCTCTTCATCAGACACTATTCTCTCTTCTGGAAGAACATATTCTTGTACAACGTCATGATAGAAGATAGCCAACCTGAACGCTAACGGATTCTTGAGCAAATGATGTATTTTCTTTTCTTCTTGAAGAAGCCAAGCAATATGAGTCAAAGAGTGATACCTACGATCAAGACTCATATACGAATCAACAAGATCCTGGAGAGCTTCTTGATACGGCTTCGTAATCTTAAGTTCTTCCATAAGAGCGCTGTATGCATCTCTTATTTCTTGTTCAACGAGCTTCTGCTTAAGGAAGTATGCAGTGTCCTCAGTTACGAGCTCTTGTACATGCTTAAATCCGCCTGGAAGCATAAGATGCCCACGCACCACACTTGAGCTTACATACGTCAAATCAAGAGACGCAGGCAGGAACATCACATCAACACCACCTTGACTAATCCTTCTATACTCATGTGCAAGTTCCTGCTCATACAAAAAATCAGTTGTATTACGAACACCGCGCACGATTACTTGAGCGCTGTGACTTTGAGCAAAATCTGTAAGATATCCAGATGAATGCACATGCACAGAGACATTAGGAATATCTGCCAGATCATTTCTAACAAGAATTTCCCTTTCTTGTATAGTAAGAAAAGGTTTCTTGTTTGGGTTAACCGCAATAAGAACATACACCCAAGAAAACAGCCTACTTGCTCTTACAATAGCATCCCTGTGACCAAGGGTAATAGGATCAAATGTTGCGCCGTAGACAGCCTTACTTGTACTCTTTACCAAACTATCCATGATATCTCTCCTTATTCAAACAAAAAGAACTCACTTATTCAGCCTATACCTTTTATAAAAATATGTCTATACTATATAATAATAACTATACAATAGTATGAGAACCATCAAAAAAATACTTACAGAGCTTGGTGTTTCTGAAAAAGAAGCAAGCGTCTACATACATATGATACAAGGAATACGGGATGCAAAAGATCTCCTTAAGATCACAGACTTTAAGCGACCAACGCTCTACTATGTGCTTACCTCTTTAGAAAAAAGAGGTCTTGTAAAACGACAACTTATAGGAGGTACAAAAAAATACATCCCAGAAAATCCTGAAGTGCTTATACACCTTGCCAAGAAAAAAGCCCTCGAAATGGAAGAATTAGAGAAGTCACTCCTTGAACTTCTACCAACATTAGTTAAGCAAAAGATAGAAAAACCAAACGTTTCTCTCTTCGAAGGACATGAAGCCGTCAAATCTGTTATTATGAGCACGCTTTATACTAAGAATCACCATATTGACTGCATCGCACCTTCTAATAATTTTTTCTTTGGTGTCGGAGAACATTTTGTAAAAAAATATGTTGAAGAAAGAAGAAAAAGAAAAATAAGCACAAGAAATCTCTGGGAAGAAAAAATTGCGAGTCTTGAGATTAATGATCTTTATCGTGATATTTCTTCAATAAGAGTTCTCCCGAAGATAATGAAAGGTAAGTGGAAGACAACAATCTTTATTCACGACCATGACACGTTGTACGTATCTTCTTATGATAATGCGTATGCAATTCTTATAAAAAGTGAAGAACATGCGGAAATGATGAGGTGCATCTTCGATGGTTTATGGCATGGGAGCACGGATGATTAAAGATACTTTTGACTCCTTTCTTGCTTTACAGTATGATACAAAAAGTTGAACCTTATCGGGAAGGCAGTATCATGAAAGAAGTTCAAGAAAAGGTCTATACAATCTCTGGGGTCTACTGGTCTCAAGAGGTTGTCTTTGGGTCAAATGGTGAAAGGGTTCATCGCTTTACACCAAGAAAAGAAGAGACAGGATTCTTTAGTGGATTCCTGGTGAAAGGTTTCCACTTCGGAGAAGAGACCGACGGTGAACTGTACGATATCAACGGTCTTGCGTACCTGTATCATCTTAATATCGTAGGGAACGATCTCACTTTTACAAAACGATACCTACACAATGACAGACCTTACCTCTGTACTTTTGTAAAAGATACCACGACAAATATCTACCGTGGTAGATGGGCATACATGCCAGAAGGAGTTCCTGTCTTTCTCGGACAGGCAACCTGCCAACTGCAAGAAGCTCTTCCTGCGCTTTTCAAAAGACCAAATGTATTCACAAGAGCCTCTCACCTTCCTTAATCAGGTGAGGGCTTTTTCTTAGCATAATCTTATATCCTACCATCAGACACTCTGCGAACCATTTGCATTATCGGTCTGTAGTGTAGTGAGCATGAATACCATCAAGAGAGAAGGTAATTGTGCCAAGATCTATCGTAGAGAGTATGGCCTTGGAGTATTGTATCAAGCGATCAAGTGTCTCCTTGTGTGGATGTCCATACCTGTTATTCTTGCCTGCACTTATCACTGTATATTCTGGTCTACTGTAACTAAGAAGTTCTTCTCCGCTTGAGGTTTTGCTCCCATGATGTCCCGCCTTAAAAATAGTTATCTCTTTTTCTAAAATTCCATCTGCAATAAGTTCATGCTCATGGGTGCTTGGCAAATCTCCGGTAAGAAGAACAGTCGAGCTTCCGTACTTAAGAAGTGTCACGATCGACGCATCATTAGTATCAAGATGAGGTGGTAGTGGCTCATCTGGATAAAGTACAGTCATACTCACTCCGTCACCAAAAGTCACGACATCATATTTCTTAGGGTGAATAATCTTCGCACCTTCTTCATTACTCTTTAGGAGAAGCTCTTGGTAAATACTCGTCTCGCTTCCAAGCGAAGTCATCATGATTGTGTCTACATCATATCTTGCAAGTACTGGGATAAGCCCTGTCACATGATCAGCGTCAGCATGCGTCGCCACAATCATATCAAGATGATGATCAAAGTACGAAAGCTTCTCACTAAGAAGTGAGAGTATTTTATCATCAGGCCCTCCATCAATAAGTACGTGGTGACCACTAGGTGTCTCTACAAGAACTGCGTCTCCTTGGCCAACATCCAAAAAACTAACGAAAAGTGCTTTGCTTGTACCCTCTCTAAACAGAAGAACAAAGAGAATGGCTATGATGCTACTAAGGATACCTACCGCAAACACCTTACCGTACTCAGTGCTATAGTTTTGCAAAACTTTTTGTAAAGATGACACTTTCCCTTTCATGTACTGAAGCATAGCACTTTTATACCACCTCTTCTAATTGACTCTTTCGTGTATACTACATCTATGGATATTCACAGTCTTATTACCTCATTCTCATACGTCGGTATCTTTTTGCTTATGACCGTAAATGGCGTGATTAACTTCCCTTCTTCGCAACTTCTCTATGTGATCTGTGGCTACTTCATAAGTACTGGCTCGCTCCTCTTTATCCCTACACTTATCGCAGGAGCATGTGGTAACACACTTGGCAACACCATCATGTACTTCCTTGTAAAAAAATACGATGAGCCTTTTGCACGCAAAATTCTTATGCTTGATAAAGTAACCTTTTCAAAAATACACGCTTCGCTTCATCATGCATTTCTAAAAAAAGGTCTCTTCTACATTTTTATTGGTAAGCTTATTCCTTCCATAAAAGCGTTCATTCCAACACTTGCAGGACTCGCAGGAACAAAAAGAAACGCAACGATAAGTATCTTCTTCGTTGCATCCACAATCTGGGCAGGACTCATTCTTTCTATCGGATACTTCTTCGGAGAACACGCATCACTTAAAACACTTGGCGGTGTTTCACTTGCTATAGGAATTATAGTCTTCTATTTTCTCTACAAAAAGATTTCTCATGAATTCCAAAAAACCGTTGTCTAAAAAGACATTATTTCAGATTCAATAATCGCCTCTTTTGTTTCGTGTGTTTCATTTTTATTTTTCTTAGACAATGTTGCACATACAAGCGCAAGTATTCCGTAAAGTAGTACCATAACAAAAAAGGAAATATGAAGCTTGAGCGAGGCATATGGAAGTGAGGCTATGTTTTCTACAACAACTATAAAGAATTGACCAAGAAGTGTTGTAAGGTATCCGAATACTGACGCAAGTGTTCCACTAAAAAAACTAAGTACAGCGACAATCCCTGTAAGTAACATAAGGAGAGGAACAAGAGGGAGAAGAAGTGCGTTAGCGACAAGTCCGTACACTGACACAAGTCCAAACGTATACATCACATAAGGAAGAGTAGCGAAATAAGCCGAGAGTGTTGTCGCGATAAGCTCACGATAAAAAAACTTTTTTCCTGTAACAACATACCGCTCAATATAAGGAAGAAGATATACAATACCCCCTGTAGCAAGAAAAGAAAGGTGAAGCGAACTGTCATACAGAAGCGCTTCCGGTGAATACAAAAGAATACCAAGAAGAGAAAGCACTAATGCTTGCCGTGATGTATACGAAGTACCGATACTGAGTGCTAGAAGTGACGTACACGACATGAGTGTCGCTCGTATAACACTTGCACCACCACCAACCATAATGACAAATAGTGTGACAAATACACCAGTAAGTACCACACGAAGGTATAGCGGTAGAAACATTCCAAGCACCATAACAAAAGAAATAACGAGTGCGATATTAAATCCAGAGAGCACTACCACATGAGAAAGTCCTGACACACGAAATGCTTCCTTCATATCACTATGCATCGAAGTATTTCCAAAGAGCATCCCCTCACTTAAGGAGAGTGTTGGTTCTTGTATGTAAGATGCAAGCTTCTCTTGTACATGTTCTCGTATCGACATAAGTGTGACAGAAAGTGAGCGATGAGTAGAACCTGTTCTTTCTATCTTTGGGTAATACATGACACTTCCGATAGAAGCAAGTTTGAGATACGAAGCGTAGTCAAAGGTAGAGGTGCCACTGATTCCCTCTCCTTCTTTGATAGACCCAGTAAGAGAAAGCTCCTCCCCTACAGAGTACCTTGGATAAAGAGGTGCCCGGACGAGTACTGCGAGTTTCTCGCTTCCGTCATGAACAACTATCTGTTGGTATGCGTCTTGTATCTTAGGAATCTCTCGTACGTACCCAACGTACACACAAGATTTTTCACAGAGAACTTCAGCTTGTTCATTCAAGAACTGCACTCGAAGTAAAAAGAGAGTAAGTCCAAAACAAAAAATTCCACCAAAAAGTGGAACCATTGCAAATCTAAAACTTGCATCCCTTTCCCTTCTTCTTTGTACCAAGAGGAGGAAAAGAAAGAGAAGACCAAGCACAGAACACGCAACAAGTAACTCGGATGCGTACGGACTCTTTAGACCAAAAAAGATTCCAGTAACCGCACCAAGAAGAAGAGTTACTGCTTTTCTATGCATATAAACCTCTTAGGAAAAGTAAGGATACGCATCCCTTTCTCCTCTATATAATTGCAAATGACTTGCATTATCTGCGCATGATGTAGCAATCACATCAGCTCGCTCATTAAGAGGAACTCCTGCATGACCTCTCACATACGTCCAGGTAACTTTGTTACCTCCATGGGTAAGTCTGGTCTCTTCATGAAGAAGTGCCTCCCAGAGATCTTTATTAAGCACATCCTTCTTGGTGGATGTCTTCCATCCTTTTTTTATCCAACCTCCTATCCATTCACTCATACCCTTCTTTACATACTCACTATCAGTACAGACTTCAATAGTTTGGAAGGTGGCACCTTTCTCTTTTGCATCATTTACATGCTTAAGTCCTTCTATCGCACCGGTAAGCTCCATACGATTATTGGTAGTCATATCCTCTCTTCCGCCAAGCTCGATGACTTCCCGATCGGTAAGCACAATAGAGGACCATCCACCTGGACCAGGATTACCTCGCGAACTCCCATCTGTATATATTGTTATTTTCATACCCATGAGTGTATCAGAAGTACTCAGGTGAATGAAGAGAAGAGTATAGAGGGAAGTTAATAGTATCTAGTTAATGGGTAGCAAGCAGATGACAGATCTTAGACTTTAGATATTAGAAAATACAGAGGTGTAAAAGCGAGGCCTTCGGCCTCGCTTTTGTATCTCTAACACCTAAAGTCTAAAGTCTAACATCTAGTTTTCTAACATCTAAAATCTATCCCCCACTACCCCCTTGCAAAGATAACCGTCTAGGTGTATAGTTTTTTGTAATGAAGAAATTTTGTAGCACAAAAGCACACATTCTTCAGGATATTTTTTCTCAAATGATCTGTTAGGCACCCGCTTCTAGCGGGATTTTTTGTGCCTCAAATAACAAACCAGATGAGAATAAGTATCCACACCAGTTCTTTATCATCAACCTTTTGCGAAGGAATTACCATGAGCACTTGCACCCAAGAGCCTCTTTCGGTAGAAGAATTATTTCAACAAGAGATAGACGGCAGTGTGTACACAACAGGTACCCAGATCTGCCCTTACTTCCTGCCACTTACAAAGATTAACTCCATGCGTGGGAATCTTTTTTGTGACTGTCCAAAGACAAAAGTAGCCCTAGAAAAGATGCCTTCACTCCCCTCTTGCAGTGGAACCTATTGCCCGGTACGAGATTACTTAAGAAAAAAGCAACGAAGCAACAAGACAATACAAGACAAAAAATAACACGAGGTTATACTCCCCGTGTTTCTTTTTTCTATAAGATCTAAACAAAAAAACAAACCGCAAGAACTTCTAATTCTTGCGGTTCTTACACTTCAAAAGATTTCATTAGTAAAATCTTTTGAGAAGCTTAGGCAAATCATCCTTAGACGTATCTCCACCTTCTAACTGTTGAAAGACTTGAAAAGGAGTAAGCCAGAGATGATACGAGAAATCTTCCGTGTTATATTGTGGCGTATCATCAAGAAAAATCTCATACACTGTCATGAATGCACTCACCCCGTCTGTAGCAGGATTCATAGTGCCAAGGACACGATACGAAACAGCATCGATATCAAGATTAAGCTCTTCACAAGCTTCTTTTCTAAAAGCTTCAAGATATGTCTCGCCGGAGCTTACATGCCCACCGACACTTACATCAAGAGCATTCGGGAAGAGTCGTTTATTTGATTGGCGACGAGGAATGAAAAGTGCCCCGTCACTTCTACGAACAAAAGCATTGATGACACGGAAATTATGAAGTCCTCGTGCATAGACCTCATTTCTCTCCATAACACCAATCACCTCATCCTGATCATTAACAAGATCAAGCATCTCCTCTGGAAATTGTAATTGCGCACTCTTTATTTGAGTCATAAAAAATTCCTTTTACACAATGAACCAAAACAAAGTATAGCATAAATACTAACGCCATTTTTTGCAAAAAAAGAAGCTCAGTTGAGCTTCTTTGAGAAAAGTTTAAGCACCGGTAGAGAACCTACGTCTTATTTGTCCTTACCCAACCATCAGACCCTCCACTGCCTGGCGGACGACCGTAACCCCTTACACCGCACTCGCTTGCCTTAACCTTTGCAAAAGTTGCCTCATCCACAGAAGCGACATACGGTGTGCCATCTGGCCTTGAGTACTCAGCAGGTGCCTTATCAGGCATGCTGTTCCAATACTTCTTGATGTACAAAACCCTGTCTTCCTCAGTAAGATGAAGTGAGTAACCATCAGGCCTCGTACCCCAACCACGCTCCGACTCTTCCCACTTCTGAACAATAACTTTATGAACTGTGGCGTTCATACAATCTCCTTTCCCAAAAAAATAATGAACCGTGTACCTATCTACACTCTAACAACCCTACAAAACTACATACTTTTCCACCTTATTTTTTGTTAACTATTTTGAACATTTTATACTACATGCTTTACTTAAAATACTATTTATGAAAAGAAAAATAGACAATATAAGTGAGATTCCGCTTCTCATGTCACTTCAATTAAACGAAGATGAAGCCAAGACTTTGCATACCATTATCCAAAAAGGACCCATCACCATAAGCCGTATCTCGATAGAAAGGAAACTTTCTCGCACAACTATTTATAAACATATCCAAAAACTAGAAGAGAAGTCACTCATCACACAATACTTAAGCACTCACAAATATACAGCAATCGAAAGAAGTTACCTTATCGAAAAAATAGACCAAGCACTAGAAGAAGCTCATGCTAAGCTAAGCGAAACCATTCGTGGAGGCATGGAAGAAATTCCGCTTATAGAAATACGCACCGATGACGATGCCATAAGCGATGTCTATGAAGACATTGCAATCACACTTCCTCGTGGAGGAACCTACTTCAGATACACCTCAAGACAAGAAAATGATAAGAAAAACCAACGTTACAACGAACTCAAAAAGAAAAAAGATATTGAGAGGCTTGTCATCACAAGCGTAGAAAAAGCAAAGAAAAAAGCACACGACCCAAACAGATTCATCAAAACTGTTCCTGACGGATTCTCTTTTGACGATGAAGTAAGCCTTGTTATTTATGACAACAAAGTGGTACATATTGACCATGCTCACGGATCCGTTGTAAGCGTCACTTCCAAAAACATTGCACGCTTCCAAGAAAAAATATTCAAGCTCTTATGGAAGAGGTTGTAAACAGAAATTAAGCGCGAAACCTACAGGCTTCGCGCTTAATTTCTACCACCTTGAACTCAAGCATATTAATGCAACCCAAAAGGAGGCATTGGCGCATCTTGTACAGTCTTCCCAGAAATAGGAGCAATCTCCTGCGCAAGAACATCTTGTTCTTCAACCTCATCAGTAAACACAATCGGAGATTCCCCTTCATGTAACAACGATTCATTGATTTCTGCTACAAGATTTGAATACCCATTTGTATTAAAGAGTACCGTCTTAAGATTATCGAATCCTTCCCCTGTTACTTCATTAATAAAATCAAGTTTATCATCAACAAAGACAATTTCTTCCTCGCTATGCCTTGCACAAATTACCCTTAAACTCTCGCCTTTTCCCCCGGGTACAATCACCACCTCGCAAGCAAGCTCACTTGCGCCACTCTCTAGAATCTTTGCCTGCTGAAACTCATTATCACCATTAGTAAGAATAATACAATTCTCGCGACCAAGTGCTTGCATAAGAGCAACCATTCTTGGATTAAGTAACCCTTTTGCTTCCGCAAGAATTTCTTTATACACTGCTTCGACATTATCTTCAGAAGTATCGACAGTGCCTTTTCTGATAAATTCCTGCAAAGAAAAAGGTTTCCTAGACTCTCGTGTCTCTTTGTATTTTTCTTCAACAGCAACAACTCCCCACGCTGTCATTTTCTCAAAAATAATACCCTTAAAACGCTTCGCATCAAAGAGCACATCATCAAAATCAAATACTACTTTCATCTTTAAAAAATTAAGAAAATCTTATAATCTCGTCAATTGCGTGCGCAAGTTTCTTAGAATCATGTCGAATAAAACTCCTTACTTGTGCAATAGTATCATGTGAATCCATTTGCACAATCTTATGAGAAAGAAGCGGGGCACGCACAGCATTAGTACCTTCATAGTCGTCAGGCACAAGCACCCCATCCCCTTCTGTGAGTTTATAGTGATCAACTTGCTCATCACTTGGGAGCTCATTATTAATAAGCACGATGTCGATATCTCTCTCAAGATACTCCTCAACATGCGCTACATATTCACTCACACTCCACCCCATCGTGTGACCTTGTTTATTAGTAAGATTAACAGGAAAAATAAGCTTGGCTTTACTTTCAAAAAGCGCATCCTTAAAACCTTTTGTAATAAGGCATGGCACAAGAGAGCAAAAGAAATTTCCAGGACCAAGGACAATATACTCCGCAGAAAGTATCGCCTCTTTTGCATGATGGTTAAGCGTCACGTCATTCTTATAACCAATATGAGCAACGCCTTTGCCTTGAACAGACGCATGATTGAGTGCATTTTCTCCATGAACAATACTTCCATCACTTAATGTAACTACAAGCTCTGCTTTATTATTAGTAACAGGGACTACTTTACCTTTAACCTTGAGAATATCCGATGCAATTTCGACACCTTGTACAAAGTCTCCTGAGACTTTTTCAAGCGCAGCAAGAAAAATGTTACCAAATGAATGCCCGGCAAGTGTCCCTTCACTGAACCTATAACTGATCACCTTACGAACCACATCGGTGTGTTCTGAAAGTGCAATAAGGCACTGTCGCACATCCCCCGGAGGAAGTACACCCAACTCGTCACGAAGTACCCCTGTTGATCCGCCATCATCTGCCATAGACACAAGAGCAGTGAGAGAGATCCCCTCAACTTCTTTGAGGCCAGAAAGTACCGTGAAGCTCCCTGTCCCTCCTCCAACAGTAACAACGTGTTTCATCTCTTTACTCTACCATAGATAAACATACAATATCCACTGTCATGTTTACTTATTGACACAAAAAAGGTAGTGTATCTGAAAAAGTTCTTTCTTACATTAAACTACGAGTGAGGTTAAAATGAAAAAATCACCAATCGAAGAGCTTCTTGAAAGCCTTCTTTTGCTGGAACAAGCAATGTCTCGACTCCTTGTTCAAGACAAAGCAGAAAACCTTTTTAACAAAGCGCTTCTTCTCGCTTATGAAGCTATACAAAACCAGGTAAAAGGCACCCTACCTCTTGAGGAACTTGTTGGCAACATAAGAACCTACCTTCAAGTAGAAGAAGAGGTTGCGGAATACAGAAAGAGGAAAAGACAAGAACAAAAAGAAGAAGCTCTAAGGAATGTTGCTTTTCTTTCTGGTGTAACTGTGGACGATTATCTTGCACTAAAAGCAAGAATTGGTGCAGTACGATTCAGAAGACTGCGCGAAATCATGCATCAACATGAAAAAAATAAACACCATGTAAAAAAGTGTATGCAAGATGGTTTATTTTTCCAACTCAGCATACTCGAACTCTATGATTTTTTTGTAGAAGAAGGAAAGAAACGAGACATTCAAGATCCGCTCACAGCAATTGATATGCTCACATCAAAAAATTCTTCTCTTTGTGTAGCAAGAAAAGACTGGACCAAGCCGTTTAGTAAGGACAATATAACCCTTATAACAAAAGAAGAATTTGGAAGAATACTTGGAACCAATCATGTTCCTTACAGATCTTCAACAAACACACGCTAGTGTGTTTTTTTCTTTTTACTTCACCTCAACAATCCTAAGCCTTAATTCAACCTTACCTCCAAAATAACTCTTTTCAAGATGAGCAAGAAGTGTATGTTTTTTTGCAACCTTCTCCTCGATATCTTTTTTTGCAAAAAATTGTATTGCTTTGATACGTTTTCCTGATGAATTCACATACACAACTTCAAAATGCTCCCCTTTTTTACCAAACCATTTTGTAACAAGGGCTTCTGCGTCACAAAATGTAAATACAGGTTTAGGATTCCCTTCTCCAAAAGGTGAAAGGACAACAACAGCATCATACGTCACATCATGAATATCATCAAATGTAAGTATTGCATCGCTTTCACTAGTCTTTGTACTAAGACTCCTTTTCTCAACATGAGCATATGCCTCTTGAAGCTTTTCTACAAAAAGCGGAACCATAGACTCCTTAAGAGAAAACCCTCCAGCTCCTTCATGACCACCATACCCAACAAGCACACCACCTTCTTCTTCCTTCCCAAGATATGCCATGAGATCGACAACAGATACTTCCCCAAGAGATCGACAAGATCCTTTTAAAACAATCCCTCGACGTTGCTCTTGATCTTCGGGTACTGCTTCGCCATGCCCGAAGACAAACACAGGTTTTTTCGTCTCATCAATAATCTTTTGTGCAATAAGACCAAGAACTCCAGGTCCCCAAGATAGATCACCAACAACAACCACATCACGATCATATGCCTTATGATCAAATGACAACATGGAAACGATATCTTTTACCTCATTCTTACGCAAAAAATTGAGCTCCTCGAGGTCTTCTGCGTACCCTTCAGCACTTTCTCTATCTTGTTCATAAAGCATCATATGGGCCTGTATAGGGTCCCCCATGCGAGATCCAGCATTAATACGAGGAGCTATAGTAAAAGCAATATCATCTTCTTGTAACTGAGATAAAAGAATTTTTTGTTCAGTCAAAATATGAAGAAGTCCCGGTCTTTTTGTTTTACGAAGCACCTTCAACCCAAAATGAGCGAGTGCTCTATTTTCTTTCTGCAAAGGCACCATATCCGCGATAGTTGATATTGCAACAAGGTCAAGGTACCATTTTTCATGACCCTCTTTAAGCATTTTTACTTTTTCAAGAACCGAAAGATACACACCATGCGACTTATTTTCTCCATCTCTTCCCTCTTTTCTTAAAGTAGCAAGGAGTGCACACGCAAGCTTCCATGCAACCGCACACCCACATAACATATCATCTTCATAGGTACATACGTCTTGTTTAGAATTAAGCACAGCGACCGCATTTGGAAGAACCTGTGTCACACCCCCTTCTTCTGTAACTTTTGTTATTGGCAAATGATGATCAGTAACTATCACATCGATTCCAATTGACTTCGCATAAGCAACCTCATCAATATTTGTAATACCTGAATCAACGGTAATCACAAGACTTACCCCTTTTTCTTTAAGAGAATCAAAAGCATGTCTATGAAGTCCGTACCCCTCTTTGTGTCGATGTGGAATATACACCTCTACAGGGTACCCAATATCATCAAAAAAAGTTCTAAGAAGTACACCTCCAGGAACCCCGTCACAGTCATAGTCACTGTAGATCACCACATCTTCTTCATTCTTAAGAGCCTCTACAATACGATTAACAGCTTCTTGCATCCCATGAATACCAAAAGGATCACCAATGTGATTTTCGTAAGAAGGAAAAAGAAACTCATTAACCTTATCAAGAGACTGAACCCCTCTTCTAAAAAGAAGTTCTTTTGTGAGAGGATGAAGCTTACCTAAATCTTGTATCATGTGAACAAGAGTATACCCCAAGACTCCTTGTTTTGGTTCTTGTCTTTTATAAAGGACAGATATAAAAACCTTTATTTTATAATGTCTTTTATTCTTTTTTAAGAGACATACTCCTAATCTGGCTTCACTTTGAATTCTTTTCTAATTTCTTTTACCTTTTCTTCATTCTTTTCTTTCATTCCTTCTTTTCCTTTGTCACCTAACTTTTTCAACTCCTCTAAAGTGAGCTTTATGAGCTCATTTGCTCTTTTATCAAGATATTCTTGATTATTTTTTTCAGGATTCTCGATAACTTCATCAAAAAGCGCATGCAAAACAAACCCAACCTTAGGTCCTGGCGTTTCTTGTGTAACATCCATAATACGTTTCCCGTCTGTTTTTAACATTTTTAGCGTTACAGGATCCTCGAGCGCTTGCTTAACCATAGACTCATACATCCTTAATCTATAAGGCTCTTCTTTCGGTCTTCCTGTCCCTACTCTATCGCAAATACGAAGATTGATAAGTTCCCATATATTTTCTTTACCGACATTCACAATAAGACGTCTTACGGCCGAAAGCGTTATTTGCTCCGTATCAGAAAAAAACATATGCCAGCGCACAAACATGGAAACCCTTTCTGTTAAATCCTTTGGAAACTTAAGTCGCTCCATTATTTCACGTGTAACTCTTCCCCCAACAACATCATGACCGTAAAATGTAATAATTCTCTTATCTTTAGAAAAACGTTTTGTTTCTGGCTTTGAAATATCGTGGAATATCGCAGAGAGTCTCACGTGTAACGGCCATTTTTTGTCAGCAGAATGTTGCAGTGTACGAAGATTGTGTTCCCACACATCATACATGTGTGCCTGGTTCTGTGTCACCCCTACCCCACGAAGAAGCTCTGGGACAACATACTCCAGCAGACCGAGTTCTTTCATCATTACCAAGCCTTGCATAGGAAAATCAGTCATAATAAGTTTAACAAACTCATCCCGAACCCTTTCATGTGAAATGTTTTTAAGAAGGTGTGCACACTCTTTGATACTTTCACGTGTAACATTTTCAATATCAAAATTAAGTTGAGCCATAAAACGAACAGCACGCATAAGGCGAAGTGCGTCTTCGTTAAAACGAATACCCGCCTCCCCTACCGCTTTGATTACTTTATTTTCTATATCTTTTTGTCCATTGTATGGATCAATTATTTCATGTGTAACGGGGTTATAGGCAATAGCATTGATAGTAAAATCCCTTCGAGCGAGATCATCATGAATATCTTTGCTCCAAGAGACTTGAGCCGGGTGCCTGTTATCTAAATAAAGACTTTCGACACGATACGGGGTAACTTCAACGATTTTTATATTTTCAGAACTACACACAGTACCGAGATCTTCTCCGCAGGTAACAACCCCTACTGTTCCATAGGTATTTTCATAAAAAGTCTTTGGAAATAAAGCGATTATTTCTTCTGGCGTTGCATTAGTTGTAACATCATAATCCTTTGGTGTAATACCCATAATAAGATCACGGACACAACCGCCGACAAGATATGCTTCAAAAGACGCAGAATGAAGGACTGCGATAACCATCATCACCTCTTTTGGAACTTGTAATTGCTGTATTTGTTGCATAAAGTATGTTAGTATTATCTCACTTAATGCTTCCGTGGTGAAATGGATATCACAGCGG
>CAZEDG010000012.1:0-12796 GCA_964510805.1 uncultured Candidatus Saccharibacteria bacterium
AACGGTTTTGTAAACCGTAGGTCCTCGGTTCGAGCCCGAGTTCTGGCTCCAAGTTTGCGTGATGCAAGAAGAGTGAAGAATGAAGCGTGTGTATCAACATAATTTCACCCTTCATTCCACAAACTTCATACACAACCATGATTGATTCGAAGAAATACTTGTTTACTTTTTTTGTTACCGTCGCGATTTTTGCTACTGCTTTTTTTGCTTCAACTTTTTTTTCTAATAAGCGTGTAGAAAAGGTGAAGTTCATTCAAGATAATATTGCAATTGATATTCTCTCAAGTGAGACTCAGTTCGACCTTCTTAAGGAAGTGCCGTGTCAGAATGTGAGCGATTCTATGCTCTCTCCTGAACTCAATGAACTTGGAGATAAACTCTCTCATACCGAGAATGAGCGTGGAGAAACAGACAACAATGTAGTGTACCTCAAGAAATACTACTCACTTCTTCAGGTGAAAGATTTTCTTCTTTCCAAAAAACTCGCAGAGAAGTGTGGATCCAAGAAGAAGCCTGTTTTTGTTATTTATTTCTATTCTAACGAAGGTAACTGTGAGCGCTGTAAGGAGGAAGGGTATGTGCTTACGTATCTTAAAGATAAGTATCCTGAGCTTCGTGTGTATTCTTTCGACTATAATCTCGATCTCTCGGTTATCTCATCACTTCGCGCTATCTATAAGATCGGTGACGCACTTCCTGCGCTTGTGGTTGAAGATAAAACATACACCGGGTATAAGTCTGTTGAAGAACTAGAAGCACTCCTTCCTGATACCCTTAAGCAAGCAACATCTACAGAAGCGATTGCAACGTCATCTAAGAAGACAAAATAATTTTTACATTCTATGGTCGGTGATATTTTTCAGGCTCTCATGTATCCGTTTTTATTTTTGTCGATGTACTTCGAGATACTTCTCCTTGTTTCCTTTTTTGAAAATAGAAAGCGCATCAAGCATGAAGAATCGCTTGAAGTAAGTTACTACCCAACGGTAACAATCGCAGTGCCTTGTTGGAATGAAGAGAAGACGCTTGCAGGGACACTTGAATCACTTCTTAAGCTTGAGTATCCACTTGATAAGCTATCGATTGTTGTTGTTGATGATGGAAGTAAAGATAAGACACTTGCTATTGCGAGAGAATATGAGGCTAAGTATCCATCTGTCATACAAGCGATTACTAAACCAAATGGTGGTAAGCATACTGCGGTTAATCTTGCGCTTGAGCGCTCTACGAGTGAACTTTTTGGATGTCTTGATGCTGATTCTTTTGTTGGCACAAAAGCACTTCGTACCATTGTTGCTTACTTCGAGCATCACAGAGAAGCAAAAGCGGTCACGCCGTGTATTCATATTCGTAACCCAAGGACTTTTATTCAGAGACTTCAAGCAGTTGAGTATCTCATGGGTGTTTTTCTTCGCAAATCATTCGGGCAACTTGATGCGATACAGGTAACACCTGGACCTTTTTCTATTTTTAAGAGGGAAATTTTTAGTGAGATTGGCAACTATCGCAAGGCGCACAACACAGAAGATTATGAGATTACACTTCGTATGCACAAGCATCATCTTAAGATTATGAATTCTCATAAAGCACTTGTTTACACTGTTGGTCCAGCAACCGTAAAAGGATATTTTTATCAGAGGTTACGATGGGCGAGAGGGTTCCTCGAGAACTCACTTGATTACAAAGAATTATTTTTCAAAAAAGAGTACGGCAACTTCGGCATGTTTACGCTTCCGATGGCGTTCCTTTTTCTTTTTTACGGACTCTACGCTGCGATGTTTTCACTTTATACGTTTGTATCACATTATGTAGATGTGCTCCATCGATGGTTCTTGGTTGGTATTCATCCTCGTGTTCCGACGTTTGATGTCTTTTATTTCAACACAACACTTATTTCTTTTATTGTGATGGTGATGCTTATGATGTTTCTTACTACACTTTATATCGGAAATACACTTAGTGATGATAGACAGCAGTTCTATCGCAACTTCCCATTTTTCTTTTTCTTGTATCCACTTATTGTTCCACTCTACCTATCCCGCGCAGTCTTCGACACTTTTACCAATCGTAAGAATGAATGGGTGCTTCAGGATACGAAGAAAGGGGATATAAGGTAGAAGGTGGAAAGTAATGGCGACGTTTTGTAAGCTTACTAGACATTTTTTAATTTATAATGTAGTGTTGTTTCCAACGGGTTACGCTTACCCACTTAATTAGGCGAGTTCATTGAGGAGAGTTTTATGTCTGCCAAAACAAGTGAATTTTCTGTGGTGAAGTTGGAAGGCGCCACCACAGTCACCGGAGGCTATATTGAGTTTCCGATTGTTGACCTCTCGTATTATCCTAACGAAAGACTTTACGACCGAGTAAAGACTACAATATACGGTGCAAATCCTACTCAATCAGGACGGTTCCAAAAAGCGTCCGATGAAGAGAGGCTTATTCCGGCACACCGACCCTTGTCTCATACCAAAGTTGAAGGTAGGTTCATACTTTTTATCTCAACAAATGAACGTCCTTGGGGAATGATGGAGATTTCAGAATTGAAACCAAGACCAAAACAGTGCGACTTGACTCTTGCTGTTATTCCGTCGCTTGCTCTCATGCCATTCCGTCTTTACATTGATTCAGGTTACGTATGGGAAGATAATGGAAAAACCCTAGGCAAGTTCTATGTGGTAGATCGAGAAGGGTCAAGCTGGTCTGTTCATTGCCATTAAAGATTCTACCGCTAAGCAAGAACTGCTTCGGCGGTTTTTGTTTTATAAACTTACCTTCTCAAATTTTTATACCCATTACTAATATCAGTATGCCCGGATATACTCTCCTAAGCTCGAAATAGAAGATATATGTGAAGGCTTTTCTTTTTCTCTTCCTATGTTATGATGAGAAAATATGAAAGGACACGTACACCCAATTTCCCTTGCAATTAATAGGATAGAGAACATTTTTTCTTCCATGGGGTTCAATACTGTTGATGGACCAGAGCTTGAGGATGAGTGGCATAATTTCGATGCGCTTAATGTGCCTAAGAACCACCCTGCACGTGACATGCAAGATACGTTCTGGATCAAAGATAAACATGGTAACGACAAGCATGGTGAAGCAATGGGGTATGTTCTTCGAACACATACAAGTAATATGCAGATACGTGCAATGGAAGCACATGTGGCAGAGAAAAAAGAATTTCCTCTCGCGATTTGTTGTCCTGGCAAAGTGTTCCGCAATGAAGCAACTGATGCAACGCATGAAGCGCAGTTCCATCAAGTGGAGATGTTGTATGTTGGCAAAGACGCATCACTTTCTATGATGATTGGTGTGATTGAGGCATTCTTCTCTTCATTCTTCGAAAGCGAACTTGTGGTGCGTTTGCGATCAAGTTATTTCCCATTCGTCGAACCGGGTAATGAAGTGGACATGCAATGCTTTAAGTGTAAGGGTGTAGGACTAATCGCAACAGGGAATAGTGTTGCGACTCAAGACCAAGCTATGCTTGGTGTAGGGTGTAATGTGTGCAAAGGTACTGGATGGATCGAGATAGGTGGAGCAGGGATGGTGAACCCTAAGGTACTCGAAGCAAGCGGAATTAATCCGAGCGAGTATCGAGGATTTGCATTTGGTTGTGGCATCGACAGAATGGTAATGCTTAAGTACGGAATAGATGATGTGCGACTTCTATATAGCGGTGATTTGAGAGTGGTTAATCAATTTTAAGGAGAGAGAAGTAGGAAGAATGAGGAATGTAGTAAGAGTACATGTCAGAAAGTTATAAACATTTAGAAGTTTGGAAGGATTCGGTTATATTGGCTGAGCATATTTATATTGTGACAAAAGAATACCCAAAAGAAGAAATGTTTAATTGTGTAACACAATTACGCCGAGCTGTAGTCTCAATTTCTTCTAATATTGCAGAAGGTTCAGGGAGAAAATCAAAAAAAGATTTTTCTCGTTTTGTAGAAATAGCAAGAGGTTCCTTGTATGAAGTTGAGAGTCTTGTTGAAATTAGTAAAAAATTAGACTATATTAGTATGGAGGAATACACTTCTCTTTCGAAAGAGCTTTTTGCCCTTGGAGGTAAATTAGGAGCTCTGTATAACTATTTACAAAAATAACTTCACTCTTCATTCCTCTTACTTCATTCACTTTATGAAATTTTCTAAATCCTGGTTACAAGAGTATATAATCGAAACACTTCCAGAAAATGAAGTGATTGTTGATGCGCTTAATAAGAAGGCGTTCGAAGTAGAAGAAGTGATTACACTTCCAGATGATACGGTGTTTGATATTAAAGTGCTTCCTAACCGAGCACATGATGCGCTTGGTCATCATGGTATGGCATACGAACTCTGTGCAACACTCTCGCTTACTTTTAATAAAGCAAAAGATGTAGTCGAAAGCAAAGAATACTTTGATCATAAAGTGAAACCTGTTGCGGTTGCAATCGACGACGCAAAGGCTTGTACTCGATTTATGGCCGTGCGTATGGATCATGTTTGTGTGCAAGAATCTCCTTCATATATTAAGGCTCGGTTAGAAGCGCTCGGTGAGCGAAGTATTAGCTCAATTGTTGATGTGACTAACTATGTACAGTTCGCACTCAATAAGCCAATGCATGCGTATGATGCACGTAGTGTTAAGGGGACACTTAGGGCTCGTTTTGCTAAGAAAGGTGAGACACTTACAACACTTGATGACAAGGAACTTATTCTTGATGAGGAGACACTTGTGATTGCTGATGATGAGAAGGTGCTCGGTCTTGCTGGTATCAAGGGTGGTAAGTGGAGTGGAATTAAGGAGGATACCACAAGTGTTATTTTGGAAAGCGCTAACTTCAATCCTGTGCTTATTCGCAAAACCGCTGAGAAGTACGGTATCAAGACACAGGCATCGAAGCGTTTTGAAAATGGTATTGCGAATAATCTTGTGGTTGAAGGTCTTCACATGACTGCAAACATGCTTCATGAGCTCTACGGTCAAGCACACAAAGGCGAGGTTACAGATATCTATCCAAAAAAAGATACCTCGTATTATGTTGGAATCTCAAGAAGAGAGTTGAATGATATTCTCGGTGCTTCCTACACGGATGACATCATCAGAAAAACACTCGAGACACTTTCCTTTCCGTATGAGATGCTGGTTCCTTCTCAGTATATTCACACAGAAGCGAAGAATGTGCTCGGTGCAGGATACAAGAATCCTTCAAGTATGCGTGAGGATGCCCCGCATGCTTTTAGCTGTTCGTCGCTTGTGAGCTATCTCTATAGAGGGGTGTGGCTACCAAGTCTTTCTATTGATAAGTATGTTTTTACAAAAAAAGTTACGAAGCATGATCTTCGTTTTGGTGATCTTATTTTTGCAAACTCTGGTGAAGGTGTGATACGTCACGAAACTGTAGAATTCATGCGAGGGACTCATGTGAAGGAAGGGGTTGACCATGTAGGAATGTATATTGGTAATGACACTGTACTTCATGCAACAAAAGTAAAAGGTATGGTAGTGGAAGAGTCGCTCGAAGATTTTTCTTCTACTCGAACGATTGTTGGCTATGGAAGAGTGCTTGATGATCTTGAAGAACCTCGCTATGTGGTACGTGTCCCGTCGGTGAGACTTGATGTGCGTACCAAGGAAGATCTTGCGGAAGAAATTGGTCGTATTATTGGGTATAACACGCTTGTGCCAATCCTTCCTTCACTTGGAACTTCTGGTGGTATTCATAAGCGTGGTTACTACGAAGGTCTTGTACGTAAGATACTTCTTACACATGGTTATAGTGAGGTGCTTACGTACTCTTTTGGAAATAAAGGGGAAGTTGCTCTTGTAAAAGGTCTCGCAGAGGATAAAGAGAAACTTCGCACTAATCTTAGTGATGGTCTTATTGAGGCGTATACAAAAAATTACTATAACGCACCACTTCTTGGTGAGAAGGTGTTGCGTATGTTTGAGTTCGGAAGTGTGTTCACAAAAAAAGGTGAAGAGAAAAAGTTGGCACTTATTGTCGATGACGGAGCTAAGAAGTCATCATTTACCGAAGAAGTAGAAATGATTCTCGGAGAGATTAAGCGCACACTTAACCTTACTTCTATAGAAGGCGAAACTACTTCTACAAAGCCGTACTGTATTGAGATTAATTTCGGTCAACTTGCGGGTACACTTGCTATGCCTCTTGGTATGGGTGAATATCCGGTACTTACTTCTTCGCTTGTAGCGTACAGTAGCATATCTCCATATCCGTTCATTGTTCGTGATATTGCAGTATGGGTACCTGAGTCACTTACTTTTGACGAGCTTCTTGTTTCGATTAATGAAGTGCTTGTAGATGATATGAAGCTTCTCGCAAAGCCTGTAGCACTCTTTGATAGCTTCACTAAGGAAGGAAGAACATCATATGCCTTTAGAATCATTCTTCAGTCGCAAGAGAAGACGCTTACTGACGAAGAGGCGAATGGTGTTGCTGGTAAGGTGTACGACATGCTTAGGAAAAAAGGATACGAGGTGAGGTAGGGGTCTTTACTCTTAGAAAAATATATTGTAGTATAGTGCTTGGATTGGTGTGCTTCACAGGCATACCTTGTTGTAACTTTTTGAAAAGAAAGAGGATGGCATGGCTCGTCGAATTGTTGATGGTACTGTGGATCAGAGGACTATTTGTGACAGTGGTCGCATTAGAGTTGAGCGTGGATATATCGATTCTTCTCTTCTTAATCTTCGTCTCAATTTCCCTGAACATGATCCGGACTCAGAATTTGAGGTTCTCGGAGTTCGTGATATTTCCCTTCATCATTTCATAGGTCTTGAAGATGGTGAGTACGAGATTGATGGAAATGAGAGGGTGCGAAGAGTAAAAGAAGCAGGTCTCACTCCGCTTGATGTGTACGTGCTTATTGCGCTCCTTAGACACCAAGACAAGATTCCTATCCCGTGGAAAGAAAAAACAAGAGACGGTATTGGAATTATTTGTTTTGACGGGACGACGCACCGTGATGCAAATTACGTTCCATGCAACCCAGGACTGTCACTTATTCGTGGTAATTGGGTTGCTTGCCAGGTGAGAAAAGACCAGAAAAGAAATCAGTATACTTACTCTGCAGTAGTGAAGCGGGTGTAGGTTTGGAACAGGGTCTGTTACGAACTATTTCGTGCAGGCCTTTTGCTTTTCATTTTTTATAGTACACTTTTTGTATATGAAGCTTGGTGTCCCATATTATTCACAATTTGTTGATATACAAGATCCGTTCTGGATGTTGCGTGCGTGTGGTGCTACATCACTTAAAATGGCGCTTGAGTATGAAGGGGTTACCGCCCCTGATCTGTTTACTCTTTGCGATGAAGCGCGTGATCGTGGCGGGTATGATATGAATAATGGATGGGTACATGATTATCTTGTCACAAAAGCAAATGAATTAGGAGCGCATGCATATCGAAAAGAAGGACTCACTGATACGGCATCTCTTGTTACTCATATAGATGCGAAACATCCCGTGATTGTCTCTGTAGAAAAGAGAGTGCTTGAACAGAAGCGGTTCCATATGATCCTTCTTGTTGGGTATGAAGTGATTGATGGAGTTATGACCTTTATCTACCACGAACCAGAATCAACAGATAAAGTAAAGGGAGCGTATCGTCGTGTTGATGAAAAGACATTTCTTGAGTATTGGCGAGGGAAGGCGATATTTGTTGGGGATAGACGTTAGGTGTTAGACTTTAGATTTTAGATAAAAATACAAGAGCGAGGCCTACGGCCTCGCTCTTTCCTGGTTTCTGCATTTTCTAACATCTAAAGTCTAATGTCTAAGTTCTATCTATCTATGGTATGCTACATATGTATGAAAATTCACTGTATAGGAATAGGAGGAATTGGGCTCTCTGCGCTTGCTCGTTATTATAAGCATGAAGGGTATACAGTCTCTGGTTCAGACGCATCTACATCAGAGCTCACCAGATCTCTCGCTAAAGAGGGTGTGACTATTTACCAAGGTCACTCCAAAGATAATATGACAAGCGATATTGATATGGTTGTCTATTCAATTGCAGTGCAAGATACCAATGAAGAACTTGCTTTTGCAAAAGCACAAGGAATTCTCTGCAAGACGTACCCAGAAGCTCTCGGTGAAGTAACAAAACAAAAGACTACCATCGCAGTGTGTGGCACTCACGGTAAGACAACAACCACTGCAATGACCTATTACGCACTTAAGGCATGTGGTATCAATCCGACAATTATTGTCGGTAGTCTTTTGTCTAAGTATGGAACTAATTTTATCCCTGGAGACAGTGAGTATTTGGTTGTAGAAGCGTGTGAGTACAGAAGGTCATTTCTTAATCTTCATCCTACGCATATCATTGTGACTAATATTGATGAAGATCATCTCGATTACTACAAAGATCTTGATGATATTAAGAGTGCTTTTCAGTCATTTGTTGATAAGCTTCCACCTCATGGAACACTTACTTGTCATAGTGATGTTCATCTTACAACAACATGTAAGACATTTTGTGTTGATTTTTCTAAGAATGCATCACTTACACTTTCTGTACTCGGAGAACATAATCAGAAGAATGCGCTACTTCCTCTTACACTTCTCACTCATCTTCATTATGATGAAGTGTCTGTTCGTAAAGGGTTAGATTCTTTTCCTGGTACATGGAGAAGACTTGAGTATAAAGGTAAGACACTTCACGGTGCTCCTGTATATGATGATTACGGGCATCACCCAAAAGAAATAGAAGTAAGCACACAAGCGCTTCGTGCAAAATATACCAAAGAGACACTTGTCATGTTGTTCCAGCCACATCTCTACTCTAGAACAAAAGCTTTTTTTGACGATTTTGTATCTGTACTTGCTACGGTTGACCTTGTCTATATCTTGCCAATTTATCGTGCACGAAGTGAGGACACAACAGTTGTGAGTGAGCAGATGCTTATTGATGCAATTAATAAGAGAGGAGGGAATGCTTACGCGTTAGAATCACTTGGTGATATCCCCGCAACGATTGAGTCTATACAGGACGAGAACTCTGTTATCGTGAACATGGGAGCAGGGAATGCGTTTGAAGAGTTAAGTAAGGTTACTTTTGTATGAAAAAAGAACTGTATCAAGAAATCTTTAAAAATAAAAGATGGCTTGTCATGGGCCTTGGACTTCTTGGAAGAGGAATTGGAGACACCAAGTTTTTAGGAGAACATGGGGCCGTGATTGTGGTAACCGACAAGAAGAATGAAGAAGAACTCAAGAGTTCTTTGGAGGTGCTTAGGGAATATCCTCAGATTACATATCACCTTGGAGGGCATATCATAGAAGATTTTAAGACAACTGAATATGTGCTTAAGTCTGCAGGTGTTCCATATGATAGTGAGTACATCACTTCTGCAAAAAATTCTGGCGCACACATCACTATGTCCGCGTCTCTTGTTGCTTCGCTTTGTATGAAGCATCTCCCTTCTGTTGTCGTGATAGGGGTAACAGGAACAAGAGGTAAGAGTACCACAACAATGCTGATTGCTCACACATTAAGAGTGCTCGGGGAAAAAGTGCATTTAGGTGGTAACGTGCGAGGTGTCGCGAACCTTCCCCTTCTTCATGAAGTAGAAGAAGGGGATGTTGTAGTGTTTGAACTCGATTCCTGGCAACTTCAGGGTTTTCATGATGAAAAGATAAGTCCACATATTGCAATCTTTACGAATTTTATGGATGACCATATGAACTATTATCATAATGACGTGAAGCGATATTTTTATGATAAGGCTAGTATCTATCGACATCAGCAAGGAGAAGATGTTCTCTATGTGAGCAAGAATGCAGAAGATGCTATCAATAAGTATGAAGAAAATTTTCCAAAAAATATGCAAGTTCTTGAAGGAAGAGATTTGGAGACTAAACTTCTTGGTAAACACAATCAAGTGCTTCTTACGTTTGCGTATGAGACAGCTAAGTATTTTGGATACGAAGATAAGATGATTCGTTCTGCTCTTGCAAGCTTTAGTTCGGTTGAAGGGAGGCTTGAGGTGCTCGGAACATATAGCAAAAAAAAGATAACGGTAATCAATGATAATAATGCAACTACAGGAGACGCGGTTGCAGTTGCTCTTCATGCAGTGAATGAGATGTATCATAAGAAACCTATCCTTATTGTAGGTGGTGCAGACAAAGGACTACCTCTTGAGACACTTAAGGAAGCGGTGAATGCTTATGCAAAGTCATGTGTGTACCTAGAAGGTACAGGGACTACAAGACTTCTTGGTGACGACGGTGTAGATGTGGTGTACCACAGTCTCAAAGAGTGTGTTGATCAAGCTTTTGAAAAAGGAGAAGATGGAGATGTAATTCTTTTTTCACCAGGGTTCGCTTCATTCTCGCATGAGTTTAGAAATGAGTATGAGCGCAATGATGCGTTTTTGCAATTAGTTAAAGCAAAGGAATAATATATAAAACAAAAGCCTTCCGCGTGATTACGGAAGGCGATGGGGTTCTCTTTTTAAATCCCGGGAAGCATTTTTCGAAAATCATTCACAAGGTTTTTATAGTGATCGCTCGTGTAGTGCCTTTTTTGCAACTCATCAAGCGCTAGATAGAGCACAATTTTCGCTTCTGTACGACGAGCGTTGCTTAGAGAACTGATGAATTCAGTCGTGACCTCTCTCCAGCAAAAAGGACTAGTGAGTGGCTGGAAAACATCTGCTTCGGGGATGTCTATTTGGTACACCAATACGGACACCGACAGAGCTTCTCTTGTTATAAATTCGTGCACATCAAAACTTGGCTTTTTGAAAACTGTGCCAAGTGTGAACCCTTCCAACCCTTCTGCAATTACAGGAAGTAGCTGGTTAGCAACAAGAAGTGAGATTTCTTTGTCAGGCAGTTTCCTAAAGAAGGACGAAGAGGGTTCCTCTGTAAGGAGAACATTTACGTATGCCCAGATCCTTCCTTCTCGTACACAGGTCGGAAGTACTACGACATAGTCAATTGGTTCTGGGTAGTTCCCGGGAGATACTGGAGGCTGTTCCATGCCAAACTCATGATTTTCAGTGTTCATTTCAATCCTCTTGTGAAAGGTTATGATCTACCTTAATACTACAACTTTGTATAAAAAAGTCAAGCAATAGAACACTTTTTCTCTGGTATTCTTCTTTTAAAAATGCTATACTAAGGACTACTATAGCTAAACTAAAATAAATACTAATGTTGTGTAATGTATTTATTATTGCTTAAAGGAATTTTAAAAAACCTTGGTATTTATTTTAGTCGCTCTGTAAGTATTTTATTATGGCAACACCAAACGACAAGAAAAAAGGCTCATACGGAGCAGAATCTATTCAAGTGCTAGAGGGTCTTGAGCCGGTACGTAAGCGTCCTGGAATGTATATTGGTTCTACTGGACCAGATGGACTTCATCATCTCATCTGGGAAATTTTTGACAACTCTCGAGACGAAGCGATGAACGGTCATGCGAATCGTGTTGAGGTTGCTCTTCTTCCGGACGGATATGTGCGTGTTGTTGATAACGGTCGTGGTATTCCAACAGATATTCACCCTAAGACAAAGGTGTCAGCGCTTGAGACGATTATGTGTACACTTCATGCTGGAGGTAAGTTCGGAGGTGATGGGTATAACGTATCTGGTGGTCTTCACGGTGTAGGAGCGTCCGTTGTGAACGCGCTCTCTATTCACACCAAGGTAGAGGTGCATCGCGATGGTGGGCTTTTTATGCAAGAGTATAAGCAAGGTGTTAAGAAGGCGAATGTGAAGCAACTTGGTAAGAGTAAGTTCAACGGCACTATCGTAACGTTTAAGCCAGATGCAGAAATTTTTAAAGAAGGAACTGAGTTTACATGGGACAGAATTGTTTCTCATCTTCGTCAGCAGGCGTACCTTGTAAAAGGGCTTACAATTCATGTAATCGATGCAAGAGGGCACGATGGTAAGATGGAGTTGGATGGCGAGACGTATCTCTATGATCTCGGGTACGAAGAGCCAAGTCAGTCATTTCATTTTGAAGGTGGACTTAAATCACTTGTTAAGCACTATAATCAATTTTCTAAACCGATTCATAAAAATATCTTTTATATCGAAAAAGATCAAGATAATGTTGGTGTTGAGATTGCGCTTCAGTATATCGATGATCTTTCGACTAAGATTGCTGCGTATGCGAACAATATCAGTAACCCAGAAGGTGGAACTCATGTGACAGGATTCAAGACTGCACTCACAAGACTCGTTAATACCTATGCTCGTAAGAATAATATTCTTAAAGAAAAAGATGAGAATTTAACTGGTGACGATGTATTAGAAGGTCTCACTGTCGTTATCTCTGTGAAGCTTCGTGAGATTCAGTTTGAAGGGCAGACTAAGGCTAAGCTTGGAAGTATGGAGGCACAAGGTGCTGTTGCGACAGCGTTTTCTGATGCATTTAGTATGTTTCTCGAAGAGAATCCTGACGACGCGAAGGAGATTGTTAACAAAGGTCTTCTTGCACTTCGTGCACGTAAAGCTGCAAAAGCAGCTAAGGATTCCGTACTCCGTAAGGGGGCACTCGAAGGTTTTTCTCTTCCTGGTAAGCTTGCTGATTGTCAGAGTAATGACCCAAGCGAGAGTGAGCTCTTCATTGTAGAGGGTGATTCTGCTGGTGGTTCTGCTAAGATGGGGCGTGATCGTCGTACTCAGGCAGTGCTTCCACTTCGTGGAAAGATTCTTAACGTTGAGCGTGCGCGATTGGATAAGATGCTTGGATCAGAGCAGGTGAAGAATCTTGTGCTTGCGATGGGTGCTGCGATCGGTGATACCTTTGATCTTAATAAAGT
>CAZEDG010000012.1:12806-26263 GCA_964510805.1 uncultured Candidatus Saccharibacteria bacterium
TATCATAAACTTATTATTGCAACCGATGCTGACGTTGACGGAGCTCACATCCGTACACTCCTTCTTACTTTCTTCTTCCGTTACTATCGTCCAATTATCGAAGCTGGGTATGTGTATATCGCGCAACCTCCTCTCTATAAAATTACTCACGGTAAGCAGGTTCAGTATGCATACTCTGATCAGGAACGTGATCGTATCTATCAAGATTTAGGATTCAAAAAAGAAGATATTCAAAATGTCGATATTACCGAAACTCAAGAAGATGAGGTAAAAGAAGGTGAAGAAGGAGAAGCAACTCCTAAGAAGAATAAACTTCCTCCGACACAACGTTACAAGGGTCTTGGAGAAATGAACCCAGACGAACTTAATGAGACAACTATGGATCAAAAGAATCGCTCGCTTAAGATGGTAACCATCGAAGAAGCAGAAGAAGCTGATAAAGTTTTTGAAATGCTTATGGGTAGTGAAGTTGGTCCACGTAAGAGTTTCATTCAGACATACGCAAGAGACGCGAATCTTGATATCTAGAAAACAATACATGTCATTGCATGCCCATGCAATGACATGTATTGTTTTGTGGGAAGAGAGAAGAATGTAGACCGCTTCGCTTGTAGAAAATACAAATTTTATCTTGATTTGGTTTTTTCATTTCTTAATTTATGGTAGAGTAATTCTTGGTGGATCTTTTGTAACTTGTAACTCAACGGAGGGTGCCATTTTGGAAAATGAAGTATCAGGGCACTGCTGTGATCGGCAGTTCAACTGTACACATGAAGGCAAATGCCCTAAGCATCCATGGAGAAAGTTTGCAGACGGGGTTTCTTTTGACTCGTCATGGGGGCTTGTAAACGGTGTCCCTTCAGGAAGTGGTACACCGTTACCTGAAGAGTCTCCTGCTCATTCTCTGGATAGGATGAGTACACCAGCTTCTTATGCTGGTTGTGGTCCGACAGAGGATGTATAAGAAGTATGAAGAAGAGAGGTCACTGACCTCTCTTTGTTGTATCTTGTTATAGCTTATGCACAGTATTTCTTGCGACATAAGGAGTAGACTAGAGATTAGTGTAGTTCTTCATGTTGTGAGGTATCTCTATGTGTATTTTTGAATGCGGTGAAGGTGAGTGTCGTAACAGAGAAGCGTGTGCCCGAGATCTTCGTCTGCAGACACGCATGGAGGCACATCTTCAACAACAACCAAAAAGAGAGCCCCTTAATGTTCCTCCGGGAGAAACTTTTGATGTAGAGGATGATTATCCTGTCATTATGTTTGGCTCTGGTTGTAAAGAACATTAAAAACGACGAACGAAGTGTTCGTTGTTTTTTTGTTTAGGTACAGATCTGTATTACCAATTACGAATAACTAATAACGAGTTACGATTTCTGCCTGCTGTCTATCTTTTTTGGTCTCTTTCTTCAACTAGTCGTGCAACAACTTCTTCTCCAGTCATTTGTCCTAATTGTCCATGATCACGAGATTCAAGTGTTACTTTACCTGCTTCGATGTCTTTGTCGCCGATAACAACCCAATAAGGATTTTTCATTTCGCGTACAGAGCGTATCTTTTTACCAAGCCCTTCCTTACTGTCATCAAGTTCGGCGCGTAACCCTTCTTTTTTGAGAGCGTCACATACGTTCTTCGCATATTCATGATGCTTGTCACTGATTGGAAGTATCGACACTTGTACAGGAGAAAGCCAAAGAGGGAAGTTGCCGGCAGTGTGTTCGATAAGAGTCGACATAAATCGTTCGATTGACCCCATGATTGCACAGTGAATCATCACAGGTTGTTCACGTTTACCTTCTTCGCTTACAAATTCGAGTCCAAAGTTTGCAGGTTGTACGAAGTCAACTTGGATTGTTGCAACTTGCCAAGTTCTTCCAATAGAATCCTTGGCCATGAAGTCAACTTTTGGCCCATAAAATGCAGCCTCTCCTTCTCCGTCGATCCAGTTATTGTTGCTCCTTGTCTCGATAAGTGACTTGATTGCTCCTTCTGCTTTTTTCCATCCTTCTTCACTTCCCATATATTTCTCAAGATTACTCATGTCTCTTCTTGAAAAACGAGGAGTAAGACTGAATCCAAAAGCGTTATAGAATGATTCTATAATATTCCAGACACGACTCACTTCATCTTCAAGCTGTGACTCTCGACAGAATACATGGGCATCGTCTTGAGTGATAGAGAGGACTCTTTGAAGACCAGAGAGTTCGCCTGATTGTTCATCGCGATATACCATCGTCGTCTCACAGAATCTAACAGGAAGCTCTTTATAAGAACGAAGATCGCTTGCATAGATCTGTGCATGGTGAGGGCAGTTCATAGGTTTCATGCAGAAAGTATGCCCATCACGGGTATTAATTTTGAAAAGATCTTCCGCGTACTTAGCCCAGTGCCCACTCTTCTCATAGAGATCATTCTTGGTGATGTGAGGAATGGTTACTTTTTGGTAGCCTTCTTTTTTACGAAGAGACCAAACGAAATCATTAAGCTCTTCGCGAATAATTGTTCCTCGTGGTGTCCAAAGCGGAAGCCCAGGACCAACAAGTTCTGAGAAGGTGAAGAGCTTGAGTTGTTTGCCTAAAATTCTGTGATCACGTTTCTTGGCTTCCTCTTGTTGGGTGATATACAGAGAGAGCTCTTCTTGTGTGTCAAAAGCAATACCATAGATACGAGTAAGCATCTTGTTCTTCTCATCTCCTCTCCAATATGCTCCAGCGATAGTGGTGAGCTTGAAACTCTCAGGAACTATCTCTGCAGTATTGCTTACATGAGGTCCTTCACAGAGATCAAAGAACGTATCTCCTGTATGATAAAGGGTAATATCTTCTCCTTCACTTACAATGCCATCGATAATCTCAAGCTTGAACGGATTCTTGGCAAAGAGTTCTTTTGCTTTGTCTTTTGTGACAGTCTCAACTCTAAAAGGGAGATTCTTTGTAAGAATAGTTTTCATTGATGATTCAAGCTTCGCGAGGTCTTCTGGAGCAACTTTATCTTTACCAAAATCAACATCATAGTAGAATCCTGTATCGGTTACAGGGCCAATGGTTGGAACGGCATGTGGGTATTGTTCCTTGATCGCCATGAGAAGCACATGGGCAAGTGAATGGCGTTTATTAAAAAGTGGTACAAGAGTCTTATTTTGCATGATTATTCTATTCTATCAAAAATATAAAATTTAGCACGAATTTTATAAAGTAATTTACATTGATCTTGTGAGATATCTTAATTTGTTCGACCAGAGATCATTGACTTCTCTCCCATCTTCTGTAATATGGAATATGCACCACTCTGCAGATATTCTTGATACCATGATTGTTATATCTGTAAAGGGTGCATAGTATTCTTTAATTTATTTTTCTATGAACTCGATATTCAGTAATCAGTCATCTAATACGCGAAAGACGTGGCTTTTAGTCACAGGATTTCTTGTGCTTGTGATTGTTATTGGCTTTGTACTTTCGTTCGTGTTTAACAATGCTTCTATTCTTTACGGTGCAATTATACTTAGTCTTCTTATGAACGTCGGTTCATATTGGTTCTCGGATAAGATTGTACTTGCTATGGCAGGAGCTAAGCGTATAGAGAAGCGCGAGGATTACCCTGAGCTCTTTACAACGCTTGAAGGACTTTGTCATAAAGCAGAACTTCCAATGCCTGCACTGTATGTGATTGATGATCCTGCTCCTAATGCATTTGCTACAGGACGTAATAAAGATAATTCTGCAGTTGCAGTAACTAAAGGTATCCTTCCATTGCTTAGTAAGTCAGAACTCGAAGGTGTGCTTGCGCATGAACTTGGACATATTGGTAATCGCGACATGCTTCTTCAGACTATTATTGTTGTGTTTGCTGGAGTAATTACTTTTGTTGCAGATATGGCCCTTCACGCTTCTATGTTTGGTGGAAGAGATGAAAGAAGGGGTGGGGTATTCATTATACTTGGAGTTGTTGCATCGCTTCTTGCTCCTCTTGCAGCAACAATTATTCGGCTTGCTGTATCAAGAGAGCGAGAATTCCTTGCAGATGAAACCAGTGCTAAGATTACCAGGTATCCAGAAGGTCTCGCTTCTGCACTTGAGAAGATTAGTAATTTTCACCAACCAATGAAGATCCAACACTCAGCAATTGCCCACCTCTTCATCTCCGATCCGTCTGGTGTTAATGATGAAAAAGAGCTTCGTGAAGGTGAGGAGATTTCTTGGCTTCAGAAATTATTCATGACACATCCTCCTGTTGGTGAGCGAGTGAAGCGATTAAGAACGCCTTTATAAAAATTAATACTTAATTATTATGGTAACTATGATGATTCTTGCTGTTGTTGTTGGATTGCTTGTAAGCGCAAGTATTTACCTTGTGACAATGTTTGTGGTTGCGTTTACTATGTGGATGCTTGTAGATGCTTCTAAGCAAGACAGATTCTGGTGGGTACTCCTTATTGTTGCGGTGCCTGTTGTCGGTGCGCTTGTCTACTACTTTACTGAGAAAAAACATGAATATGCAAAAGTGCCTTCTCATCACGTACATCAGTCAGAGACAGAGTCTCAGCATGAACATGCTCCTCATAAACATCATGAAGAGGAGAGACTAGATATTAGACGTTAGACTTTAGAGATTAGAGGGAGAATGAGGAAAGAGGAATGAAGATGATAAACTAGACATTAGACTTTAGAGGTTAGAAAATACAGAAACACAAGAGCGAGGCCGAAGGCCTCGCTCTTGAATTCTTGTATCTACTATTAACCATTAACTATAAACTAATGATATACTGTTACAAATTTGGAGGTATCGCTGTCGGTTTAGCATGAGCGTCTAGCGAAGAAGAGTATTGTCATCTTGGAACTTTCCAAGATCGTGTATACTCAATAATTATTAGAAGAAGAAATATTGGAGGTATCGCTGTCGGTTTAGCATGAGCGTCTAGCGAAGAAGAGTATTGTCATCTTGGAACTTTCCAAGATCGTGTATACTCAATAATTATTAGAAGAAGAAATATTGGAGGATTCGCATAGCGGTTTAGTGCACCATCTTGGAAAGGTGGCAACTGGGCAACCGGTTCGAGGGTTCGAATCCCTCATCCTCCGCAAAATAATGAACCTGTTGCAGAGCAACGGGTGATTATATTTTGCGAGAGGGTGAAGGGATTCGAACTGAGTCCGATACGAAGTCCAAGCTGTAATCAGCTTGGTGAGGACGAAGCTTAGGCGAAAGTTAAGAGTGTTTTTATGATGGTGAGCTTGTCGAACCAGAAATAAAAATACCTTAACAATCGCCGAATCCCTCATCCTCATCCTCCGCATTAGCAAAAAGATAAGACTTCTGTGTTTTGTCTTCTCTTTTTGCTAACAGCGAGGTGTAGAAGCACATGACCTGCGTCATGTGCGTGGGATGAGAATCGGCTTTTTCATCTTTAGAAAAGTGCTCTACTGTTTGAGAGGTTTTTATATTAATTTTTTGTAAATAATAAATGTTTTTTAAAATAAAAAAGTTTTTCTTATATGTTTTGTTTTTATAATCTGTATAGGTGTTTATTTTTTCTTTAATCATTCAAACACAGTTAATCATATTAAAAGCATAGTAAATACAGATATTTCTAAGAAACAGGAAGAAGCTGTTAAGCAAGATACTAAGACAATGGTAACAATTACTTCTTCGTCAAGTGCTTCATTTTGCAATAAGCAATTCCCTATCGTTTCTGTAGGGTCAAAAGAATCAAGTGATTTTGTAAATATGTGTATTACTGGCAGTATAAAAGATTTTAAATATTCAAAGGTTTCTTTTGAGGAAGAAAAAATGGTGGAAAGAGGAATTTTATATTCTAGAGATCAGGTATCAGACACTCTTTTTATTGTAGGAACTTATATACCAGAAGGTGTTCCGTCAGAGATACTCTCTTGGAAAAGTGTTACAGGGAAAGAGTATTCTTATGTTATTGGGTATGAAGGAGAAAACGGTGTTATACATAAAGTTATTGAAGTAAAATAATTTTGGTTATAAGATTTTTGTATATATACAATAATCAAAATGATATACTTTATTGTGTAGATAAATATTCAACATATGAAACAAGAACATCATCCAGAAGGTCATACTACCCAAGAGCAGAATGAGCAAAATGAAAGGAGGTTACTGAAATATTTAGAGGACCATATTGTTGATCTTAACCCTCATTTTGAGGGTAACGAAAAAGATAAACAAAGCATTAGCAACGCCTGCTTTGGAGTTGTTAAAGGTAAGATTTCTAGACCTGAGCCACCTCTTGAGATTGAAAAACTTCTTCTTAAGCAGGGTGGATGTGTTGCTCTTGTTGGCAAAAATGGAAGTGGTAAGAGTACTCTTTTGGACGGTATTATGGATGGAAGAAACCATGCCCATTTTACAGAAGGTTCTCATCTTTATGCTGAAGGTGTTCACGCAACAGGCAAGTTACGTATAGCTCGTCTTAATCAAGAGGAACTTTTTTCTAGTATTGCTACTATGGACGTGCAAGATGTTTTGCGTATTGCAATTGAAAAAAGTAAAAGTGATTTCCTTATTGATTGGGAAAATATGGATAAGTACGATAGTAATCTTAGAAATCAGGAAGCACATCAACGTATTGAAGAGTTACTCGGTAAGATGCGTGATTTGTTTGAGATAGATATTTTTGAATCAAGAAAAGTTGAAGAACTTTCTGGAGGAGAAAGAACAAAACTTGCCCTTGCGGTGCTTCTTGCTTCTGAGCCAGATGTTCTTTTGCTTGATGAACCAACTAATCATCTCGATCTTGAGAGTATTGCTAAGCTTGTCGGTTTGTTTAAGATTTATAATAATGCAGGCGTCTCTATTGTAAGTGCAAGTCATGTTGAATGGTTTTTGAATAAAGCCGGCAAAGATGGAGTTATAGAACTTTCTCTTGATGAAGAAGGGAGACACGTAACTCAGTCAGCGTCACCTTATACCGATTATATAAAAAAAGAAAGGAAGAATGGTCTTCTACGATCTCCTATTGAGTGGGATAAGTCGTACAACTATCGTTTTAACGGAACAACACTTTTTAATACAGATGAGACAACAACTTTATCAAATTCTCCAATTAAAGAAGTTGCTCTGCCTACCTTTATTGGCGGAGAGATTACTATTCTTTCTGGTAAGAACGGAACAGGCAAGACTCGTCTTATGAATGAGATGGTTAATAAAAGAAGTCAGTTTCTTAGAAAAGAAAATGGTCTTCAGATTGCTTATTTACCACAATTTTGGCCTGAACAGGTGGCAAAGGGTAGTCTTGAAGATTTTTTTGGTTGGGTAAAAGAAAGTACTAACCCTCATAGTATAAAAACAGCTGAAGCTTTTAGAAGAGAAGTACAGAAAGTCGGGTTACGTACTGATTCTAGTAAGTTGCTCAGTACACCTTTTACTTCTTTTAGTGGAGGTGAACAGAGATTTTTGTGGTTCATTGCAGTAAGTATTATTGAAGGGACAGATGTTCTTATTCTTGATGAGCCAACCAATCATATGGATATTGCTTCTGTGTCATTGATTGCCAAAGCAATACAGTCATTTCCTGGTGGGGCGATTTTATCAACGCATGATTTAAGATTAATGGAACAACTCGGAGGAACAAAAGAAGCTAATCTTCGAGGTGTTACTAATATTATCTTCGAAAGAGATGAGCAAGGACTTACAACTGTTGAAGCAAGTCCTACGAGTCCTCTTTTTTACGCCCATGAAGTAATCAAAGAAGCAGAATCTGTTGCAGGAAGGGTTCAATTATAATTTACATGTACTAAAATGAACACCATGAACTCACTTCTTCGTGGCAAGTTTGTCCCCATTACGGAATGTCTTCAATTTTTTGAGGATGATTGGGGGTATCTTGAGGACTTTCCTGAAGCGAGTCTTGATAAAGAAATTATTAAGGATGAATACAAAGAAAACTTCGTTTTTGTTGTAGAAGGAGATGCTCATACCGATACGCTTATCCTTGGTGATGCTTGCCGTGTTATTGTTACTCATAATAATAAAGAAGAGGAGGTACAATTGAGTGATCTTAAGAATTGCTACCATATTCTTATACAAGGCAACCTTGATGTAGATACCATTGCATCTCCTCCTTGTGATGAAGGTGTGTCGCTTATTGTTACAGGGTCACTTACGGTGCGGTGTGCATTTGTTGGAGGTAGACTCATCTCTGTCAATAAAAATCTGACCGTTAAAGAGTATTACATCGATACCTATGGTTACGGAGGAAGTCTTATTAAGGGTAAAGCAACTGTACCCTTTCTCATGGATGTGTATGAGTATGATTTTTGTGCAGAAAAAGAAGATATCACTGTTCGTGTAAGTGATAGAGACAATCTTTCAACTCGACCAAACGAGGATTTTAATAGTGATTTGCTTCGAGTGTATTTTAGGGATGAATTTTTTAAGGATGAACATAGTTTACGTAAAGAAGAGCTCTATGGCGCGTACTCGTGGTCGCCACATCTTGATGGAAATAAACTCTATGAAGCATGTCTTACTAAGAAAGATATTTTAAATCAGGCACCTCGTACAACGTCTTCTTTGTTAGATCATGTTAGTCTTTTTACATATCAAGATGCATTCTTTGAATTACAAAAAGAGAAGAAGAATTTTTTGAAACTTTTTTCGTATAGCAAAACGTATCAAACAGTAGGGCTTTTGTATGAAGGTGACATAGACGGAGAAAAGTGTAGAGTAGAAATTTTGCCAGAGTACGAAGGGGTACAGGTTGTAACGTGTGTTATCGGCAAGGATGTGTTCGCTGTCTCATATGAACGATCATCAAGCCTGTCTCTTCTCAAAAAGCTTTATGTTGTTTGTTTGAATAAAGACGAAGAAGGGAATAAAACAAACTTTAATCTCTTTGTTGGTATTTCTGGTTGTCAGGAATTTGAAGAAAAGTTCATACGTATATGGTATGTTCTTCTTAAAAAAGTTGAACAGACAGTGTTTTATCTTAAAGAATTCCATAAGATTGTTACTAAAGAAAAAATACTTGAACTTGTAAAGCTTCCTGTTGTTGTCGAGAAGTATAATGATTGGGATGATGGAGATAAGAATGGTTTTTATGCAGGAGGGTGTCATGTTGCCTTTCGTAATCCTTTGCTTACTTCATATACAGCACAGCTTCGAGTTTCGGTTCAAACATCTTCAAATAAAGAAGAGTACGATTGCAAAATATTTCGCTATGAATGTGATGAGGATGATTCTGTACCTCAAGTAGTGCTTCGTTATTGCATGAGTCAATTAGAAAAAGGAAGTGGTATGTATAATGTGTACACAGGAGGAAAGGTGTCTCTTTTTGATTCTTATTATTATAAAGACGCGGTCCGTCTTTTTAAAAAAGCTTCTTATCTTGCGTACAAAGATAATGAAGAATATCTTGAAGATAAAAAGAAAACAGTTTCTTAACTTTTTCTAGAGAATTGTGTGCATAACGTAGGTAGTACAGGTACTTGTTTGATATACTTGACGTAAGTCTTCCCATAAGACCCTAATATTTATTTTTATGAAAAAAACACTAGTAACAGGAGCGGTAATGTTCGGGTCTCTTTTACTTGCTCACGCCGAAGGAGAGCGAGCTCGTCCTGCTATGATGATGGCAACAGGAGCTAATCAAGTACAAGTTCGTCGTCCTATGATGGCAACTACTTCACCAAAAGGTTCTGAGAGATTGCTTCCTTCTATGATGCGAGATGGAGAAGGTGAAGGCATGATGATTCCAACTACAGGTAATCAAGTAGTGGATGAGAAGATCAAAGCACTCTTTAAGGATACAGAAGAGAGAATTAAGGCAATACGTGAAGAACGTAAGACTAAGCTTAAGGCAATCTTGGATGAAGCACATCTTACACTTAAGAATCAAATGGCTTCTACCACAAGAGAGGAAAGAGAGGAGATGCATGAGCGCATGATGGGCACCACAACACCAGGAGGTGTGCCAAGAAAGGAAATGCGTGACCGTATGATGGGTACCACAACACGTGTGCGTCCTATGCCTATGCAAGGAGAAGTTCGAGGAGCTTCAACTGAAGGTAGTGAAGGAAGGGGTGGTGTTATGGGATTCTTTAGAGGACTTTTTGGAAGATAAATCAAGAAGGTTACCTTTTATAAAATGTCCAAGTTCTTACGCTTGGGCATTTTATTTTTTTCAGTCAAGGTGCTATACTTATAGGCACTATGAAAGATTTTTTTGCAAAGTATAGCGTATTATTCGTGGTGCTTGGTATTCTTGTAGTTATTGGTTTTTGGTCTGTTTCTTCTTACAACACGTTGGTTGCTGTAAGAGAAGGGGTTGATACACAGTGGTCTCAAGTTGAGACTCAGTACCAGCGACGCTTTGATCTTATTCCTAATCTTGTTTCTTCTGTTTCTGCATACATGCAACAAGAGAAAGATGTTTTTAAAGCAATAGCTGATGCGCGACAAGGGTATGCGGGGGCTCGTACTCCTGATGATAAAGTAGAAGCAACAGGTAGAATGGAAAGCGCTCTTGGAAGACTTCTTGTTGTTATGGAGGCTTACCCTGTACTTAAGTCAAATGAAACCGTTATGTCTCTTATGTCTCAACTTGAAGGCACAGAGAACAGGGTGTCGGTTGAGCGTATGCGTTATAACGATATGGTAAAGGATTACAATGTTAGAGTTAAGTCTTTCCCGGGCAATCTTTTTGCTAAAGTGTTTGGCTTTGATGTAAAGAAGCAGTTCCAATCTGAACAAGGTGCAGAGAAGGCTCCGAAAGTTCAATTTAACAATCGTTAATAATTGTCTATGAAAAAAGCTGTACGTTATGGCATGGTCATGCTTTCATGTGTACAGCTTTTTTCTTTTGCACATGCTTCTATACCAGAGCGACCACAAGGTGGATATGTGAGTGACTTTGCTTCGGTGCTTACTCCTTCTGAGCGACAAAATCTTGAATCTGAAATCAGCCTCTATAACGCAAGTACAAGTAACGAGATCGCTGTGGTTACGGTGAAGAGTCTTGATGGTGATTATATTGAGCATTACGCGGTAGATCTTTTTAAGAAGTGGGGTATTGGTACAAAAAAGCATGACAATGGTGTACTTCTTCTTGTTGCGATTGATGATCACAAGATGCGTATCGAAGTTGGGTATGGTCTTGAGGGTGCACTTACTGATATGCTTTCTTCTTCTATTGTGAGAAAAGAGATAACTCCTTCATTCAAAGAGGGTAAATATTACGACGGTATTTCTCGAGGTGTTCATGCAATTATTCTTGCAACACAAGGAGAATATCAGGCAGAACCAGAAGCTCGACAAACATCATCATCTTCTATTCCTTTTGAATATATTTTCTTAGGTGTAGTTATGGTAATTCAATTTCTCACGGCAATTCTTGGGAGGAGTAAAAGCTGGTGGGCAGGAGGTGTGCTTGGTGGTGTGGTTGGTGTTATTTTGTGGTTATTTGGTTTCCTTGTTCTTACCTCTCTTTTAGGTGTAGTAGTATTTGGAGGCCTGGTAGGCGTAGGACTTCTTTTCGATTACATTGTTTCTCGAAAGTATAAAGATTCAGTGAGTAGTGGCACGAATCCTCCTTGGTGGGCAGGGGGTGTTGGTGGAAGTTTTAGATCTTCAGGAAGTTCTTTTGGTGGATTTGGTGGAGGGAGGTCTGGCGGTGGAGGCGCTTCAGGAAGTTGGTAGGGGATAGATGGTAGATGTTAGACTTTAGACATTAGAGAAATAGACAACAAGCCATATTTACTTCAGCATGAAATCATTTAGAGAAAAAGTGCTACAAGTTGTAAAAAGCATACCAAAAGGTAGCGTGATGACCTATGGAGAAGTTGCTCTTCGTGCCGGAAGCAAAAATGCATCTCGTGCAGTCGGAACAATCCTTAAACAAAATCAAGATACAATGATTCCTTGTCATCGAGTAGTGAGGGCTAATGGAAAGTTAGGGGAATATAACGGACTACAGGGAAAGAGTAAAGAAGAGATTCTTATAGGTGAAGGATTGGTTGTGAGAGATAGTAAAGTACATGTATAAAATATTTTTTAGAATTCTAAGAGAGTGTCTACCGCTTATCTTCATGGTTGCTCTTATTCCTTGTGTGTATAATGATTATGTTCTCACAGTTGTTTATTTTGTAAGTGGTATTATTCTTATTCTTGCAAAAAATAAACAGCATGACTGGTTGGTGTATGGTGTCGGTCTTGTTGCTATGACTTTTTTTGAATTTATTTTTATACAGACAGGAGTGGAAGTTTTTCAAAGAAATTCATTATTTGATCTTATGCCACTCTGGTTACCATTTCTTTGGGCATATGGTTTTGTTGTAATGAAAAGAAGTATTGTTCTTCTTATGAAGATAGATAAGTAACATTTATGAAAGTTGCTGTCCTTGATAATCTTCGAAGTGTCTATAATGTTGGGTCTATTTTTCGAACCGCGAATGCGTCAGGTATTACTCACATTGTTCTCTGTGGCACAACACCAACCCCAGTTGATAAAAAGGGCGAAAGAAGAAAAGATTTTGCAAAAGTAGCTCTTGGCGCAGAAGATCTTGTATCATGGGAATACAAAGAAGAAACAAGAAATGCGATTCAAGAATTGAAGAATGCTGAGTATTATGTTGTTGCCTTTGAACAAGATGAAAAGTCTGTTGACTATAAAGAGGTGTCTTTGGAAGGAAAAGAAAACATCGCATTTGTTATTGGTCCTGAAGTGACCGGGATGACACAAGAGGTTCTTAATGAATGTGACATAATTGCAGAGATACCAATGCTTGGCACAAAAGAATCCCTCAACGTAACAATTGCATTTGGAATCGGTGTTTACCGTATGCTTAACTTGTAGTAAGTATGACACACCCTTATTGCGCTTATGTGGCGACTATTGAAGATAGTAATGATGTTGATAAGAAATATCATGACTGCCATTATGGTGTTCGAATAGATGATGATGACGAGCTCTTTTGTCGCCTTGTGATGGAGATCAATCAGGCAGGGCTTTCGTGGAGAACTATTCTTATAAAAGAGCAAGGGTTTCGTGATGCATACAGTAACTTTGATATTGCAAAAGTTGCTAAGTATACAGAGAAAGATTTTAAGAGGTTGATGGATGATGCGAGGATTATCAGAAATAGATTAAAGATCAATGCTACTATTTATAATGCGAATAGGTTACTTGGGCTACAGAATGAGTATGGGAGTTTTCGTACATGGTTAGACAAGCAAGCAAAAGAATGCGCACATGACAAAACCGCATGGGTGAAATTATTTAAGAGGAACTTTAAATTTGTCGGTGGTGAAATTGTCGGAGAGTTTCTTATGAGTATTGGAATGTTGCCAGGTGCTCACGGGAGGGAGTGTTTTAGATATGGGAAGATTTTAGATGTTAGACATTAGACTTTAGACTCTAGATAAAAATACAACACACAAGAGCGAGGCCGAAGGCCTCGCTCTTGTATTTTGTGTTCTTTGTATTTAT
>CAZEDG010000013.1:0-25395 GCA_964510805.1 uncultured Candidatus Saccharibacteria bacterium
TACGGTTTACAAAACCGTTGCTCTACCAACTGAGCTATTCTGGCAATAAATTAGATAACAGACACACAGATTACAGAACACAGACGAAGCAAGGTTTTGTAAACCGTTGATCAGTATACAATCTCGCTTCACTCGTGCCAACTGAGCTATTCTGGCGTAGCACACTAGATATTAGACATTAGATCTTAGACTTTAGATAAAGTGGAATTGTATTTTTCTAACACCTAAAGTCTATTATCTATCTACCTTCCCTCCGACTTAGAAATACTATCAAATTACGAGAATTTTGTCGAGGAAAAGAGCGACACCATAGGGGTTGTTCTTGTGTTAGTCTGTTATCTGTAGCGAAGCGGTCTGTCATCTGTATTTCTAATATCTAATGTCTAAAGTCTATTATCTATCTATTATCTACCCCCTGCTGTCTGTCCTGAAATATCTCCAACTGCAATAAGTTTATCAAGCGAAGGGCGGTACAAAATAATTGCTGTTGGATACACCAAAACAATATCACCATTAGCAACATCCTTGAAGAAATACTGTGTATCCTTGAGCTTAGAAGCATCGTTCACCTGAGCAATACTTGGCTTACCGAAAGGAAGTGATATATGCTTACCGACAGTATCGATCACACCGTCTTCAGTTGCAAGAGAAGGCGCAACTTGTTCTTCTTTTTGTGACAAGAGATCTTGATACTTGCTATAGTAGTACACTGTCGTTACAAAGAAAAAAATAATAATACCGAGAAGCGAACTAATGATAAGTTGCGCTTTTTTGTGTGAACGCTTCTTGGAAAGAATTTTTTTGTGTAGTGACTCTACATCTTCTCCATAATGATCTTCGTGCATGATGTGATGGTTATTGGTAATTAGTAATTAGTTATTCGTTTTTATAGATTCTTCATCTTCATTCTTCGTTCCTCTTCCCTCACTCTTTCTCTAATCTCTAAAGTCTAACATCTACTATCTAGTTCCTACAATGTACCACACCCAACGAGAATGTTTGCCTTTTTCTTCGCAAGTGTTCCCCATTCACCAAGCCAAGGAAAATTAAGAACACGTTCAGTTCTTGTGAATGTTGCTTTTTGGAATCTTTTTACCGCTTCCTTGGTGCGTGGACCATAGACTCCATTTACCACCAAATGTTCTCCTCGTACAATGTTAAGAAAGAACTGAAGCTTCTTAACTTGTTCACCAATAAATCCTGGTGACAGTGACATCTTGAAATATGGACACGCGGTGATGACAATAGGAACACCACAAGCACTCGAGCTCTGTCTCTCTATCTGTCGCATACTAAGCGCATACACAGTTCCTGTTGGCTCCTTAAGTTTCATAGGAGCAAGAACAATTTTTGCATACTTTCTCTGCCAACGCTTCACCGCAAGGACATCTTGCACATCATACACTCCATCAACAGGAAGTTTTTCTTTTTCAAAAGTATTAAGAAATGTCTCAAGTTTTTTTACATCTAGAGGATCATTGAACTCTGATCCATACTCAATCGGATGATCAAGTGCTATACGCGAAGCACAGGTAGTGGTTGCGTGCATTGGAACACCTGATGAAGATGAGGTTGCTTGATTGATATAGTAATACGAGGTTGATGCAACCCATCCTCCATACCCTCCGCCACCGCCACCCCCTCCTCTAGGAGAGGGGCTTGTATTTGATGATGAAGAGGAACTTGATTGAGAACTGCTACTATTCCCAAATATCGGCCTTACCACAGCCTGAGAACCATGCAAGACATCACCGCTTTCTTGCATACTTCCTTGCAACGTGTAGCCATTTCCGCTAAGAGTGTCCGCGAAGGGTGTCATTACCTGAAAAACAGTATACCCTCCTCCTGACACTATCTCCGCGTGTGTTACAGCAACAGAAAAAGCACTTAAGGAAAAAATGAGTGCTACACTATATGTTATTTTTTTTATGTAATAGTGAGAAGACATATTTACTACTGACCACCTAATACAGTATCAATGATCCCTGTTTGTTCGCTTGAAGTTGCTTGATTTGGATCAAGAAGAGGAAGTGCCTCGACTGTTGTGGTTCCTGTTACTTGTGTCGATGAGCTAGTTCCTTGATCTGTGGTTGTTGCAGTTACTTCTGTAGTAGATGATGAGGTTGTGAGTACCGACGAAGGAGCACTTGATGTCGTTCCTTGTGGTTGTGACTTCGATTGAAGCAGTGTATCAAGATCGTCACCGTTAACACACACGTCATTTCCTTGTGAGTTCTTAAGACACACCTTCTCGGCAGTGACTTCTTTTGCAAAAACATAATCGAAGTATCCGTACACTGACTTCATAGCATACGAAATATATTCTTGTATTACACGTTCCCCTCTATCAAGCGACGACTGAAGGAGTGAAGAGATGGTTCCATGATTCTTGTAATAGAGATATGAAGACGATGCGTAAGTGCTAAGGCCGTCAAGCGTTGCAACATCACGATACCTGTATTCACTGTTCACAAGCACAAGTACTGTTGACGTGCCATCTGGTGACGCATCAGAAAGTGCCTTACCTATCACGTACCCATTACCATCATTTCTCATAGCATACCCTCTTGTACTTGAAGAAATAGTAAGATAATCACCCTTCGTGATCTGACCATTCTCAGTGGTCACAAGGACAGGCACACGGCCGGAGAGCGCAATAGGAGCACCGTTTACAGTGTTCCCTCCGAGGACAATACCGGGTCTTGTAGACACAACTCCTATAATTGATTCGCCGTAATTTGCACGCTTCACTTCTGACATGTGATAAGAGTCACTATTCTCACCAAGCGACCACTCACTTGTAGATGATGCAAAGCTTACTAGCATTCCAGGATCAAGAGGTTCACTCTTAGGGAAGTTTTCTGCGAGGTCAGCAGGTGTTCCAATTGTTGTTGCACCATCAGTGAAGATATCGCCGTTAGCTGTTACCTTAAAGACTGTGTTACCTGTTGTTGAAACATCAGAGATCACCTTGAAGACATCGGTTGATGTAGACGATGTTGGATTATAGACAGTAAGGCGAGCACTTGGACTTGATTCACCGATACTTGTATCACCTGTTGAGCTAACCACAAGAAGCGAAGTACCTGTTGAAGATGCTACAGAGAACGGGTTAGAAGAACCGGAACCTTGTACAGTAAGCGTGCTTCCTACAGTTGTTGTACCAATTCCAACTTTTCCTTGAAGGTTTGCAAGGATAATGTTACCCGCTGAACCACCTGAAGACCCTCCGTTAAGAGTAATATTACCGCCAGAGAATCCATTAAAACTACTTCCTCCTGTAATAGAGACAGCTCCACCACCACCAGAATTAACCCCACCAGTGAGAACAAATGAAGCACCTCCACCATTACCGCAACACCCTCCTGTTCCTGATCCAGCTGTAAGCGATATAGCACCCCCTGCAGCAGATCCGTTATTCCCTCCTACTACTGTGAAGCTTCCACCTTGACCAATTCCCGCACCACCATTTCCACCTTTGAAATAAAATCCTCCTCCGTTACCGTTTATTGATAAATCACTTCCTCCAATAACACTAAGTGCATTAGGAATAGTAGAAGTACTGTCAGGTTGAGCGATAGCAAGGAATGACGAAGGTGACGATGTTCCTATTCCGACACTACCACTTGCAAGCACTGAGAAGTATGTCGCCCCGGATGACGATGCAACACGGAGAAGATCATTCGTTGTGGTACCTACTACTGTGAACATTGCATTTGGTGTAGATGATCCAACGGAGAGCTTGTTACTGTTAGAGAGGACAAATGATGCGCCGGAGTTACCTCCTAAGTTAAGGTTGTTACTTACTCCGAAGTTACTAGTAAAGTCCCAGACAGTGGAAGCACCGGAGTCAAGACGAATACCAGCATTTGAAGCACCTCTTACATGAAGTGTCTGTGCAGCACTATCTTGTATTGCTCCAGAACCAAGACGGACGTTGCCGTTAAAGTCTACATTAAGACCAGCTAACCCATCGTTAGTCAATCCTATGTATCCACTAGAAGGGCCCTGTAGAGAGATTTGGGAGCTTCCGAGAACAGATGCCGTAAGAGCAGAACTGCCGTCTGCCTTATAAAGACTAAAAGTACCAGACGATGAAATATCCATCATCTTTTGTCCTGACGAAGAAGCAACCACAAATGGTGTAGTGCCTGGAAGTGAAGCAACAGTGAAGTTAGCAATAGGTGATGAAGTTCCTACTCCAACCCTACCATTCGCAAGTACTGAGAAGATCGACGTGCCAGACGATGAAGCGACACGCACGAGATCGTTGGTTGTTGTGCCGACAACAGTAAGCATTGCAGCTGGTGTAGATGATCCGACGGAGAGCTTGTTGCTGTTGGAGAGTACAAAGGCTGACCCTACAGCATTACCGGATACATTAAGATTATTATTAACTGCATAATTATTAACAAAATCCCAAACATTTCCACCAGAATCAATACCAAAACTTGTAGCAGAAGAACCTTTACGAAGAAGAAGTGTTTCTGAGGAATTTACACCTGTTGAAGCATCTCCAATAGTTGTTCCGCCGTTATAATCTAACTGTATTTGTCGATTAGACCCAACACCAAAAAGAAGATATTCTGAAGTTGGCATAAACAGCTGAGCAAACCCTGGATAATAACCTGCTGTAAGATATGCATTAGTTGCATCCGTCCTATAAAAAGTACTTGTCCCCACAATATCAAGAGCGCTCGTTGGTGTAGCGCGACCTATTCCCACATTCCCATTCGCAAGAACAGAAAGGTATGTTGCACCAGACGATGAAGCGACACGCACGAGATCGTTAGTTGTTGTACCAACTACAGTAAGCATCGCAGTTGGAGTAGATGATCCGACAGAGAGCTTGCTGTTATTAAGCACAAGAGATCCTCCTCCTATGTACGGAGTAATATTGAGGTTGTTATTAGTACCATAATTTGTAGCAATATCCCAAATTGAAGAACCTCCAGAATCAATACGAATACCGGAATTCCCTGATACCTTAGTAATATGAAGAGGCATTGATGCATTGTACGCTCTTGCGTGGTCACCTATCGTTACATTTGAATTATAATCAATACCAAGACCATTATCAGTACCATCATTAAGACCAAAACCAAGCCATTCTCCAGAATTTCCCAATATTTCACCATAAGAAGTATTTGCTTTTATAATTACCTTAGTGGCCCCGGATGAATTCTTAAGAAGTAGATTTCCTGCTTGATTAACACTAAGCATACTTGTCCCTGTCGACGACGCCACATTAAATGGATTTACTCCAGATCCTCCTTGTACATTGAAAGTATAGCTTGACGAGGTAGCATTAACCCCTGCAACCGTTCCATCATCAATCGACACCCCGGTACCAAGTGTTGTAGAAGTAAGCCACCTGGTAAGGAATCCTGACGTTCCTCCGGTGAGTGATGAACCAATACCAAGTGATGAAGTAGAAGTCCAGATAGTTGATGTCCCTGTTGAGAGAAGTACTTGGCCTTGTGTACCGGATGCGTTAGATGAATCATAGAGAGCTCCTGTTGCGCGCAAGCTTCCTGCTACGGTGAGAGTCTGAGATGGGGTGGAAGTGCCGATGCCGACGCTTCCGTTCGCAAGAATAGTGAAGAGTGGGCTTCCTGTTGTTGACGCAACAGTAAGTAACGACTGTGTTGGGGATGAATTTTGTATAAAGAGTGCTGATGTTGGTGAAGTGGTGCCGATGCCTACGTTATTGAGACCGTTTATATAAAGACCAGGTGCACTGTTATATGAGCCATTAACACTTGTATACATTGCCATTTCTCCGTATGCATCAGATCCAGGCTTGCTTGATAAGCCAACGACTTTAGAAAGATAGTTAAAGGTGGAACCATACATATCTGAATTAAACTCTAATGTAGTAGTAGTGCCGTAAGCATCAAAAAGATCATTATCATTTGCAGTAATTCTAAGAACAGGATCAGTGATAGCACCTACTGTGAATAATTTTGATGGATTAGAAACCCCTACTCCTACATTTCCATTACTAAGGACAGAGAGATACGTTGCACCAGAAGATGAAGCGACACGCACGAGATCGTTCGTTGTTGTACCAACAACTGTGAGCATCGCAGTTGGAGTAGAAGATCCAACAGAGAGCTTGTTGCTGTTAGAGAGAACAAATGATGCGCCGGAGTTGCCTGCAAGGTTAAGGTTGTTATTTGTGGAATAATTACTTGTGAAGTCCCAGATAGAAACACCTCCAGAAGTAAGACCAAGAGTGAACGCTCCTGCAGAATTCATTTCTACTGTCTTATTAGAAAAAGCAGAAGGATACCCCATTCGTATGTTACCGTTATAATCAAAAGTAATTGAATTTGTTACCCCTTGTACACCAAGAGAAAGATATCCTCCAGAAGGTCCAAGCAATGAAGAAAGTCCTGAGTTGTTTGTTGTCCCTGTAATCGCAGAGACACCACTTGCGTCATATAAAGTAAATGATGAATCTTGAGATACTTGGAACTTCTTCGTACCCGATGATGACGCAACAAGGAACGGAATCTCCCCAGCTCCAGCTTTTACAGTAAACGAAGTGCCTGATGTTGTAGCATTAACCCCTGCAACCGTTCCATCATCAATCGATACTCCGGTACCAAGTGTTGTAGAAGTAAGCCATCTGGTAAGGAATCCTGATGTTCCTCCGGTGAGTGATGAACCTAGACCAAGTGATGAAGTAGAAGTCCAGATAGTTGATGTCCCTGTTGAGAGAAGTACTTGGCCTTGTGTACCGGATGCGTTAGATGAATCATAGAGAGCTCCAGTTGCACGCAAGCTTCCTGCTACGGTGAGAGTCTGAGATGGGGTGGAGGTACCGATGCCGACGCTTCCGTTCGCTAGCACTGAGAAGATCGATGCACCAGAAGATGAAGCGACATGCACGAGATCGTTGGTTGTTGTACCAACCACAGTAAACATTGCATTTGGTGTGGATGATCCGACGGAGAGCTTGTTGCTGTTGGAGAGAACAAATGATGCGCCGGAGTTGCCTGCAAGATTAAGGTTGTTATTTACAGAAAAGTTACTTGTAAAATCCCATAATGATGTATCTGCTGAATTAATTCTTAACCCTGCAGAACCCCCGCTTCCGTGGAAAATAGTAAGATCCTGAACACCTGTATACCCGGCGGTACTTGGTCCAATAATTGTCCTTCCATTGTAATCAATACTTATATTAGCAAAACCATTTCCACCACCAAGACTTAAGAAATCTCCTGGTCTACTTTTAAGTGAGGTATAACCTCCTGCGTAATTAATATCAAGCGCTGATGATCCTGATGTTGTGTAATATCTAAGAGTATTATCAGCCAAAACTTCAAACATCTTAACTCCGGTTGATGATGCTACCGTAAGAGGACTTTGTGTACCGCTTCCTTGTATAGTAAAAGTAGACCCTGACGACGTAGCATTAACCCCCGCAACCGTTCCATCATCAATCGATACTCCGGTACCAAGTGTTGTAGAAGTAAGCCATCTGGTAAGGAATCCTGATGTTCCTCCGGTGAGTGATGAACCTAGACCAAGTGATGAAGTAGAAGTCCAGATAGTTGATGTCCCTGTTGAGAGAAGTACTTGGCCAAGAGTTCCTGATGCACTAGTAGAATCTTTGAATAATCCAGTGAGGGAAAGGAGTGAGGTGAACAAGTTGGTTGCAGTTATTCCGGTTGCAGAAGCATTAGAGAGTGTGGTCTGACCAGAGACAGTGAGTGATTCTGCAGTTGCATTTGTTGTAGAAAGATTAGTAGAAGTGCTGTTAGCTGATGATGTGTTAGTTGCTACAAGATTTGTTGTCGTTGCATTAGTTGCAGTTACATTAGTGAAGATGGCAGTAACCGCATTAAGAAGTGTGGAGAAGAGATTGGTAGAAGTGATTCCGGTTGCGGAAGCATTAGAGAGTGTTGTCTGGTTAGAGACAGTTAAGGTGTTAGAGGTAAGACTCGATGCAGTGGTAGTTGCAAGATCAGTCTGACCAGAGACGGTGAGATTGGTAGAGGAAGCATTCCCAAGCGATGAAGTACCGGAAGTAAGTGTAGAGAAGGTTCCTGTAGTGCTAAACAAGTTAGTACTTGTCGCACTAGTGAAAGTTGGATTAGATGAGAGTGTAAGCGTGTTTCCACTCCATGAGAGATTAGAACTAAGAGCGATGCGAGATGATGGAGTGGTGTAGAAAGAAGCCCATTCGCTTGTAGAAGCTGATAGTGGTACTTCGTATCCTGCTTGTGTACCAAGTGTAAAGGTGTGTACTCCTGTTCCTGTGTTGGTTGAAATAGTAAGATCAAGTCCTCCACTTGTTGAGGTTGCAAGAGTCTGTGAAGATACAGATGAGCCATTGAGTGTAGAGATAGTTCCTCCTGCTCCACCAGCATCAGTTCCACAGTAGAAGGTTCCTCCATTCCACATGAGTTTCTCTGTTGAGGAATTACATGCAGAAAGTGAAGCACCGAAGAGTCCTGCGAGAGTAAGAGCTCCTGATGATGAAGCGTTGGTAAACACTAGACTTCCAGATGACAGACTGTTAGACGACAGACTTGATACGGTAGTTGTTGCAAGAGAAGAAGTACCAGATACAGAGAGTGTTCCTCCTACGACAACATTACCTGATGCAGTGATTGCGGTAGCGGAAGCGTTTGTAAGCGTTGTCTTCCCTGTTACATCAAGAGTAGATGAGAAGTTACCTGTGGTGCCTGTGATTGCTCCAAGAGAAGCGACAGTTGAATAAAGTGTGGTTGCAGTAAGTGCAGAAGATGACGCGGTAGCAAGTGTGGTCTGACCAGAGACAGTAAGGACACCAGATGCCAGACTATTAGACGACAGACTTGATACAGTAGTGGTTGCAAGTGTAGAAGTACCAGTTGCTACAAGATTTGTTGTCGTTGCATTAGTTGCAGTTACATTAGTGAAGATGGCAGTAACCGCATTAAGAAGTGTGGAGAAGAGATTGGTAGAAGTGATTCCGGTTGCGGAAGCATTAGAGAGTGTTGTCTGACCAGTAACTGTAAGTGTTCCTCCTAGGTTAGTGGCGCCTGATACCGTGACTGCTGTAGCGGAAGCTGTAGCAAGTGATGTATGTGAAGCTGAAGTCACTGCCCCAGAGAATGTTGCACTACTTCCGACGAGAGAACCACTTACGGTAAGGTTAGAAGTAGAAGCATTGCCAAGTGTCGTCTGACCAGACACGGTAAGTGATGAAGCAAGAAGAGCGTTTAAGAAAGAAGTACCCGATACAGTGAGCGCACTTGATGAAGCACTACCAAGTGACGTCTGTCCTGTTACTGTAAGAGCACTCAAGAAAGAGTTACCTCCGTAGAGCGTGGTGGCCGTAAGTGCTGAAGAAGAAGCGTTACCAAAAGTAGTGAGCCCGGTGAACGTCTTGTCTCCCGCAAATGTCTGGGTAGTCGTAGAAACAACACCACGAGATGTTGCTCCTGCGTTAGGGATAACAATCGAGTGTGTAGTTCCGTTAGAAACAACAGTCACATCACTTCCTGATGAGCTTGCGGTTAAGAATTGAGAGATACCAGTAAGCCCGTTAAGCGAAGTAATCCCTGAACCAACTGTACCAAGCGCATTCCATGAAGTACCGTCATGGACATAGAGTTGGTTATCGGTAGTATTAAAATACATTTTACCCTTCGAAGCAACAAGTGAGGCGCTACTTGAGCTCGTAAGTGCGCCATAAGAAGTAATTGCAAATGGAGTAGCAGAAAGAGATGATCTTCCGCCAAGAGATGTCACCATCTCTCCTGTACTAAACGGTGCACCGATATCGATTGTTACATAGTATGCAGTGTCAAAAGAAAGATCAGAAAGTGCGGTTGCAGTAGTCGAAGGACTCACATCACCAACTTGGCCAATTTTAAGTGAGAAGTATCCGTTTGTAATCGGCACAGAAGGTTCAACCTCTTCATACAAAAGTGTGCCACTAGACGGATCATCATAGATCCTTACCGTAATCGTCGAAGTTCCTGTTTGTGCAGTCGATGAAGCATTCGTAAGATACCCCTCATATGAAATCACGTAAGGAGTTGCGGTGTATGCGTAACCAAACAGCCCAACAAGAAGCGCGAGAAGAGTTACAATACCTTTTTTCTTATGTCTTAAAAGTTGTTGTAGCATCAAAAAGGTAGACCTCGAGGTCATTGTAAAAGTATAGCTTGAGGAAGGCTAAAATTTTCTTGACCAAGAAAGATTTTTGGGGATAACTTACCCAACACAAAAACAGTTCAAAAATAAAGAAAAATAAGTCTTTTTCAGAGAATAGAACATACAAAAAAACTATCTATAGTAGACGTTAGACTTTAGACATTAGATATTAGAAAAATGTTACTAGTTTCTCGTTAATAGTTACTAGTTGATACAAAGCACAAGAGCGAGGCCTTTGGCCTCGCTCTTGTATTTCTGTATTTTCTAATACCTAACGTCTAAAGTCTAATATCTAGTTAAACCTCTAGTTATTCTCTTCCTCTTTTTCTTGATCCATTTCTTGTTTGTAGACCTTAAGATGTTCCCAAAAATGAGGCACTGTCCCCTTATTCTTAACAGCACTCTTCACGAACCAGTTACGAGAAGTTGCGTACATTTTAGACGTCAAAATATCGAAGTGATGCATAAGTCGCACAATCACATGGAACACGTACTGAAGCATAAATCGCCTCAGGTAGATACTCTGCTTGAGAAAATATCGTATGATTGCATGCACGGTTACTGAGACATGCTCTAGACCGTTATACCCTTCTTCGATAACAATCACCCCTTTGCTTAACTTATATTTTTGGACGACGATAAGACCGATCGCAGAAAGCGCGAACAGTGTACCAAGAAGTGCCAAGCTAAGCGTTAGCATGATAGAGATAAAAATTTTTAGATACTATAGCGCACAAAACGAGTTACACGAGCATTCTCGCCGAACTTCTGAACAGCTTGAGAAAGTCTTTCGCGTACAGTGATTGCAGGATCCTTGAGGAATGACTGAGCAAGGAGTGAGGTCTCCTCTCCTTGACCATCTTCGTTGTCAATTGAAGTTGGTGACATCGCACAAACATGCATTGCAAGATCACGAGCAAGCGCTACGAACTCTTCATTCTTAGCTACGAAATCAGTCTCGCACCCGAGTTCAAGAAGGACGCCAATGGTTCCTGATCCATGAATATATGATGAGATTACTCCAGCAGAAATTTCTCGATCCGCCTTCTTATCAGCTTGCGCCTGTGAGTACTGCATAAGCACAGCACGCGCCTTTTCCTTATCTCCCCCTGCCTCATCGAGAGCTTTTTTAATCTGTGCAAGAGAGAGACCTGTCTCCTCGCGAAGTTCTTTGATTGTATCCATAATATTTAGATGTTAGATAGTAGATGTCAGACTTTAGAAAAACTAGATTTTTGAAACAATTACTACTCTAAAATCTAATCTCTAACGCCCAACATCTAGTTAATAATTATGCCTCAACTGAGAGTGCGCTCTTGATTGTTTCAAGTACGAAACGAACAGCAGGAACAGATCCATCATTACCAACAATAGGGTACTGGATATTTTCTATTGTACAGTCGGTATTAGAAAGCGCAACCACAGGAATGTGGAGATCATTTGCTTCCTTAACACACATAGCTTCATGACGAGGATCAATAACAACAACTACAGCAGGAAGATTGGTAAGAGAAGAAATACCTCCGAAATCACGATCAAGTCTATCGATATCACGCTGAATAAGAAGTTGCTCTTTTTTTGTATATACAGAGAGTTCGCCTGTCTCCTTTTTCTTAAGAAGATCATGAAGCTTCTCAATACGCTTCTTCATCTGAGGGAAGTTAGTAAGAGTGCCTCCAATGAATCGTTCAGCAATATAAGGAGCATTAAGCGAAAGCGCAACCTCCTTGATCACCTGACGAATCTCTGGTTTTACTCCGACAAAAAGAATAGTTTTGCCTGCGCTGTGAGCACTTTTAAGAAAAGTAAGTGCCTCCTCAAGTTGAGTCTTGGTAGAAGAAAGATTAATAAAATCAGTGCCGTTTGAAGTACCTTCAATAAAAGGCTTGATAGATGGGTGACGACGAGTACGAGAGTATCCGTACTGAAGCCCAACTTTTTTAAGAGCGTCGATAGTAATCATAGATAGATGTTAGTTATTAGACGTTAGATATTAGATTAGGCCCGGTACGTTACTTTTTGTATGTACCTAAAGTCTAAAGTCTAAAGTCTAAAGTCTGTGTTTAATAATACATCGTCGTGCCACAGCCGTATGTCTCTTGTATGCCAGGTTTGGCAAGCGTCAGTGATGCTCGACATAGGTGCTCAGGTGTCCAAATCCTGATTTGCCCGATTGGATGAATAGCTAGCATTCTAGCATAAAATAAAGATTTTGGAAAGGTTAGAAAAACTCTTCCTAATCTCGTTTGATCAAGCAAGAATAACAAAAAGCCAAGGAGTTCTTGGCTTTTAGGGAAGTCTTAGTGACGGAGTATGGTAGGTAAAACCTTCTTCGTCAGTAAGCAGTGTCATTTTTTCTGTCCAGAACCGACCTTCCGCTCTTACAAGGCTCCGGACATACAGCGATCCAATTGGATTAGCGTATACAGTACCAAAGAAGTGAAGCACCGTAAACGCATCTTCCCATTCCGCCGGGATACGATTCTTGTCTTCAAGAAAAAGATCAAGGACGCTCGCGCTTGCAACAGGAACCGAAGCAAGACTGCTAAGAATCAACATCCCTGACACCGGGGAATCGCTATCTTTTCTTCCGATACGGAACAGATGTCTGAGTGGGTCTCTGTAAAAAGAATCATCAAGAGTAATTCGATCACAAAGCCTGTTCTGATACATTATTCCGCAAGGAATATATGGCGGGTGACACATAAGCGTAGTCATAGATCTTGCACTCCTTCCATTTTTTGGAGAATTCTCATCACCTTTTCTTCAAGTGTTGCCTTGGTAAAAGGTTTGACGATGTACCCAGAAGCTCCCGCTCGCGCAACCACGACAATGTCTTCTTTTCTTGCTTCTGCAGTAACCATAAGAACAGGAAGGTCCCTGAACTTCGAATCTTCCGCCTTGATCCGTCTAAGGAGTTCAACGCCATTCATGTTCGGCATATTAATATCCGAAACCACAAAATGAACAGGAGAATGGTGAGCACGTCCTGACTCAAGAACTTTCAGCGCCTCTTGCCCATCCTCCGCTTCAGCAAAAAGTTGTACCCCCATCTCATTGAGAAGCCCTCTAATGATTCTCCTCATGGTTGAAAAATCATCAACGATGAGAAATCGAAGTTCTGAAATATCAAGCATTTCTTGCCTCCATGTCTATAAACACAAGAACCTCTACCAAAGATACTAAAAGAAATACTTTCTAAATGCAAGAAATACAAAAATAAAGAGCACTATCTCCATGTTCACTCTTGTATATTATTTTCTACAAGCGGAGCAGTCTACATTCTTCTCTCTTCACTCAAAACAATGACCGTCATTGTTTTAGTCGTTTTACTCCTCATCCCCACTTCCGAATTCACCTACTTGCCCAACGAAACCATCTGGTTGGTTTAGGATGAAATTCTGAAGTGCGTCCACGATTGGACCCATATTCCCTTCCATAATTTTTGGAAGACCGTGAAAGTTCTCACGAATTCTATGATCCGTAACTCTATCTTGTGGGAAGTTGTAGGTACGAATCTTCTCTGATCTGTCTCCTGTCCCCACCTGAGAACGCTTCTCATCCGCAAACTTCTTCTGCTCCTCTTCTTCTTCCAATTGATCAAGTCTAGCCTGAAGCATCTCAAGTGCACGCTCTTTATTCTTAAGCTGTGATCGCTCTATAGTACAACGAATAGCAATACCTGTTGGCTTGTGAATCACACGCACCGCAGTCTCAACCTTGTTTACGTTCTGTCCACCTTTTCCTCCAGAACGAGATGTCTCAAATTCAAGATCAGCAGGATTAATTGTTACTTTTTTGATACTTCTAATTGGCATCACTGCAACAGTGATTGTAGAAGTATGTACACGACCATTCTTCTCAGTCTCCGGAATTCTTTGAACACGATGCACACCAGTTTCAAAACGAAATGCGTCATACGCGTCTTTGCCACGCACCTCAAAAGAAACATCTTTATACCCACCAACATCAGACACAGACTCATCAAGCTTCTCCCAAGCGAACCCTCTACTTTCAGCATACACTTGGTACATATGCGCAAGCTCCGCAGCGAAAAGCGTTGATTCATCTCCTCCTGCTCCGCCTTGTATTTCGATAATTAAGCTTTTTGGTTTAGCTTCTTCTTCTTTAGCAGTCTCGTAAGTTTCTTCCATCTGCTTCCACAACGCCTCAATTTGAGGAGTAAGCGCATCAATTTCTACTTGCGCCATCTCTTTCATGTCATCATCAGCAAGAAGTTCTTCTGCTTCTTGTTTTGCACTCAAAAGTCGCTCATATTCCTGAGCTGTGTACATAGTTCTTGGATTTGATTTGAAAGATTCTAAACTAGACATTAGATATTAGAGGTTAGACTTTAGAGGATACATTTTTAATAAGAACATTTAACATCTTCATAATTTCTGAAAGAGTTGTAGAAATGATGAGGTACTCTTTTTCTTTCAGATAGAGCAAATCTTTTGATAGTAGCAGTTGCGTTTCAAGTTCGGCCCCGGACGCAAATGCTATTCTCAAAAACTGTAGTTGTTCTTTTTTGCTACCACGATAATTCCCCTCTGCAATATTTGATGGTATAGAAACAGAACACCTTCGCATTTGAGAAATAAGCCCGAAAATTTCTTCTTTTGGAAATTGTATCGTTGCTTTATAAACAAGCAATGACAAACTATAAGATTTTTGCCAAACTATTAAATCTTTATATGACGCCATGTTATGTATTATCTAATACCTAACGTCTAAAGTCTAATGTCTAAATTATGATTTCTTCGCAACCGATGCTCTTTTCTTGAAACGATCCACACGCCCAGTAGTATCAAGAACCTTCTCAAGGCCTGTATAAAATGGGTGACATGTTGCACAAATTTCCACATCAATCTTCTCTTTTGTTGATCCGACAGTATATGTAGCGCCACAAGCACATGTTGCTACTGCCTTATCGTAATATGTTGGATGAATATCTGCTTTCATAAGATTTTTACTTAGTTGTAGGATTATACCACGCCTTCTAACAAAAAGCAAAACCGCGAAGGGTAGATGTTAGACGTTAGACTTTAGATAAACACAACACAAGAGCAAAGCCGAAGGCCTTACTCCTATACTTGTATTTTTATCTAAAATCTAATATCTACCATCTATCTCTGTAATTTATCTATATCTGACTGTACTGCAACAATTTTCCTCATCACAGAATTACCATACGAAGCACCAGGTCCAGACGCACAAGATCTTCCTGAGTAATATTTACATGCGGCATTACGCTCACTTGATTCATTACCAGACCTTGCACCAAGATCAGCAAGGTAAAGCGCTGTTGCTGTGATTGCATCTCTTGGACTCCACGGGTCTGCTGTTGACTTTCCTGTAATTTGTTCAATACGCCCCTCAAAAAGTTCCCAGGTTGAAGGAATGAATTGCGACGGCCCCATCGCCCCTCCCCATCCTATAGGGTTACCTTTACTATACATTGGAATCCAACATGATACCGGTGTCTTTTCCATAGGACGTCCAAGTTTGGAGAGAATTCTAGTAAACACAGGCACGTCACGTGTAGGACTCATAACACGATTTTTAATCTCTCCTGTTTTTATAGAAACACCGTTACCGGTCATCGTATCAGTTACATAACAGGCTCCAACATTAATACCGAGAGAAGACTCTTGCATAAGAATAGCGAGCACAAGCGCAGGTCGCACACCTGTTCCCTGAGAAGCAGACAAAGCAAGATCGTATGCTTGACCAAAAGAAATACTTGACGCATCACGAAGTTCGAACAATCTTGCTCGTATTTGCGATGCTTCTTTTTGCCGATCAGCAAGAACTTTTTTGTACTCTGTTTCTTGATTCTTGGTAATCTGAAGAAGTGTGTTCTTCTCTTTTTGATTAGATTCAACTTTTTTCTTTTCAAGCTCTTGGGCAAGCTTCTTCTCAGTCTCTTGGTCTTTTGCTTCAAGAAGTTCACCTTTAACCTCTTCTAATTCTTCTTTTGTTGCTTTGATATCTTCAAAACTTCTATTAAGTGCACGATTAACGGTGGCGAACGTATCAATATCTTCGAAAAAAGAAGACAAGCTTTTGGATTGAAGACCAAAATCAATCAAAGAATAATCTTCAAGATATCTTGTCTTACGCATAATCTGACCGAGGGAATCTTTTTCTCTCCCTGTCTTGGCGTCAAGCGCTCCGATAGTACTATTCTTCTCTGCGATATTTTGGTTAAGCCTACTAATCTCTTTGTTATGTGCCTGAATCTTAAGCTTACTCTGAGAAATTTTTTTTGTGAGTACAGAAATGTCATTCTTAAGAGACGTGCCTTGTTTTTGAGTTGAAGTAATACTCTGATTAAGGGATGCTATTTGTGCTTCAAGGTCAGCAAGCTCTTGTTCAAGTTCTTGTCTTGTTTCTGCAAACAAAGGAAAAACGTGCACACTTACAAAAAGTGTAGAGAGTACTATACTCAATATTCCGGCAACACGAAAAAAACGTCTCATAGTAGATACTCTTAGTATAGCAGAAGATACACCTTAACGTCTTTGGATATTATAAACAAATAGGACCTACACACTTAGATGAGATTCGCGAAGAAACCCTTATTTTTGAGAAGACGACTCTGAAGTACAGCGACGAGAAAATAAGGGGGTTCGACAAAGAAGGTCGCTAAGTGCGTAGGTCCTGAAAAAAACAACCCGAGTACTCGGATTGTTTTTTGTAAGCAAATGATAAAAACTATGCCTCTTCTTCTTCCTTCTTGCCTTTCTTTTCTACTTCGATTGCACTTAAGTCAACTTTTGCAACTTCATCAGTTACTTCTGTTGCACCAGAAATAGAAGCAATAATCTCACCTGATAGCATGTGATAAAGCGTAACACCTGAAGGAAGCCTGATGTCTCCTGCAGTAATTACACTGTCTCCATTTACAAGTGAACTAATATCAACATCAAGACTTGAAGGGAGTTTACTTGGATCCCCTTCAACAGAAAGATCATGCATCACCTTAACAAGTACTCCACCTGTCTTAACAGCAGGAGACTCACCAATAAAGTTAAGTTGAATCTTCACATGAGCCTTTTGCCCTTTCTCAAGAACATAGAAATCAACGTGGTTAACAAAGTATTTAACAGGATGATACTGAATGTCTTGTACCATTGCAGTCACAATACCTTCTTCTGTCTTAAGCGTAAGCGTAGCTGAAGACCCTTCTTTCTCAATAATCTTAGTAATTTCCTTAGCTGGAACAAAAATAGGTGTACTCTTAGCCTGAGCTCCGTAGTATACAGCCTTAATGTAGCCATCTTTGGTTTCTTTGTTTGCGCGTGGCAATGAATTCACTTGCATCATAGTTTTGCAATTATACCTTAGTTTTTGGATAAAATCAAGACAAATTTTATACCCCCTCAACTCTTTCCCATTTACCAAAAGGCACATCAGGAAGTGATTTACCCTTAAAATTAAATACTTCATCCTGAGTAAACGTTCTTCCGAATCTTGCAATCGCTCTTTCTTCATCAAGAAGGCTTTCTACAGTATCCCACCCTGGACCAGGACCTTTACCTTCTGTTGTGTGAGCGTAGTACTCCCTAAGGGTATACCCTGTGTCTACATACCTATACAAAACACCATCAATTATTTTTGTATCACCAAAAGAAGGGAGACGCAGTTCTTGTTCTTTTACTTGTGTAAACTTTCCATGTTCCATATTTTTTACGTGTATTAAAAACTAACTTCTCCCTCCCTGCTTAATTGCCTTTCCTTCAATAAGACCGTACACCTTTGCTGTTTCTACAATCATCTTACTAAAAGAAAAATGAGAGACGATATGCGCATGAAGATTTTGCCCTAACGTCTTACCATAATTACGATTACGCATAAGCTCTTCTATTGCCTTACTCATAGCGTACACATCCTTTGGGTTAACCAGAAGCCCTGTATCTTCGTGTCGTATTATCTCTGGTACTCCACCTGTAATTGTTGCAACAACCGGAAGACTCGCCTTCCCGGCTTCAAGAAGAATATACGGTAACCCTTCTTTTACAGAAGGAAGTAAATAAAGATCATACTCATGAAGAACCTCTCGTGCATCCTGATACCCAAGCAAGGTAACCGTATCTTCTAGTTGTTTCATTGAAACATACTCTTCTATTTTTTTGCGATCTTCCCCTTCACCAATAAGAGTATATGTAAGAAGAAAACCTCTTTCCTTGAGAAGCTCTACAGCCTTGATGCCGTAGATTTGCCCCTTGTTTTTGGTGAGCTCTCCAACAGTAACAATCTTTATTTCTTTTGTCTTCGGAGAATGACGCTCCTTGTTCGCCTCATAGAGGAGGCCGAGATACACTGTGGTAACTTTTTTCTTTACAAAAAACATTGCACCAATATCTGCTTCATCTTGTTTGCTCACTGTAATAATTTTGTGAGCAAAGAGACAGGTGATCCACGTAAAAAAGTAAATGAGTTTTTTTGTGACAAAACGCCTATCCTCTCTAAATGGTGCACCGTGCATAGTTACAACGATCTCCGGCACTCCAAGAATTCTTCCAAGTACCGATCCTATTCCTGACGCTTTAGAACTATTAAGATGAAGAATATGCGGAGCTTCATCACGTATAAGGCGATAGATCTCAATACATGCGTACACCTCTTTAAAAAGAGAAACATCTCTTGTGAGACCTCCCAAAGAAATTGTCCTTACCTGCGCTTCCTCTAGCCGGTCTTTAAGCTCTCCACTACCTCCAAAAGCAACAACACAAGAAGCACCTTTTTGATTAAACGATGTTGCCAGGTCATACACATAACGCTGAGCACCTCCCCAGTTGGATTTTGTAATTAGGTAGAGTATTTTCATACGGTGACTAATTTGGTACTATAGTACCATTATATGCTCATAAGACATACCCCTGGACGACTTATACTTTTTATTGTAGATTGTAGTATCCTTTTTCTTTCGCTGTACTTGGCGCTTTCTCTTCGCTATCAAGATGCGATAGCATTCTCTGACTTCGTTGACTTTGCTCCGCCGTTCTCACTTGTGATTGCGGTAAGTTCTGCAATTTTTTATAGCTATGGCCTTTACGACAAGCCAACACTTCGTCTTATACGAGAACTCAACAAGCGTATCTTCACAAGCCAACTTCTTGTGATAGGGTGTGCAACGGTACTCTTCTATCTTCTCCCTACGCTTGGTATTGCTCCTAAGACAATCCTTATTCTCTACGTCATCATCTCTGCACTCCTTATGAGTGTCTGGAGAAAGTACGCATTCTCTTTGGTGCTTCATTATCGAAAACAAAAAAGTATCATTATTGGAAGTGGAGAAACATTTCGCAGTCTTATTGACGAACTCAGTCGTAACCCACACATCGGCATCACACTACTCTCAGTGATTGATGTTGATACCTACAAGATGAACAATCTTGAGAATGTCCTCTCTTCCACAAAACCAAATTCTATCATCGTCGACATGCGTGATGAGCGAATAAAGCCTTATTTTAATACTATTTATAAGGAACTTTTCCGTGGCACTGCAGTGCTTGATATTATCGATGTGTATGGAGACGTCTTCGATATGGTTCCCCTTGATCTCATTAATCAAGATTGGATTTTTAGATCAATCAAAGTCTCAAGAAGATATGACGGACTCAAGCGTTTTATCGATCTTTTGTTTGCAATACCTTCTGCGCTTTTCTCACTTGTATTCATTTATCCATTTGTATTCTTAGCAATCAAATTAGAAGACAGAGGCCCTATCTTCTACTCACATCTTCGTGTTGGTCGTTACGGAAAAACATTTCCAGTGTATAAGATACGCTCAATGGAAAATCTTCCAACTAATGAATTAAGTGAAACAAAAAAAATTACTCGTGTTGGTTCATTTATTAGAAAAACAAGAATTGATGAACTTCCTCAACTTTGGAACGTTATTGTAGGTGACGTCTCTCTTGTTGGACCGCGACCAGAAACCCCTACCCTTGTAAAAGAGTATGCGAACGCTGTACCTTTTTATACCATCCGTCATATTGTAAGACCAGGACTCTCTGGGTGGGCACAAACTCAGCAACACCAGGTGCCTAAGTTTGGTATCGATATCCAACAGACCAAAACAAAGCTTGCCTACGATCTCTACTACCTTGAACATAGTAACCTTATGACCGATCTTGCCATCATCCTTCGCACACTTAAAGTGCTTATCAGTAAGAGCGGGATCTAAGCCAATAAAAAACCAAGGGGGGCGCCTTGATTTTTTTGTTTATCTAAAGAAAGCTACTGAGCCATCGGAGAAACAACTGCCGGTGAGAGAGTATTCTTATTAGCACAACTCGTAGTATCCCAATCGCAAGAACCAGCCTTTCGTGACATCATGGTTCCGTCAGGACAGAGTCTTGCTTCCATGGTACACGCAAGGACCTTAGGTTGAACAGGATTCACTTGAGAAGTAGGTTTTACAGAAGCAGGAACAGTGCTTGAACATTCAGACTCAAGCCACTTACAGGTAGTAAAATCTCGCTTCATAGGAGATCCATCAGGACAATATCTCATCTCCATGGTACACGCAACTACAGGAGTCTTTGGTGATGAAGTACTCGGTGTAAGAGAAACAGTGGCAGGTATACCTGGACAAGTAAGTTCTTTAAGTTTTGCACGACTTGCTACACCAACGAAACCTGTAACGCTAATAGCGTATTTCTTCTGAAATTCTTTTACAGCAACAAGTGTAGATGATCCGAAGTATCCAGTAGCAGGACCCTTAAGAAAACCAAGAGAAACAAGGGCATTTTGTAATTTTGTCACACCGCCTCGTGTTGTCTTATCTGTTGATTGATATACAAGTGAAGTACTTGTAAGATCAGTACAACTCGGTGCAGGAAGTGCAAACGTACGAGTTGCAGTAACCAAAGCATTTGTAAAACCAATAGAGGCACACAAAGAAAGGAGGAGCGAAACTGTTACTATTTGTTTTTTCATATACGTATTAGTATACACGAACTACACACACTGAAGTAAAATATTCTTTGTAAAGTATACTGTCGAAGATTTCCGATTCTTTAAACTGTATTCAGTTTATTAGAATTGCAATACCATTATGGTAAAGGATTATTGCAAATATGATTGTTGAATAAGAAAGGCATCAATATCATCTGAAACAATACTTTCACCATCCATAACGTATATTTTACCTCTACTGTCAACAGCAACAGTATAACTATCATGTAAAACAATATCTGAGTACGTAGGTAAAACCCACTGAGGAATTTGACTATACTGAAGAACCTTTCCTTCTTTTTCAAACACAAATGAATCGACCGGGTCATACGAATAAACATGCATCTTTCCATCTTTACCTTCTTTTTTGTAGAACGAGGATCTTGTAAAGTCTCGATCTTCTCCAAAAAGACTTGAATATTTTGTTCTAAAAAAACCTATTTTATCCTCACTTATAAATGACCTTCTTTTCGCGTCTTTATCTATTTCTACAATAAAGCCATCACTAACAAGTTCAGAAAGATACTTAAAAGATGCGCCTATTCTTTCTCTGTACGCATGTAATATTCTCAAAAATCTTTGAACATCAACCCCGCTTCTCTCTTGTGATAATAATTTTTGCAACATAGATGCATGAGGATGACTCTCTAACGCCTCAGAATCATCTCTTGTTACCACATCATTTACAATAAATGTTCTTGTAGACATATACCAATTGGCTAAGGTTTTAGCATCATCAGCTAAAGCTACAAAGCCAAAAATAGAAACTTCATCAAAAATCCTTTTAATATTATCAGGAACAGAATCTTGATTTTCAGCAATATACCAATCAAGCCAGGTAAGCATCGACGCAACCGTCGTTGATTTTTTAAAACCAGGAAGATCTTTTCTTTCTGGTGAAATAATATCAATAACATCATTATTAAAATTACTTGCTTTTTGAGAAACATTAACTGCTTCAACTTTTCCAGAAACGATAAAATTGCGCAACTTAGAAGCACAGTCAACTCCAATAAAAGCTAATACAGTCTCAGACCTAAGTTCGACAATATTCTGTATTGGCTGATGGCACAGCTGACATCTTTTATCTTCATTTGGTCTAAATAATGTTGACGATATTTGTTCCTCGGCATCTTGATTCTTTACCTCTTCTCTAACACCTAAAAGAGAAAGAGTAACCTGTGCATGCTGTACATCTTCTAAATCATTAGTACCGAACAGTGCCAATAATTCTTTTTTAAACATTACATCCTTCGAAGATTCTTGTTTTTTAATTGACTCCATGTTTATTTTACTCTCTTAAATGCTACCAGTTGAAACAGAATTCTTAATCCTATTAATTAAGAATACCTTAGCAGGCCAGTAAACACAAGCATCCAAAATAAAATCAAAACCCGACAAACTCGTTTTCGGTGTGATATTTATGTCCAAATCTAGCATACCTTCTCATCCCGTGACACATACCAAGCGCAAGACATTCAGCAAGAAGATGAGATCCTCCGTAGCTCATAAAAGGAAGAGGGATTCCTGTTACTGGCATAATACCTACATTCATTCCAATATTAACAACCATATGCGTTAGGAACCAAATAAGCACACCGTAAGTAAAGAGCGCTTCAAACGGTGAATCAGCAATCAATGCAAACATTGCAAGCTTGATAAAAATGATTCCAAAAAAAACAAGAAGAAGGATACCTCCAACAAACCCCCACTCCTCTGCATACGCAGCGAAGATAAAGTCGGTCTTATGTTCCGGCAAAAAATTAAGTCGAGATTGGGTACCGAATCCAACACCTTTACCAAGAACACCGCCAGACCCAACAGCAATAGTTGATTGATACGCATTATATCCACTTCCACGAATATCTTGAAGAGGATTCACGAAGTTCATGATGCGCGCTTTTTGGTACGGCTTAAAAGCAAACTGCCACGCAAGCACAAAAGAAAGAATACCGATACCGAGCACACTCAAGAGATGCTTGATAGAGATCCCCGACACAAAAACAAGCCCAAGCCACACCGCAAAAAGCACCATAGCAGACCCAAAATCAGGCTGGAAGAGCACAAGTGTAAAAGGAATGAGCATATACACAAAAGAAACAATAATATGCCTTATATTGGCAATTTCGATATGGCGCCTACTAAAATACTTAGCAAGAAGAATCACAAGGCTAAGCTTCATAAGATCAGTTGGCTGAAACGCGATACCTCCAAGCCTAAACCAACTTTCTGCCCCTTTAGAAACATGCCCAAGGATAAAAAGAAGTGCAAGCACAACGAGAAGCACTGCATAGACAACCATCACATTTCTTGTTTGTTTAAGGAAACGATACTCAAAATATGACGCTGAGAAAAAAACAGACAACGCAACAAGAATCCACACACTTTGTTTCCAAAAATAACTATCATTCCCTTCAAAAGAGCTCATTGTAAAGAGTCCGGCAAGACTAATTGCAACCACAGAAAAAACAAGGGGTATATCTATTGTTTTAAAATATCGAAGCAGTGCGGTCATGAACTATCGGATCTAAGAGAAACACTAGTATCCTATTGCAATAAATGGGTTAAAGATTGGGTACACCACAATACGAGACGGAGCCTCTCGTAACGGTCTAGTCCAAGTAAATGAGACTTCTTTAGTTTCTTCTTTATGAAAGACAGGAACAACACTACTCCCTACCGCATACACGTTATCCTTAGCATCATACAGAAGCACGATCACCGGAAGATCATTAATCTCCGCATGTTTCGTGTTGCTAATTTTTGCATATACACGAGAAATAGAATCTACTTCGTATCTTCTCTCGAGCACTTTTACTGTAGGTGATGTTGGAACCTCTTTTACTCTAAAGTGTGGAGTATCTTTAAGGAGAAGAGTGACATTCTTTGGAGCCTTCGGCAGAGCAACATTCTGAACCACGATTGGAAACTTACCACCAAGAGGAGCAACGGTGCTTCCGTCAACAGTTCCCATCTGTCTGCCATTCTCATCATAAAGCACGAAGCTGTAGAGAAGCACACGAGAAGCATTATCAATATTATTATTAAGCACAAGACCAGCAAGATCGTATGTGGCGCCGTCTACAGGGACAGCTTTCGCCCATTCTACTGTAAGAGGACTCACCTCGCTTGCACATCTAAGACTACACACACCTCCGCAATCAACACCGATCTCAAAACCGTTCTGCTTCTTATCAAAACAAGTAGGCTCAGGAAAAAGCTTGTCCCAGACAAAAAAAAGTGTCGTACCTACAATAACAATACCTACAGAAAGCCCATACATAAGCTTCCTCTTTGTACTCCAGTTCATCTTAGTATCATACCATGAAGAAATATAAGAGTACAAAGAAAACTATTCTCACCTCTCGTGCTTATTACATTACACACAAAGTGTCACAAGATGAACAAAAACACCACCATTACTAGGCAGTGTTTTTGTTTTCTTTGAATACTTTGTTCTCCCGACAAGCTACTTTCCCGCACAAGGCAGTATCATCGCCGCATCTTAGGCTTAACTTCTCTGTTCGGAATGGGAAGAGGTGTGACCCTAAGGCCAAATCAGGAGAACAAAACATTCAAAGGGAGTATATGGTAGGCGTGGAAGGATTCGAACCTCCGACCTTCGGATTTTTAATCCGATGCTCTGACCAGCTGAGCTACACACCTATCATATACTCTCTGAATATGTTTGCATCGCATTTCTACGACACAGAATCATTGAATGAGAGACGCAATGGTACCTTTGAGTCGATGGGAACCCACCAACCTTTCGCGGGATAGTGTTATTACCAGGCCCACGCCCCGAGCCTTACGGCTCGGCTCACGCCGGAACTGCATAAAGATCTTCCCTGCATTTGGGACATCTCGCTCCTTGCCGAACTTAATCGACGTCTCATGGAGAGGAGGATCGACAGAGGTGCTTTGATGGCAAGACTCCTAGCATACTACTCTTGCGGTATTACCGTGCTCAAGGATCCAGCTAGTACAGACGTCTTTCATCAAAAGATCAATTACAGTCACTTCGAACACTGTTTATGCGTCTCTCAATCAATACACATGAAAAGAACATTCTCATGTGATGGGAAGGCGAGACTTTAGACATTAGGTATTAGTTTTTAGAAAAAACAGAATTGCATTTTCTAAAGTCTAACGTCTAACTTCTAGTATCTATCCTTCTCATCACATGAAAATCAATTAACATCATACATAGACATGTATGGACATAACATAGCTTTGTGCTAGTCATGTTTCCTAATAGGATTCGGG
>CAZEDG010000014.1:0-1833 GCA_964510805.1 uncultured Candidatus Saccharibacteria bacterium
CACCTTTTGGCGTAATCTTACCAACCAAAATCTCTCCTGGACGAACTTCAGCACCAATACGGATAATACCGTCTTCATCAAGATTCTTAAGTTTGTTTTCACCAACATTAGGAATATCGTGAGTGGTAACTTCTTGTCCAAGCTTAGTATCACGCACGTTACATACGAACTCTTCAATGTGGATAGAAGAAAACTTACTCTCGCGCACAAGACGCTCTGAGAGAATGATCGCATCTTCATAGTTCGCACCATTCCATGCCATGAATGCAACACGAATGTTATGACCAAGTGCGATCTGACCATTATCAGAAGTTGCAGCATCTGCAAGCACTTGACCCTTAGTTACCTTATCGCCAAGAGACACAATAGGACGTTGATGGAACACGTTGAAAGCGTTAGTACGAGCGAAGTTAATGAGAGAGTACTCTCGCTCTTTTTTATCTTCCTTAATCACAATCTTCTTAGCATCCACATACTTCACATCACCTGCTTCTTCAGCGATGATAAGGCGTCCAATGTGCTTCGCAGCCTCACCTTCCATTCCAGTTGCTACAAGCGGAGCCTCAGGACACATAAGAGGTACAGCCTGCTTCTGCATGTTAGAACCCATGAGTGCACGTGTCGCTTCATCGTGCTCAAGGAAAGGAATCATAGAAGTAGCAACAGAAAATGCTTGGTTAGTTGCAACATCAATAAATTCAACTTCCGAACGAGACGCAATACCTGGCTGACCCGCACGACGAACTTCAATTTCTGATGAAACAAGCTTACCGTCAGCGTCAACTTCGTTACCACTGTGTGCAATCACGTAACGCTCTTCTTCAAGTGCGTTCATATAAACGACATCCTTAGTAACTTTACCCTCCTTAACCTTTACATATGGTGTCTCAATAATACCGAAGTCATTGATACGTGCATAGTTAGAAAGACGCAAGATAAGACCAATGTTTGGACCTTCTGGAGTATGGATTGGACATACACGACCATAGTGAGAAGTGTGCACGTCACGTACTTCGAATCCAGCTCGCTCACGAGTAAGACCTCCGGGACCAAGAGCAGAGAGAGTACGAAGATGCTCCACTTCAGCAAGAAGGTTTTCCTGGTTCATGAACTGTGAAAGCTGGTTCGTGGTGAAGAACTCCTTAATACGAGCTTGAAGTGGTCTTTGGTTAATGATTGCAATAGGGAGTGAAGTGTCAGTATCAATCACAGACATTTTGTCCTGAATGTTACGCTTCATCTGCATCATACCTGTACGAATCTTCTGTGACATCATTTCACCAACATAACGAACACGACGAGAACCGAGGTGGTCGATATCATCTTCTACTGCGTTTGGATTATTGTTAAGCTCGATCATGTGAATCACGATCTCAACAAGATCTTCCTTAGAAAGAGTACGGCGCTGTGCCTCCTTATCCTTCTGATCAATTGACTTACCAAATCGCTTATTGAAACGGAATCGTCCAACAGGAGAAAGGTCATATCGCTCAGGAGAAATAATTGCGTCAATATATTCCTTAGCGTTCTCAGGGGTTGCCAAATCACCATCACGAAGACGCTTATACACTTCGACGTATGCGTCATGAAGTGTCTTCACGTCATCACGCTCAACAAGTGCCGAAATAAAAGGACCTGCTACGTCATGATGAGCAAATGCCTTCTTGATCTCAGCATCAGATGCTAGACCGAAGATTCTAAGAAGTGCAATGACAGAGAACTTACGCTTCTTATCAACACGCACATACATACCACCTTCTGGTTCTGTTCCAAGTTCAATCCACACACCACGTGAAGGAATGATCTTAGCACCGAAGTAACGCTTGCCTTTTA
>CAZEDG010000014.1:1843-23731 GCA_964510805.1 uncultured Candidatus Saccharibacteria bacterium
TTCTTCTGAGTCAAAGAATACACCGAATGATCGAGCGAGCTGTGGAACAACAACACGCTCAACACCGTTGATGATGAAAGTTCCGTGCACTGTCATAAGAGGAAAATCAGCCATGAAGATTTCCTGCTCTTTTACTGTGTTCAAAATTTTATTGGTAAGCTTTACACGAGCACGAAGTGGCGCTTCATAAGTAAGCTTATTCTCTTTTGCATACACCTCGTCATACTTAGGTGCAGAAAGCTCAAATGAGAGGAACTCGAGGTCGAACTTCTTCTCAGAAAAGTCGCGAATTGGAGAAAATTCCTGGAAAATTTCTGCAATTCCTTTCTCAACAAGGTCTTTGTATGAAAGTATTTGGTTTTCGACGAGATTAGGGAGTTTAGTAAGTGGTTTGCTATATTTTGCAAACGTTTTTTGCGGACGCACATTTGTTTTTGTGGTTGTTTTTGGCATAACGACAAATGTCGCCAAAGAAGCACCTAGCTTCATTTGGCTATTCTTTTTATAAAAATACCTACAAGGTTACTAATAAATCTCTTCCGCTATTCCCTTCGTTCATGACTCAATCAGTGGTTATAGTGCGTGGATTATATCATAGAGAGAGTAAAAAGTAAAGCGGAAAATGTTGAGAAGAAAAGGATAGAACGGACTCTAGATATTAGAAAAAGAATGAGGAATGAGGTGTGAAGAATGAAGATGAGAAGCTAGATATTAGATTTTAGATGTGTATTTTCTAATTTCTAATATCTAACGTCTAACATCTAGTTTTTCCACTATTAACCATTACCTATTAACTATATACTGTTCTTATGAACATTCTCATTGTTACTGCACACCCTTCTCCTTATGGATACACTCATAAGATCGCAGAAGCATATAAAGAAAACCGTAAAGCAAAAGGTCACAACGTTGAGCTTGTTAATCTCTATGCAAAAGAGTATCGTACCCCTTTACTTGAATATGAATCACTCAAAGAGTACAAAATTCCTGCGATACAAAAAAAGTTCCAAAATCAACTTCTCTCTGCTCATGAAATTGTTGTAGTGCATCCGGTGTGGTGGGGCATGCCACCTTCTCTTATGAAAAGTTGGGTCGAACTCACCTTTTGGCCACATATCGCCTATGCCTATAAAGAAGACGGCAAAGTATCTAAACTTCTCGAAGGCAAAAGTGCGAAAGTCTTCGCAACATGTGGTGGTCCTGCGTGGATATACAAGACATTTCTTTTCCCGCTCAAACCTTTTTGGAAAGCGTCAGTATTTGAGTTTTGTGGAGCAGATCTTGTTGATATACGAATTTGTGGCAATCTCGACAAATGGAAAGATGACCGTCGTGACAAACTCTTTGATAAGTTTCTAAAAGCAATCAAAAAAATAAAGTAGCACATGGACTAGAATTTAGATGTTAGACTTTAGACGTTAGAAAATACAGACAACAGATAAAAAAGATTACAGACAAATGCAAGAAGAGCGAGGCCTTCGGCCTCGCTCTTTAGAGATGTACCACATCACCGTTACAAAGACGATGATCAATTGGCACACCGTTGTATATGTACTCATCGAAGCAAGGGTGGACACGATATGGAAGACCGCAGACAAGGCACAAACAATCCCCTTCTGCCCGGTACCTCTCTGGATCATCATCTTGATGAAGCATCTGAAAAAGTCGTGTCCTTCTATCCACCTGCTCGGATATCAAGTTGGCCATGCAAATGACCTTCCGCTGTAGCGAGAATTTTTGTTTATCTCAGAAGCACGGTCATTACCACCCTTTTGATAAAGCTCCTTCACAAGAAAAATTGCCTCACGTCTTGTCATAGCATTCAAAAGACTGGCAAGACGTTGTGCTGATTTCTTGGAACGAAATAATGTCGACACTTCCTTTGGAAGCTGTTTTGGTTTTCTAGTCCAAATGACGTCAAAATAACCTCTTTTTGGCGGTTTAGATGAAACAAATGCTCCGCTCTTTAATCTTTTTACAGAAAGATAACTACCCTTGTAGGAACTTTTCCTAACAACAACATTCTCTTTTCCCACAATACTCTCCTTCACAGGTTGGTTCTAAGTACATCTCCCGGAATTAAAGCATACAACGAATCAAAAAACAACCACTAGAATCATTATTAGTACACACAAGAGCGAGGCCTTCGGCCTCGCTCTTGTATTTTGGTATCTACTATTAACCATTAACTAGATACTATTAACTTGTAACCCATTTTCCTCATTCTCCCTCTAATATCTAAAGTCTAACATCTAATATCTATCCCTTACGCTCTCAACCCCTTCCCGATTCTAAAGAGATACAAGACCCATGCGAACATAAGAAGAGAGCATGCAATAATCACGAGAAGTGAGTGCATAATAGCAATATCCGAAAACCCTAAAATGCTATATCTAAATCCATTGATAAGATAGAGCATCGGATTCAGGTACGACACCGTCTGCCATATGCCAGGAAGAAGTTTTACCGAATAGAAGATACCTCCTAAGTACGTAAGCGGTGTAAGAAGAAATGTTGAGATAATGTTAAGATCATCAAAGTTCTTCGCATAGACCGCATTCACCAATCCAATAAGAGAAAAGAGTACCGAGGTAAGCGCGCCAACAAGAAGTGCAATAAGAGGATGCATCACAGTGACAGGTTCAAAGAGAAACCCGACAAAGAATACAAGACCTCCTACAATTGCGCCTCGCACAAGCGCACTCACTACATAACTTGTAACCACAAGAGCGTGTGGCATTGGAGAAACAAGAATCTCTTCGACGGTCTTCTGGAATTTCATAAAATAAAACGAGAAAAGCATTCCCTGAAAAGCACTATTCACAATAGTCATAAGCACAAGACCAGGAATAATAAATGCCATATACGAGACACCTCCTACTGATTTTACCTGAGAACCAATAAACGTTCCGAAGATGAGAAAGTAGAGCGTAGTTGTCACAACAGCAGGAAGTATGGTCTGTATCCATAATCTGAATACTCGCTTCACCTCCTTTTCGACAATTGTTCTACATGCAATATACATTTGGTAGTATGTCATAGATTTATTTTGTCTTAGTTGCTTCTAAATAGACTTCTTCAAGAGATCTTTCTCCGCACACACCACTCATGGTCCCAATTTTCTTGATCTCACCTCCTGCAATAATTGCTATGTGCTTACACAACTTCTCTGCTTCTTCGAGATAATGAGTTGTAAGAATAATAGTCACACCAGATGCATTAAGCTCTCTCAAAAAATCCCACATCTCATATCTAAGTTCAATATCAACTCCAGCAGTTGGCTCATCCAAAAAGAGTAACTTAGGCTTATGCACAAGCGCTCGCGCAATCATAAGACGTCGCTTCATACCACCAGAAAGGGTGATTGCTTGCATACCGCGTTTATCAAGAAGCCCAAGCTTAGCGAGCAAGAACTCGACCTGATCGTGAACCTCTTTACGAGAAAGTCCATAGTACCCAGCCTGTACATAAAGAATATCTTCTACTTTAGAAAAGATATCGAAGTTAAATTCTTGTGGAACAACTCCAATATGGAGCTTTGCTTTACTATGATCTGTATCAATAGAGTACCCTTCGACGAACACCTTGCCTTCAGTCTTAGAAACAAGACCACACACAATACCAATACAGGTTGACTTGCCTGCACCATTTGGCCCAAGGAGCGCAAAGAAATCTCCAGACATCACCTGAAGATCAATTCCTTTAAGCGCGACTTTGCCTCCTTGATACGTCTTCTTAAGGCCTTGCACGGTAAGTACGTGTTCCATACTAAGCAAGATCTTTTAGAGACACGTTACCGAGGTAATCTCCTTTTCCTATCTGCAATCCATAGTGACGCAAGATATCGTACGCTGTCGTATAATGGAAAAAGAAATTAGAAAGCGCATACTCTTCGACATAATACCGAGCTACAATTCCTTTACCTGGCATCCACGCGAGAGGAACAAGTCGTGTATCAAGATCGTCTTTAAGAGAAGAAAGAGACACCGACGCAATATATGCAAGGGTTTTATCAATTCTTTCTATAAGCTGAACAAGTGTCTTTTCGTCATCTGTAAAAGAAGGGGCTGTTTCTCCAACATATGTAGCAATAGCACTCTTAGCATAGTTAGTAGTGAAGCGAACTTGAGAAACAAAAGGAAACATATCAAGCGCAAGTCTTGCTTGGAGAATCGCATCATCTTGTAGCTTCGCTTCCGCTTGCCAAGAAATTGCTTTTTCTAAAATTGCTTTTAGATTTTCTAAATGCTTCGTATACAGTTGTGTGTGTAATGCAAACATAAAATGATATATAAATTAAAGAGTGATAAGAAAAAACAAAAAGAGCAAAAAAGAACATCATCAGAAACCTTCTCTTCAATCATAAGAAGATAGTTCTGAATCAACCTTACAATATAAGCTACTTTTTATCTGATGTACTACGAGATACTACTTCGACTTAAGGTACGCAAGCATTGTATCTACATCAGAAACTTCGAACGGATCAGTCTCACAGTTATCAGAAAATCCAGGTTCAATGAACATCTTCTTAATTATTCCATTATCAACAAACATTGAGTACCTCCAAGACCTCTCACCGAAACCAAGATTCTCCTTGCGCACAAGCATTCCCATCTTGCGAGTAAATTCTCCATTTCCGTCAGGAAGCATAAAGAGGTTGTTTACTCCAAGCTTTTGTGCCCACTGATACATCACAAAAGCATCGTTAACTGATGCGCATACAATAGTGTCGACACCAAGCGCTCGTAGCTCTTCTGCCTTCTTATCATATCCAGGTGCATGTGTTGATGAACATGTTGGAGTAAAGGCTCCAGGAAGTGAAAAGAATACAACTTTCTTCCCTTTGAAAAGTTCATCAGTGGTAAGATCGTACCACTTGAATGGGTTATCTCCACCGACAGACTCATCACGCACACGGGTCTTAAAAGTAACTTCAGGAACATGCATATCAATAAGTGGGTGGGTCATAAATTTTAGTTATTCGTTATTAGTAATTGGTTATTAGTGAAATACAAAATACATACTATCGTGGCAACATATCTGGAAGGTACTTCTACTATAACGTATAGAGAAAGAATGTGCAAAGAAAAAACAAGAAAACAAAACACAGGTGCCGGGCCTGTGTTTTTTAACATGAAAGAAGGTCGCTATGTGCGTAATTCTTACTAGATAAGTCCAACAGCTCGTAAATAATCGATTTCTTTTTGGCACTTACGAAGGGACTTATTCGCCTCTTCTAAACTACGGATCTTCGCACGAATATCCGGTCCGAACTGAGCTTTTGCAAAGGTGATCGTCTTATCTCTTGCAACCCCTGCCTCTTGCATACGTTCAAGCGCCCATCCGTAGAAAAGTAACGAGAGTGGCATACGCATTCCAAGCAGGCCAAATGACAGCGCTTCATCTCTTCCTTTTGTAGAAGACAGCACATCATCAAGTAGCGTAAAAGGTAGAGCAACAAGAACCTTCTGCATACTGTTCTTATCAGCATTCTTTTGTGGCAACGCAGTTCTTAACACTGCACTATCGTCAGTCGAACCAGAATGTGCTGAAGAGTACACATGAACACGACCTTGTACACAAGCAACATACGCACACTCATACGTACCGTACACAACAACAAAAAACTGATCAAAAGTATTGGTTGTAGAGTAAAGTAACGGCCAAGCAGGAAGCTCGAGGAACCAAGCCTCAAATGCTCGATGGAGATCACTCATCACAATTCCTTCCAGTTAAGAGAACACTCTACGCTCAAGTATAGCAGAAAAGCAAAAAACAATAACCGCCATTGCAATTGGTTTGCAATGGCGGTTATTGTTGTTAAAACTTAATTGTACTAATTATCGATTCGGCACAAAAGTAAACGCATGTCCAAGCTTGGTCCCTCGCCCTGTTCGTCCGATACGGTGAATATAGGTCTCGTAGTTATTAGGAATATCATAATTAACCACAAGAGAAATATCATCAATATCAAGTCCACGAGCAGCAACATCGGTTGCGATAAGTGCCTGAACCTTTCCCATAGAAAGTGCTCGCACTGCTCGTTCACGTTCACGGTTATGCATATCCCCATGAAGTGCAAGTACCTTGAATCCTCTCTTGGTAAGCTCAGAAGCAAGTCCATCCACATGTCGCTTCATCTCACGGAAGATAAGCACACGAGAATACTCAGGCTTAGTAAGAATCTCGTGAAGCGCTTCTACTTTTTCTACATCACTCCCTGCACGAATAATATCTTGCATCACAGAAGAAGCAGTGTCACGAGTCTTAATAGATACCGTCACCGGCTCCTTCAAGAAATCTGTACAAAGCCTCTTAATATCTGGAGAAAATGTTGCTGAGAAAAATAATCCCTGCTTAGATTCTGGCATCTTACCTAAGATATAACGCATATCGTCGATGAATCCCATATCAAGCATACGATCTGCTTCATCAAGCACGATACTCTCGAAGAATGCCATATTGATTCTCCCGCGTTCGATAAGATCTTTTACACGTCCTGGTGTTCCGATGACTGCATGCACACCAAGTTCAAGTTCTTTGATCTGCTTCATAATAGGAGAACCTCCTACGCATGATACAGAGAAAAGCTTCATACCTCGTGTGAATTCAATGAACTCTTGTTCAACCTGTAGCGCAAGTTCTCGTGTTGGAGTAAGTACCATGAGTTTATGTTCACGGTCAGCAACTAATTTATTAATAAGAGGAATAAGAAACGCAGCAGTCTTACCTGTACCAGTACTTGCAATACCGATTACATCACGACCAGTGAGTGCAACAGGGATAGACTGATCCTGAATTGGAGATGGCTTAACGAAACCTTTTGCTTCGAGATTCATAGCAAGTTGCTCATGAACACCAAAATCACGGAACACATGCTTAGGCGTATAATCAACAGCTTCAGAAACAACCGCCTGCTTGTTCACAAAAAGATTCTCATTAATATAATCTTTCTTAAAACCCTTCTTTGGATTAAAAGGTCTTGAAGTTGGGAAGCGAGAATTTCTCTCCCCGTAAGAACGTCTTCCTTCGAAGCGTCCACCTCTTCCACCTCGTTTATCGCCACGATCTCCTCGATCATTACGACCACGTCTTCCGTCAGAGTTTCCTCCAGAGAATCCTCGTTGAGGTGTACCACCTTCTCTTTTTGGAATAAAAGAGAACGGAGAAACATCATCATTATGTGGAGTATTCTGTGAAGAACCTCCTGTTGTAATAGTGTACATACAAAAAACAAAAATAAATAAGCGAATAAATAATTATTTACGCCTTATTTTTAAACACGGAAGAGAAACAAACAAAGACTCAATTAGTGCTCAAAAATTTCCTACGTATATTAAGAGAAACCCGCAGGCTCTATGGTTATCACCCAAACAGTCAGTCACATTTCGACTTCACTTAGGATACCCATAAAGGGAAATAATTACTTCACATACTAACAAAAAACTAAATAAAAGTCAAATTTATACGTATGTTCAGAAGAAAAAGCCTGCCCAGGACAGGCAAGCTTTGAAAGGAACAAGTGAATCAAAAGATCTGTGGTTGATGCTTCTTAAGTACAGCAAGTGCAAGCTTAGGAACAGCAACATACTTAAGCCATCCTTGCGTTGCAAAGATACCACACATGTCTTTTGCGCCTTCTTCACCGCGATCAAGCGGAAATGTTGAGACACAGACGTCAAGCATAAACTGTACCGGACGCTCACCACGATGAGTTCGATAAAAAACGAGCTTCGAACCATCTACGTTCTTAAGAGAAGCACGAATCTTTGCCTGATCCATATGAGCTCCTCGTGAAGCATATTCCTCCCAAGAAGAACAGTTGTTACACGAGACCATTTCTCCAATCTCTTCTTCAGTAAAGGCATGACCATGTGTAAACGAAAGTCGCAGACTTACCGGTTTATCTTTCAGACTTTCTGCAAGAAGCACAAAGTCCTTGTGCTTATCTTGCTTCAGAACTTCAGCGAGATCCTTGGCAAGCGTCGTAGGCTTCAACCTAATACCAAAAGATGCTTGAATCATCTCAGCAACATCCTGTACATCAACAACACAGTCTGTGCCATTATCAGGAAGAGAAAAGAAAACTCGAATAGTTTCATAAAGATGGGGATCTTCCTGACCATATTGTTTTCTTTTTTCTTGAAGATAACGATCGATAAGACCTTGAAGCTCTTCTTTTTTGTTCCCTATTACTCGCCACTCAATACCATCACCCAAGAAAGTGACCTCAATCTTAGCATCAAATCCAATAAAAGGAGTGAAGGTTGCCATGTGGCCGTATATGCCAGCTTGGAATAACCTAGAAAACTCAATGTCAATATTTTTATCAAACCTACCACTTGTCATAACTTCTTTAACAAATAAAGTATTGCCAGAACCAATCACATAATCCAAAAGTCCTCGATTCACACAAAAAACATCTGCAAAACGAAAACTAGGAACCCTTGGAATATAAGGATTGCTGTACCTAACGCCAAGAACTTTGAAATACTCACTTGGCACAGTAAGTCCATTGCCGTAAGGAAAATCAACAAGATTGCTCATGACTTTATCTCCTTCAGATAGTTCAAAAAACACCAAGCCCTTCATACCCATGAAGAGTCTATCGGAATCCTACACTACACATGACAAAAGTCAATAAATTTGTGTACTTGACAATTACATATACTCATGTAGTATTGCGTTTGGAACTCAACCCTAGGAGCGAGCATGAACTACGTTCAAAAATACATCGACTATGTTGAATACGTGCTGTTCTTTTCCATTTCACTTGTAGGGGTTTGCTTTGGCATTTCGTATGTATACGAAAGATTCTCGCTTAACTCTCTTCCTTTCACTCACCCCATCAACATCGTGTTGTATGCGATTTTCACCGTTATCCTTGTTGATCTCTTTGTAAAGGGGTTCAATTGGATATTCAGTAACAAGAAGGACGTCATTCTGATCTTAGATTCTATTAAGAATGGGGTTATCATTGGGATGTTGGGGATGTTGCTTATGGTGTCATTTCTTGCAAAGAATTACACACGTAGCAATGCAGACGTTATCGCAGAAAGATTGATTACTACTTTCATCATGGCTTCCATTATTGTGCTACTAAACTGCCTGATTATCAAAGATGTAGCAACATTCCTCACATACCTCAAAGAAAAGTTCACAGCACGGCTCTACAAGAAAACATGAACTCGTCGAAAGGCACAGCATCACTGTGCCTTTTGTTTTTATACAACAATCACTATCACACACTCATGACCATATGGGTCTTTCAGGAAATGACAGTTGCTATAGCCGTATTCAACTGCCAAGCTCTCTATTAGCTTACGTTGTGTGATATCAAATTCTAGATAGAGAGTGCCACCATCTTTTAAAAATTCTTTTGCATGACGTAGGACCTGCTTATGGTAATAGTAGCCATCTTCTTTATCAAAAAATGATAAAGGGTCTTCACTTTTAAGCTCCTTCATGACCTCTTCTTTCATCTCTATCGGCACATACGGAGGAACAGCGAAAATATAATCATACGTACCAAATGCACCTTCCCAGGTGTCACCAGTAAGAATTCTCGTTCTTGTCTTCTTGATATTATTCTTAACCACCGATAGCGAGATCTGTTCTTTGAGCTTAGGGTCATACTCAATCATATCGACATTTGCCTCTGGAAAGTTCTTCAGGATCGCAAGGCCGATGTTGCCTGATCCAGAGAAGAGATCAAGCACCCGAAGCAAATAGACACTCTTACCGCCACGTATCTCGTCAATTGCACCCTTCATCCAGTATTCAGTCTCAGGCCGCGGAATCATTGGACGAAGTGTAAGATCTACCTTTACACCACAAAAAACTACCTCTCCTAAGAGATACTCTAGCTCCTCCCCTTCCGCCATAGCAACCACATCTTGAAGAAAAGCAGTTGATTCCTTGCCTTTATGTTTCTTCTCTCTAAGAATCTTCACTTTATCTTCGAACTTCATACGCACATCCTAACACGCAAAGATACTTTAGTGTAGAACTATGTCTATACCGTGAGAAGTTTCTTGATCTGATCTAAGGGTATCTAGTAATTCTCCGATTTTTTTGCGAAGACCATATCTAACTGGAATTTCTCCATAAGGAGTATGCGGGAACCTACTAATCATTTCACTGATACCTCCTGGTTTATTTACTGTATCTATAACAAACCCAGTCATAGCAACTGATACATTTGAAAAACCTTCAATGCTACCAGAAGGACTTTCTCCTGAACCTTTTACTAACTCTGACAATTGAGTAAGACCATGATACAACATGCTTAGATCACTTGCTCCAGCTATCGTATCTCGATATGTTTGCTCTCGTTTTTCTTGTAAAGAAAGTCCTCTACCTTCTCCGTTTTCTATACCGAGTTCTCGCAACACATCTTCAGCGTGACTGTTATTCTGACCTGTATTCTGACCTGGTTGTTGTCCTAACATATTTCTTAAGTATATACTTCTTGTAGATAAAAACTATCTCTTCCTCTCTAGAATGTGCACCGCTTTTTCTTTACAAGCATCTCCACAAAATGTCGGCTCAGGTGATGACGAAGTGCACGCGTCACACACAAGGAATAACATATTACAATTAGCATTTGCGCAGTTTTGATATTTCTCTGTCTTACTGCCACAATGCTTACAGGTTCCAATAATCTCTCTTTCCTCTCCACCAAAATCCATCACGAGTCGATTATCAAAAGTAAACAATGTTCCAAGAAAGTCCTTCCCAGGATACTTCTCCATATACGTATGCATTCCACCTTCAAGTTGATACACCTTATCCTCATCGAATCCTTCATGAAGAAGATATGCTGACATCTTCTCACACCTCACTCCACCGGTACATACCGTAAGTACCGTCTTACCTTCGGTTGCTTTTTTGATAGCATCAATCTTCTCAGGAAGCTCACGAGATGCAACCATTCCAGGATCAATAGATTTCTTGAAGTGACCCGACTCGAACTCATACGAGTTACGCATATCAACAACAACAAAATCTTTATCTTCTTCGTACCACGAACGCAACTCTTCTGCTGAGAGATACTTGCCGGTTTTTTTGTTTGGATCAACTTCTTTTGGAAAACGGGTGCCTACTATCTCATTACGAACTTTTATAGAAAGTCTTGGAAATGAATTTCCTGTCCCCTTACTTCGCTTAATCTGCATATGAGCAAATCGAGGATCAAGAAGTAACTCCTTAACAAAAGCTTCTGTGTTTTCAACTGTTCCTTCAAGCGTTGAATTAAGCCCTTCAGTCGCAACAAGTGTTCTTCCTGTGAGAGAATACTTTTCGCATAATTCTTTGTACTGCTGTTTGAATTCTTCTGGGTTATCGATTGGTGTATATTTATAAAAAAGAAGTACCTGATAGTTCATAGTAGCAGTATTGTACCAGATCTAACGCTATTCAAAAAGTTCACAAGTTAAACAAGTACAAGTACCCAAAATGAGATGAACATCAAACTAAATGTAACCATAAGAGATCGCGCATCGAACTTACCTAGAAAGGCATACCGTATAAGAAAATACCCTGCAAGAATAAGTCCAAGTGTTGGAGGGAAGATACTTACATGTGCAACAAGAAAATAGATACCTAATGGCATACACAAGGTAATCAGGAATCCTTGCACATCTTTAAATTGCAAAAAATATTCAAAAAAGGCATTGAAGGAAGTGACTACATAACCATACATAATGGTAAGCACACGGAATACAGACCCAAGCACTCTTCTTGCAAAAGCCAAAAAAATCCTAAGTTCATTCTTAAGATTGTAGAGGAACTTTGCCGAGAAAGAATTTCCTCCTGCTCTAGGTATATGCTGTTCTACTGTATGTGTCATAGACGCTTCACACTCTACCAAAAGAAAAAACAAAATGCAACATAAAAAACAATAGTCAACTAGACAAATGCAGACAATACTACAAAAAACAAAAGTGTCACCTTATCTAGAAGTGACACCAAATACGTAAGACATGCTTAGGTAGCAACAGACGCACCAAGATGGTCGAGCACTTGCCCTATAAGCTCTGCAACACCAACAGTACGGACATGTTCTTCTGTAACAAAAAAACTTGCAACACTTACTTTTGATACAAACACATAATCAAGTTCTCTTGTATCAAGCACAACATCGATCACACGATCGTCGCGATTAATAACCGTTACGATCCAAAATGGAGCAAATGGAGAACCTTCTTGATTAAGTTGCTGTTCAAGAGAAACAGCATAAAGAGTTACTTCTTCTCCAAAAAAGTGACTCTTTCTAAAAGAACTTGGATCTACACAGACCACAACACCTTCTGACGAAGAAACCATAAGCATACTACACCTCGCTAGAAATCAATAGAACTTTATCTTATTACATTTTACCACTTGTTATGCTAATACAACAAAGCGACACCTTTCCTGTGTCGCTTTGTCTTTTTTTGCCAAAAAGAATCACGAGAAACTTCTACCCCTTCTTAGTAAATCCTTCAAGAGCCTTAAGAACCTCGACCGGCACCATGTATACAACGGTATTTGACTGATCTGAGGACATATCATTGATTGATTGAAGTGTTCTAAGATGAAGCGCTCCTGGTGTCTCCGCAAGAATCCTTGCAGCTTGTGCCATATTCTCCGCTGCTGCAAGTTCCCCTTCTGCAGTGATAATCACAGCACGCTTCTCACGCTCTGCTTCTGCTTGCTTAGCAATAGTACGCTCCATATCTGCTGGCAATTTTACATCTTTAAGCTCTACATTATTTACCTTAAGACCCCATGCGTCTGTCTCCTGATCAACAATCTCCTTAATTCTCTCTGCAATCTTATCTCTTCCCGCAAGAAGCTCATCAAGAGTAACCTCTCCTACAATATTACGCATGGTGGTCTGTGCATATTGAGAAATTGCATATCTAAAGTCTTGCACCTCGATCACCGCCTTACTTGCATCACTCACTTTATAATAAATCACAGCATTCACTGTTACCGATACGTTATCTCTAGTGATTGCATTCTGGTCAGGAACATCAACCGCCTTAACACGGACATCAACTTTTTCATACGTTTGAAAAACAGGAATCACCAACCTCCACCCAGGCTCCATCATTTCTGTAAACTTTCCAAGAGTAAATTTAACCCCACGTTCATACTGGTTAATCTGACGAATACTACTAAGAAGCACAATGATAATAAATGGTAAAAAATATAACATAGTGTACTAAGTATACACCAAGAACGAAGAAGTAAACAAAAGAAAAAGTCTGGCATAACACCAGACCAGAAGCAAACAAAAAATCATTCAAAGAGTCCTCTCAGGGGTTGCTTTTGCTCCTGAGGAGAACTTTGATTAAGTGCATGCGTTGCCACGAACTTAACACAGTTTCCAGAAGAAATGACAACCTTGTATCCACGACGAGCTGGGATCTCAACACTCGCAGGCTCACAACCAGACATCTCTACAGGTTTTCTGCCTCTCACTATCAACTGAGCAGAACCAGAAAAAACATAAAGAACAACTGGATGCGGGAGAGGTCTTTGCCATCTCACGTTCGCTTCGTACGAAGACTCTATCACGAACTCTTGTACAAGAAACTGTTGAGTTCTCAGTGATACTCTGACCCGACAACCGCGGACCACTTTTTCATCACAATGCTTAGACATCCCACTCTCCTTGTGACAATCCTGGCACTGATACTACTACGATTACGATAACCAATCAAGAAGTGCGCACACCTTGGGCAAAACTAAGAGACATTGCGAAGACATGTGTAATCTCTTCTGATAAGTCATCTTTATCAATCCATCTTGCTTCACCTATCTCTACTCCATCAATACAAAAAGAAGGGTCATGAACCTTCGCATAAAAACATGTGACGGTGTTATGACTATACTCCTTATGGGTTACATATACCCCAATCTCTTGCAGATCTTTTTCATGTAAAGAGATACCGACCTCTTCTCTTACTTCACGTAAGATAGCTTCCTTCTTTGGTTCGTGATGCTTAACACCACCGCCCGGGATAGTCCACCTCTCTTTTTTAAAACCATATGTATGACGTATACAAAGATACTTTCCTTCATGTTCAAGAAGACATGCAACCGAAAAAGTCTTTGGTCTTACAAGAAACCAATAAAAACTTCGCACAGGTGAAGCAAGTTTATAAGCAAATCTAAGGAGTGCCCTTTTCATAAGAAATTATACTTGCCTAAGCCAATCTCTAAGGTGCATAAGCGTATCTTCTGGATTCTTAACCGCAACCACATGCACCCCTGTCTTAACAGCAGGATAATCATTCCCTCCTTCATATACCGCATCTCCAACAAATGCAATCTTATCTACAGGGATTCCAAGTTCTTCACTAATATTTCGTATCGCGAATCCTTTATCAATCCCTTTTTGGGTCACATCAATAGAAGTCGCACCCCCAATACGAAAATCATACTCCGGAAATAGATGTGCAACTTTTGCAACAATACGCTTACGAATCATCTGATCCCTATCAGCAGTATCTTTAACATGAATCGGCGCCAACTGTCCGAACATCGAAAGCGTCATCTGAGTTCCCCTGTCCTCAACAAGTTCACCATACATCGTATCTCGCACATACTCACCTTCAACAGCATCAGTAAGCAACTGTCTAATTCTCTCCTTGTCCTCTTCTTGTATTGCATGAGCATACTTCTCAGCCCATTCCCCATCTCGATGAATCATATAACGCGCACCACATGTAGGAAGTATATGCAGACGATGAAAGTACTCTTTGTGCTCGCCACGCATTCTATCAATAATATTTTTCTTAATGATCTCCCATTTACCACCTGTCACAATTCCAACCTGAACATGTTTAAGAAGTTCACCAAAAGCATCTCGCATCTGATCAGTCATCTCACACTTACTCTCAACAAGCGTGTCATCGACATCAAAGAGAATTAAATCTTTAGTTCTTAACATATGATATGAAATACAACATTATTGTGACCTTACACACTAGAATGTCACCTTTTTAAGCGTAGAAAGTGGCACAGTCTTTGCCTTTTCGAAAAGCATAGAATCCATTTTCTCTACGACACTTCTCTTATCATAATCAATCGGCGTTTCGTTACCTGGTGTATCATTGTAAGTTTTACAATCAGAAAACTGTGTCGCTTGAGAAAAGATAAATCTATCCTTTACAAAAATATACTCTCTTTCTTCATTACACGGATAACCGCCCCGAGGAAGCATTCCATACATAACAATCACACCAGGAGTATCAGATGCTCTCACATTATAGTTATCATAACTATCAAGTACAACAAGAGCACCTTTATCCATCTCAACGATCGGCGCACTTGTGACACTGATACTACCACCATCAAAGCTAACTAAGAATATATCAGTCAAAATATTGTACGCACCAGAAATAAACATATTCTCAACAAAAAGAACGTACTTATTTGTATCTATTTTTTGCGTTTCAAAATTAATATTGAGGTTACTGTCTGTAAGACGTACAATCTCAGGCGCGTTGCGTATTTTTGCTTTTGGATCGTCAAGAAACTCTTTTAAATTTCTATTATAATATTTCTCTCCAAGAGTTGTGAACGCATAGTGCCCAAGAATATCAAGAAACTCTTCTTTATCTTTCTCACCTATAAGAGTGCCCTCATTCTCTACAAGATACTTAGTGACCTCTTGCGAGTGATCGATAACATACTGCAAAGTTTTTGCTTTTGCTTCCGCGCTTTCACTATCATGAGACATAAGAGCAAGAAGTGTTGTGATCTCTTGTGATTTTGTAATGCTGGTGGTTGTGGCTATTTGTTGTTGACTTGTTTGCTGAGACGACGCTGACCACCCCCAGGTTTCCTGGATAGGTTTAACTTCTTCGCTTTGATTAGTTTTGTAATAAAAAAAATAAAATAATAAAGACACTATAATAAAAAACAATCCTATAGGGATAACATATTTTCGAGTTACATTCATACACACAAGTGTATCATGTTACAAAATAAAAATTTACACTATATTGGATGAAGTGAGAACCGCAATAATAATTACCACTTAGGTTCTAATGTTTCTGTTCCTTCTACTATTGGTTCAGTTCCATACACCAAAGCATGTTTTTTCCAAAAATCTAATGCTTTACTTGTAGCACGAAAATCCCATGGCTCAGGTTCTGCCTTTGCTCCAATATATGCTGTTAAAACAAGATAATCATTTGTCTGTCTATCTTTTGTCAAAATAACTGTAAGTTTACTTGTAGGTTCTTGTGTTCTATTTTTAACAAAACGAGTATATCCACTTCTTTTAGGTCTCACCGCAAAAACTATTTCATCATTTTCATATGTTTGTATACACCTTGTTACACCAATAGTCTCGCCAAAATCAACTTCTCCTTCAATCAAATTTTGATTATTACTTTTAATTTTACCTAAAGCATTAACAAGATATTTTTCTAATTCTGGATTATCATGAATATGGCTTGAGCTTCGTACAATAACTTTTTCGCCACTTGCAAGATTACCAATAGTTATTACCTCTTGCCTATTTTCTGGATTTAAAAAACTTTTTTGTTTCATATTAATTTTAATAGTATACCACTCCAGTTCTTTACCACTAAATCCATCATAAGAAAAAGCCTTCTTTCGAAGGCTTTTTCTTTTTGCGCGGCTGATGGGTGAAGTAAGGACTAGAATTATAAAACTAAATGTTAAAAATCTTCTCTTCGATTTCCGTCCTTGTCCTCAACCCAAACCTCAAGACCAGGGTTTTCTTTGCGTGTATCTGCTAACCAAAGTTCAGCCATTTTTCTGGTCATAAACTCCTTACCTCCACCAATAATACCAGTAGGACTTTTGTGAGCAATTCTAAAATCTTTTGGTTCACTTTCTACTTTTACCTCAGGTGCAGAATTAAAATTTTCCATAATATAAATAATTATTTTATTAATAAATTAAAGTATATATATATCGAATGTAAAGCAAGAAAAAAGACCTACATCTTCCCTCACTGCCAGTAAAAAAACACTCTAGAAATAACAAACCACGAAACATAGGTTCGTGGTTTGTTATTTTGCGCGATCCAGTGGAGATGAGGTGAGAACTGGTTTACAAAATGTATGTATCTAACCCAAGAGCAGAAATAGTGGTTTGTGGTTCACCATTAAACTGTTCTGCGTTATTCGCCCACTCTGTCAACGCCTCTTGAAATCTTTCAAACTCTCGATCACGTTTTTCGTCAGAAGAAAACACCATTGATCCCGATCTCTCATTTGGAGAACACCCAATCAACCACAACCTATCGGTTTGTATATCCATACGACTCCTTGAAATAATTTCAATGCCATTTTTTGCTTTAAAGACAAGATAGTCTTCATCAGAAACACCGCAGTACTTCATGTTCTGCTCTAAGATATCAAAAGTGAGGCGTCTATTTGTTTTTATTAAACGGTATTTGATTCTCATGGCAATAGTATACATTGATTAATTGTTTATTCCTAAATCAATCATAAGAAAAAGCCTTCTGGAGGCTCACACAAGTGAGACTTCTTGGTTCACTTTGCAAAGTAAACAAAAACACCCTGACAAGAAGCTGGGTGTTTTTGTTTATGCGCACTCTAGTGGATGAAGTGAGAACTATTTTAACTCACTAAAGCCAACAACATTTTGAATTGATAATGCATGAAACTTAACTCCTACACCATTAACTTTAATTGATATTGTTGGGTTTGGTTTTTGATCACCTTCCGCTTGAGGCTCATCCTCGGAATAAGAATACTTTTGTTTTAATTCTTCAATGGAAATATTCTTTATTGTTTCAAGCACTTTTTCTCGTATAGCACCCATAGTATTTTCTGTATTAGAAAATACAAATTCAACATGCTCTAATCCATCTTCATAAGAATGACTCTGTTTTGGGTATGGTAACTCAATTCCACTTACTGACCAACTACCAATAGAAAGAGGGCTATCTAATTGAATAATAAATATCTCTCTTCCATTTACTATTGCAGAAGAAATTATTTTACCAACTTGAGAAACCTTTTCTTTCAATTCTGTAACATTATCAGAATTCTTGATGCGTACACACACATGACATATTGAAAGTTCTTTACATACCTCCAATATTCCAAGTTGAACAAGGGAATTTTGTAAACGAACCCCAAAAGATTCTTCTTGTTTTCTAATATCATCCCAAGATAAAAAAGTGTTCATGGCATGATTATACCATTCAATTCTTCGTCCCTAAACCCATCATAAGAAAAAGCCTTCTTTCGAAGGGTTTTTCTCCTTGGAAAGTGGAATGGGATTTGGCCACCGCTAGGGTATTTTTATTTCGTGAATACACTCATAAAAACACTCCTAGCCTCGGCCCCGGGAAATGCCGACAAAATAATAAAAAGAAAAGTCACTGATTCAACTTTTCTTTTTATTATTTCGTGGACCGGCATTTCGTTCAAATCCCACGTACAAGGCGTTTAGCCTTGTACTATTCGCTGCGCAAAATATAAATTCCCAAGTCTTCGAAACTTGGGAATTTATATTTTGCGCAGCGAATGGGATTTGAACCCACGACCCCCGCCGTGACAGGGCGGTGCTCTAACCAGCTGAGCTACCGCTGCATAAATTTTTCAAAAACCTCTTTTTTCTTTGTAAAATAAGTTTTGTTTCCCTATTATACATCATTTTGTAAATTTTCAAAGAGTCACACTCTGTACTCTGTCGTCTATTTAGAAATGACAGTACATACCTCTCCGTAGCCTATCTACATCGATCATCCCTAACTCCATGCTACACTACTTGCTATTGTGTTAATAATTAACTAGATACCATTAACCACACTATATGGCTCAAGCTTTTTCTGCAAAAAAATACTTTTCTAAAATATCCTCACCCCTCCTTCTTACTGAATTCTATAAGAGTCACAATATTACCGCACTCTTCGAAACACAAGAAGACACTCCAAGAAAGGCACTTACCACACTCTTTGTTGATTTCTACACAAGTCTCTCTCAAGAAGAAAAGCAAGGGCTTCTTCAAGACTTCACCCTTGCACTCACGCTTTCCACAAAATACACAACCTATCTTTTCTCCCAACTTACACAAGAACATGGCATCTCTTCTATTACTGAAATAGAATGCAAAACTGATCACGACGTAGCGCTCTACTACCTTCTTAAACATAGAGATATCTTCGATGAAGCGCTTTTCTTCAATGAATTTTATGCGACGAGAAGTTATATGCTCTATGAGGCACAAGAAGTTGATAAGGATAGCGCCTTACTTGCACTCACAGAACTTACCAAAGAACTCAAAAGAATTACAACAAAAGACGAAGATAGTGGAGATTATCTATCACTTACCCACAAGATGCTTAATGGGAATCTTTTTGTACATGTAGAATACGACGGGAAGCAAATCCTTACAAAAAATAATGAGGAAGAAGAGACTTGGAATACAAAGCGTAAAAGAGAAGAGCTCAAGATCGTCTACCTACGAGAAGATAAAGAAGTATTACTTTTTGGCACCATGTCACGCTATGAAAAAAATATTTTCTTAGACACTTTTTTGCGTGTTGTTTGTAAATCTATGTATGAAGGAAAAGTTGAATCATTTAACCTCTCACAATTCCTTGTACCAACATTTGATTTTGCTTCTACTAATAAAGGAGTCCCTCTTCTTTCATGGAAAGTAAAAGGGGTTACACTTTCTTTTGGCAATGAAAAGGCAAAGAAGCGTCTCAAGCTTACTATTCCAAGTACGGTTAATGAACGAGGGCTTGCACCAATGCTTAAAACTTTTGAAGAAATGGGTATCGACAAAGATCTTTCACTTTATCGTGTAGAGGGTGTGACACTTGGTTTTGCTTTTAGTCATATCAAGAACAAAGAGAAGAGCGCTCCATGTAACTGTACTGTATCTCTTGTAAAGTCATCACTTCTCCCCCTTCTTCCTTATGAGAGGTATGCTCGCACACTGCTTAAACTTGCTTCAATAGATCAAGGTTTTGTAGAAGAGGCAAAGAAAGAGAAGAATGATGTTACCAAGAAGTGGGAAGTATAGGAAGTGGTTGGTGGTTACTAGTTAATGGTTAATAGTACTTAGTTTTTAAATACAATAAACACAAGAATAAGATAAAGCAAAAGAAAAATACTTCCGAGTATTATAATACCAATAAGAAGCTTTGGAAAATAAGAACTTATCTTCTTATTAATTTGTTCATTGCGGTAAAGAAGACTTTCGGTGTGTGAATGTTTATTCACCGTAACCAGAGGTCTGCCTTTTTTAAGAAAAAGAATAGTATCCCTTAGCTTTTCTAAATCAGAATACTTTGAACTGTGTACCAACGAAAAATCAGATTTCTTTTTTCCGTTCTCTTCTTTCAACACTAAAAAGAGGTTATACCCTCGTAAAAATCTTTTTTTAATGTACATTTCTTGAATTTCAGAAAAAGAAAAAACAAAATACAGATCATCATCACCGGCACCATAATAAGCAAAAATCCTATCACTATAAATATTAAGAATAGCACCTCTGACGTTAAAATCTTTTTCATCAAAAAGAAAATCTTGATAGTAGAAAGGGTTTTCTTCTGATTTCATATATACAAAATAGTATAATAAGTATATCAAAGTTACTTATATAAAAAATGAGAAGTAATTAATTTTCTGAAATAAAACACAGAAACACAATACTCCACCGACACAAAAACAAAACCCACCGAAGCGGGAATTGCTTAAGTGGGTGTTTTAAACGCACATCAAAGTGTCTACTGTGTATAACGATGTATTACAGAACACCCTTTCTTTATCGAATTTTTCTGCAGTAAGAACCCATCCTTCATATGAAGTAGAGGAGACAAACTTAGAAGACCAAGTAACAAAGACTACAAGAACCTCTTTTCCGTTCTTTGAACGAACAAAAAAAAGATTGTTATTACGGTGCAAGCTTGCACGTAAATACTTTCTGCCAGTATTACTACCGCGCCTTAGCATCGTTGCTAACAGCTGTACAAAAATGTGATTTTCAAAAACAAGCCCATCCGATAGATGTGTCTCAATATCATCTTGAGAGTAAACCTTTTTAAGGTCATACCGTAAAAGAGGCACTGCAAAGCTTTGTTGGGGACGTGTTACTTCACAAGAAAACTCTTCCATAAACATAGCATTTGTATGTAGCCCCGCTGTCGGGTTTTCTACCTTTACACCTAATTCCAGATTCAAATATGTCCATGGACATACCATAAAGATATCTTTTGGGACATAAAACTCTTGCGGAAAGATAAAATCTTCAACCTGGACAGAAAAAGGGCTTGGATACGGAAATTTTCTATTCCTTTCCTTAAGCAAATTCTTTGCACGATTAAGATCATCAACAGTCTTGATTTCCATTTTTAACCTCACAAATGAATTTGAACAACCAAAAATTATACTACAATAAAAATAACTAATTGTCTATAATTCTATTTTTGTGTCGGCGGGTGGGAACGATCCACCGACCTCAGGCTTATGAGTCCTGCGCTACTACCAACTGAGCTACGCCGACAAGTACATCTTATACTAGGCTTTATATTATAACACATACTTTTTATTTTGCACATTTTCTTGAATTTTTTTAATAAACATGGTATTATAGCAATTACTCGAATAAATAGAATAGATAACGAAGTAGAGTAGAGGTAACTCACAAGAGCATATAACTCTCATAACCTCCGAGGTTAATGATTCCTCGTTAATAAAATCAACTAGATAACTATAATATAGCGGAGTAGAGTGGAGGTAACTCACCAAGAGCGTATAGCTCTCATAACCTCCGAGGTTATGTGCCTCGTAAAAAAATACTGTGGTAAAAACATAATAGATAGCGGAGTAGAGTAGAGGTAACTCACGAGGCTCATAACCTCGGGACACTGGT
>CAZEDG010000015.1:0-23338 GCA_964510805.1 uncultured Candidatus Saccharibacteria bacterium
AACCATATAAGGGTAAGGGTATTCGTTATAGTGATGAAGTTATTCGTCGTAAGCAAGGTAAGAAGTCAGCCTAAACATCTTTAAGGATGTAGGCCGACCTGATCTTACAGATCTGCTTAGGCGTAGTCCTGTTACAACTATATGAAAACAAATATCAAAACTGAAAAGCGTGCTCGTCTCCACAAGAAGATTCGTTCTCGTGTGTCGGGTACAGGAGAGCGTCCAAGACTTGCAGTCTTCCGTTCTAATCGCTATATGTATGCACAGCTTATCGATGATGTTGCGCGTGTTACTCTTGCATCTGCGTCAGATATTTCTCTTACTGACAAGATGACTAAGGTTGACCGTGCTCGATCTGTAGGTAAGAAGCTAGCAGAAGAAGCAAAGAAAAAATCTATTACCACGGTTGTATTTGATCGTGGCGGGTTCTCGTACCGTGGTCGAGTAGAAGCTCTCGCAGAAGGAGCTCGTGAGGGTGGTCTAATTTTCTAAAACTATGTCAGAAACAAAAAATACAAGCCCAAAAGAAGCAGTTGTGGCAACAGGAAATGTTGCTGTTGCTTCTGATCTAAGCGAAGCACCAAGAAGAGGTGGTCGTACAGGAGGTAAAGGAAAGCAAGGTGGAAAATCAGGTGGACGCCCTGCTCGCCCTCCAAGAGAGAAGCCAGAATTTGATAGTAAGACTATCAGTATTCGTCGTGTGACTCGTGTGGTTTCTGGTGGACGTCGTTTTGCGCTCTCTGTTGCACTTGTTGCCGGAGACCGTAATGGACGCATCGGACTCGGTACCGGAAAGGCGCTCGATACTCAAGTTGCTATTGAGAAGGCTCTCAAGTCTGCAAAGAAGAACATGGTAACCCTCAAGCTTAACAAGAATAAGTCACTTCCTCATGATATTGATGCGAAGTATAAGTCTGCAAGTGTTATGCTTATGCCTAACAAAGCTCGTGGACTTATTGCTGGTTCTTCTGCTCGTACCATCTTGGCTCTCGCAGGAATTCAGAACGTAACTGCTAAGTTCTACTCAGGAACAAAAAACAAACTTAATAACGCGCGCGCAACTATGAAGGCACTTGAGCAGATTGCATATGCTCACGGTGATGCTCCGGTTGCTAAGACTAAGGTCGGGTCAGAAGAGAACGCATAATAATATCGTATATCTATGCAAATTCATGAAATTAAGCGCGTTCATGCGCACAAAAAATCTAAGCTTGTAGCTCGTGGAGGTAAGCGTGGTAAGACATCAGGCAAGGGAGGCAAAGGACAGACTGCTCGTGCAGGACACCGTGTGCGCCCAGCAATGCGTGATATTATCAAGAAGCTTCCTAAGCTTCGAGGTCACGGTAAGAATCGCTCAGAATCTGTGTTCTACAGAGGTCCTGAAGCAGTGGTTAATCTTAATGTACTTAATGTCTTTGCAAAAGGTGACTCAGTTACTCCAGAGACACTTATTGCACACGGACTCGTAAAAGAAGTTCTTGGAAAGACACCCGCTGTTAAGATTCTAGGAACAGGAGATGTTGCGGTAGCTCTTACAGTAACAGGATGTCTTGTTTCTGTTTCTGCTCGCACAAAGATTGAGAAGGCTGGAGGTACTGTTACAGTTACCGAAAAGGCTAAGACTCAATCAGAGGAACAGCTTAAGAAAATTGCACTTCGTAAGGAGAAAAAATTAGCTCCAAAAAAACAAGTATCCAAAAAGAAGAAGTAAAGACTAGATGTTAGACTTTAGACGTTAGACTCTAGATAAAAAATACACAAAGAGCGAGGCCTTCGGCCTCGCTCTTTGTGTGCCTAACTTCTAAAATCTATGGTACTATATGAAATATATATAATTTAAATTCATTGGTATGAGTAACGCTATCACTATTACACTTGATAAATATCAGTATGCAGTAGGGGAAACAATAACCGGTAAAGTCGGGCTTACTATTACTGACGGATCTATCAAAGCCGATAAACTTTCTGTGATACTTACTGTTATTGAAAGTAGCGCACGACAAGCAGTTACTTTTTCTGATAAACGTATTAATAGCAATCAGACAAGAAATAATAACCAAGGCCCGAGAATGATCTTTAGCTTTGAGTTGCCTCTCGGGGCTTCGGGCGAATATACAACACATGAGTATCCATTTGAAATAAGGGTTCCTGAGCAGGCGCGTGTTGCAAAAAATCCTATTGCTCAGCTCGGAGGAGATGGTCTTTTTGGTGATTTACTCAAGACGGCTGCTACGATACTTATTCAGCCTCCTATCATTACTACTTTTCTTGAAGCAAGGCTTGATATACCGTGGCATATTGATTTAGTTGCAAATGTTGATGTACTTATTATCGATACACCAATTAGTTCGTAAGAGTTTGTAAAAGTAGTAGTAGTGTTTTTGTTAAGCTTGTTTACGTTCTAAAATTTTCTTTAGCTATTATCCTATTCCGTTGACATATATGTGCGGGGAAGGGTAGAATTGACACATATGAAATATATCATCAAAGTAGTGGCCCCACTTATTTTTGTGTTGTTTGGTTTTAATTTTGTTTCTGCGTTGACTACAGGTTTACCAGCCTGCAATCAAACTTTTAGTGAAAGTAACGGGTCTCTTGTAAAAAGGTCATGCGATAATGGCCCGGTTGAGTACTATGCTAATGGAGTTAAAATAACCGAAACAGAATATACTGCTAAGTTGGCTGAACTTAATAAGCAAGGGGTAATTTGTACAAAAAATTATGACGGGAATGCTCTTACCTATGATGACCCAACAACTGTTGATCCTAACCCTTCTGTTTTTTTGCGGGTTGTTTGTGTTAAAGATCAGTATGGGGCATATTATATTAATAATGAGAAGGTGACGTATGGAGTTTTTTTTGATGCCTATCTAAAAAAAGTATCACAAGCATTTAGTAAGTCCTCTGAAACTGTTGTGCAAAATAAAGAAGCCTTTTCTTTTATGATTACTAGACAAGAGTGTTTAAAGGCTCTTAGTACTTTTGAACAAGTAAAAGAAAAATCTCTTGGAACATACGTAAAATTTTGTTCAGATCCTAATTCTCTAACAATGTCTCACGGGTATAGTTTTTATCCACAAAAAAGCGGGGTAAAAGTTATGTACACAAAGTATGATCAAAATGGCCTTAACACAATCTCTGACCCATCGCTTGCTGATCCTGTAGAAGAAAAAAAGATCTTTATTGCAAAAAGTAATGAAAACGTTAGCCTCAGTTCTTGTGGTCTTAATTTGATTACCTCAAATAATAAATTGGGTAATAGTAATGCTGATGTGAAGAATATACAAATAGTGCTTAAGCAGGCAGAGTACCTCAAGGCTACTCCTAATGGTTATTACGGCAACGCAACAAAATTGGCAGTAAGAAATTTTCAAAAATCTATTGATAGTAACGGCGATTATAGTTCACGCTACACATTAGGAGTTGTGAATCCCTGGACAGCAAAAAAACTTAACGATCTTTGTAAAAAAATAGAAAGCCAAACAACAGGACAATCAAACCCATCTTCTCCTACTAGTGCTTCCATTGCAAAACCTATTAGTAGTATATGTACTATGGAGGCGCGTATGTGTGCTGATGGATCGGTTATGCCACGAGATTCTAATTGTGCATGGAGAGAGGACAAGTGTCCACAAGCGTCTAATAGTTCAAAAAATACCTTACCTGTAATTACATCGTTTACAAGTAAAGTTATCGACTCATCGGTAACAGGAAAAGCATCTATTAGTTGGTCAACATCTCAATCTGCAGATGTTGCTATCGATTTAATATGTTCTTCTGATTATGTTGTAATTGTTGCAGATAATGGAAATAAAGTAAGTTGTGGCGGGAGAAATGGGTTAGGTATTTGGCGCGGGCATATAAACGGAACTATAGGTTTTTCTTTTTCTGGTAATACTTCACCTGCCACTGTACAGTTTGTTATTACTGTTCTTGATAAAAATGGTCAGTATACGAACCAAAAACAAACAACATCAATTACTTTTCCTGCACAAGGAAATGTACAAGGAAATATAATTCCAAGTTCAGGGTCTGTTCAATTCGGTCCAGTAATTACTTCGATGTCTGAATTCACGGTAGACGGTCTTGGAAATATTATTGGTACTGGTTTTGATCCGATGTCTAACGCGGTCACGATGAATGGCATAACAAAGCAATTAACCACCTCCGCCAAAGGTGATGTTATTCCGTTTTATGCAAAAGATTTTAATTTGGTTGAAGGTGCGGGTTATGTAGTTAAAATATCAACAGGCTCTTTTACAAGTAATAGTTATGGCTTCACTTTTCCGTGTCGCGCAGGCACTATAAGTACCGCGTGGAGTGGAGTGGCTCTTTGTACTCCTATCGGGTCGCTACTCTTTTCTCCGACATCATATTCTGCAACATACACACAAGGGGACACTCTTCCTAGCACGTCAGCAAGTGATGCGAGTCTTTATTCTAATACAAAATTTTTTCAAAACGGTACAATTAAGAATACTTCAAATGCCGATATAACATATTCTATCAGCGTTCTTAATCAGCCTCTATGGTTAAACTCAAGCTATTCAAAAGAACGGATGACATTAAAATCTGGTCAAGAGATTGGATTGTCTGCATATCTTGATCCTGCAACTGTTGCAAACACTCCTGGTGTCTATAGAACAAATATAGTTATTTCCGGTAATTTTACTAATTCACCAGTTACTATACCAGTAACTCTTACAGTCCTAAAAGCAAACCCTGTATCTAATCTTTCCACAAACCCTTCTTTGTCTGTAATTAATAATCCATCTCTTAAGCTTAGTTATGATTCTCTTAATAAAGAATCTGGTCTTTCCGCTTCATTTAATCTTAAGGTTACCGCAGGAAAAACAGATTTAAAACTTTATAGAAGTGGAATTTTTGACACCGAAATGTATTCATTTTTAATTAATCTGAATGATTCTTCTACTAATAAAACCGTTATAGCTAATAACGCTTCAACAAATGGCTCATTTAGTCTTATTTCTGGTGATTTTATAGAAAAAGGTGATTATGTTATCGTGCCAGCATATAAGAGCGCAACTATTAGATTAACAGGAAGCCTTTCCTCACCAAAGATATTGTTTGCGGGAAGATATGATGCGTCGGTATTAATGTATAAACCAAGCAGTACCGACGGTAATATTTACCCTTCTCCACTAAACGGTTCAGCTGTAGGAACTAATTCAGTTACGGTTATCGGAGAGACATCCCCATATATATCCAGTGTTACGTGCGACACAGCCTCTTATGTTAATTGTACTATTGTAGGTAATCGATTTGACTCAACTTCTAATTATATTTTCCTCAATAATACATCTATGTCAGTGCCTTCTTCTAGCAACGGAACTTCTATTACTATCCAAGCAAATAATTTTGGAATTACCACACCAGGGTATTACCCGCTCACTATAACAACAGCACAAGGTCTATCTAATCGTTTCTTGGTTTTTGTTAGTACAGCACCAGTTGCTAGGCCGATAGATTGTCCGATCGGGTATAGCTTATCAGGCACACTATGTGTTCCTGACACTGTCCAAATTGCACCACCGTCAAAAACAATTATTCCGGTCTCGAAAAGTACAACAGGTATTGTTTTTGGTGTTTCAACAGTATGTGTAGATATTCCAAGTAATCTTCACAGAGGAAATGAGTCTTCTGTAACGCTTGATCTTCAGAAGTTCCTTGCTGAAAAAGGGTATCTCCTTGATACACCAACAGGCTTCTACGGTGATGTGACCGTAGAAGCAGTTAAAACGTACCAAGCATCTAGAAATATTCCAGTTACTGGCATGGTGTATGAGATGACACGGGCTTCTATTAAGGCAGAAACCTGTGGACTATAGCAACATCTTGTTTATCTTGGAAATACTTCGATAAGTTCGTCTGAATAATAGAAAAGGCGAGCGAGCTCTCCAAAGCTGTATTTATTTGTATTAATTTCAATTTCAGAACCACCAGAGAGTGCATCTTTGTGTGGTTTTGATTTTTCAAAACCGAGATTCCAGAGTGTGGCAATTACGGCTTGGTTGTCACTGATTGGATAACCGGCTTTTGACCATTGTGCCTCTATTTGTTTGATATATAGCGCTGTATAACGATACGCAAAGAGGTGACTGTGTTCATCAACGATACGAGCAAAACGTTCCTGGTCTATGTCTTGTGTTGTAAAGGAAAGAGATTTTTCAAATGATTTTCCAAGGTAGTAAGGAGATTGCTGGTCTACAAGATGAGATTCTATGCTACGCGCGGTATCATCTTTAATACCAAATATCCCCCATGAGAACTGACTCTGGTTTCCAAGTATTTTAAGTGGTTCGAAGAATTCTTTAAAAACTGCTCTATTAGTGTAGAAGAGTCTCATTTGTTCTGGGACAAGAATAGCAACTAAAAGTCTTGGAGAAATGCCTGTTTCTTTTGATATTTGAGTAATTACAGGAACATCTTTTACAACAGCTTGCCTAAACGATATCCATTCCTTGGTGTGTGCGAGAGGGAATATTTCATAGGTCTGATTGTTATTTTTTTGTATAAAATGTTTTGTTTGATTATCTATAATTCCTTCTGTATTAGTAAAACCAAAGAACATGGCAATATATCCAGAGATAAGAATAAAGCCAATAAGTGCAAAAATAACGATGATTATTTTTGTAATGAGGAGAAGTTTCTTTTTTGGAGAGGATAACATTAGGTCAGTATACGTTAAAAGTGTCGACAAAAACAAGATATTTTACTGTCTTTTGAAGGATTTTTTAGAAAATTAAAGAAAGTCAAAAAAGATATTTTATTGTATTTATGGCGACATAAGGTTGCCTGTAATTGGCAAGGGCGACACCGAAGGTGTCGCCCTTGTGGGCTATCTAACACCTAAAGTCTAACATCTAAACTCTAGTCTGGTTGTTCGTGCTAACCTTCAAAAAATATGCTATAATGCTACAATTATGAAAACAATTAAGGCTATTTTTGCTGACCGCGGACTACGTAATCGTATTTTCTTTGTAGTTTTTATTCTTGTTATTACTAGACTTTTATCTGCTATTCCTATCCCACAGATTGATGCTTCAGCACTCTCTTCACTTCTTGAGAAGAATGGATTCCTCGGACTTCTTAATATTCTCTCAGGAGGAGGTATTGCTAGTTTTTCTATTGTAATGCTTGGTGTTGGTCCTTATATTACCGCGTCAATTATTATGCAACTCTCTACAGTACTTTCTCCTCGCCTTAAGGAAATGTATCAAGAAGAAGGAGAAGCGGGACGTAGGCGTTTCGTGCAATATGGCCGTCTCATATCACTTCCTCTTGCGGTGATTCAGGGTTTTGCGCTTCTTACACTTCTTTCGCGACAGAATGCTATTCCACAACTAACTCCTACACACATGGCGCTTAACATTATTATTGTTACTGCAGGTACTATGCTTATGATGTGGCTCGGAGAGCAAATTAACGAAAAGGGGATAGGGAACGGCGTGTCACTTATTATCTTCGCTGGTATTGTGTCTGCAATTCCTCAGAAGCTTGCTCAGTATTTCCTTACGTTTGACCCTTCTCAGATTCCGATGCTTGTAGGTATGGTGGTTCTTGTGCTTATTTCGATTGCGGGTATCGTATTCATTACAGAAGCTGAACGCCCACTTCCTGTGATGTACGCAAAGCAGACAAGACTTGGTCAAGGTGGTGGAGCGCTCGGTGCGTCTACGTACTTACCTCTTCGTCTTAACCAGGCTGGAGTTGTGCCAATTATCTTTGCGGTGTCAATTCTTATTTTCCCACAGCTTATGGCTCAACTCTTTGCGACCTCAGGGAATTCTTCACTTCAGATGCTTGCACGTAAGATTAACGAACTCTTTGCGAATCATCTCCTCTACGGAATTCTTTTCTTTGTGCTTGTTGTTGCTTTTACGTATTTTTATACTGCGGTAATGTTTGACCCAGAGAAGACTGCGGAAAATCTTCAGAAGAATGGTGCATTTATTCCAGGGTATCGACCTGGTCAAGCGACTGCAGAGCATATCGGATATGTGCTTGCAAGAATTACTCTTGTTGGAGCGCTTTTCCTTGGGGTTGTTGCGGTACTCCCTATTGCAGTACAGGCTGTAACCGGACTTACTGCGGTACAAGTAGGAGGAACGTCACTTCTTATTGCAGTGTCTGTTGTACTTGATGTGATTAAGAAGGTGGATGCACAGTTGTCCATGCGTGAATACTAAAAAGTTATAAATTATTTCATCTATTTTGTCGAGCAGATATTTTTATCAGTCGCCGTACTTCTGGTACGTCTTCTTCTAAAAATATCTGCTCTTCTCATATCTAAAACAATTTCTGACTTTTTTAGAGAGTGAAGAAGTTAGCATAAGGAATACAAGAATATCATCTTAATGAGGTGGCATTTTTGTTTTTATTGTGTTAGAGTTACTAAATTAGTTCTAATGGAGGTTTAGATGTATCGTGCAAGTATTAGGAACCTACGTGAACTTGCTTTTTCTTGTCAACGTGACACAAATACACGTGTTCGTGCACAAAGGACTATTCTTGGCATAGGAAAAGCAACACAAATGGATGTTCTTCAGGTTGCTACAAAAGCTGTTTCTTGCGGTGAAGCTATATTAGCTGTAAGATGTATGGTTGAAAGAAATTACCCAGCATCAATTTTTCGCGAGGTTGTCAAAAAATGTCAGCATGCAGATGCTGTAAAAATTGCAAAACAACATCTTTCTTAGTTGAATTGAACCCCCACTACAAGTTAGCGTAGTGGGGTGTTTGTTTTTTTGGTATACTTTATTAATAATGATTGAATTAAAACTTCAAAATAGTTCTGTGTCTATTGATGTAGAGTATTTAATAGGAGAGATAAAGAAAATGCTTTCTAGATCTCATGTTTCGGTGGATATAAAAAATCCAAATATTGTCCTGTCTCTTTCTAAAAATAAAACACAGAGATTGGAGTCTTCTGTTTATAAAGATGTGGTTACAATTAATTTAAATGAGGAGTCTACGGTATTTGATGTAGTAACAGAAATTGCACATGAGTTACTTCATTATTATTCAAATGGAACAGGTGTTGCCTCGTTCAAAGATGAACAAATATCTTATGAATCTTTTGATGAAGGATTGACTGATTTTTTAGCACAAAGACTTGCTACGAGTTATTGTAGAATTTTCGGGTTTCCATTACAAACTTTAAACATAAATCAAGTATACGAAGAAGAAAAAGTTTTAGTTAAACAGATAGTTGAGAGGTTAGCAAAAGCACATAACGTCTCTGAAGATTTAGTTATAGACGGTCTTATTTTTGCTTATTTTACGAATCAAGCTTTTAGTGACCCTGTTTTTAAACAGTTTTTTAAAGAAGGTATTCCTAAAGATGAGTTACGTCGATTAGAGTATTTAAATAATTCTAATAGGGAAGCTCTGGGAAAAGCAATTAAATGAAAATAAGGTTTTTGTCTACTGTGATACAATGTATCATATGCAAAAGCAATTTTATATTTTACTTGGTAGATCAGGAAGCGGTAAGGGAACTCAAGCAGAGCTTCTTAAAAAACATCTTGAGGAGAAAGGGGTGTCATCTGTAGTACACATTACCACCGGAGGAAATTTTCGTGAATTTATTGCCGGAGATTCATATACTTCAGCTCTTGCAAGAAATGTAAACCAACAAGGAGGTCTTCAACCTGAGTTCCTTGCAGTTTGGAATTGGTCGTCTATTTTCATTAAACTCCTTCAGGGGGATGAGACGGTGATCCTTGATGGTGCGCCAAGAAAAGCATTTGAGGTGTCTATGCTTGATAGCGCCATTCGCTTTTATGGATATAGGAAGCCTGTAGTGATTTATTTAGATGTTCCAGAAAATGATTCGATGGAACGTCTCAAAAAGAGAGGGCGAGAAGATGATGTGAACGAAGAGAGTATGCGTGCCAAAATGACCTGGTTTGAAACAGATGTTCTCCAGGCGCTTGATGTGTATAACAAGGATCCAAGATACGAAGTCCTTCACATTAATGGAGGCAAGTCGATAGAGGAAGTTTTTGGAGAGATACTTGAAAAACTTGCAAAAATTGCGTAGTATACACTTCTTATGCGTTATAATCTTAAACTAAAAAATGAACACGATATCAAGATTCTTCGAGAAAGCGGAAGAAGGCTTGCTCTTGTTCTAGATGCTGTTGAAAAAGAAGTTCGTCCTGGTGTTACTACGAAGTATCTGAACGACTTTGTGTATAAGATGATTACCGATATGGGTGATAAGCCTGCGTTTCTTAATTACAAACCATTCGGAGCTTCATACCCATATCCAGGAAGTATTTGTATATCAGTTAATGAAGAAGTTGTGCACGGAATAGGGGATGATAGGGTGCTCAAGGAAGGAGATATTGTTGGACTTGATGGAGGAGTTGATCATAAGGGGATGATTTCTGATTCTGCACGTACAGTACCTGTGGGTGCTATCAGCAAAGAAGATGAAGAGCTTCTTCGTGTGACGAAGGAAGCACTTATGGCTGGAATTAAGTCTGCAAAATGTGGCAAGTACGTTAACGATATTTCAAAAGCAATTGAGAAGGCTATTCCAAAAAAATATGGGGTAGTAAAGATTCTCTCAGGACACGGTGTTGGGTATAAGGTGCATGAAGAGCCTTATGTACCGAACTTTGATGATGGCGTACAAGGACCTAAACTTGTTCCTGGTCTTGTGCTTGCTCTTGAACCGATGGTTAATCTTGGCACTGATGATGTCTATCTTGCAGATGATGGATATACGTTTATTACTGCTGATCATAAGAAGTCAGCCCACTTCGAACATACAATTCTTATCACTGATGGTGATGCGGAGATACTGACATAGATGATAGACTTTAGACATTAGACTCTAGATAAAAATACAATACACAGGAGCGAGGCCTTCGGCTTCGCTCCTGTGTATTGTCTGTTATCTGTCTATCTGTGTTCTGTTATCTTGTTTTGCCTTCGGCCTCGCTCTTGTATATTTATCTAAAGTCTAAAATCTAACATCTAATATCTAGTCCCCTTAAGCGAAGCGGTCTACATTCTTCTTTCTTCACACAAGAAAACAATGACCGCCATTGCGGGCCCATGGAATGGCGGTCATTGTTTCTTATACCCATAATTACTTTTCTAAAAAAAGAGGCTGGTGTACACTAGTTGCATAGTATTTAATTTTTTTTATTATATGGATATCGCTTCTCTTCTTGCTGGTCAGGTGCCGACATACTTCATTGTTGGACCGCTTATCGTTCTTGCACTGGTTCTTCTTGGGCTTTTTATGAAAAAATCATCACAAAGTGCTCCTTCTCCTCAGCAAGTAGCTCCTGCACCGCAGACGGCACCCCTTGCTTCGCCTACAGTGCTCACTCCGGGCACACAGGTTCCACCTCCTCCATCTACACCGGTTGGAAATGCTGTTGCTAATATGGAAGTTAAGAAAGAAACAGCTCCACAAGGCCAAATTCCTCCAACAAGCGCATGGAAACCTCTTGAGACTCCTCAAGCTACTTCTGTCGGTCAATCAGAAGCAGAGTTGCAAGCACAGGCAAAGCAGGAGGCAACTATGGCGACCATGGAGCCATCCTTTAAGCCGGATCCAGGAATGACTCAGACGACAAAAGAGCCACAGGCGGTAGTAAGTACACAGCCGACACAACCTATTCCAGCACAGCAACCAGTTGCACAAGCACAAGGTGCTCCACAGCAAGTACAAACTCCCCCTATAACTCAACAACCTCAAACTCAGTCTCAGTCACAAGCATCTGCTCCTGTAACAAATCCTGTTGCTTAGAACATAGTTCACGCTCAATTAGGCAAAGTACATATTTATTACAATTACAACGTAGGTAAGTTCTAAAAATAACTTCTCATTTCACTAAAACACCCTTTTCCACTAGGAGGAGGGTGTTTTGGTATATATACTTCTTAGTATGAACACAGAATTTAAGACACCAGAGGAAGAGATTGCCTATTTACGTCAACAGGTGAAGGATAAGATGGAACGAGCTAAGGGGTTCGAAAGTAGATTTACCGAAAAAGATAGTGCGCACGAAGCAGTGCGTGAATATAAGTCGCTTCCAGTAGAGCGAGTAATCGCAGAACCAGCTCAATTAACAGGAGGGGAAAAACATCGTTTGATTGAATGGCTTACTCCTCGTAGTACAGATGATCGTGTTGAGATGCTTTTTCAGGTGATGGCAGAAAAGGGGGTACGTAATGCTCTTCATATGGCAGAAGAGTTGAATGATCCTGAAGTGGAAGATGATTTCGAAAGATCTCTTGTACAGTATATTCTTTCTGGTCATGAGGTGAAGAATAATATTTCAAAAGAAGAATGGAGAGCGCTTCATATGAAGCTTTTTGAAATCATCCTTCCTGAATCAGTTGACGGTCAGGTAAAAAACATAAAAGAAATGATGGGTCTTATGGAACAATGGTATGCGTCTATGCAGGCACTTGCAAGTGATAGTACTAATAAAGAGAAGAACTACTATAGTCTTGAACTTGGTGTTGCTAATGGTTCTACGACGGCATCTTTTTATTGTGCGGTACATATTGATTATGCTCCAATGTTCGAGAAGATTGTTATTGGTGTTTTTCCAACTGCAAAAGTCCGCGAGCAGAAAGAGGATTATAATATTTTTCATGCGCATGCAATCACTGCTTGTTCGTATGCAAGTCACGCGACACATCCAGTGCTTCCTATTAAGACCTATGAGCACATGGAAGCTGATCCGATGTCGCTTATCATCTCTTCTTTTACTAAGATTGCAAGAGATAATGAAGGACTCGCACTTCAGGTACTCATTAGACCGGCGGGGGATGTCTTCGCTAAGCGTTTTGGTACAATGCTTGAAGATCTTCGCAAAGGTGAGACACTTAAGCGTACTATCGATAAGCAGGATCTTTTCAAAGAATCATTCCATATGATAGGTGAGATGTTTTCTGCTTCAAAAACAAAAGAAGAACTTGAAGAAGAAAAACGTAAGAAGATTACTCATGTCGATGAAAATGCAACGAAGCTCGTAGAGCAGAAGCTTTCAAAAACGATTATCGAGACAAATGTTCGCATTATTGCATCATCGTCATCTCTTGCAAGAACACAAGCGATGCGAGCAGACCTCGAAGCTTCGTTTGCTCAGTTTACCGAAGTGAACGGTAATAGTATTAAGTGGGTCGAAGTAGAAGGACGCAAACAACAAGCGCTTCTCCATCGGTATACATATCGTTTATGGAGTGAGGAAGAGAGTTATCCTCTTAATATTTCTGAACTTACTTCACTCTTTCATTTTCCAATGCAGACAAAGGATGTCGGTAACGTAAGAGCGCAATCTTCAGCACAAGCAAAAGCGCCAGAAGGAATGGCACAACAAGGTATTGTGATCGGTAAAAATATATTTCGTGGCGAAGTGGAGGAGATTCACTTTGATCGCGAGGATAGAATGCGTCATATGTATGTAATTGGGCAGACAGGTACCGGTAAGACCGTATTCCTTAAGAACATGATTATTCAAGATATCAAGAATGGTGACGGATGTTGTTTTATCGATCCTCACGGAAGTGATATTGTTGATATTCTTGCGAATATTCCCCCTGAGCGTGCAAAAGATGTAGTGTACTTTGACCCAGCGTATACTGCGCGACCAATGGCGCTTAATATGCTTGAGTATGATCGTAATTTCCCAGAGCAAAAGACTTTTGTGGTGAACGAACTTCTCGGTATCTTCAATCAACTCTTTGACATGAAGGCAACAGGAGGGCCTGGTTTTGAGCAGTACTTTCGTAATGCGTCACTTCTTGTGATGGAGCATCCTGAGAGTGGTAACACATTACTTGATATATCGCGTGTCTTTTCTGATAAAGATTATCGAGATTACAAGCTCTCTAAGTGTAAGAATCCTCTTATCAATCAATTCTGGACTAATGCCGAGAAGACAACTGGCGAACAAGGGCTTCAGAACTGGGTGCAGTATGTTAACAGTAAGTTCGACATCTTTATGAGTAATGATATTATGCGACCTATTGTTGCCCAAGAGAAGAGTGCTTTTAACTTCCGTGAGATTATGGATTCTAAGAAAATTTTCTTAGCAAACCTCTCTAAAGGGCGTCTTGGAGATATTAACGCGAATCTTCTTGGCCTTATTATTGTTGGAAAGATTTCTCAAGCAGCGATGGCTCGTGTTAATAGCTCTGAACGACCAGACTTTTATCTTTATATTGACGAATTCCAAAATGTGACAACTCCAGCGATTGCATCGATCTTATCAGAAGCTCGTAAGTATAGACTTTCGCTTACTGTTGCACATCAGTATCTTGCGCAGTTGCCAGAAAATATTAAAGGGGCAGTGTTTGGTAACGTTGGTTCAATGGTAGTACACCGTATTTCTCCAGAAGATGCCAAGTTCCTTGAGACACAATTCATGCCAACATTTACCGCAAATGATATTATTAAAATTGAAAATCTTCATGCTTATGTCAAGATGCTTTCCAATAACTCACCTGTCAAACCTTTTGATATTGTAAGTGTGTATCCACCAAAAGGCGACAGGGATGCTATCGAACCTCTGAAGGAGCTTAGTTATGTAACCTACGGTCGACCAATTGATGAGGTGCAAGAAGAAATCATGCGTAAGTTTATGTTCTAATGATATGTCTTTACTCGCACTTCTTAAACTTGCTGTTATCGTAGTCTTTCTCCCGCTTATCGGAGTGTTGCTCTATGTGTGGCATAAGTACGGAAAAGGAGATCGTTATGTTCTCCTTGCACAGGTTATTTTTGTGGTCGGAATTATTTTTATTCTTGTGCCTATTATAAGTATTTAAGTAGCTACGTATGTTCCAAGAAGAAAATCTTTTTGAAGAAGGGGAAGTTGTGGTCATGAAGGTTAAGCGTCACTGGATTACCTACGTGCAAGATGTTCTCATTCATTTTTTTGGAGTTACTCTTTTCTTAGGGATTGCGCTCCTTGCTACTTTTTTTAAAAAAGAGTTTTCTGTATACGCCGAGCTGTTCTTTCTCGTGCTTGTGCTTCTTGGATTTGTTTCTTTTTTCTATGCTTGGACAAAGAATTATTTTGATGTATGGTATGTTACTGATCGCAGAATTATAGCGGTTGATCAGAAAGAGATTCTCAGGCGTACTGTTGATTATTTGGCATATAGCCGTATTCAGGATGTCATGTTCGAAAAGAATGGTTTTCTTGAGACATTCTTTGGCTATGGAAAGTTGCGAGTTGAAAATGCTGGCGAAGAACAAGAGACGGAGATGCTCTATGTCACAGACGTTGAGGAAGTCGCGAAGAAGATTATGGAATTACGAGACGGTGCGAAGGAGGGGCTAGACATTAGACTTTAGATGTTAGAAGAAGAGTGAAGAATGAGGTGTGATGAATGAAGATAAGAAATTCATAAATACAAAGAACACAAGACACAAGAGCGAGGCCTTCGGCCTCGCTCTTGTATTGTATGTATCTAGAGTCTAAAATCTAACGTCTATCATCTACCCAGTGGTATGGTATACTTATCTTACTATGGTAGAAGTAATTGATTTTAATGATTTACAAGCGAAGATGACAGATGAGCGTGGCCCTGTGACTAAGGTGCTTTCGGATGAAGAGATAAAAGAAGAGAAGAAGGGGCTTAAAAAATCCCTCGGTGTTACCGCAGTCGGACTCCTAGCACTTGTTGGACTTTATTTCTTTATTACGTACGGAGGAAGTGCGAGTGAGGAAGGAATTGCTTCATATCGTGCTAACGTCGATACACTTTTTTCTTCGATAAGGCAGGATTTTCCAAATCTTAAAGATATTACTTGTACCGAAGCTGACCCTTCAAGAAAGGATTGTGTGGTGTACACCTTTACCTTTTATCCAAATATGGACACTAACGCTGTCGGCACTCAGATGGACACTGTTGGTAAAGCAAATGGAGTGACTCAAGCAGACATGGCTCACTTGAAGGAGTACATGAAGAACATTCTTCAGATAAAACAAAAGTATATGCGTGCTCGTCGTGCTCCGCTTACCATCACCATCTCTTCGACTAATGTGAGTAGACAAGAAGGCGAAAGTTCTGCTAAGGTTACCTGTACAGAAGATCATGGCAATATGGAGTGTATGGGGGATAACTAAATCTCGTGTTAATACCATTCCCAATTAATGCTTCCGAAAGATACTCGGAATGGTTAATTGGGAATGGTATAAGTTGTTGGTAGAAAAACAAAATCCCCGAAAGGGGATTTTGTTTTGATGAGAGATGTCCGATTGATTATTCTTTTACTCGTTCTACGTATTCTCCGGTATCGGTGTTGATCATGATCTTTTCTCCAGCTTCGATAAAGAGAGGTGTTGTAATCTGTGCTCCTGTTTCGATGATTACCATCTTGCCACCACCAGATGCTGTGTTACCTTTGATTGCAGGAGGGGCTTCTTTTACAAGGAAAGTCATCTTTACTGGAAGAGTAACACCGATGAACTTCTCTTCGTCATCTAAAGTGAAGATCTTTACGTCAACAAGAGTGTTTTCTTTGAGGAATCTTGTTTGATCACCGATAATTTCGCCGTCAATTTGGAAACGCTTAGATCTATCTTTTGGATCACAGAACCAGAACTCTCCTTTGTTCGCGAAGAGGAAAAGTGCTTCTCTTCGTGAGATTTCTGCTTCTTCGGCTGTTTCTGAAGCGTGGAAAGTACCAGGGACAACTTTTCCGTTAAGCATGTTACGCATGCGTACCTGGTTCTGAGGTTTACGCTTCTGGGTACGTGCTACATGAGACTCAAGAATCTCATAAGGTACATCGTCTACGAGGATGTACTTTCTTGGTTTAATTTCATCGTAATCAAGGGTTGCCATAAAAATAGTTGGTAGTTAATGGTTAATAGTCAATGGTAAATACAACAATTACACAAAAGCGTAATGACTAGTATTTAAGTACCAAAATTCTACCAAAAAAAGATGATTTTGACAAAGTGAGATTGGTTTCTTTTGGTATAAAAAGACAAACCCCACGACAAGGTGGGGTTCAAAGTTGCTAGAATTAGGCAACTTTTTTGTTGAAAGGTATGACTTTTGCGGTTGATTGTTCTTCAGGGACCGGTTCTCCACCGTCAGGGTCTTCTCCTGGTCCAGGTTGGGTGTTGTTAGTAGAAATAAGTTCACATTTCCAACAGTAGTGAACAGCGCCGTATTCACCGTGAATACCGACTCTGATCCTTGTTTTACATAAAGCGTGCACCATGTATACCGTAGCTTCTTTTTCCGGGTCTTCTTCTGCTTCTACGTCTCCACGATCTCGAAGCTGTAGTCTGCGAGCAGAACTTTTGATCCGGAGATAAGTGACAATTTTTTCGAGTTTTTTTGAGAAGAAAGCAAGCACCACAACAATTGTGGTCAGAAAAAAAATCAAAAATACGGATACGGATGATTTGTCCATTTCAGCCTCTTTGTTGTTGAGAAAGAACACAAATATTATTATACATAATATTATAAGTACTGTCAAGCGTACGTAAAACACTCAAAAATTAGTGGACGGTTGTTTTGAGATAGTTCTGATAGTCTTCTTCTGTTACATCAAGTTCTTTTAATTTTGTCATTAATTCAGCAAGTTCAACTTCGTAGTGTTGCCTATCGATGTCGTGCCTATTCTTAAGGTTCCATTCAATCGCTTTTCTTTGTTCAAAGAGATTATGTATCTGTTCCGAAAAAGCTTCAGATTTTGTTGTAACGCTAGACGGTGGGGTGGGTGTATTGTTAACGTTATTTCCTGCTAAATTTCTAAAGAATGAGATCATGATAGATGATTAATTTATAGTACTATTCTGTCGGTGCCTCATTTTCTTCTGGGTCAGAAGAGCCTGAGTAGGAGAGGGCACCTGATTCGAGCTCTTTACGGATAGCTTTCTCAACTGAAGCACTCACTTTGCTATTTTCTCTTAAGAATGTTCTTGCTGAATCATATCCTCGGCCAAGCTTTTCTTCTCCGTAGGCATAGCTTGCACCTGACTTTGTGATGATTTTGAACTTTTCACCAAGTGCAAGGAGTTCACCTTCTTTTGAAATACCTTCGTTGTACATAATATCGAACTCTGTAGTCTTAAATGGTGCAGCTACTTTGTTCTTAACAATTTTTACTTTTGTTCTTGCGCCTACAACATCTTCACCTTTTTTGATCTGTGCAATTTTGCGTATATCAATACGAACAGAGGAGTAGAACTTAAGCGCTTTTCCTCCTGGGGTTGTCTCAGGGTTGCCGAACATGACGCCAATCTGCATACGAATCTGATTGATAAAGATAATTACCGTATTAGACTTGTGTGCAATCGCTGTTAATTTACGAAGTGCTTGAGACATGAGGCGCGCTTGTTTGCCGACATGCTGTGCACCCATGTCACCCTCGATCTCATCTTTTGGAGTAAGTGCTGCGACAGAGTCGATTACAAGTACATCAACTTTACCTGAACGTACAATCGATTCTGCAATTTCAAGAGCTTGCTCTCCGTTGTCTGGTTGAGAAATGAGGAGCTCGTTAATGTTTACGCCAAGCTTCTTAGCGTACTCAGGGTCCATGGCATGTTCAGCGTCAATGAACGCGCAAATTCCTCCCATCTTTTGAGCTTCAGCAATCACATGTAGGGTAAGGGTAGTCTTTCCTGAAGATTCAGGACCGAAGATTTCAACAATTCTTCCACGAGGAAGACCTCCAACTCCAAGTGCGGAGTCAAGACCAAGTGATCCGGTAGGAATAACTCGCACGTCAACTTTAGGAGCTTCTCCTAGCTTCATAATTGCTCCTTCTCCGAACTTACTCTGAATTTCTTTGAGAAGTGCGTCTGAGTTACCTTTTGTGTTTTTTTCAACGTCTTTTGTGCCGAGTGTTTTTGGTGCTTTGACTGCTTTCTTTTTCATCATGGTGTTGTTGTGATAGTGTTTAGGTTTGAGTAACTGTTAACTTTTCTCCGGAGAGACACGTAACGTTTTTGTAATAGTCTTCCCGTAGTAATCTGTTGCAGTAAGTATAAGTATAGTATAAGGGGAATCAGCGATCAAAGTTTCGGTAAAATGCCCATCAGTTCCTATAGGAATAGGTCTTCCTTGGATGGTTACCTCTTTTACTCGTGAGACTTTGCCAGAGAGTTCAAACGTTTTATTTGAGACCTTGTCGCCCTCTTCTGGACTGTAGATGGTAATTTCTGGTCCTTCTAGAAGTGGGTACGCCCTAAAGAGACCATACCCAACACTAAGCACCACAAGAAGAATGATGCTGTAGAGTTCTATTTTTTTTCGAAGGTCTTTATGGTCTATCATACGGTAGTTTAGTGATACGCAAGAGTGTTACTTAGCGAAAGAGGTCATCTGTTGTTGCGTCACGAGAGGCGTCATCGTTTTTTTGGGTATCAGGATGATCTCCTGTAAGAATCTCACGATAGCGTTCACCTTGACGTGCAGGGCCTATCACCTGGTACTGCTCAAGGTCATTCATGATGCGTGCAGCTTTGTTGTATCCCCATCTGAAAGCGGTCTGAAGGGAAGAAGTGGAAGCTTTTCCTGTTGAGATAACGAAGTCTTTTGCGCTCATGTAGTCGTCGTCATCTGTCGGCTCTTCACCACTTTGGTTTCCACTATCTTCTGTTGATGTTGATGAGGTAGTTACTTTTACTTTAGAAATATCAATAAGATCAGGAACAAAATCAACATGTGCCTGCTTGATATGACCGACAACAGCTTTTATTTCTTCGACAGAAATAAATGGTGCTTGTACACGAACAAGTCGAGGATTGTCAGACGCCATGTAAAGCATATCTCCGTTACCAAGGAGATCTTCTGCACCGGAAGCATCAAGAATAGTGCGTGAGTCGATCTGTGATGTAGTCTTAAGCGCGATACGTGCAGGAATATTAGCCTTAATGGTTCCTGTAATTACTTTTACATCAGGACGCTGTGTTGCGAGAATAAGGTGAATACCTGCAGCACGACCTTTTTGGGTAAGGGAAGTAATAAGCGGACTGATTTCTTTTGGATAAGAAAGCATGAAGTCGTTATACTCGTCAAACACAATAACAATATAAGGCATTTTAGGTGGAAGGCCTGATACTGCGTCACCGACATTGCCTTTTTTGCGTGCTTTTTCGAGCGCTGGGGCAAGAACTTTTTTGTTATAGTCGCTTACGTTTACTTGACCGTGCTCAGCAAGGGTCTCATACCTACGCTCCATTTCTTGGATGGCCCAGTTGAGTGCTTTGATTGCACCTTTTGGTTCTTTGATAACAGGAGTATAGAGATGAGGAAGGTTCTGGTAGGTGGTGAACTCTACACGCTTAGGGTCGAGAATAATAAGCTTAAGGTCGTACGGTGAATTTTTATAAAGCATGGACACAAGGAGGTTCTGAAGGGTTACCGACTTACCAGTGCGAGTTGCTCCAGCAACAAGAAGGTGAGGCATCTTCTCAAGATCTCCAAAGATTGGTTTACCGATAATACTTTTACCAATAGCAAGCACAAGAGGCCCTGTACCCTTGAACTCGTCGAGCTCGAGCATTGACCTGAGTCCTAGGGTTGCTTTGCGTTCATTAGGGACTTCGATACCAACAAGGGTTTTTCCAGGGATAGGAGCTTCGATGCGGAGGAACTCAGACCCAAGTTCCATGGCAAGGTTATCATGGAGCGCTACGATTTTTGACAGGTTAACACCTTGAGCAGGCTTAAGAGTAAACTGTGTCACTGTTGGTCCAACGGTCACCTCTCCCATCTCAACATGGATTTTGAAATGCTCGAGAGTCTTTTGGATGGTGAGCATCTTTGACTTACTGTCCCCAGCACCTGACTTGCCACTATCTAAGTTAAGAAGATCAAGTGGAGGAGGAACGAACTCTGGACTAAGAATGATAGGTTTAGCCTTCACTTCTTTTTTTGGCTTAGGGAGCTCTTCATCTTTAGGTGAAAGTTCTCCGAAGAGCTCTCTGCGAAGATCGTCGTCGCTTAGCTCAGGTATTTCTTCTTGAGGGAGAACTTCCATTTCTTCATCTTGGGTATCTTCTGGTTGATTCTCGTCGACTATCTCTTCTAGTGCAAGTGATGCGTCTTCATCGTCAAAAGTTTTTGCTTTTCTTGATGTTAAGAAATGCATCATTTTTCCAAAAGGGTACACAGCAATGCTTCCAACAGGAGCAAGAGATGGTTTACGCTCAAGAAAAATAATAGTACCAATCATGGTGAGACCAGTAAGGAAAAAGAGGCTAGGGAAAAAGGCAAAATGTGTCTCAAGAGGGATTGCAAGCACTGATCCAAGCCAGCCACCAAAACCTTTTCCAAAAAGAAGTGTCCCAAGACCGCTTACACCAAGAAGAAGTAAGAGACATCCTGACGCGGTGAGTAGACGAAATTCCGGAAGCTCTTCTTTCCATAGGTAGTACGCAATATATACCGACAAGATAGGAGTAAAGTAAGCATAGACGCCCACAAGAGAATAAAGTCCAGAGAAGAGTACTTCGCCACCAGAACCACCAGCGTGAAAAGTAGAAAAAAGAAGAAGAACTGCAAGCATCACAAAGACAACAGCAAGCACACCGAGTAAGGTCTCAGTAAGAATAGGCTCGCGTACTTTTTTTCTGCGACCTCTCTGAGGGAGAGGTTCTTCTTGTGGGAGTTCTTTAGGCATAATGATGTAACTTCTTGTGTGGTGCAACCTTCGATGGGTTTAGAGATATGGAGCAAAAAGCGTAAATGTCTCTAGCGCTTGAAGAAGGCTTATGGAGTAGAGTATAGCAGTAAATATGCTTGTAAATTAAGGGATAAGTGGAAATTTTATAAAGACAAAAATAAATAAAAGACAATATTAAAAGACATATTACAGAAAAAGACTAAAAACTTTACAGAATGTGTAAAAGGCATAGAATAGACAGAAAATTTGCTAGTTGCAATTTTAAGACAAAAATGTAAGGATACAGACAAGAATAAAAAACAATAGGTCAAAATAAACTGAGAGACAAAAATTAAAAATATTTTTTTAAAAGACTAACAAAAGACAGCTATGAATGAAGAACCAAAAAAAGACTACAGCATAGTTATAGCAAAGAAAGCAGAAAAGCTTGTCACTGCTCTTTATCTTGTCACTGACTTGGCGTCAGACCAAGAGCCGATTAAGCACAGCTTAAGGAAAAATGCAGTAGCTCTCTTGTCCTCAATGAATTCTCTTGCCCAGCTTAACGTCAAAGATCGTGTCCTTGAACTCAAGTTATCCCTCAAGTCAGTGACAGAGATACTCTCACTACTTCATGTTGCGGTCACCACAGGAATCGTCTCTGAGATGAATGGCGAGCTTCTCCTTAACGGATTCAGGGCATTACAACTTGTCCTTGAAAAGAAGCAACCGTTATTTACTAAAGAGATGCTCATCGTTGAGGGTGAAGACGCACTTCAAGGTGCCACTTCTTTTCAGTCAGCAGTTACCTCAACTTCGTACGACGCACTTACACCGCTTACGATAGCGAGGCTTCATGACAGCAAAGAAGAGTTACGAAGAACTCAAGAACAGTTGCGCCAGTCACAAATTTTACGAAAGTTTGAACAAAAAGGTGAACTTAAAGAAGAAGTAAAAGAAACACAAGAAATGTCCGATATGGAAAAGACACATACAAGAGACGAAAGGCCTACAACGCATTCTGTCCTTATGGAACATGTTAAAAGACCTCCAGTACTTGCGTCCTCCTTCCAAATGAAAAAAATGTCTCGTAGAGAGCAGATCCTGTCGCTTTTTGTGAAAGGGGTGGATGTAAGTATTAAGGACATTGCGTCACGTATTAAGGGGTGCAGTGAGAAGACTATACAGCGTGAGCTAAATGCACTTCTTTATGACAATGTGATTGAACGTATAGGGGAAAAGCGTTGGAGTCGTTACGTTCTTAAGTAAATAGAGCTATTTTCATAGCGCCCTAAGATGTACCATCTAATGGTTAAGAAGCTGTGTTAGTGGAGAGTGTGGCGACTTGTCCTTTTAATTAGACATAGAGGCATGGTTAGGTAGAGGTTTTACACCTGGTTAATGTCTTATATAAAAAAGTTTTGATACTTTTGATAAAGGGTAATGTATAAAGAGGGGGTGTTTTTGGCATGCAGAACGGTACAGAATACAACCTTTTTCGCATTCAAAAGAGGGATATCTCTTGTGTTTTCTTTTGACTTTTCTTGTCAAAAATGAGATACTTGATCCACAGTACAGTAATGTACTTCAGGCTTTGTATTATCCACATGTACATGCAAGCTTTTATTGCATTTATATAGGGAAACCATATACTGCTTGTAGACGTCTCTGTTTGAGAGCGTCCTCTGGTATTTGAGATAC
>CAZEDG010000016.1:0-6369 GCA_964510805.1 uncultured Candidatus Saccharibacteria bacterium
AGCAACTAAGAAGGTTGCAAAGAAAGCAGCAAAGAAGACAGCAAAGCGTGCATAATTGCATACACTGTCTAGTAGTTCTTTTAGAAAACAAGCATCACTCCCATGATGCTTGTTTTCTTTTTGTGTAGGACTTGCGTACTTAGCGACCCTCTTTGTCAAAATATCTTTTTTCATCGTTGCATTTCTAATGCGGTTTTAATAATAAAAGAGCGCAAGCTATTGTATAACTTGCGCTCTTTGTTTACTGTAGGTCGTATTACACGACGTTACTCCATAATCATTTGTTCCATTCCTTGTGGGGCTTCACTCTTGAGAAGGTCAGGGTTAAGCATTCCGAAGATCATTGCAATGTGTGCAACCACCAAGAAGAATGCTACGAAGAATACCTGAGCACGTCTTTTCTCTTCATGGGATGCATGCTTCTTGATCAGTGAAAGCTTGAGAAGCGCGATACCAAGAAGTGGAACAGAGCCAAGAAGGTATGATAAGACAGCGATTACATCGAATATTCCTCTCCAAGAAGAAGAGAGCGTAAGCGGGATAACAACAGTAAGAATGAGATAGAGCGTGATCCCTCCGAAGTAGATACCAGCAGTGATTCCTGAGTAGTCATTGAGTTTTTTTACAAACTTAGGAGTCTTTTCGTTAAGAAGGATATAGAGTTCTGTGATTGCGAGCATTTCTGCAAGAACAACTGGTATTGCCATGAAGATGATAAGGTTCCATGGCTGATTGGTAGCAAGAAGCTCCATGTAGTGAGTCATTGTCATAAAGATAATTTAGAAGTTAAAAGAATGTGTAATAAAAAATAACTGACAACGCTTCGGCTTCTTAGGGTTAAGTATTCCTGAGGCAAAGAGTGCGACAAGAAGGGTGAAGAGTTTATAGAGTTTCTTGCGTATCTTATGGGTGTAGTCATGCGAAAGTAAAGAAAGGGGAGTAACCTCTTGCACAAAAAGTAAAGGAAGGGTAACAAGAAATGTAAACGTGTAGCCAAGAAGAGTATCAGGAAGAATAAAAGATAAGAATGAAAAGAAGCTATGGGTGTACCCACGTTCGCTATCTTCGTGCATAAAGAGTGATAATGGACAGGTATCTTCCATCTTAGATTCCGTATGATGGTGATGTGTAGTGTGTGCACTCATCGCAAGTACATGGAGATATCCAAGTATAATAAAAGAACAATAGGAAAGAAGGGCAAGAGTTGCAAGAAGTTTACGGGCGTTGTTCTTTTTCTTTCCAAATAAGCTCTGCATATGTATATATAGTATAGCAAAAGGAAGATGATCGCTATACATTTGGCATGGTATAATAAGAGCTATTATTATGTCCTTATACGTCTTCGCTAGCGCTCCTGACTTTGTTCCTTCTGTTACTGTAGATGATTTTAAACAATTAGCGCAAGACGGTAAGCAAAGAGATGGAGAAGACCAAGGAAGGTATTGTATTGTAAATAGGGTCTATTTTAGAACTTCTAACAGCTCTCAAGAAGCGTATCAGTGCCAGGTCTATGAACTTTCTGACGCTGACTTGCTTCAAGGTGCGAGCTTGATCGAAGAGCTTCTTTCTTCTGAAGAACATCTTTTGATTCACACGATTGGTCTTATTCGTAATGGAGAATTTATTGATAAAAAGAAGGATGTTATTGTGCGTATTTTGGATAACGAAGTAGACAGCCATAAAGGGGTTCTTAACAGTACGAAGAAGCTTAATATTTCAATTAACGATCTAAGGGTTGGAGATGTTTTTGTATTAGAGACTACTAAGGTTTCTGTTTTTAAGGAGGCTAATTTTTTGAATCAAAAGTTCGTGAGGTATATTTTTTCTCCGAACGCTGACATGTGGAGCTATAAGAGTTATGAATTTGTGTTTATTAATAATCGTAAAGAAGATGTTTCTTATACAGAAAGATTTTTTAGAGATGAAAACGATCAAAGAAAAGAAGAAATCGAAAAGATCTTACAAGAAGGAGAGTCTTATCATTTTAAAAAAACAAATTATAAAGTAGAGACACTCGAGCACAAGATTTATCCTTTTGTTGATTTTGCAACTAAGGCAACATGGGAAGAAATTTCTTCACTCTTGTTTACTTTTTATGAAAAAGAGATAAACGCAGTCACTAAGGATAGGTTGCTCGCTCTAAGTGGATTGCCTGCTGTCGGTTCGGATAGACCTCTTGATGAGTGTATCCGAATGTATATTGAGTATGTCCAAAATAATATTACGTATCTTTATAATGCAGAGGAAATGCATGGACACATTCCTCAAGCAATAGAAAAGACCTTACAAGAAAAAGCTGGAGATTGCAAAGCAAAGACAGTGCTTTTGGTTGCGCTCCTTAGGTCGCTTGGACTTACCGCAAAACCTATTTTGGTGTATTATGGCGCTGATTATTTTATTAGCCTCACTTCTCCTTCTCCTCTTTCTTTTAATCACGTGATCGTAAGTGTTGAGTACGAAGGGGTGGAATATTTTGTTGATCCTGTTGTTACTTCCACGTTTGGACTCTTGCCTTTTAGAGAAGAACCCGTCTTCTTCTACTCTCTGCCTGTTGCGAAAGAGTCATCACTTATCCAGAATCACAACAAGATTCCTCATGATTTTGAGATAGAAGAACATATTGATGTTCATCTCGAAAAGGAAACGGGAAGTATCGTGAGCACTTCTTTGTACAGAAGAGGCCTTGCTGATAGTGTGCGCAAGACTCTCAGTATCTATGGTCCTAAAGAGTTTCTTAAGACAGAGTATGCGATTACTTTAGAGAGGCTTTGTTACAATGACCGAAAAGAGTTTGAGGAAGTTTTTTCTGATGGAGAAATTATAAAAGTAAGTGACGATCTTAACACTAATGAAATTAAGGTTCAGTTCAAAGCAAAACTCAAAGAGCCTCATCAGGTTCTCTCTAAGAAAAAAGTGTTTAAGTATTATTTTGTATTATCTTCTTTGCAAGAATTGCTTACGTATAAAAGTGTTGATGTGCCATATGTGCACAACATGAAGAGTTCTCATAAGTCTGTGTTACGTATTCATTCGCAATTATATTTTGATACTCAGGACGCAACAACAAGAAAACAGTGTTCGATGGATAATGCATATTTTTCTTTTTCTAATAAAAAGATTATTAAACCTCAGTTTGTGCAGGTAACAAGTATCTATGAGTCAAAAGAGAGAGGTTTTGTTTTTGAGAACGATTTAGAATTTTTGAAGAGTGAATATACAAAGATAAGCGAAAGTAATTATGGGGTTGGTCTTATCCAGTCATCTTTTTTGGGTCGTTATTCTAAATATATTTTCTTTATTCTCTGGATTCTCTTTATCCTTTCTCATATTCTTAGGTTATCAAGTATGGGAGGCAAGTAGGGTTCTCGTATAGGACTTACGCACTCAGCGACCTTCATAGTCTTAACTCCTTAGTAACGACGTAGAACGAGTGAAGTCTATAAGTACTCTTATAGACTTCTGAGTCGAGGAGTTACATTAAAGATATAATCTTTTCTTTTTTCGTCGCCGTACTTCTAGTACGTCTCCTCAAAAATAGGGGTTTCTTCTCGAATCTCATCTAAGTGCGTAGGTCCTAATGTATCTATATTAGCTTGTTTAATTTACCTCAAATTCATGGTATAATCCTCCTACTATGTCTTTTATTTCTAAACTTTTTCCAGACGAGTCTACCAAAACCATTAAGAAGCTTGCGCCTATCGTCGATCAAGTTTTTGCTTTTGAGGATGAGCTCAAGAGTCTTTCAGATGAAGAGCTAAAAACAAGAAGTCTTCTCCTTAAGGATCGTGTTATGAAGGAACTTGAGGGGTACAGTGGACTTTCTCTTAAAGAGAAAGAGTATCAAGTGCTTGAAAGCGTGCTCCCAGAAGCATTCGCGCTTGTTCGTGAGAGTGGAAGAAGAACGCTTCATATGATGCACTATCGTGTGCAGGTTATTGGAGGAATTTTGCTTCATAGGGGTCATATTGCAGAAATGCGAACCGGTGAAGGTAAGACGCTTGTGGCGACACTTCCAGCGTATCTCAATGCGCTTACTGGTCGTGGAGTACATATTGTCACGGTGAACGATTATCTTTCTCGTCGTGATGCAGTATGGATGGGGCAGGTATATGACGCGCTTGGACTTAGTATCTCAGTGATTAATCATCAGTCATCATATCTCTATGATAGAGCACATGTATCAAAAGAAGACGACGGGGAACGTGATGAGGTTGGTTCATATAAGGTGGTACATGAGTATCTTCGTGCATGTAATCGTCAAGATGCATATCGTGCAGATATTACGTATGGTACTAATAATGGAATTGGTCTTGACTACCTACGAGACAATATTGGATATAACAAGGACTTGATTACACAGCCGATTCATCATTATGCAATCGTAGACGAGATCGACTCAATTCTTATTGACGAAGCTCGTACACCGCTTATCATCTCTGCTCCTTCAGAAGAATCTAGTGAGATGTATAAACGTTTCGCGCTCATTGCCGACTCGCTTATCGAGGGTGATGACTATACTGTTGATGAAAAGCAAAGAGCGATCGCACTCACAGAAGCTGGTATCACAAAGGGGGAACAAGCGCTTAATATCGACAACATGTACTCAATTGAGAACATGAAATACGTGCATCATCTTGAGACTGCCGTGAAGGCAAAAGCGCTTTTCCTTCGTGAGCGTGAGTATGTCGTGCGAGATAACGAAGTGATTATTGTTGATGAGTTTACTGGTCGCATGCAACCAGGTCGCCGTTGGTCAGATGGTATTCATCAAGCGGTTGAAGCCAAGGAGAATGTGAAGATTGAGCAAGAATCAAGGACACTTGCATCCATTACTTTCCAGAATTATTTCAGATTTTATGACAAGCTTGCAGGAATGACAGGAACTGCAGAGACCTCAAAGGAAGAGTTCTATAAGGTGTATGGTCTTATCGTGACACCAATCCCTACTCATAATGAGATTCGTCGTAAAGATCATCCTGATCTTATTTTCCAAACAGAGAAAGGTAAGTGGAAAGCGCTCGCAAAGAGGATAAAAGAACTTCATGAGAAAGGACAGCCGGTACTTATCGGAACTATTTCTATCGAGAAGAACGAAGCTATCTCAGAATATCTAAAAAGAGAGCATGTTCCTCATGCGGTACTTAATGCGAAGAATCATGAGAAGGAAGGTGAGATTATCGCAGAAGCTGGTAAGCGTGGCTCGGTAACTATTGCAACCAACATGGCAGGACGTGGAGTTGATATTAAGCTTGGTGGTCCAAATGCAACTGACGCTGAAAGAGAAGAAGTACTTGCACTCGGTGGGCTCTTTGTGATTGGTACCGAGCGTCACGAGGCTCGTCGTATCGATAACCAGCTCCGTGGGCGATCAGGACGTCAGGGGGATGTTGGTGAGACACAGTTCTACGTGTCACTCGAAGATGATCTCATGAGAGTGTTCGGTTCACAGAACATCAAGAATATGATGGGGAGATTCGGTATTCCAGAAGATGAACCTATCGAGTCAAGAATTGTTTCTCGTGCACTTGAAGGTGCTCAGGAAAAGATCGAAGGATACCATTTCGATACTCGTAAGCACACACTTCAGTATGACGATGTACTTAATCAACAGCGTACAAGTATTTATACCAAGCGTCGAAGTATTCTTTTTGAAGATGAAGCATTTGTACAAGAAGTGCTTACAATGTTGTATCATGCCAAGGAAGGGTTGCAGGCTCATGTAGAAGAAAAGGAGAAGACTTATGGAAAGGATGTGCTTCATCATATATTCCGCATTATGATGCTCCAGGTGATTGATACGCTTTGGATGGATCATCTTGATGCAATGGAACATCTCAGATCGAGTGTGAACTTGCGTGCGTATGGTCAGCGTGATCCTCTTGTTGAGTATAAGAAGGAAGGTCTCCGTATGTTTAGAGCCCTCGAAGCAACACTCTTAAGAGAGCTTACTGTGTTTCTTGAGAACATTGATGGGTTCTTTGCACAACAGGAGGCTACCCGTCGTGCGCAGGAATCTTTTGTCAAAGTGATACCAGAAGTTGATGGAGGAAGTAAGAATCAAGAAGCGGGAACTGTGAGTCGTGAGGGTGAGAAGTATGGCCGTAATGATAAATGTCCATGCGGTAGTGGGAAGAAAGTGAAGAAGTGTGATTGTGTAGAATTCTCGTATCTACGGCACTAACAAAATAATTTTTCTTTTTAACTTTTCCTTTCTAAAGCACGAGAATTTTTTGCTCAAAATTTTCTCCACTCCGCGCCGTCGCGCTACATGAGGCTTTAAAAAGAAAAAGTTGGAGGATGGGTTGGAATACTAAAGTTATTTTTAGTAGTTCATAATTTTTCTTTTTAACTTTTTCATCGAAGCAAACA
>CAZEDG010000016.1:6469-19263 GCA_964510805.1 uncultured Candidatus Saccharibacteria bacterium
GAATAATTTTCTGCTGAAAATTTTCTTCCGTCTCGCGCCGTCGCGCTCCGACGAGTTGCTTCTCATGAAAAAGTCGAGGGATGGATTCAAAATTCAAATATTTGTTGTCCTTAGTTTAAAAGTTGACTTAGTTTATGGTATTTTTTTGGTTGACATATACTATATAATAGTACTATACTATAGTATATGACTACGATTACTGTACCAATTTCAAAAGAGCTTGAGCAATTCATCGAAGAAGAAATTTCTTCTGGAACAAGTGAGACAAAGGCAGGTCTCGTGAGGCTTGCACTTATGCGCCTACAAGAAGAAAGAGCGCTTCTTAGACTTCGTGAAGCCGAACAAGATATCGAGGAAGGAAAGGTATATAGAGGAAATCTTAAGACTTTACTTACAAAGATGAAGTAGTAGATATGGATTTTTTGTTCACTGCCAAGTTCTTACGATCGCTCAAAAAGCTTCCGGTAGGGGTTCAGGATGATGTTATTACTTCTGTTGAAATGTTTAAGCATACAAGTAATCATAAGAAGCTTAATCTTCACAAGTTAGGAGGAAGGATGAAAAAATATCACGCCTTTTCTGCTAATTATACTCACAGAGTAATTATTAGAATACATAAAAACACAGTGTACTTTTTGGATGTAGGAACGCATGATGTGTATAAGTAGAACTTTTTTCTTCGCAAAGATTGTTTTAACTTTTTCATCGAAGCAAACAGAATAATTTTCTGCTGAAAATTTTCTTCCGTCTCGCGCCGTCGCGCTCCGACGAGGTTGCTTCTTTTGTAAGAAGATATACAACAAAAAAACGCTGACACTTTGCATGGTCTGCGTTTTTGGATGAAGTGCTCATCATTTCAGAGGATGCTTACGATAAGCATTTAGTTATTCTCGTTTTCCTTTCTATTTTTACTTTTTTCAAAAAATCTATCTAATAGTTCTTGTGTAATAGTGTTCCATCCCGTTTCTGTTTTAGCATCTTCTTCTAAAAACCTATTTAATAGTTCCTGTGGAACATTTCCCCACTGTGTTTCAAAAAATTGTTTTTGGTCTGACATTTAGTCTCCTTGCGGTTGAGTTGAAGGTTCAATATCCACCGCAACTGTAGCATGTTTTTTATAAAAAATACAGAGCACACAAAATCTTTTCTCATGGTAGAGATGATGCTAAACTGTGTAGTATAAGAATAGATAACCATAAACTATTAACCATTAACTAATTACTGTCCCCATGAAAGACCTCATCAAAAAAATCATCATCACCATTTTGACTTGGGAAGCTAAGGCGGTACTCCTTAAGCATAAACCATTCGTCATCGGTGTGACTGGTAATCTCGGTAAGACATCTACCAAGGATGCGGTGTATGCAGTGATGAAGGATCACTTCCATGTGCGTCGTAGTGAGAAGAGTATGAACAGTGAGTTCGGTGTACCACTCACTGTCTTAGGTGAGAAGTCTGCATGGAATAATCCACTTAAGTGGCTCATGGTGATTGTGCGAGGGTTCTTTGTTCCTTTTGCAAAAGAGTATCCGACTCATCTTGTGCTTGAAGTTGGTGCGGATAGACCGGGAGATATTAAGTCTATCGCTTCATGGCTTAAACCAAATATCGTTATTGTAACTCAGTTCGGACAGGTGCCGGTGCATATTGAGTTCTTTAAGGACAGAGAAGAAGTTATCGCGGAGAAAGGGTATCTTGTCGAAGCGTTACCGTTCGATGGGCTCTTCATTTACAATAGTGATGACCATGACGCGAAGAAACTACTTGCGAAGACTGAGGCTATTAAGCAGAGTTTTGGTATCAAGGAAGACGCAGATATGCGAGGTACTAATGTGCGTCTCTATGGTACTCCGATTCAAGGAACAGAGGCTGATGTGAAGCATGATGGCGTAACAGAACATCTTGTGCTCCCTGAAGTAGTAGGTAAGTCTCCTGTGTATTGTGCGCTCCCAGCACTTCTTGTGGCGAAGTATTTTACTATCCCAATGCAGATTGCTTGCGCATCGCTTCGTGATGAACCTAAGCCAAAAGGTCGCATGAGACTTCTTTCTGGAATGAATTACTCAGTGATTATTGATGACTCATATAACGCATCACCTAAGGCGACTGAGCATGGACTTAAGACGCTTGCCGATATTGATACTTCAGGGAGAAAAATCGCAGTGCTTGGAGATATGCTTGAACTTGGTGAACATACTCGTGATGAGCACTATAAGATAGGACAATTAGCAAAGGAATCGTGTCATAAGCTCTTCACTGTCGGTATTCGTTCGCGGGTTACTGCAGAAGGTGCGCTTGATAGTGGAATGCTTGATGAGCATATTATGATGTGTGACACCTCTATTGACGCAGGGAGAAGTCTTGTAGAAATGATAGAGCCAGGAGACGTCATTTATGTAAAAGGTTCACAAGGTGTGCGTATGGAACGTGCGGTACAGATGATACTTGAGAAGACACATAACCCACGATCACTGCTTGTACGACAAGAAGATGAATGGCTGTTGAGATGAGACTAGATTTTAGATCTTAGACTTTAGGTATTAGAAAATACAGATAGCACGAGAGCGAGGCCGAAGGCCTCGCTCTTTGTATTCTTGTATTTACTATTAACCATTAACTATTAACTTGTACCCCACATTCTTCACCATTAACTACTAAACTAGCCCGCATCACTCTTCTTCTAACATCTAAAGTCTAAGATCTAAAATCTAGTACATACTGTGTTTAGCTCTCTAGACTTAAGAGGTGTTTATGTGGTAGTATTTTCCTAACATTGCTCATGGAGATCTGTGCATGGTGCACAGACTGAGTAATGGTAAGGGGACACAAGTGAACGGAGTCAATATCCAAGTCTCAGGTCATCAAATTAGTCTGACTCGCGCAATGCGCCAAAAGATCGATGAGATGATCGACTCTCTCGGTGGTCTGATTGCTTCTGCGACGCACATCATCGTGCGTGTTGCAGGAGAAAAGAAGAATGGTTTTTCACAGCAAATCCACGTCGCGGTTCACTTCAAGGAAAAGGTTGTTTGCTTGAGTGAGAGCTTGAAGAAGTTCACCGGAGGTGAAGACGGTACGAATTTTTACCACCTCGTGACCGCCGTCGGCCACAAGTTGAGCGAGAAGCTCGCCTCCTCTCTTGGCTTTATTGGTACGAGGGGTGGCGGTACCAGGCGTACCGATAAGCGCAAGAGGCGTGCGATTGCTGGAGCGAAGCGTTACAACAGTCATCTTCACGGTGATCTTGCTCCCGCTTAAACTCGTCTCTTCCCACAGAAGGCGTTTCCGTACATGATACGGGACGCCTTTTTCTTTTTCGTGATATGCTTATGAGTATTATGTCACTTTCGATTATTCACAAACCTACACAAGAAGCATGTACACGAAGTGCTGGAGAGTTGCTTACAGAACTCTGTGCTTCACAAGAATATCCAATCTTACTTCTCCTTTCTGGTGGTTCTGCATGTGATATTTTGCGCGATCTTCCTTACACTTACGACGCAACGCATATTACTTTTGCTGTACTTGATGAACGTTTTAGTGATACCTTAGAGAGGAATAATTACCACGCATGTAAAGAAACCCTCTTTTGTACATCACTTCTCGCTTGTGGTGCGAAGAGTATCTCATCACTTCCTTTTCCTCATTGGACACCAGATCTTCTCGCAAAACATCTTAATCATGAGGTACTCGCTTGGAAGGATACACACAAGGATGGCCGTGTCTATGCTCTACAAGGTATAGGAAGAGATGGACATACCGCAGGAATCATGCCGTTTCCAGAAGATAAGGCGATGTTTGATTCTTTGTTTGTCGAACATCTTCTCCCTTATGTTGCATACGATGCTCAACATAAAAATGAGATACCACTTCGTGTGACTGTGACAGAATTTTTTTTACGTTTTAGTGTTGATGTCGCACTTGTGTATGCATGTGGAGAAGAAAAAAGAAAAGCATTACAGCAAGTATGTGATCAGAATACAGCACTCCATAAGGTTCCTGCATCTATTGTGAATCAGATGAAGCACGTCACCCTCTTTACTGATATACTAGTATCTTAGTATGCAAAGTATAGAAACAGTACTTACTTCTTTTGCACCAACAACCATCGTTATCTTCGGGATAACAGGCGATCTTGCAAAGAAAAAGTTAATCCCAGCATTATTTAATTTATATAGACAGAACCATCTTCCTAAAACTTTTGCAATTGTCGGATTCGCAAGAAGAGAATGGAGCGACGGCGATCTTCAGGGCTATGTAGAAAGTATTTTTGCCGAAAAAGGTATCACGCTTAGTGATGCTGACAAGGAATCCTTTGTCAAAAAATTCTCTATGGTAAATGGTGATTTTACCAACTTAGAAGCATATCAAGGACTTCTCGCTAAGATGGAACAAGTCGATGCTTCTATTGGTATGTGTTCTGATAAGATATTCCACCTTGCGGTTCCTCCTGAACTCTATGAGATTATCTTTGACCATATTCACGCGTCTGGTCTTGGTGATCTCTGTAGTGGTATTGGGGGGTGGACAAGAATTCTTGTAGAAAAACCCTTTGGTGATAACTGGGATTCAGCAGAGAAGCTTGACCAGAAGCTTGGACAACTTTTTAAGGAAGAACAAATCTTTAGAGTGGATCATTACATGAGTAAGGAGGCAGTACAAAATATTCTTGCATTTCGTTTTGCTAACTCACTCTTTGAGCATATGTGGGATAGTAGGTTCATTGAATCAGTCTCGATACGTCTTTGGGAAAAAGATGGCATTAATGGACGAGGTGCATTTTATGATAAAGTTGGAGCCCTTCGCGATGTCGGACAGAACCACGTGCTTCAGATGCTTACGTTCATTGCAATGGAAGATCCTGGTGTGATGGATCCTAAGCGTATACGAAGCGCGCGCGTGAAGGTGCTTGATGCACTTCGAGTTATCTCTCCAGATGATGTACTTAAGCGAGTGAAGCGTGGTCAGTATAACGGTTACTTAGAAGAAAATGGCGTTAACCCGACTTCTCTTACAGAGACATTTTTTAATATTCAAGCGTTTATTGATAACGAGAGATGGAAAGACGTGCCTTTTACTCTAGAGAGTGGGAAGGGGATGCTTGAGAGTAAGACAGAGATTGATATTGTTTTTAAAGGTAAAACATTCTGTCTCTTGCTTCCTAACCAACAAGTGCTTTGCCCTCAGAATAGGCTTATTTTTAGAATTCAGCCAAATGAAGGTATCTCGGTAACGTTCTGGTCCAAGAAACCTGGATTCGGTACAGATCTTGAACCAAGAACGCTTTCTTTTGAGTATTCATCAAGTGACGGTGTTATTCCTGATGCGTATGAACGAGTGATCTATGATTGTATCGTTGGAGATCAGACACTCTTTACGAGTACAGAAGAAGTCTTTTCTTCTTGGAAGTATATTACTCCTATTCTCGAGCATTTTGATAAAGTGCCTCTTGATAAATACACAACAACGCAAGGGTAATTTAGTAAGTAACAAAACAGTATTATATGAAAAAAGAATTAGGATATGTTGGTTTAGGAAAAATGGGATACGGAATGGTTGAGAGACTTCTCGAAAAGGGGTACAGCGTGACAGTATTTGATCGGAATGAACAAGCGGTTGATGCACTTGTTGCAAAAGGTGCGAAGAAGGCAACTTCTTTACCTGAGCTTGCACAGACGATGTCTTCCCCTAAAACAGTGTGGGTCATGGTACCACATACTGCAGTTGATTCTGTACTCCAAGAACTTACACCACACCTTAGCGCTTCTGATGTTGTCATCGATGGAGGGAATTCGCCATACCTTGATTCGATACGACGTGCACAACAACTCGAAACATCTTCTATTTCGTTTATTGATGTTGGAGTATCAGGTGGCCCATCAGGTGCACGTAATGGTGCATGTCTTATGGTTGGAGGTAAGCGAGAGTCATATGATACGTACGAAGAACTCTTCAGAGATATTGCGCATGATATAGCGTATGCGTATATGGGTGCGTCTGGCTCAGGGCACTTTGTGAAGATGGTGCACAATGGTATTGAGTATGGCATGATGCAGTCTCTTGCAGAAGGATTTTCTTTACTTAAGAATTCAGAGTTTTCACTCTCACTTAAAGAGGTTGCGCGTGTGTACAATACAGAGAGTGTGATCACTTCTCGTCTCACTGATTGGCTTCTTCGTGCATATGATGTACACGGCGATGCTCTAGAAGATGTTTCGGGTGAAGTTGGAAGTACAGGAGAAGGTGCATGGACAGTCGAGGTTGCACATCGTTTACAAGTTCCTGTTCCTGCAATTGAATCCGCTCTTCATTTTAGAGAAGCATCTCAAGGAAATCCAAGCTATACAGGCAAAGTACTTTCTGCACTTCGTAATCAGTTCGGTGGGCATTCGCTCTCATAATTTTTTTATTTTTTTATATATGAATTTTCCAGCACTTAACACAATTCAAGTTTTTACTTTAGAGAATATTCCTAATCTTGATGTCGTAGTACTCGCATCTCTTGAGCTTCTGATCGCAAAACCTCTCCCGGATTTTCCTTCCATCCCTTATACAAGACCGCTTGTGGTTGGTTCGGGAAATGCTGAAGCAACAGGAAGAATTCTTTTCGAGCATAAGGACGCAATCTTTGCTTCTGAGAGTAATTATGAAGCCAAGCTTAATGCTATTCCTGCAATTGATGGCGTTGTGCTTATCTCAGCATCTGGCGGGAAGCATGCGCCGATTATTGCAAAGAAGGCAAAATCGTTAGGCAAGCATGTTACGCTTATCACTACCAGAGAGGGAAGTGAAGCAAGTAAGGTTCTTGATGTCCATGCCGGCGATGAGGTTTGTGTAATGCCTAAGAATCGAGAGCCATACACCTACAATACGTCGACCTATATGAGTATGATTCTTTCGTTAACAAAAGAAGACCCAGCTCGTATCAAGCTTTTTATAGAAGAAGTGGTGGATCATATCGATCTCAGTTCGCTTGCGCACTTCACTAAGTTCTATGTGATTATTCCTTCTCGTTTTTCTCAGATGGTACGCATGATACAGGTTAAGTTCATTGAGCTTTTCGGAAGAATGATTGCTCGTGATGTTGAGACCGATGAGTATGTGCGTCACGCAACAACAGTTGTAGAGAGTGATGAGCTCTTCATTGCATTTGGTGAGCCTAACACTTCTTGGGGTAAAGAAGCGAATAGAATTAATGTTCCACTCCCTGAGTGGGCAGATTACGGTACTATGATGGCAGTAAGTTACTATGTAATGGGTAAGCTTCAAGCATCACAACCTGATTATTTTAAGAAAAATATTGCGACATATACAGAAGCAATTAGTAAAGTATTCAGTGAGCATATTACTCCGATTGTTGAATAGTGCTAAAAAAGAAGAAAAGCGCGCAAGATCTTCTTGCGCGCTTTGTGCTTGCTTGGACTTCTGGTTACAGAGAGGTCGCCTTAAAAGTGCTAAGCAGAGAGCTTTTTTGGTCACCAAGCTCTCGTTGTAGCTTCTCATTCTTTTTTCTTGTGAAGTGTATCCCTGCTCCAAGAATACCAATGTAGATGAGAAATGAGAAGACAGTATTCATGTTTTTTGTTTGGATAATTGGTGCGCCGTCTTCTTTTTTTACAATAAACAAGATTGCAAGAAGAAGGAGATACACAACCGCAAGAAAAAGGTTTGTTGTGATTGCTTGAGTGTTTGTTTCAATTTCTTCTTCAAAACTTTTTTTGCCGGAGATGTCGTCGTGCATTTTTTCGAAGAACATCACTACAGCAAGAATAGTGAGTGCAAGATGAAAAATAAGAAGCAAAGAGTAGGGTATGATTTCGGTGACAGAAAAATGCTTTCCTCCAAAGTTCATAATCGTTCGTAGTTGTAGGTAGAAACTAAAAAGTGCTACACAAAAAACAACAATAACCCTGATAAGGGCCATAGGAACTCTCCTATATGGTTAATGAACACTTGGGGTCATACTAGCATAAAGGTGCGAGTATTTCCATGAGACGAGATACAAGATACAGAGATAAGAAAAAACCGGGGCGTTGCGCCCCGGCTGTGTGTGGCAGTAGACTCTCTCTACTGCATTCGTGCGACTTGGGAATAGAGAGCGGTAGGACCTTGTCCGCGCGCAATTGCGCTACCTATCGCTTCTACTCCAAGACTCACTCTGGCACTAGTTGCTTCGCCAGCTGATGATGCGAGCCCGACAGCTTGCGCAAACGGAACTCTTGCCAGATTAAACGAGGTGTTACCTACCCCTCGTATCGCTTGCTTCTGTGCTTGGTAGAGAGCAATACCAAGCCCGTTGCTTGCTATGCCTATAGTGTCTCCTTTCCCGCATGTTGATGTATGCGGTTAAGATGTAGTATAAAAATTTATCATGCCTCATGCAAGTTCAAAAGTGAGTTACGCACTTTTCTTGTGTAATCTAAGGAGTATACTTGCTTATGTAAGGTTACTAATAAAGGACCTACACACCTGAGTGATCTCTCTAGGCGTGTAAGTCCTATAACAGTGTTTTCTTTTTTTAACTTTAACCACTTATGCTTGACTCAATTCTCACCTTATCTCGTGTACAGTTCGCAGGTACTGCTGGGTTCCATATTCTCTTTCCTATGATGTCGATAGGGATAGCGTTCTACCTTTTTATTATGGAAGTTCTTTGGGTGTATACAAAAAAAGATCTCTATTATCGGCAATTGAGATTTTGGCTTAAGATTTTTGTATTCTCATTTTCTTTTGGTGTTGCAAGTGGTTTTCCTATGGCATTCCAGTTCGGCACTAATTGGTCAGGGTTCGCTAACTCTGCTGGTTCATTTTTTGGAAATATTATTGGTTTTGAGACAACGGTTGCTTTTACTCTCGAAGCAACATTTCTCGGTATTTTGATTTTTGGTTGGAACAAGGTTCCTAAACTCGCTCACCTTCTTGCTAATTTTCTCGTACTTTTTGGAGCTTCACTGTCTGCGTTTTGGATTCTCGCAGCTAACTCATGGATGCAAGTCCCAGATGGTGTGCATATGGAGGCGGGGAAGGTTATTGTAGATAATTATTTTTCTGCACTCTTTAATCGAGATATTCTCATCACATACCTTCATAAGTGGTTCGCATGTATTGAGACAAGTATATTCCTTATGGGCGGTATTTCTGCATGGGCCATTATGCGACATAAAGGTAATCAAGCATATAAAGAATTTTTTCTCCACACTCTCAAGTTTCTTATCATTCTTGCAGTCGTTGTTACTCCTCTTGAGGCCATGTTTGGAGATATCTCAGGAGTTACTGTTGCTAAGCTTCAACCAGAAAAAGTCGCATCATACGAGCTTCATTGGGACACAAATAGAGAAGGCGAAGGGGCGCCTCTCCATCTCCTTGCTTGGCCTAACAAGGAAGGGAATGGTAACGCATTTAGTATAAGTATTCCGTACGGTCTTAGTTTGCTTACTACACATAGTCTTCATGGTGTTGTTCCTGGCCTTAACTCTTTCCCTCAGTCAGAGCGTCCTACTAAGACTGAAGCAGTGCTTACGTTTTATGCTTTTAGGGTGATGGTAGCAATAGGTCTTCTCCTTATGCTTCTTATGCTTGTAAGTATTCTTTATTGGAAACAAGGTAAGTTGAACAAAGATCGTATCCTCTCACACAGAACATTTCTGTATGTGTGGGTTGCTTCGATACCTCTTGGTTTTATCGCTGCAGAAGCAGGGTGGATGGTTCGTGAAATAGGAAGACAGCCTTGGATGATCTATCACATGCTCAAAGTTTCTGATTCACTTTCTGTAGGACTCAACCAGACAGTAGTAGGTATTCTTCTCTACGCTATCGTAGCTCTCTATGTAACGCTTCTTTGTCTTCTTGCGTACTTTATTCGCAAAACAGTTATCAAGGGTCCTGATCTTACAAGTACTATTCATTAATTATTATTTTTATGATTCCTGATACAATTCTTCCCATTATCTGGTTCGTAATCATTTGTACCGAGCTTGCGCTCTACGCTATCTTAGATGGTGCAAATCTCGGTATTGGTCTTCTTTCTCTTTTTCCTCAACCAGAAAAGAAACGTTCACTCATGATACACACACTTAGTCCGATGTGGAATGCTAATGAGACATGGCTTCTTGTTGCAGCGGGTTCACTCTTCGGTGCTTTTCCTATGGTGTACAGTATTGTACTCAATGCGCTGTATCTTCCTGGTATGATTATTGTAGTTGGACTTATTCTTCGTGCGGTCTCTTTCGAATTGTACGGCGCAGGAGAAAGTAGTAAAAGATTGTGGGGCAAGACATTTGGTGTAGGGAGTCTCTTGACGGTAATCGGGCAAGGACTTCTCTTTGGAGGTCTTCTTTCTGGTATCTCTGTATCAGGAGGGCGTTTTGCTGGAGATGTGTTTAGTTTTGCAACGCCACTTACTGTCTTGATCACGATCGGATTCTTCTTCGCATACATGGTCGTCGGGTATGCATATCTTATTAAGAAAACTAAGTACGAGCTCGTAGGTGAGACATTCTCTCGTATCTCTCTTACTGCAGGCGTTACTTTGGTTGCGCTTCTTGGATCAACGTTTTTACTCCCTAACACTAATTACATTTTTTTTGAAAGATGGACTACACCTCCTGTCTCTTCTGTTTTGTATTTTTTTGCTTGTGCTATTGGAGTGGCAACACTTACACTCATCTATTCTACGGTTAAGCGTAAAAATCCAGGACTCATTTATTTCTTATGTCTCGCTATTTTTGCGCTCGGGTATCTTGGTATGCTTGTCGGCACCTATCCGTACATGCTTCCACCAACAGTAACACTCTTTGAGTCCGCTTCTCCTGCGGGAACACTTCGGTTCATGTTATATGGTATTGGTCCACTACTTCCGATTATCTTCGCGTATAACTGGTACCTTGCACATATCTTTAGAAAAGGGGATGATGAGGGGTATTAAGACATTTGCGAAGTTGCCCCTGATTGGTTTTAGAAGGTATATTGTTTTGTATAAAAAGAAAGACCACCGACAAGCGATGGCTTTCGGTGGTGATAATGGACTTGATTAGTCAGACGATCAAGGAATTTCAAACTTACTGTTTGCATATGGTTTGCACCACATGGAACAGATTATCTGATTCTCGGCCAAGAATGGTGCAATGCCTTGCATGACACGTTCGATTAGTTCGGATTGCTCCGCGATCGATGGGTCAAAGACATTGCCGTAAGCAAAAACCTCACCTGGCTTATAAATGGCATTACCGACCGTGTAGCGAAGTTCAATTTGAACGTCCGCTTCGTTTCTCGTATAAGCGAGATAAACGCCAGAGCAAGTGACATCATGTGGAATGACTTGCCAAAGTGAGACAACCTGTTCTGTTACCACCTTGTCGATCTCTTCGAAAAACTCATCTACCTTTTCACCGAGTAAACGCTGAGCATGTGGTGAAAGCATGACATAAATTTGAGGCATGGAGATTCTCCTGGTTAGCCGAAACGATGCTTGAAAGTGAGTTCTAGTTGTCCGATCTCTCGATTCTTATCAGCAAACTTCTTGCAATCAAGGATGAGCTTACGCAACCTGTCGACTAAACTTGACGGCACATCTTCACCGAGTAGGACTAGACAGCTGTAAACTGACGAAATAGTTAACCATCCTTCTCCAAGCATGTCCATGTTTTTCGAAAGAGGGTCTGAACTAATGAGAGCATCAGCGACATCAATGACCATTTGTCGAATCTTTTCAGACATATCGCGCTCTGCATCATTCACAGGATGCATGTATACACGATACGACTGATTGGTAAAACCGGAGTGTCCATGATTACTTTCTACCAAGCACTCCATGTAGGCATCGAAGGGCTTTCCTTCAGCAAGGTACTTACGTGCACTTGCAATCAGATGATTTTCGAACCAGTAGGGTTCCCCAGGTTTGGAGTTACGCCTCAAGTTCTCATAGCCAAACTCACGGTCGCGAAGCAGTATTTTTGCCTCATCGAGCAATCCAGAGAATTCCTCAAACGGTACTGTTGTCAGAAAATCGGCTAAGGCAAGTACTTTTGTTTTTCGGTCAGCATAATGAATACGGTATGGCATGTCTGCCTCCTTATTTAGAAAAGGACAACAAGCGTACTCTACATTTGAATAGGCATTTTGTCAATCGGTGGGCCCTGAATTGTCACCCTAACCGCAAAGGTGACCTGAGGTAGAAATGGGGTCAGAAATGGAGAAATGGGGTCAGGCACCATTTATTTACAAAATGTGTGTTGTTATACATAAGAAGAATACACGAAATGGTCTAGCCACAAGTTACTAATTGCGTGTACCGTACTCATAAGCACTCGCGACCCCTAGGACTAAAGAATTGGAAATCTTTGGTGGAGGATATAAGGATATTTAGTGAATTTCAGGCGAGATTAAATGATTGTAGTCTGGTATAATTATTTTTTAACTATATGGAAAACTTTGATACATGGAACAATCTTAAAAAGAATCTAGACAAAAATGAAGTTAAAATCCTCTTTAAGGAAGGTGAAATTTGGTGGGCGTCCATTGGTCAAAATATAGGTGAAGAAACCTATGGTAAAGGGAGTAAATTTAGAAGACCAGTTATTGTCTTTAGAAAGCTAACCAGTAACTCTTGTATAGCTATCCCTTTAACATCTCAAGAAAAAGAAGGGTCATGGTATTTCACATTTACAATAGACAATACTACACAATCTGCAATGATGCACCAATCAAGAATTTTAAGTACAAAACGATTTGAAAGCAGAATGTCTACAATGCCTGAAAAAGAGTTTAAGGAATTAAAAAATGCTGTAGGAAAATTC
>CAZEDG010000017.1:0-17135 GCA_964510805.1 uncultured Candidatus Saccharibacteria bacterium
TCCTTCACTTGCACTTAATGAGTGTGGTCTTCCTAAGCATATGGCACTTGAACTTTTCAAGCCATTTATTATTTCTAAGATTCTTGAGAGAGAGCTCGCGTTTAACATTCGTGGAGCTAACAAGCTTATCGAAGATTCTATTCCAGAGGTGTGGGCTATTCTTGAAGAAGTGATTCAGGGTAAGTTCGTGCTCCTTAACCGTGCACCTACACTTCACCGTCTTGGTATTCAGGCATTCAACCCTCGTCTTATCGAAGGTAATGCTATCCAGCTTCACCCACTTGTATGTCAGGCGTTCAACGCGGACTTCGATGGTGACCAGATGGCGGTACACCTTCCACTCTCAGAAAAAGCACAAGAAGAAGCTCGTACGCTTATGGCTGCGAACCGTAACCTTCTTCGTCCTGGTTCTGGAGATTCTATTGTGAACCCACGTATGGATATGGTGCTCGGTGCATATTGGATGACTAAAGAGATTCCTTCAGAAAAAGGTGAAGGTAAGTACTTCGCTTCTCCTAACGAAGCAATCACCGCGTATGACTTCGGCATCGTTTCTTTCCGTGCGAAGATTATTGTGATGCCATCGGACAAGGCAAAGTATGCACAGTTCAATGGTAAGCCTTTTGAGACAACAATTGGTAGACTTCTTTTCAACTCAGTATTCCCATCTGAATTTCCTTATATTAATGATGAGGTAACTGGTAAGAAGATGAACTCAATTATTGATCAAGTGATTCTTACCTACGGTCTTGATACTGCTCCTACAGTGATTGATAAGATTAAGGCATTCGGATACAAGTACGCAACGGTATCTGGTACTACATGGAATATCGATGCGGTTAAGGTGCCAAAGCAAAAGGGTGAACTTGTGAAAGAAGGATGGGAACAAGCTGCTCGTGTGGACGCTGATTATGAGGAAGGTCTCCTTTCTCCTGAAGAGCGTTATGAACGTACTATTGCTGTATGGCAAGGCGTTCGTACTAAGATTGAGAAGCTTATTCCTGACGCGCTTGAGAAGCATGGATCAGTGTATGATCTTATTACCTCAGGTGCTCGTGGATCTATTGCTCAGATTATTCAGATGGCAGGTATGAAGGGTATCATCGTGAATAACTCAGGACGTAACCTCGACTTCCCGGTAATTGCATCATATAAAGAAGGTCTTACTCCTCTTGAGTACTTCATTACTACCTACGGTGCTCGTAAAGGTAACTCCGATACCGCGCTTAAGACTGCTCAAGCTGGATACCTTACTCGTCGTCTCGTGGATGTGGCACAAGATGCTATCATTACAGAGCTTGATTGTGGTAGTAAGGAAAGCAAGATTGTCCGCAAGGAGAATGCTCTTGGTATCGAAGTTCCTATTTCTAAGAACATTCGTGGACGTGTGCTTGCAGATGAGATTATTGCAAACGGTGAAGTGCTCTTCAAGAAAGGTCATCTTATCACTAAGGATGATGCTCTTGTTGTAGAAAATGCAGGTGTTGAGGAGGTGAAGGTATACTCACCACTTACTTGTCAGTCACTTCATGGTATTTGTCAAAAGTGTTACGGACTTGATATGGGACGTAACAAGAAGGTTGATCTTGGTGAAGCGGTTGGTATCGTCGCTGCGCAAGCGATCGGTGAACCAGGAACACAGCTTACAATGCGTACCTTCCACGCCGGAGGTGTGGCGGGAACAGATATTACACAAGGTCTTCCTCGTGTAGAAGAAATCTTCGAGCGTCGTGCTCCTAAGAATCCAGCAATCATCGCTCACGAAAATGGTGAAGTTCACGGAATTCGTGATGAAGGTAAGGAGAAGGTGATTGTTATCTTAGCTGATGATGATGGATCAAAGGGTAATAAGAGTGGTAAGCAAGTAGAGTACACAGTACCATTCCGTCGTCAGCCTGTTGTTAAGATTGGAGATAAGATTAAGCGTGGCCAGCTACTTACTGATGGATCATGTGATATTGAAGAACTTTTCAACTATGCGGGCAAGGAAGTTGCGGAAGAGTATATTGTTGCTGAAATCAACAAGGTGTACGAACTTCAAGGTGCCGCAATCTCTCGTAAGCACGTCGAAGTTATCATTAAGCAGATGTTTGGTCGTGTAAAGATTACCAACCCTGGAGATACTCGCTTCACTCAGTCAGATGTTGTAGAAGTTTCTACATTCCGTAGCGAAAATGCTCGTGTTAAGGGAGAAGCTAAGACAGAAGCTAAGGGTAGATACCTTGTACTTGGTATCACTGATGTTGCACTCTCAACAGATTCATGGCTTTCGTCTGCGTCATTCCAAAATACAACACGTGTACTCATTACAGCAGCGACACGAGGACAAATGGATGAGCTTCGAGGTCTTAAGGAGAACGTAATTATTGGTCGTCTTATTCCAGCTGGAACAGGACTTCGTGATAAGATGGACGAGACACAATAATACTTTACTTGTTATAAGGAGTTGTGTAGGTATAAAGAGCGGTGTCGTACGGCACCGCTCTTTACCTTTCCTTCATTTTTGTGTAGGATAAAGTGCAGTTGTTTACCTGTGGAGATGGTTATGACAAAAGAATTTATCGTGCTTGTCGTTGGGCTTGTTTTTCAGTTTATTTCTGCTGTTCTGTACTTTGTGTATAGAGGATATGTATTAAAAAGTAATCAGGGTAGAGGGTGGATTTCTGGAACAACGAATTCCATAGCAATCTTTGGTTCATGTTACCTGGTTCTCTTTTTTAATAACATGTTGTCTTTATTCTTGCCTGCTCTTTTTACCTATATGACTCTCTTTGGGTTCCTCTTCCCATTATTCAAGAGAAGTTGGAGCAGGGATCAAAGCAACACCTTTAGAGAAGGGGCGTTCCTTTCTCTCCTTGTGTTTCTGGCATCTTTTGGTGTCGTATACGCTCTTTCTTCGACCGGGTAATCACCCGGTTTTTTGTTTCCATTCTTTTCATAGAGTATACTTATGGAAACACTTTATGAAGGTGATCATTTTTCTTAAACATCTTTTTATTCCTCATCATGGTAACGAGTACAAACCTCATTACTTTAGAGAAGTTGCCGTCGCGTCACTCCTTTTTGTATCGGTGTTTCTTCTTGGCGCTTCATTTGGAAGCTCTTTGTTTATTCATAAGAGTGTGCTTGGGCAATCAATTGCCTCTTCAGTACTTGTTGATCTTACTAATGAGAGTAGAACAGCTGAAGGGCTTCCTCCTCTTGTTAAGAATAATCTTCTCGAACAAGGTGCGATGCTCAAAGGTGAAGATATGGCATCTAAAGAATATTTTGCACATACCGCCCCTGATGGAACAGAACCATGGCATTGGTTCAATGAAGCAGGGTATTCTTTTTTGTATGCAGGGGAGAACTTGGCGGTTAATTTTACAGATGCAGAAGATGTTACAAATGCTTGGATGAACTCCAAGAGTCATCGTGCAAACATCGAGAACACACACTTCAAAGAAATCGGTATTGCGACGGTTCCTGGTTATTACAACAACTACGAAACAACCTATATTGTACAGTTCTTCGGAACACGTGGCGTAGCTCCACCTCATAGTGAGGTAGTCATTACAGAAGAAAGTACAAGCACCAAATCTGAGAGTAAAAAGTTGGAGAGCAAAAGCATGTCACCTTCTTCACTTGCAACAAAAGAAGATGCTTTTGGTAATACATCAACAACTTCTCCAGCTACATCATCTCCAATTGTAGTTACCGCTATTACACCGGATGCAGTAAGTGCTGTAGACACGTCACATCATGAAGGTTCGGTGAGTGGAGTTTCTATTTTGAATGGAACCTATGCAACATGGTACGAAAGAATTCTCTTTTTCTTGTCTTCATATATCGACACCGTCTACAAGATTCTTATTGTAATTACAGCTGTTGCGTTACTTCTTATGATTAGCATCGAGGTGAGGAAACAACACCTACTTCATATTAGTTTAGGTGTCGGTCTTCTTTTTATCTTGTCACTTTTTGTGTATATCAATCAGGGCTTTTTCTAAAAAAATACTGGCGCATATAATGCGCCAGTATAACTACCATCTTTTAGAGAAGAAGGCGAATCCACATGTAACCACTCCAAGCAAAAAGAGTAGAGTTGTGATATCGTTTGCCAAGAACGAGGCCAAGAACAGGGCTGTCATTTGAAGGACGCCTTCGAACGAAGATTGAAAAGAAATAATCGACGCTCGGTGTTCTTCTTGTATCTCTTTGTTAAGAAGCGGGCTTTTGATTACTTGAACATATCCTCGAGAAACCCCTTGAAGACAGATGAGTAACCCGCTATACAAAGAGACAAAAAGTGATTGCACAACCATACACACTCCTTGAAGCATAAACCCTATACGTAGTCCATGATGCTGTACTTTTTCTTGGATGACAAACGCATACCTTGATGATACAAACATCATCATGTTGATACCGAAGAAGATGATACCAACAGTACTACTCTTTACTTCTGCAAGATCAAGATAAGGGTTATAGGTAAAGAAGTATACCTTACCAATTACTCCAAAGAGTGCGAACCAGATAATCAGACTTCTAAGAGTGCTGTTACCAAGAACTTCTTGCATTGAAGTAATCGAACTCTTTTTGTACTTTTCCCAAGAAAAACTTTTTTCTCTTTGTGTTTCTTTTGGAAAAAAGAAGATCATAACAAATGAAATAAAGATACCAGGAACAGAAAGCATAAAGGGGAGACGAAGGTCGTACTCTGCTATATACCCAGAAGCAAGTGTTGCTATGCCTGCAATAATTGCGCGATAACTTGCCATCTCACGTAATGTTTCGTTGTATGTTTTGCTCGTACCTCTTCTTGCGAACTCATCATAGAGCATTGCTTCTTCTGCTCCAGATGAAAGTGCGATACTTATTCCCCAGAAGAGATTGCCGATGAATCCCATGAGTGGAGTGGACATGAAAGTGATTACGATAATCCCAACAAGAAGAGATGCTTTACCGAAGATGACGCATACTTTTCTGCCAACAAGGTCAGCAAGAATTGCAGTTGGCGCATCTAAGATAAGAACAAGGAATGCCATGATGGTTTCGGAGAGAAATATCTGCTCCGTCGTCATGTGTCCTAATTTGCTCAATGCAAGGATGATAATCGGACCAAGAAGAACAGGTTCTTCTAAGATTGTCATTGCAATGTAATAGGACTTCAAAGTTTTTGTTTGCATGATGTACCCTTTTGTTAATGTGGTTGATAACAAAGAACTATCTGCTACATAAAAGCCCAAGCTTCTATGTAGCTTGGGCTTCCTATTCTCACTGTATTTCGTTACCTTGGCGTATAGTTTGAGTATCGAAATCCTAAGCTACATACAAACGTCATAAAAAGACGATAAAACGCGACCGTACTAATGGCTAGCGTGTTATGTGTATGTGGCTGTGAATTTCTTTTCTTCATACTTTATATGTAGCATTATGCAAAATTTTTGTCAAGGCGCTCTAAATAATCATTGACATATTATAGTTTTAATGTATAATAGAAATTAGACTTGAGCATTTCGCTTAAGCTAAACCATATTGATTGGAGAGACTCATGAATATTTCCTTTCCTCAGTTTTCCGGTGTCCGTTGCTTGATGATGCCCTACATCCAAGGTGATTCGAGCTCTGTCCCCGAGAATTATCATGCCTATCGAGACATCATCGATTCAGTGTATGTGAAGAAAGGCGACATCGGTTTTCTGACCATTGACGAGTCTGCTGCTGTTGCCGGGACTCCGCATCGTGGACAGCGTGCAAAATATGGACGCGCCATCCATACCGAAGCGGGACGTGACCCCAACAAGATCTACTGCTGGGGTGGCGGTGGGTGGGGGCAAACTCACCGTGTTACCCTCGAAAGGGGTGTCAGGATTTTGCTCGCAAACAACCTCGATGATAGCTGTGCTCTGTGGGATGCTGTACATGAAGAAACTTCACTTGATGGCGATATCGGACATGTTGCAGATTTGTATCCGTACAGTACTGCAACTTTCATGAAGGCAGGTGAAGTTCGTGAGATTGGCATCCTGACTCCTCACGAGAGTCTCCCGGTTCCTCAAGATTTCAATCGACAATTCCTGAGAATTGTTTCGTCAGGTGTACATGGGCGTGAAGAGTATTTCACTGAGAATCCTCTGATCTCGTTCCATTAAAGACATGTACTGAACTGGCCCGCCACCTCTTTTTGAGCTCTGGCGGGCTTTTCTTTTTCTTAACTTTTGTAATTATTATCTACTTTGTCAACTAGCAAAAAGAGTGACCTGCTATTACACTATAGCTAAACCAAAATAAATACCTAGATTTTGTATTTTGAAAAGTTTACTATTTTCATTGTAAAATAAACATATTCTAAAAAACTATTCTTTTTAAAAGATCGATATTTGTTTTGACTGCTCTATAGAAAGGAAGAACTATCGTGCTTCACTTCTAACCTCTAAAGTCTAATGTCTAACATCTAGTCTACACCTCTCCTATGAACCCCAAAGACCAAATCAAAGAACTCCTCTCTATCACTGAAGTGGTCTCTACTTACATACGTCTTGAGAAGTCTGGGGGTCAGTTTAGGGCACGTTGTCCGTTCCATAATGAGCGCACACCTTCTTTTTATGTTTCTCCAGAACGAAAATCATTTCATTGTTTCGGATGTCAGACGCATGGGGATATTTTTACTTTTGTAGAAAAGATAGAAAATATTCCATTTGTCGAAGCACTCAAAATTCTTGCTGATCGTGCAGGTGTATCACTTCAAGATGCTCGTAAGAATGAGAGTGAGTCGAGACTTATTGCACTTCTTAAGGACGCAACAGAGCACTTTGTCGCTTCGCTTCATGAGAGTAGTGAAGCGAAGGAGTATCTCATTAGTCGCGGTGTGCATCCTGACACTGTCGCAACATTTCGTATTGGTTACGCCAAGAATGAGTGGAGAGACCTTTTTACCTATCTTGCAAAAAAAGGCTATCAACCAGAAGAAATGGTAGAAGCAGGCGTTGTGATTGTTGCCCACGATGATTATGGAAAAGTAAAAGGATACTATGACCGCTTCCGAGGGCGGGTGATGTTTCCGATTAGAAATATTTCTGGTGCAACCGTTGGGTATTCTGGGAGAATTCTTCCGTCACTTGCAACCGACACACAAGGGAAGTATGTGAATACTCCAGAGACACCTCTGTATCATAAATCAAAAATACTTTTTGGGTATGACACCGCTAAACGTGCAATGTCAGAGCAGAAGTCTGTTGTCGTTGTTGAAGGCCAAATGGATCTTTGTATGAGCTATCAAGCTGGGGTGCACAATACTGTTGCGGTGTCAGGGACTGCGTTTACCGATGAACATATTCATCTTATTAAGCGATTCTGTGACACGGTCATTCTCTCTTTTGATACTGATAATGCAGGACAGACCGCGCTCCATAAGACAGCTCTCCTTTGTCTTCTTGGTGGGCTTGATGTATACACTGTTGGAGCTATAGGAACCAAAGACCCGGCAGACTTGATACAAGATGATCCGAATAAATGGTTGAATGCAATCAAGACTAAGCGCCATATTATTGAAAAGCTTACCGCTGATATTATGATAAGCGATCTTCCTGAGAGGGAAAAAGGGAAGAAAATTGTTGAGAAAGTTATTCCTTTTGTGCGAGCAATTCAGTCTCCTGTTGATCGAGCTCATTTTTTAAGAGTTGTTTCTAAAACATCAGGGATTGATGAAGTGTCTCTTACAGAAGAACTCTCTCGCGGTGTTGTTTCTACAGAACAGCAACAAGAAGAGAATAAGGTGCAAATTCCTTCAAGAGAACGTCTTATTCGTGAGATTATTGCATACGCAAAACTTCATGGTAAGCTAGAGAGTGAGGAGTTTTCTCTTCTTGGTATTGATATAAAGGAATATCCTGATGCGATTATAGAAGAAGAAATGTTTCTTCTAGAAAAAAAAGTGATCAGTAATAAAGAAACGTATTTTAAAGATCTTATGAATTCATACAACAGAGCAGAGCATAAGAAGAAGCTTGAAGAACTTCAGAAAAAGCTTCGTGAAGAGGGTGCTGACCATGATGCGATTCTTCGCCAGATTTATGACCACGTGAAGAAGGCGGTGGAATAAACAATTGTTTTGTATGAAGTGTGAGGAATGAGGAATGAAGTTGAAATGCAAGAGCGAGGCCTACGGCCTCGCTCTTTGTATCTGTATTTTCTAATACCTAAAGTCTAATATCTAACATCTAGTCTCTCATCCTCATTCCTTTTCTAATACCTAAAGTCTATCATCTACTATCTATTCTTGTCCGTGGACTTTCTAATCGCTTTGTGGTATAATCCGGTGTACCATTTCTAATATGGCGAAAAAAGTATCTTCACAAAAAAAGAGTGCACCAAAAAAAACTACGGCAAAAACCGTGGCCAAAAAAACAACAAAAAAGGTAGCGAAAGCTCCTAAGAAAAAAGTAGCACCGAAAGTGCAAAAGAAGGTTACAAAAAAAGTCATTAAAAAAGATATCCCTAAAAAAGTTGCTAAGAAGCAAGTCAAAAAAGCGCTTCCAGTAAAAAAGCAAAGCAAAGTTGAGTCAAAAGTAGAAGAGAAGCCAAAGTATAAACCAAAGGCGTTCACTATTAAGACCGGTCCGTCTAAGCCAAAGGCTCCAGAAAAGCCAAAGAAGATTACAACAAGAGAGCAGAATGAACAAGAACTCATTCAGAAGGGGAAGGAGCGAGGCTTCATTACCTATGATGAGATTATTCGTTATTTTCCTAACATCGAGCTCGACATTCTCTATCTCGAAGAGTTATATGAGAAGATTAATAAAGCAGGTGTTGATATTCTAGAAGGAGGAAATCTCCTTGATATGGATGACGATATTGCTAAGCTTGAAGGTCGTGACAGTACTCACGATAGTATTCAGATGTACCTTCGTGAGATTGGACAGTATCCGCTTATTTCTGGTGATAATGAGCGAGAGCTCGCGAAACGTATCGAAAAAGGGGATAAAGAAGCAATTACTCTTCTTGCAAAAGCAAACCTAAGACTCGTTGTCTCTATTGCTAAGAAGTATGTTGGAAGAAGTTCCGATCTTACACTCCTTGATCTTATTCAGGAAGGAAACCTTGGACTTTTCAAAGCGGTTGAGAAATTCGACTACTCAAAAGGATTCAAGTTTTCAACCTATGCTACTTGGTGGATTAGACAAGCAATCACTCGAGCACTTGCTGATCAGTCACGTACGATTCGTATTCCTGTGCACATGGTAGAAACAATTGCTAAGTATAAGCAAGTGGTTCGTCGTCTTTCTCAAGATCTTGGTCGTGATCCTCTTGCAGAAGAGATTGCAGTTGAGATGGGTGTTGATGTAGAGAAGATTCATGTGATCGAAAACATCAATCAAGATACAGTCTCACTTGAGAAGCCGATCGGAGATGATGATGATAAGTCAACACTCGGTGAGTTCATTGCTGATGATAAGATTCTTTCTCCTGATGCTGAAGCATCTCATCGTATTCTTTCAGATCAGATCAACGAGATTCTTGATGATCTTTCTCCTAAGGAGCGTAAGATTGTGGAGATGCGTAATGGTCTTGGAGAGTTCGATGGCGTCATGCATACACTAGAAGAAGTGGGAGCGGAGTTCGGTGTGACTCGTGAGCGTATTCGTCAGATTGAAGCCAAGGTGCACGAAAAGATTCGCAACCATGATAAGGCATCAAGATTGAGGAACTACTAGATAGTTGATAGATCTTAGACTTTAGAGATTAGAAAAGGAATAAGGTTACAAGTTAATAGTATCTAGTTAATGGTTACTAGATAGTTAATAGATGTTAGACTTTAGGTATTAGAAAATACAGATACAAAGAGCGAGGCCGAAGGCAAAAATAGACAACAGAGCACAGACAAATAGACAACAGACAAGACAAGAGCGAGGCCGAAGGCCTCGCTCTTGTCTTGTATTTTTGCATTTTATCTCTATTTTGTAAGCGAAGCGGTCTGTGCTCTGTTGTCTGTATTTTCTAATACCTAAAGTCTAACGTCTAAAATCTAGTTATTGGCACACCTGGTATCCATCATACCAGTAACAATAATTGTAGTTAGTGTTGCTGTATCCGTAGTTGTAATTAGTATTGTATGAGTAGTTGTATGGAGAGCTTACATAGTAGTAAGCATTGTTATTGGTGTTGGTGTTACCAAAGAATCCTGTGAAGAGACCATTTGGTGTATATCCTGCGATCCATTGACCATTATTGTATCCGTATGTCTGATAGGTTTGATACGAAGGTTGTGTGTAGGTGTAGGTCGAAGGGTAGGAGTATATGTACTGATTAGAATATTGATTCTGATTCACTTGGCAAGAATTTCCTGTGAGTGTTGTTGTATTAGTGACGCCATTGTAGTAGTAGGTGTAGCATCCTTGTGTATAGTAATAGGATTGCTGAGCACAATTATTTGGGTACATCTGAGCACATTTTCTCTGATCAATTGGTATATAAGAGGTATACACCTGAGCATGCGTATGGGTAAAAAGTCCAATAAAAATAAATGAAAACAAGAGGCCTGTGAGTACATTTTTCATACATCTTTATTCTATACTTATTCTCACATTCAGCAATATTGACAAATAAAAATAAAGAGTATTTTATATTAAAATTAATATTTAAACATGTCAATACATCACTAGACATTCTAACTAAAATTTGGTAGTATGGTATTTCTAGCAGATGTTAGACACCTAACGTCTAAAGTCTACTATCTTACATCTATCTTGTATGCTTATCGATCACATCACACTTTCGCTTTCAGCAGGAAAAGGCGGTGACGGCGTTGTCCGTTGGCGTCGTGAAAAAGGCATTCCTTATGGAGGGCCTGCAGGAGGAGATGGTGGTCGCGGAGGTGATGTCTATCTAAGAGTGATACGAGATATCAGTGCTCTTGCAGTCTATAAACATAAAAAAGAGTGGAAGGCGGAGAATGGTGAATCAGGTCAAAAGCGTGGTATGCATGGAGGTGATGCGAAGGATCTTTATCTGACGATACCTCTTGGATCTGTAGTCTATAATCGCGAGTATGATACTAGACATGAATTCATGGAAGAAGGGGATTTCTTGATTCTTCGTGGAGGAAAAGGTGGTCTTGGTAATGAGAACTTCAAGTCGTCAACCAACCGTACTCCGATGGAATTCACAAAAGGAGATCTCGGTGAGTTCGCAACATTTGATATTGAGCTTAAGCTTATTGCTGATGCTGGTCTTATTGGTCTTCCTAATGCCGGCAAGTCATCACTTCTTAATATTCTTACACGAGCAGGAGCTAAGATTGGGGATTATCCTTTTACTACACTTGAGCCTAACTTAGGTGCATATTTTTCGTATGTGCTTGCAGATATTCCTGGTCTTATAGAAGGAGCAAGTGAAGGTAAAGGTCTTGGGCACAAATTTTTGCGCCATATTACTCGTACGAAGATGCTTGTGCATCTTGTTTCTGCAACAAATGATGACGTGGTTAAAGAATACCTTACTATTCGTGAAGAGCTTGGCAAGTATGATCCGTCACTCCTTACAAAAAAAGAACTTATCGTTCTTTCAAAAGTTGATACGACAAGTAAAGAAGAGGTTGCAAAGAAAGTTGAGCTTCTTAAGAAAGCAACAGGTAAGCCTGTAGTATCGCTCTCTCTTTATGATGATGAGCTTGTGAAGGTATTTGGAGATCTTTTGGTGAAAGAACTCAAGGGATAGATATTAGAAAGAAGAATGAAGAAAGAGGGATGTAGTTGAAATACAAGAAAGACACAAGAGCGAGGCCGAAGGCCTCGCTCTTGTAATACAATGACCGTCATTGTTTTTGAATCGTCTATGGTCTGTTGTCTGTTGTCTGTGCTCTGTTGTCTAGCAAGTTCTTCCCCCATCCTGGTGTGATAAGGCCGAGTCGCTTAGGATTGAGTTCCATGCATAGACTCATGGTGTAAGCTACTGAGTTAGAGTTCTCAGTATCTCCGCTCACATTAACACCATAAGGCGGGTAGAAGAGGTGAAGTTTATTAATCTTATTTTTACAGGCGTCTCCTCTTGCCCAGACATGAAGCACAGAGTCCTTAGAGCCTTCATAGAGTACTATCCCTGCATAACTCTTTTCGGCGATATATGATCTTGGTCCTTTGAATTTCCAAACTTGCAAAAGATCACTCTTATCATTGCCTATATATTTCCATTCTTGTGTTGTAGCGTTGGTTGCAAGACCATGAAGCTCTTCAACGATTTCATTCTGATTATCTTTGAGCACTAGGAAGTTGTGTCCTGCGATTCCAAGCACAAGAGGGTGTTGCATCAGTTGTATGCTCCAGTTACCATTTTTTGTGGTTACTGGTTTTGGGTGTGTGATTGGATTATGGGTGAGTATGTAAAGAGAAGCACCAAGTATGATAATGAGTGCAATATCTTTGACAAATCGTTTGGTGAAGAGTTGCATGGAAAGTAGCCAGTTGCTAGTTAATAGTATCTGGTTAATGGTTAGAATACAAGGTTTTTAGGACTTATGATGTGGATTAACTTTTCTTTTTAGATAAAGAGCGAGGCCTACGGCCTCGCTCTTGTATCGTCTGTCATCTGTTTGTCTGTGCTCTGTTGTCTTATTTCAGTTCTTCCTTAAGTAATTCTTGGAAAAGCGAAGGGTTGCCTGCTCCTTTACTTTTCTTCATACACTGACCAACGAAGAACATAAACATCTGCTCCTTTCCATTTTTGTAGTCTGCTACTTGAGTAGGATTTTCTGTAAGCACTTCTTTGACGATTGTCTTGAGCGCTTCTTTGTCATTCTTTTGGATGAGACCTTTTTCTTCGGCAAGAGTTTTTACATTAAGAGTCTTTCCTTCTCCCATAATGTGAGGAAGAATGTCCTTTGCTCCACGAGAAGAGAGTTCATTCGCACTTACAAGGGTAAGGAGCTCTTTGAAAGCGTTAACACTCGGAAAGTTTTCTATCACCGCAGGCTTATTTTCTTTTTTAAGGATTCCGAGGATATCTGAGATAAGATAGTTAGAAGCAAGCTTCGCAAAATCTTGAGTATTTCCCGTAACAATGGCATCAAAGTATTCTGCAAGATGAACATCGTCAACAAGTATTTGTATAACCTCATCTTTGAGATCATAGTTTTCCTTTAGACGAGCACGTCTCTCTTTTGGAAGTTCAGGAATTTCTTTTCGCAAAGCTTCGATATCAAAAAGTTTAGAGAGATAGAGCTTAGGAAGATCCGGATCAGGGAAGTAGCGGTAATCATGAGCATTTTCTTTTTTGCGTTGACTGAAGGTTTCTTGCTTACCTTCATCCCAACCTCGTGTCTCTTGTATAACAGCCCCGCCTTCTTCGAGAATATCAATATGACGAGCAACTTCGTACTTGATAGCTTCTTCAACTGAACGGAAAGAATTAAGGTTCTTAACTTCGCACTTGGTGCCGAACTTGTTCGCATCCTTAGATACCGAAATATTTGCCTCGACACGCATTTGCCCCATCTCCATGTTTGCTTCTGATGCGCCGACATAACGAAGGATTCTTTGTAGCTCTCTTGCAAAGGCACCAGCTTCTTCTGCCGAGTGAATCACCGGCTCTGTCACAAGCTCCATAAGAGGGACACCTGCACGATTATAATCAACAAGCGTGACGCCTCCATCGTGTGATGACTTAGCGGTATCTTCCTCAAGATGAATACGAGTGAGCTCTACACCGTTAATGGTACCACCTGATACGATAGGGAGTTTGTATTGAGAGATCTGGTATCCTTTTGGAATATCTGGATAGAAGTAATTCTTGCGGTCAAATTCTGTAAAGTCAGCAATGTTCGCCCCAACAGACAGACCTACTTGCACTACTTTCTTGATAGCTTCTTTATTTGGTACAGGAAGCGTGCCTGGATGAGCCATACAGATCTCACAAATATTTTTGTTAGGGGACTTCTCGTAGGGATCATTCTTGCAACCACACCACATCTTAGATGCTGTGTGTAGTTCTGCGTGAATTTCAAGGCCTATAGTAGTAATATATGACGACATGGGAGTAAGTATAGCAGAAAAACTAGATAATAGGTATTAGACTTGAGAGGTTAGATGAATACAAGAATGCTGTATTGAGATGACTGCTAAAAATTTGACTTAATAAAAAATTAGTTGTAGAATAAAGGTCGTTTTGTTCGTTCGGTCTGAAAAGGAGACGGTCATGTCGAAAGAAGACTCTATGGTTGGCAGGGCGATCTGGACTGCACGGTCGCACCCTGACAATGATGAGAAAAAGATTCGCTTGTGGGATAAAGCGATGATGTTGTCAACGCTTGTAAATTCTTTTCTGCTTATTAGTTTCTTTATTGTAGCGTTTTTAGTCAGTTTCGTGTTTTCTTCTGTAAGTGTTATGCTCGGAGCTACCCCTCAAGATGATTGGTCTAATAGCTCTTTGAAACTATTTTTTCTCATCATCTTTTTGCTGTGTTTGTCAATAGCTCTCACGGCTAGTGTGTATAAGAAATGGTTAATCTCCTTGGCCTCTGACATGTTCGGTGCAACTGCGGACATGAAGCGATTGCTTGATGACAAAAAAGTTGCGAGTGGCCTGAAGAAGCAGGTGAAGTGGCGCTACTACCTCTTCGGAGCGGTGAGCGTTTTCTTTGCTTTTCTCTTCCGATTCTTCAAGCCTTTCAACTTGTCATCTTGGCATAGCACAGATGTGGACGTCATCGGCAACATCATGGCAAAGGTTGGAAGGAAAGCGACCGCACTTCGGCACTTCAAAGAGCTCGAAGAGAGATATTGTTCTTCCACCTTGCTTCCTCTCCCTAAGCGTACTCAATGTGCTACCTCTTACGCGCTTGCGTGCAAGTGGGTGTGGCCGTTTTTGAACGCTGAAGAAAAGGATGCTTGCAAGAAGGATGTAGAAGAGATTCGTTCCCACTATGAACTTTCTCCTGAGGTGCTGATTCGCATCAAGGAGTTCTTGGGCGAAGATGACACAGAGGAGATGCAAGCTCTTCGGGAGAAGTACAGCAACTAAGTGGTGCATGTGGAATGGTCGGGTGAGCGCAAGCGAGCCCGACTTTTTGTATTGTAGAGATGTATACAAAGACGGTCATTGTTGGGTCTCAGACAATGACCGTCTTTGTATTCACTACTGTGTCTCTCTGTGTTCTGTAATCTGTAAGCTTGTGATCTATTGTCTAATCTCCACCGGTATTGCATCCTTAAAAAATTTTTTGTTCCAAGTCTCTTGGCGTTTTGCGTAGAGGTAGCTAGCATGAATAACCTCTTGCTTCATAGCATCATACGGTAATGCTCCAGATAAAAATTGTGCAATCACATAGTACTCGATACCGAAGCGTTTTAGTTCTTGTTCGTTGTATCCTCTGTGTACAATCTCTTCTACTTCCTCGATAAGACCGAGCTCTATACGCTTCTCTAGTCTTCTTGTAATTCGCTTCTTGAGAAGTTCTCTGCTAATCTCAGTTCTGTATACAACAGTGTTGTAACGAAGTGTCGCTTCTCCTTTTTTTGGAACTTTTCCCAAGGCTTCAATAATTTCAAGTGCACGAACAAGGCGAAGCTTGTTGTGCTTGTCTATTGTTTGTGCTCGTTCTTTATCTTTAGCAAGAAGCATGTTGTAGAGCTCTTCTTCTGTATGGTTCATAAGTTCATCACGCAGTGTTTGGTTAGGAGCAACTTCTGGGAGTGACTCTTGATACAGAAGTGCGTGCGTATATTGACCAGTACCGCCACAAAGTATCGGTGTCTTCCCGCGAGTAAGAATATCTTCAAGTATTGGAAGTGCATCTTCTACGAACTGCGCAACACTTACTTTTTGATCAAGTTCATAGACACTTAGCATATGATGGGGGATACCTTCCATTTCTTCTTTCGTTACTTTGCCGGTGCCAAGATCAAGTCCTTTGTATACCTGACGAGAATCGGTCGAAATGACCTCGCCGTTGTGCTTCTTGGCAAGTTCTATAGCAAGATCGGTCTTACCGCTTGCGGTAGGGCCTATGATCGCAATTATTTTTCTTTCCTGGTTCATTATTTGTTATACTACATGATAAAGATCAACATTACAAAAATAGAAAAGCAACAAATTCTATGCTCGTACTCTACACAAAATCAAATTGCCCTTATTGTGAAAAAGTAAAAAGTTCTCTTCTTGAGCATAATGTGTCATACGAAGAGAGAAATATAGAAAACGAAAGCTACCTTGAAGAGGCAAAAGGATACGGAGCGCGTACAATGCCTTGCATGGTAGATGATGGAGCGCATATGGTGCTTAAGGATTCTTCTGATATTGTTGATTATATAGAGGAGACGTACTCGTAGAATAAATAAGATAACAAGAACAAATGCCACACGAAAGAGTGTGGCATGGATGGTTTCAAATAAGTCGCAGTTCAGCAGACTTTCCCTTTTCGGTAAGAGAAAATTTTGATCCACTTCCGATAACGATCAGTCCTTGATTAGAAAGAGTGATTGCTATTTTTGCAAGCGTTGCTGGTCCGACGGCGTCAAGGTCACGAGATTGGCCCCGTATTTCTTGGGTAGAGAATGCGTATTGTTTGGTTGTCTTGACAAGATTTCGTAACCCTAAGACAAAAGAACATTCAATAGCATAGAGTCTGCAAATGGTTTTTGCTTTGGTGTCCATTTGTGCATCCTTTCTTTCTTCCAGTAAAAGAACAAGGCTTCATTATATACCATAAATAGGTTTATAACAAAGTAGTGTTTTGTGTTATAATCCTTTTGTAAAATACAATTTGCCGGAGTGGCGGAATGGTAGACGCGTGCGACCTGCCTCGCCGGCAGGCGGGCTCAAATCGCATATCGCAAGGTTGTTATTATAAATTCAAAATGTATACGGTCTATATACTTAGAAGCCTTTCAAAATCTTTTCAGTACGTTGGTATGACAAATAATCTTGAAAGGCGAATACAAGAGCATAATGCTGGGTATTCACTGGCAACTAAAAAGTATATTCCGTTTAAGTTGGTGTATACTGAAGTACTACCAGATAGAAAATCAGCACGAATACGTGAGAAGTATTTAAAATCTGGTGTTGGCAGAGAGTATATAAAAAGTTTGTGTTTGTAAAATAAAAATTGCCGGAGTGGCGGAATGGTAGACGCGTGCGACTCAAAATCGCATATCGCAAGGT
>CAZEDG010000018.1:0-14602 GCA_964510805.1 uncultured Candidatus Saccharibacteria bacterium
GTTCGCGAAACTACTTCGAGCGTAGCGAGGTAGTTTTGTGAACGAGTCCTTATACCCCAACAAATTCTCTCTTGGTTTATTTTTTGCAAAGAGTATACTTTTACTTATATGAACATGAATCAAATGCCACAACCAAATAATATTGCCCCCCCACTTAACCAAGTGATTGCTCACTTAGATCCAACAGATCCTGAAGATAATGACATCATTACTAATCTTGATTCGATAAGAGAAAAAATTAGAAAAGAATTCCCCACACCAATGAGTATCGTTGATACTTATAGGAAAGGTTTAATCGATTACGCATGGATGTCTGGTGGTTTTAACGAAGAAGAACTTGCAGAAATACTAGCAGAATGCGACAGAAGGAACAAAGAAGAAGCTTCTTTGCAATAGATTCCAACCTCACCCCATACCCATCACCCCAAAACAAAACCGCCTCAGGCGGTTTCTGAAGCACGACCCCTTCTAATCTCTTTCTTGAGTTTCTTTCTGCAACCAGAAAGCAACTTACGATCTTTTTTACTGAGATCACTTTTTGGATCTTTAAGAATCTCGTCAAGACCAAGCAAAGCAAGAACCTTCGCAAGACGCTTCCCAGCCGAAGTCTCAACAAGAGGCACATTACCATTGTCTATCTTTGTGGTCATCACAACCCCTTTTCTAAAGAACTTAGGCAAGTATACTGCCAGCGGATTAATTTCGCTGCAAAAAAGCACAGGGTATGTTAAGCTGCAAATGTGACAAAGACATTAGATACCATTCTTAGCTACAGAGACATGTGTGAGGCTGAGAATGCGGAAACAATGCAACGAGGAATGAATTTTAGAATGAATCCTTCTTATTCAGTTATTTTGATGTCCCAAAAATCAAATGCGCCTTATCAAGACAAGGTGCATAGCGATGGTATTACAATTGAATACGAAGGTCACGACTTAGCAAAAACATACACAACTAATCCAAAAAAAGAAAACCAACCAGAAAGACTACCTAGTGGAAAGATAACTCAAAATGGCCTCTTCTTACAAGCAATACGTTCATACAAACAAAATAATTCAAAACCAGAACTTGTAAAAGTCTATGAAAAAATTCAAGATGGCATATGGTCACTTAAGGGATTTTTTGATCTAATTGATTACATAGTAGTGCATGATGGCAACCGTAATGTTTTTAAATTTATATTAAAACTATCTACCACACAAGAAAACTTTGACACACATCAAATAAATCTCAAACACACAAGACTTATACCTTCAGAAATAAAAAAAGAAGTATGGAAAAGAGATCAAGGCAAATGTGTTCTTTGTGGAGAAACAAAAAATTTACATTTTGACCATGACCTACCGTTCTCTAAAGGCGGCACAAGTCTTCTTGCTATAAATGTAAGACTACTTTGTGCGCGGTGCAATCTACAAAAATCAGACAAAATAGAATAAACAAAATTACTTCTACTTTAGAGTCTCACTGCTTCTTTTATGATACAAAAACCAAAAACCTCTCACCTCATTATCCTAGCAATAACCTCCTTACTCTTCTCACGTACACTCTTTGTATTCTTGGATGATCCTGAGGGACCAAATCTTCTTATAGTCACTGTTCTTGCGTGTACTATTTACTTTGTATCGCTACCAGCATACTTGCTTAAGCAAACACAATCAAAAAAACTTTTTCTAACACTCTGTGTGCAGGCACTCACATCTATGTTACTCTTTTTGCTTATGCATTAAAAAAATTACATAATTTATTTTTACCTAAAACAAAACCGCTACGGGTTTTGTGTAGCGGTGCTATGAAATTTAATTCGTAATTCTTTTGTAAGTACTTGCAGATTTCTAACATTTTCAAGCATCGAACTATCCAATTTTATCTTTTCAACAAAATCAGAAAATTCTTGAAGAGAAATCTTGTAACTATTACAAAGTAGTATCACGTCAACAATCGAAGGTATGCTTCCAAAGTTGTGAATCCTTGAGAGGGAGGAAACCGTAACCCCTGTTTCCAACGAAACAATTTTTAAGGTTTTTCTTGAATTACGAAAAAGAGATTTAAGTGCCAAGCATACAGCAATGCTTAAGTCAGAATCTTTTCTTGTGTCCATTTTTTACCCCATCAAACAGAACAATACAACACTACAACTTTTTAAATGTAGTGTCAATTTTTTATTTGGACACGCAACTGTACCTACGAATAACCAATAACGAATTACGAATAACCAATTACTATTCTCCCTTCTTTCCACTTGCGTCAACAAAACCAAGGAAAAGTGGATGAGGATCTTGTGGTCTTGATTTGAATTCTGGATGCGCCTGTGTCGCAACAAAGAAAGGATGCTCCGCCTTAGGTAACTCAATGAACTCCATAAGCGTTCCATCTGGAGAAGTTCCTGAGAAGATGAGACCTTTCTCGGTAAGCTCTTCTATATATAACGGATTCACTTCATAACGGTGTCGATGTCTTTCGTACACAGTAGTTTCTTTATAAAGCGATGCAACCAAACTCCCCTTCGTAAGCACTGCCTCATACGAGCCGAGTCTCATGCTTCCTCCGTAGGTATTCTTGGTAAGTTTTTCTTTTTGAGATTCCATAATGGCGATCACTTGATCCTTTGCTTTGCTATCAAGTTCATGTGACGTAGCACCTGTGATACCTGCAACATTTCTTGCAAATTCTATGACTGCAAGTTGCATACCATAACAAAGACCAAGGTACGGGATCTTATTTTCTCTAACATATCGTATTACTTCTAGCTTGCCATCCACTCCACGAGAACCGAATCCTCCCGGGACAATCACGCCATCATACTCACGAAGACTCTTAAGACTTTCTTCTACTTCTTTTTTGCTTCTACTTTTTGTTACTTCAAAGGAAGAAGAATTGATCCACGTAATCACTGGCTTCTTGTTACGTGCATAGGATGCATGCTTGACCGCTTCTATAACAGAGAGGTACGCATCACTTAACACGAAGTCTCCTGTATCAAAATACTTTCCAACAATAGCAATCTTCACTTCGTCTGTTGCAGTATGTGCACGCTTCACAAAAAGATCCCAGGACTTCTTGTCTTTTGTAGCATTCTTATCAGTCTCAAGAAGTGCTCCTTTCTTTGGTAACTGAAGAAGGTCACATAACATATCTCCGACGTGTTCTTTTTCAAAATTTGCCGGAACATCATAGATACTCTTCACATCAGGAGCAGAAATAATACGAGAAGGAGGAACATTACAGAAGAATCCGAGCTTCTCTTTTCGCTTCTCATCAAGCTTAACACCGCTTCTTGCAACAATCATATCTGGCCACAGACCTGATGACTGAAGTGTCCTCACTGCATGCTGTGTCGGCTTAGTCTTCATCTCACCAACAGCAGATGGAACAGGAAGATATGACACCATCACACAAGCAACATCTTGTGGTGCTTGTATCTTCATCATACGTGCAGATTCTAAGAAAAGAATATTTTCATACTCTCCTATTGTTCCTCCGATTTCTATCACCACCACTTGAGCAGAAGCCTTCTTGCCAGCAAGAGTAATACGCTCGATTACTTCAAGAGGCACATGGGGTACCACCTGAACACACGCGCCCTTATAATACATACTACGCTCCTTCTCTATCACTGACTGATAGACACGACCTGTTGTCATATAGTTCTCACAAGGAAGTGTTGTGTTAAGAAACCGCTCATAGTTCCCCATATCTTGATCAGTCTCATAGCCATCATCGAGCACAAATACTTCTCCATGCTCAGTTGGGTTCATAGTGCCCGCATCAACGTTAACATAAGGATCGATCTTAATCGAGGTAACTCTGTGACCTTTATCCTTGAGAATCTTAGCAATCGAAGAAGCAGTGACACCTTTTCCTACACCAGAGATGACACCACCAACCACAAAAATATATTTCGGTGATACTGTCTTCTTAGCCATAAATAATATTCCTAGTATCTCAGAAGAAGGGAGAATAGTAAAGCAAGACTAGAGGTTAGATAATAGATGTTAGACTTTAGATGTTAAATCCATGGCATCATATCTCTCATTTTTCTAAAAACACTTATTTTACAAGTGTCAATTTATATATTGACAAATATATCATTTAGTTATAAAATATATTAAGTTGCTACGAATAGCAATCTGTTCCATAAACCAACCGGAGATACGAATCATGATTAAGCAAATGTTGACCATTGCAATGGCAATTCTTTTCTCATTGACGGTCCAAGCAAAAGGCTCAAGCTACGTGAACGAAGGTGATGCAAGCACTCCTTACAACGCTGACATGATCTTCAAGATCCAAAATATCTCAATCACATACAGGGCAGACGGCTACATGATGGTCTGTCTGGATAAGAAAAAAAGGACCGTAGAATGGTGTTATGATGTAAACAATATTCCAGCAAAAGACCAACTCACTCTAGAAGAATTCTGGAAGTGGTACTTTCCTTCGGCTCCGACACTTCGTGTTGTTGCTATGGACTACCGCATGTATGGCTCAACATACATCTTCTGGCTGAAGCGTTAAGCTATAACAACCCGCCAATGGAGCGCGCCTTCGTTTCGGCGGGTTCTTTTTTTATAAAAACTTTTTCATGCTACACTTTTCAAAGATACAGATAAGGACGGGTTACTTTTTATTTTTTAATAGAACTTACGCACTTAGCGACCTTCTTTGTCGAAACTCCTTATTTTTTCGTCGCCGTATCTCTAGTACGTCTCCTTAAAAATAAGGGTTTCTTCGCGAATCTCATCTAAGTGCGTAGGTCCTAAACTATATTTTATGATTATTATACTTGCAATCTTTGGTGCGGTGATCTCAGCTGTAGTTGGGACCATCTGGTATTCTGACAAAACCCCTATGGGAAAACTTCATATGAAGTATCTTGGTTTTGATAAACTTTCAAAAGAAGAAAAACATGCTCTTATTGAGAAAGCAAAACCTGACATGCCTAAGATGTATGGACTTCAGATGTTTCTCTCTTTTATTACTTCTCTTATTGTCATCTTCATTGTGACGATGAGTATGCGAAATGGTGTACCTTTTGTGATGGCTCTTGGCTTCATTGGTATGGGATGGCTTGCGTACACTGTACCAACTATCGGGTCTGCAATTCTATGGAGTAACTGTGACCGAAAAATTGCTTTCAAAAAATTCCTCTCAGACACTCTCTCTAATCTAGTGACACTTATTCTTATAGCATCACTTGCGGGATTGTTTGCATAAAAAAGGAAAATATAGGAAAACAGATACTAGATGTTAGGAATATAAGAGCGAGGCCGTAGGCCTCGCTCTTGTATTTCTATACCAAACTTGTCCACGCTATAAATCACACTCTATACGCTATACTTAAGAGAATTAATTCTCATGAAGAAAAGGCACCACGAAAAACCGTACCGCTCGATTGCAAAATCAATAAGCTACAGAATCCTAAGCATCACCGCGGACTCTATTGCTGCATATTTTTTTACAAGAGATGTCGCGCTTTCTTTTGGTATCGTTATTGTCATCAACACCTATAGCACGGTACTCTACTATCTTCATGAGCGTGTCTGGGCAAATATTCATTGGGGAAGAACTAAGCGAACACAAACAAAAAGCAAAGAAGAGTAAAGTGAGGTATTCGCATCTTCTGCAAGCGAAGCGGTCCTCATTCATCACTCTTCATTCAAAATAATAGCCGTCGTTGCAAGGGCCCGCAACGACGGCTATTATTTTCATAACCTCAAATACGCTCGAACAATTCGCAGTGTTGTATACGGCACCTTACCGTGAAGTGCATCATACACCGGTGTTAACTTACGTGTAGCAAGTTTTTTAAAAGTCTTTGCAATCTTATCAAATTCTTTTTCTTTTGGAATCACATGATCAAGCGGAACATCTCCTTGTAACTCTATTATCTTTTCGATATGCCCCAAAATAGTATCAAGTGAAAGTTCCCGAAGAAGAGCAACTTCTTCTAATGTCTTACCGTCTTTAAGAAGGCTTGCAGTCTTCTCATGAGATGGAGTCACAACTTCCACGTCACTATCCTTCACCTCTTGTTCTGTAACAGAACCACCGGATGCAAGAAGAAACTTTTCGTGAAGCGCTTGTAGTTTTTGTTTGTCATACTTTTTGAGTGCTTCTACAGCTTGGTCACTTTTTTGTTTAAAAACTTGATCCACCTCACGAACAGAATCACTCATCATAAATGCCTGCCCGTTAAACCCTCGCAGATGAAGCCCTTGAAGTGAAGTGAGTCGTGAGAGCGCAACATACCCTTGTCCATAGGCAAACGTCCTTGAGAGGTCGATCTCCGCTTCATCAAGAGTCATTCCTTGTGATTTGTGGATAGTGATTGCCCACGCAAGACGAAGTGGTATCTGGGCAATTTCTGCTTTTACTTTGCCGTCTTCTTCTATCTTCCAAGTGTCTTGCGTAAGTGTTATCTGTCTGCCATTCTTAAGAGTAACTACAGGTGAACCATCTTTAGAAAAAGAAGTAACTTCCCCCATCGACCCATTCACATAACTTCTATCCTGTGCATTCTTAATACAAATCACCTTAGCCCCAACACGAAGCTTAAGCACTTCTGGTGCAAGACAATTATTCTTAAGAGAAGCAACGAGTTGTGCTTTTCCTTTTGTTGCCATAACATACTCTCGTATCTCAGTGGTAAGTAAGGCAAAAGCCTGGTCATTAATCGCGTCGACATTTTCATTGTGAGTATAGAGCTTAAGAATATCAAGAGAACTTCCTTCTACTTTTCTACTAAGTAAACTATCATAATGATCTTCCTCAACGGACCCCTCACGTATCGCCTGAAGAATCGTACTTAAACGGGAATCATTCTGACGATACTGCTCGTCAAGATAACACACAACAGGCTTAGCTTCTTTCCATGCAATTGCATCATAAGCAAAAATTGCCTCATCATCTTGATGTAAGCCACGCACAACAGGAGGAAGCTGAAAAAAGTCTCCAGAAAAAATAACCTGCATTCCACCAAAAGGCGCACTGTTTCTTCTCATTGCTTTAGCCAAAGTGTTGAGCGTATCAAGAAAGCTTGCACGAAGCATCGATACTTCATCAATAATAAGCACCTGAGTGTCATTGAAGCGTTTGTAGAGCTGTTGCTTCTCCAGAAGATTCTCAATATCGTATTCGCTAAGAGAATCTTTGATACCAATACCACTCCATGAATGAATAGTCATCCCTTGAATATGTGATGACGCAATACCAGTTGACGCAGTGATTGCATAACGTACACCATGTCGCTTAAGGTAGCTAATATACTCACGAAGCACATAACTCTTACCCGTTCCTGCAGCACCAGTTAAGAATGTTGTGTAACCAAGCTTAAGAATAGAGAGTGCAGTGGATTGAGTCATGAGGATAGATACTAGACGTTAGACTTTAGATATTAGAAATTGGATACCATGCAAGTGCTTACCAGTGTATCCAAAATATTAGGAAAAAGATATAGAACAGAGCCTTTATTGCTTATTTTAAAAACTTGACTTTTTATAATAAAAATGATATTATAAAATTAGTTCAACTTTAAATAAAGGTACCCCGTGCGCACACGTCGTCATGAGGTTGGTGTAAACCTCGCGGTGAGTTTTGATGATGATGCTGGCCAGCTCATCGTCAGTCGCTACGAAAGGCCTTTCCCTGGATTCCAGGGTGACTGGCAAGATGTTGCCACCTTCACTGACGAAAAGGCCTGGTACGCAAGTAAGTACCCACTCCAAATTGTCGGCGACGACAACATCGCCATGATTACTTACTTCTGGCATGATCTTGCCGAAAAGAAGTAGCTCCACCAACCACCCCCCGGTCCGACCTTTGGTCGGACTGTTTTGTATTGTAACCAATTACCAATAACGATCTTAAACCTTGAGATATTTGCGAACAGCAAGCAACGACGAAATAATAGTAAGCAATGAACTAAAGAGAAGAAGCGCTCCAACAAGCTCAAGAAGATGGGCTGTATAAAAAGCATTGATGTTAAGCCCTTCAAAGAAAAAGACGGTCTTCTTCGTAATCCAGATTGTTGCAGGGAAGAAAATAGCGACAGATGTCAGCGTTGCAACAAGTGAGTACAAAACAGACTCAACAATAAAAGGACCTCTAATGAACATGTTAGACGCTCCCACAAGCTTCATCACCGCAATCTCGTCACGATAGACGAAGATCGCAAGACGAATAGTATTATACACAATCATACAACTCATAAGCACGAAGACAATAGAAAGCCAGAATCCTACGGTATTAGTCCATCCGATGATGCTGTTTAATTTATCAATACTGTCTTTGATCTGATAATAGTTCACTTTATCAATAACCCCCTTACCTTCTCCAAGAAGTCCAGAACCTTCGCTTAGCTGGTTAGCAATTGCTTCATAGCGTGATGTATCCTTAGCAATAATAGAAAGTGATGCTCCGAATGGATTCTCACCAAGCTCTTCAAGAGCCTGAAGAGTGAGCTGATCGCCTTCATGTTTTTTCTTAAAATCAAGAAGCGCCTGATCACGCGAAGTGTACGTCACAGACTTCACATCGGTAAGACCTAATATCTTAGCCTTTAAATCTGACGCTTGTGCATCAGTTGCATCCACAGTAAGGTACACGCGCACATCAACCTTCTCCTTTACTTGATTAAGTGTGTAGTCAAACACCGCTCTAAACAAGTAGAAAGATGTGACGATCGAGAGAGTGATCGTGAGAATAAAGATAGAAGAAAGCGATACCGTACGATTACGATAAAACCCTCTAAAACCTGCGATAAGAATTCTTTTCCAAAGTACTGTCTTCATATGATTACATTGTAAATTTACCTGACTTCTGATCTCTTGTAACACGACCATTTTCCATAGTAATCACTCGACGGCCAAGATTATCAACGATGCCTTTATTATGCGTAGTAAGAATCACCGTAGTGCCGAGATCATTGATCTTCTTAAGAATCTGTACAATATCGTATGTGTTAAGCGGGTCAAGATTTCCTGTCGGCTCATCAGCAATAATAATCTCAGGTCGATTAATAATAGCTCTTGCTATAGCAACTCTCTGTTGCTCTCCTCCTGATAACTGATGCGGAAAATGATACATCTTATCTTTAAGATCTACAAGATCAAGCACGTGAGGAACATCTTCTTCTATCTCGTCGTCATGACGGCCAGCAGCTTCCATAGCGAACGCAACATTTTCATATGCTGTCTTATTAGGAATGAGGCGAAAATCCTGAAAGACAACACCGATCTTCCTACGGTAAGAGTTAATATCTTTCCCTCGTAATCTGTGAATATCATTAGAGTTGAAGGAGACCATTCCTTCCGTTGGGGCCTCTTCAGCAAGGAGCATCTTAATGAGTGTGGTTTTTCCTGCACCCGAGTGACCCACAATAGAGACAAGTTCACCCTTATTGATTGTAAGAGAAATATCATCAAGGACTCGGTTACCGTTTTCGTATTCTTTTGATACCTTGTCGAAATAAAGCATGAGAAGAGTATACCACGACGGGAGAATTGTTGGGATGTTAATAAGGGGGCTAGATTTTAGACGTTAGACTTTAGAGATTAGAGGGGCGGACGGCAAGTTAATAGTTTATAGTTAATGGTTAATAGTAAAAATACACAAGAGCGAGGCCTTCGGCCTCGCTCCTCGTATGTCTTAATTCTACGAATTACCAATAACGAATTACGAATAACTACTCTAGCGTCTTCTCTACTTCAATAAAACCGTCTAATTCTCCTTTCTCAAGCACTGCTTCCACATTACTTGTCTCATAATCAGTACGATGATCCTTGACCATCTTATAAGGATGAAGCACGTACGAACGTATCTGATTACCCCATTCTATTTCTGTAGTCTTACTCACCTGCCTTCCTTCTATCTCAGCTTTTCTTTTTTCTTCTTCGAGCGTATACAGTTTAGAAGACAAGATATCAAGTGCTTTTTGTTTATTCTGTTCCTGTTGTCGTTCTGTTGCGACGTGCACAGAAAGATTCGTAGGGAGGTGTACAATACGCACTGCAGTCTCTCGCTTATTCACATTCTGGCCACCTGGACCGCCGGCTTTTGAAGTCTCTATACGAAGTTCATCTTCGGGGATCGGTTTACGCTCAAGCGCTGGAAGTACAGGAAGTACCTCAACAAGAGCAAAAGAAGTATGACGCTTTGCTTGTGCATTAAATGGCGAAATACGTACCAGACGATGCACACCTGATTCATGCTTAAGCGTTCCGTATGCAAGCTTACCTTCTACTTCACAGGTAAGGTTACGGTACCCACCGTGATCATTAGTATTTTCATGGAGCATCGTGTAGTTGTATCCTTTGCGTGCAAAATACGCGAGATACATTTCGAAAAGCATCCTTGCAAAATCTTCACTATCGTCTCCTCCTGCACCCGCTAAGATGCTCACAATAGCGTTTCCTTTATCAAGAGCACTTACTCCTTCTTTTTTTTCTTTACATTCTTTGAGTAAACGAATCACTTCTTTTGCTCGTTCTTTGTTATTCCAAAAAGTAGGAGCACTCATCTCTTCCTCAAGTCCTCGTATCACTTCATCAACAGATGTATCTTCCATAAAAAAAATAATTAACTTAAGTATAACAAAAGGTTACAGATTTTACCCTGTAACCTTCTTTAAACAACTCAAAAGACTATTCTTCTGTTGCTTTTACAAGAGCAAGCATCTCTTCAAAAGAAAGATTTTTTGGGTTGTTTACTGTAGTTGAAAAAACTTTCACTCGACTCAACCCTGGAATATTCCTACGCCAACCTTTTCTCATTGGCCCGCGAACAAAATAACAATTTCCACAAAGAAGACCGGCGCTCGCAAGCTTCTCTACAGTATTTTCATACAAATAAACAGCTTGTGGTCTACTGTTTCCCAAAAAACAAAGAAGATTTATCGCCTGCCAGCAAAAGACTTCTCTACACTTTATGCCAACAGAATCACATGCTTCAAAATGGAGCCTAAAAATAACCTCTTTAATGGAAATACAGCGTTGCCCATTAAATTCAAGAAGACTCGAAATCCACCTGACTAGACGAGGCATAGAGAGTTCTTCAAAACTAGGAAGATTGACCCCATACTTCAAATGCTCTCTCAATGCCTCAATCCCTTCCGGGTACACCGATCCAGGAAATCCAGTGGGGCTCTTTGCGGTATCATCACTCATAACAAACCCTTTCAAAAAGTTGTGAGAGTCTACTAGTTGCTTAATACGATCCACAAGAAAGACTACACTCTTCGCTTGCTAATGTCAACATAGTAACAAATTTTTATTCCGTATCATCAAATGCTACATAAGAAAACATAAATCTTTTCACTTGTACACTATTCCCCTAAGCAAAAAGAAGCGCTATACTCCATAAGTATATGACTTCTCGCAAAGGTATCATTCTCGCAGCAGGTAAAGGTACACGACTCTACCCAATGACACTCGCTACCAATAAGCAACTTCTTCCTATTTACGATAAGCCGATGATCTACTATCCTCTTTCGCTTTTTCTTCATGCTGGGATACGAGAAATACTGCTCATAGTAGACCCAAGTGATCTTGCTACTTTTAAGGGTGTACTTGGTGATGGTTCATCATTTGGCGCGAAGCTCTCGTATGCAGTGCAGATAGAGAAGCGAGGTATTGCTGATGCATTCATCATAGCAGAACCATTCTTACAAGGATCCCCTTCTTGTCTTATTCTTGGCGATAACGTACTTCACGGTAAGCACTTCGAATTACTTCTCAAAAAAGCTTCTACAGAAAATCTTTTTGGTGCAACAATCTTCGGCTACGAAGTTCCAGATCCAGAGCGTTATGGTGTGGTAACTTTTGACGCAGAAGGAAACGCAATCTCAATTGAAGAAAAACCAAAAAAACCAACTTCTTCCTATGCGATTCCTGGGATTTATTTTTATGACGAAAAAGCAGTCACGTATGCAAAAGCACTTAAGCCGTCCGCAAGAGGTGAACTCGAGATTACCGATCTTAACAAAGAATATATGAAAGGAGGAGAGCTTCAAGTGCTCCCAATTCCACAAGAGGTTGTCTGGTTCGACACAGGCACGTATGATTCACTTCTCGAAGCATCGCTGTATGTACAAAAAAAACAAAAAGACACTGGTGAACCGATTGCTAATCTTGAGAGTATTGCACACAGATACGGCTATATCGACAATGAGAGACTTCTTGAGTCTGCAACCAAGTTCAATAAAACAAGCTACGGTGAACATCTTAACAAACTCTACAGCACACAACAATAACTAACAGAACCGCTTCTTCCGAAGCGGTTCTTACTTTCTTCCTCTCTCACTTAAGGATTGCACCCCTTTTTGAGTAATCCTGTACACAGGCACATCCTCCTTAAGAGTCCTCATGCCTATATACCTTGTCACCTGTTTGGAGAGATGCCCCTCTTCCGTCATTCTCCTTATGATGCCGAGAAAAAAGGATTCTCTGTGCAACTTAAATGAGGGGTACTGTTTTTTGAAAACTTCAACAATGTCGCCAAGGGTTCTCTCTCCGTTGAACCTGGAAATTACATTGAGCAGGTTATAGTATACCTGCTCTTTTTTTGCCTTTCGGCCAAAAAGAGAAAGCATACTACGTAACCTTTCGAATAAAGAACTCTCTAGACTCTACATGAAGATTAGACGATAATCAAGACTCTTGTCTGAAGTACTTTGTACCTTTAAGCTTTTCTGGAAGTAGTTCGTCGGTACTTTTTCCATACATTTCATACCCTTTGCCATACTCAAGATTTTTAAGAAGTGCCGTTGGAGCGTTACGAAGAAGAAGCGGTACAGGAAGACTGCCGTGATTAAGCGCGTCACGAAGAGCGTCTTGATATGCGTCATAGCTTGCTCTGCTTTTCTTCGCTTGTGCAAGATAGGTTGCACCGTGAGCAAGGTTGATACCGCATTCAGGAAGACCAATTGTCTCCACAGCTCTAAAAACTTCATTTGCAATCACAAGTGCCACAGGGTCAGCAAGACCTATATCTTCTGACGCGAAGATCACCATACGTCTTGCAATGCCTTTAGGATCTTCACCTGAAGCAATCATTCTCCCTAAATAGTAGAGTGTTGCGTCAACCGATGATGCTCGCATGCTTTTGATAAAAGCACTGATCACATTGTAATGCTCTTCTCCTTTCTTATCATAACGAAGCGTCTTAGATTGAAGTGTGTTCTGTATCGTCTCTTTGGTAACTACTTTATACAACCCTTGTACATGTTCAAGAAGACCGAGTGTTTGCCTTGCATCTCCTTCACCAAGAAGCACAAGATGCTCAAGCGTCTCTTCATCAAGAGAAGTACTCACTGCTTTCTTCACAATACTTTTCATCTCTTCTTCTTTGAGAGACTTAAGCACAAATACTCTCATACGAGAAAGAAGTGCGGGAATAATTTCAAAACTTGGATTCTCGGTAGTTGCCCCGATGAGAATAAGTCTCCCCTTTTCTACATGAGGAAGAAGGTAATCCTGTTGCGCTTTATTGAACCTATGTATCTCATCAAGAAAAAGCACCTTAGGACCAAAAAGATCTCCGCCTTTATCAACAATTGCCCGTACATCATCCTTGCCACACGACACCGCAGAGAGCTCGTGATAATCAGCGTTAATTGCTTTTGCATAGATACGTGCAAGTGTGGTCTTACCAACACCAGGAGGCCCCCACAGTACAAAAGAAAATACATGCTTCTTCTCTATTGCAACACGAAGTGGCTTACCAACACCAACAAGATGCTCTTGGCCGATATAATCGTCGAGACTTTTTGGACGAAGAAGTGATGCGAGAGGTTCCATGTAAGCAGTATATCAGTTATGAGTTTGGGATAAAAAATAAAACTGCCTCCCAACAGTTTCATTGAAAGACAGTATATTTTATGAGATGTTACAAGCTCACGTCTTAACAGCGACAGCAATGAGCTTTGGATACAGACCTTCAAACTCTTTTGGTTCTGGACAACCTTTCGGTAGTTCTACTGATTGGTCTTGATACCCAAACAGGTAAAAATTTGCTCCATCGGGCAACTCCTTGAGGCATAGATGGATAGCCTGTAGCAGATCACCACTTGTCGTGAACAAGTACGGCCTAGGATGGGGTACACTTCGACGTGTCGTATACACCACTCCATATGAAGCATATGATTCTAGGAAAGCAAGCTTGAGCCCCAAGATTTCGTGCGGCTTACATTGAAGAGAAAGCTCACTCAGTGCCAAGTAGACATCTGATATAGGAGAGTGGTCAACTTTGACGAAACCTTTGAGTGCTACGTTGTCGTAAGGAACAGTATGAGAGTGGTTCATTTTGAATACCTCAAAGAATTAACAGTGAATTGCACTGTCACAGAATGAACACTACTCCTAAAAATAGAAAAAGTAAAGAAAGGGAGCAGTTCATGTCTAGTCCAAATCGCTTGAAAGCGATTTGGACCCTCTGGCTCAAAAAACACTTCGTTTATTTTTTACTTAAGGAAGGATCGGTTACGGAGCTCCTCCTCACTCTGTTCGTCGAGGTAGCTCCGCAACCCCGTCTTCGATCCTCGTAACGACATGAAGCAGTTCATGTCTAGTCCAAATCGCTTGAAAGCGATTTGGACCCTCTGGCTCAA
>CAZEDG010000018.1:14702-14773 GCA_964510805.1 uncultured Candidatus Saccharibacteria bacterium
AAAACACTTCGTTTATTTTTGAGCCAGAGGCGAGGATCGAACTCACGACCTTCTCGTTACGAGTGAGATGC
>CAZEDG010000019.1:0-14467 GCA_964510805.1 uncultured Candidatus Saccharibacteria bacterium
CAAAATGCTCTTCTCTCAGAAGAGAAGCTTAATCGTCCTGAAACAAGAGGGATAACTGTAGCGTTCGGAGCATTTGGTCTTAAGGCTGAGACACCTGCGCGTATCGCAGCTAACCAGATTGAGTCAGCACGTCGTGTTGCGCAACGTTCAGCAGGTAAGACTGCAAAGCTCTGGATTCGTATCTTCCCAGATCGTCCTGTTACTAAGAAGGCAGCGGAAGTACCTATGGGTAAAGGAAAAGGTGATCCAGATCGATACGTGTTTGAAGTTCGCCCAGGAAGAGTACTCTTTGAGATCGACGGTGTAGAAGAGTCAGTTGCTCGTGAAGCACTTCGCAAAGCAGGGTGCAAGCTTCCAGTAAAGTGTCGAGTTATTGCTCGCTAACTACAATATTTATGAAAACAACAACCACAACAATCAGAAAGAAGCTAACAGGAACAGTTGTCTCAGACAAGATGGACAAAACTGTTGTTGTTAACGTAACTCGCTACGTTGCACACAAGAAATACGGCAAGTATTTTAAGATCGACAAGCGTTACAAGGCTCATGATGAGAAAAATGAGTATAAGATAGGGGACGCGGTCGTTATCGAAGAGTGCCGTCCACTTTCTAAGGATAAGAATTTCATTGTACTTGGAAAGAAAGCATAATTGCTTATTTTCCAATAACTATTAACTAACTAGTAACTAACTACCATGATTCAAGCAGGAACAAATGTCATAATCACTGATAACTCAGGCGCAAAGCGTGGCCGAGTTTTTAAGGTACTTGGAGGAAGTCGCCGTCGCTATGCTTCTCTTGGAGATATGGTAGTACTTTCGATCAAGGTTGCTGAACCTCGCAAGCAGGTAAAGAAGAAGGATGTTGTATACGGTGTAGTGGTTCGCACCACTAAGCAGGTACGTCGCGCTGACGGTTCTTATATCTCTTTTGATGATAACGCTGTTGTTATTGTTGATAAAAACAAGAAGGAGCCTAAGGCTGGACGTGTGTTCGGTCCTATTCCTCGAGAGATTTCTCTTACTGGCGTTGAAGGATATAAGAAAATTGCTTCTCTTGCACCAGAAGTCATTTAACGGTACAGATGATAGAGATTAGATTTTAGAAATAACTAAACAAATATGCAAGTAAAAAAAGGAGACAATGTACTCGTAACAACAGGAAAAGATAAAGGTAAGACCGGTCAAGTGGTTAAGTCTATTCCTACTCTTAATAAAGTGATTGTGGAAGGGGTTAACGTAGCAAAGCGTCATATGCGTCCTCGTAAGCAAGGAGAAAAGGGAGGTATTGTTTCAATTTCTCTTCCTATTGATGTATCTAATGTGAAGCTCGCAGAAGCTAAGAAAAAAGAAACAAAGACAGCAAAAGCAAAGAAGTAGGCACTAGACTAGATTTTAGACGTTAGACTTTAGATGTTAGATAAATACAAGAGCGAGGCCGAAGGCCTCGCTCTTGTATTGTGTGTCTTTGTATCCTCTAAAATCTAACGTCTAATATCTAACCTCTGCCCCTTCGGCCTCGCTCTTGTATTTGTATCCCTACTATTAACCCCCTAATATTCTATCGTCTGTCTCCCGTCTGCTGTCTCTGTTCTGTTATCTGTCTACTATCTGTTGTCTACCCTCTATCTATATCGCATGCACCGCTTGCTCAATCATAATCGTACCATCAAGCACTTTGCGAAGTGCGTCGTGGAGCAAGGTTTCGTGGCCACTCTTTTCAACATAAGCCTGTAGTTCATTCATTGAAGGCTTGTCGAGAATCGCGGTACGAAGATCACTTGTGAATTCAAGCACCTCGAATACTCCGGTTCTTCCAGTGAATCCTGTATGATCGCAGACATCACATCCGGATCCTTTCATAAAGGTGTGTTTGTCAGGGGAGAGGCCGAAGTACTTACAGAATTCAGAAGAAGGGGTGTATGGCACACGGCACGCTTCACAGTTTTTCTTAACAAGACGAGTCGCCACAACACCATTTAAGGCATACGCTATCATACTTTTTTCGATGCCCATGTCCATAAGGCGAGCAATGGTGCCGATACTTGAATTAGTATGCACAGAAGAGAAGACTGTGCGTCCAACAAGAGCAGCTCGTATCGCGTGCTCTGCGGTGTCCTTATCGCGTATCTCTCCAATCATGATTACATCCGGGTCTTGGCGGAGGATGGATTTCATTCCAAGGGCAAACGTCATGCCATGCTCTTGATTAATCTCAATTTGGCGAATATTATCGAAGCGTATCTCGACAGGATCCTCAAGTGTGACAATGTTCTTATCTTCGGTCATTGTCTCATTGAGTGCGGAGTAGAGGGCGGTTGTTTTACCTGAGCCGACAGGCCCGGTAACAAGAGTCATTCCGTAGTTTTTTGTAATAATAGTACGAACTTTTGTAAGCATTTCTTCTGTCATGCCAAGTGTATCGAGACTAAAAGTCCTTCCACGACCAGACGCAACTCTAAATACCGCAGCGTCACCATTAATCGTAGGAAAAACAGAGATACGGATGTTGACAGACACCTGCTCCTGCTCACCGTTTTGATTAGGAAGAGTAAAGTTGAAGAGAAATTGCCCATCTTGTGGTGTGTAGAGAGCGCTCACATCAAGATTTGCAAGTACTTTTAAGTGAGTAAGTAATTGTTCATGGTGCACAAGAGCAAGATGGGTGTATTCTTGTAGCGCTCCGTCGATACGAAGGCGTATACGCACAGAGATAGAGGTTGGTTCTACGTGTACATCTGATGCTTTTGAGTTGTATGCATCGAAGAAAAGTGTTTTTACAAAACCAGGGATGTCATTAATGGTCACAATTTGTGGTGCTGTCGGTTGCATGGAAATAAGTGTAACATTAAATGTGCTTCTGTAAGAACATGTAGAGATGTTGTGTGTATAAAAAAAGTTGCAGTCTTCGCTACTGTGCTACACTTTCTGTATGATTACAAGTATAGTACGCAAAATAGGTTTTTCTTTATCAATTATTTCTTTATTAGTAGCACATAGTGCTTTTGCACAGTCAGTAACTGATACTGTCGATGCAACATATTCTGGATGTACCAAGCTTACGATTAATATGACTATCGGTGCAAAGGATTCTGCGACGAGTGGCCAGGTCTCTGATCTGCAGTTTTATCTAAGTGGGGCGGGGTATCTTAAGTCTGACCCAACAGGATACTTCGGTCTTATGACACAGCAAGCGGTTAAGGATTTCCAAAAAGCAAACGGAATCACCCCTAATGGTGCAGTTGGTCCAATTACAAGAGGGAAGATTAATGGACTTAGTTGTGATGTAAAAGCAGGAATAACAACAACGGCGACAACAACATGCCCAGTTACTGCGGTAATCTGTTCTGACGGTAAGACAATACCACCTATGGGTGCTAATTGTTCTCCTATGATGGATAAGTGTCCTACAGTTCCTACTTCACCTGCCCAAACCAATGCAGTGAATCCGGCAACTCAGTCTACCGGCTCAGTTACAGGTTCTCCTAGTACAACAGGTACTTCTGGTGGTCCTGCTATCACACTTATGTTCTCTGGTGTTGATGGTAATGGCAAAGCTGTCTCTGTAACTAATGGACAGACGCTCACCGGAGTAGACCCAACTTCACTTCGTATCTGGAAGTGGTCATCAACTGGAGCGTCATCAGTAACTGCATCTAATGTGGTATCTGGTGATAATTGTGGAGCTGGTAACTATACTACTGATCAGTGGGAGCCTTGGGTTGGGAAGTCTATAGCGGGTACACGTTTTTCTGGATCTAATTCTAGTATTATTGGCTCTGCATACTTCGGATGTACTATCGAGGCAACCTATTCTGCACGTAATACTTCTGGGGGTCTTTCTACTGCAACAGTAAAGGTTGTGTTCCTTGCTAACCAGTCTCTTGTGCGTAACAGCAATGGTCCAACCTACTACGCATGTAACGGAGTACTTAGTTCTACTCCTTGTACAGCAGGGTCACAGACGACAACAGGTACGACAGCAAGTGGACAGACAGCGGGTAACGGCTCACAGACCACAACAACAAGTAACACGACAACGTTTAGCTCATGTTGTGGGGGTAGTAGCTCAGCATCATTTGGTGCAGGATCAGGACCTGTCTTTACTATCGGAGATGGTTCTGGAACTGTTGTGTATGCGTATAAGTGGGTTACAGAAATCATGACAAATGGAGGGTATTCTCTTAGTTCTGTGGAGGGAAGTTATAACAATTACAGTAAGTATGCGTCAGCGCTTCCGTCATGTTCTTCGGCAAATCTTGGACAAGTCATAAGTCTTGGTTCTACTAAGACTGCTGATAGCTTTGCTTTATGTGCTTATACAAAAAATGGCGGAGCAGACCCTTATCCAACAGATCCTAATATTTATAATAGCCAAAGAGGTCTTCTTAAGTCTACGGTTTTTAGAGATTCACAGACATACCCTGCAACAAGTGCTTCTGTATGTAGTCGTGGTTGGAGTTATGATGCATCTTCTAAGGTTTGTTATTTTGGAGATACTCCTGGCAATGTCTCAGCACTTGCATGGGAACCATCTAAAGTTGTTCCGACATATGGAGGGGTTTCTTCTGGTGCAAGCGTAGCAACATCTACTCCATCGTGTGGTGCCGGCCAGATCCTTGTTGGTAGTTCATGTCAGATCTACTGTGCAAGCGGAACAGTTCCTTCATCTGATGGTAAGTCGTGTGTACAGCAGTGTGATACGGGATATGCTCTTGTCGGTGGTTCATGTCAGGCGTACTGTACAGGAGATTCAATTCTGTCTGCTGATGGTAAGTCATGTGTTATCCCGACATGTTCTGTGACTCTTACTAGAGTGACCCAGAGCGGTTCTCCTTCTACAGGAGGAAACACCATTGTAGAGAAGGTTCTTACAACTCTGCTATCAAGTAACTCATATACCATCGAAAAACTTAAAGCTACATTTGAGAATGTGACGAACCTTCAGTATTCATTCAACCGCCTTGCCTTCAAGGACTGGAAAGCAAGTAATGGTCTTAATGATTTCCCTAATGGTTCGGAGACGTATACTTCAGGAACTGACTCAACGTATGTCTTTAGAGGTGTGTCTAAGAATGGTAGTACAACAAAAACAGTACTCTGTTCACCAGACACTGTGATAATAAAAGCACCACCAGAGACTGCTCCATACGACAACACTGCTCCTGGAGGAGGCGGTGATGGGCCTGGGGGTATGTAGTAGCATTAGATAATTAAAGCAAACACACAAGCGCCTTCGGGCGCTTTTGTGTTTTTGTCATAGAAAAAGAATACAATGACGGTCATTGCGGGTCCATGCAATGACGGTCATTGTATTCTGCGATGCTGTTTTCTTCAATTTTCCCACAGAATTCTTCTCTCTATCCATAGACACCAACTTCCTGTATTGTTACACTCATAGGTATATATGAAAAGTACAGTCAAGTATTTACTCCTCTTCTTTATTTCGCTTTGTATTCCTTCATCCTCTCTCTTCGCACAAGGTGCAACTGATGCAGTAACAGGTATTGCAACTGTTGGTTCACTTATCACCATCTTCACTTCAAGTGTGGTTAAGGCAACGGGAACACTCTTCATGTCGCTTGCTGTGGTTGCCTTCATCTACGGTATTGTAGAGTACATTTGGGGAATGAGAGATGCCAAACCAGATAAGATCTCCAACGGTCAGAAATTCATGGTATGGAGTCTTGTCGCACTCTTCGTGATGTTCTCAGTGTATGGTATTGTGAAGTTCGGCCAGGATATTTTGTTCCAAGGAAAGGACATGTCTAGGATTACCATTCCAGAGATTAACCTACAAGGATCAAATAGTAGTAACAACCAAGCATACAACGGAGGGCAAGTCTCCCAAGTATCAAGTAATTCTCGCCAAGTACTCGGAGGGCAGGGGTATATGCCATCTCTTGGTGGCACATCCTATAGCGCACCTCCATCAGGTGGCCAGGTATCATCTGCGCAAGGGTCATCTGGCGCGACCACAGTTGGCACAGGAAGAGCACGAGCTTCTCTTACTCTTAACTATGCTTCTAATCCAAGCGCTCGTACGTCATCTTCGCAAGTGTCAAACTCTGCACAGACAACTATTATTCCTTACGGTAACAGGTGTGATCCTAAGAGTGCGCTTGCTACGTGTATTACAGGCACCTCATGTACTCAAGTGCCGAATGGTTCTTTTGTCTGCCTAAGACCAGATGAAGTTGTTGTATCTTCTGATTTTTAACACTAAATTCTATGAAAAGAAAAATTACATTCATTACCCCGATACTTATTACTTTGATTTTGCCTACAGTATCTTTTGCTCTAATCCTCAACACAAATCCAGCACCTCTTTTATCTGGAAGTCAGGCAATAGTTGCTTACCCTGTTTCTGTTCGTGGTGGTAACGGAAATATTATAGACACCATAGATAAAGGATCTGTTGGGGTTATTTCTGGAAATTCTGTCAACATGAACGGAGCAGAAAGATATCCAGTAAAATTCGATAATGGGAAAGAGGGGTATGTTACTTCTAATGCATTATTACCGAACAATTCAACGACACAACAAGCTGTCACTTCTCAGTCTAATAACTCTTATTCAGATAAAATAAATGCCGATAATGCATTTGACCTTGGCTATACTAAGAATAATCTTGTAGATAAAGGGGATCATGTGGCTGGTGGTATTAAGGATATAGGGAATAACCAAAAAGAAATACGTATCGCAGGTCCTGACGATGTAACTTCAGCTGTTGTTAGGTCAGAAAAACTTCCAGACGGAAGTACTGTTTATACAAAATATGATTTTGACAAGAACGGGCAAGTGATAGGAGATCCAAAAGTAACAACAGTAAATGGTCAAGGTGTTACGGTTCCTAATAATCCTAACTATGGTAATGAGGGGAATAATAATCCTGCTTCAGGAAACAACCAAAATTATGGCAATGAAGGAACAAGAGCTGGACAAATACCAGGTGTAAATTCTACAGCGTTACCGGATGTAGAAAATAGAACACCAACACCTGTAGACAGAAATGATCCTTATGATGTTAAGGGGTATGATTTTCCTGATCCTAATCAGACACAACAAGGAAATTCTAATTACGGTAACGAAGGTACAAGAGCCGGACAATTGTCAGGTGTTAATTCAAGTGAAGAAGTTAAGCAGTATGAACCAAGTCTTTTGGATCAGGTGGCAGGTGGAGCAGCGACTCTCTGGTCTAAACTTACCGGAAGTTATAATGAAGATTATGGTAACGAAGGTCGTAATGCTTCTGGTGCTAATAACCCAGCACAACAAAACAACCAAAATTATGGCAATGAAGGCACAAGAGCTGGGCAGTTACCAGGTGTAAATTCTACAGCGTTACCGGATGTAGAAAATAGAACACCTACTGTTATAGATCCTAATGATCGCTATGATATTAGAGGATACGATAAGAGTGTTCCTGATAATCCTAACTATGGTAATGAAGGCACAAGAGCTGGACAATTGTCAGGTATTAATTCAAGTGAAGAAGTGAAGCAGTATGAGCCAAGTTTTTGGGATCAGGTTGTAGGAGGAGCTGGTACGGCATGGGCTAAACTTACTGGAAGTTATAATGAAGATTATGGTAACGAAGGTCGTAATGCTTCTGGTGCTAATAACCCAGCACAACAAAACAACCAAAATTATGGCAACGAAGGCACAAGAGCTGGACAGATACCAGGTGTAAATTCTACAGCGTTACCGGATGTAGAAAATAGAACACCAACACCTGTAGACAGAAATGATCCTTATGATGTTAAGGGGTATGATTTTCCTGATCCTAGTAAAAGCAATATCCCAGATAATTCCACTAACCCTAATCAGAATTCTATAGATAGAAATAATGATATGCCTGGACGAGTAGATCCAAACCAGAAGCCTGATGAAGATTTTGGTGCGTTAAATAACCAAACACCTGACCCTGTAAGTGGTTACACTGCACCTGCTCCATATACGTCAGGTTCACAATCTTCTGGATCTTCTCAGGGGAATATTCCTGCGGGTTCTGAGAAGCCTGATCAGTTTGATAATGCTAACACTCCTCCTTCTGGCGAAGGTCCATCCTCTGGAGGTGAAGAAGAAGGGTCGGAAGGAGAAAATGATTCAGAAGGAGGAGGGGCCTCTCCTAGTTTTGGGATTCCTGATTTTGGTTTAACAAAGTTTTGGAAAACTTTTATTTATACTATTGAAAATTAGACGATCTGATTTTTTTAGTCATCTCTCCTTGCCTTCTTGGCTCTCTTTCTGTAGGATACAGAGCAAGAGTTCATTTTTGGGAGATGTATTGTGAGATCGTATCCCTTTATTCCATCAACCTGTCGCATTATTGCGGAAGATATACATCATGTAACCTTCGAAGACGATGAAGGTAAGGTGTACTTCGCGCTCTTTAGAAAAGGTGAAGGTTCTGATCTTCTTGTTCTGCTTACTAAAGAAGGACTTCGTTTCTACAAAAAGTTCCGCATCAAGGTCTTCAACGTTTTCTCGCTTCTTATTCCTTTCGCTCTTTTCGCTATCTTCTTGTACTATAAGGAGCTTAGGTATTATAGAGCGTGGGAGTACATTTCTTTTGAGTGGCTGTGTATTCTCTCTCTACCACTTATTCTTCTCTCTTTCTTCATTCACCCTTATTCGATTGCCAGGGACATCAATAAGAAGCATAGCAGGGACTATGATTATCATGTTGCGCTCACAAGAGCCTTCGTAGAAGGGAAGAATAGACGAAGGGCGTTCGTCGCCCGTATTGTGCTTCTCTTCTTGAGGAGGCCGGCAAAAGACGTTCAAAGAACAAGGTCAAGACCCTAACAATATGACGTCCGTCTTGTCTGCACCACAACCAGTAAAGGTCGTGGTGCTTTACTTTTCTCCATAATTAGGGTAGAATTTTGCCTATTAGTAAGTAAGTGTTACTTATAAGAAGTAGCATATAAGGGCGACGTATAACGTCTAGAGTATCTAGCTAATCGTGCCCACACAAAAAGATATGTCAAAATCATCAATTGTTTCTGTAAGAGAAAAAGAAAAGGACGCGTTCAAGCTCCTTTCTAAAGATTTTGGGTATACCAACATCATGGCTACCCCTAAGCTTGTAAAAGTTACTGTATCTGTTGCAACTGGTTCTGCAATGAAGCGAGATCGTAAGCGTAACGATATTGTAGTTGATCGTCTTGCTAAGATTACTGGACAGAAGCCAACACTTCGCAAAGCTAAGATGTCTGTTGCGTCATTCAAGCTTCGTGAAGGGGATCAGATCGGTGTCGCGGTAACCCTTCGTGGTGCTCGCATGTACGGATTCCTAGACAAGGTGCTTAACGTAGCACTTCCTCGTACCAAGGACTTCCGTGGCGTTAACCGTACTTCAGTGGACGCAATCGGTAACATGACTTTCGGTATCAAGGAACACACTATCTTCCCTGAGATCAAGGATGAAGAACTCAAGGACGTCTTCGGTATGGCGGTTACTCTTGTGACTACAGCTAAGAGTAAGGAAGAAGCAACTAAGTTCTTCGAGCTTATCGGTATTCCGTTTAAGAAAGCGTAAAGGGTAGATGTTAGATATTAGACTTTAGACTTTAGATAAACACACAAAAAGCGAGGCCGAAAGGGCAGACTTTAGGTATTAGACTTTAGACTTTAGATAAAAATACACAAGAGCGAGGCCTTCGGCCTCGCTCTTGTGTTGCGTTCCCGCATCTTGTCTGTAATCTGTAAGCGAAGTGGTCTGTACTCTGCACTGTCTAACCTCTACTATCTATCTTTTGTTCCTTGAAAAAATTCTCTGCAAGGAGTAGGATATACTCCATCGCTTCAAGAATAAGCCGTATGAAGCGATAACAAGAAGTTCTTTCAATAGCACATGAGGAGTTTATAGAATGCCGAAGAAGGTAACAGTAGAAAAAACAACTGTTGAAGTTGATGGCCACGAAGTGCCTCTCATCAAGCAAGTTGTCACACCTCGAGTTGCGGAACGAAGAAATATTGAGAACCGCAGAGCGTGCTGTATGTGTCAGGGTATTCCTGACCCTGAACGAGAATCAGATGACATTCCTGACGGTTTAGATGTCCTGAATGCTATCGATGTAGAAACTGTAGACCATGAAAGAGACATTATCGCAGAACTTGCCCTCAAGGTTTGTCACTGCTCTTCTGTTGGAACAAAAGAAGAAGAATAATCGTCCTTTCTCATCATTAAAAAACAAAAAAAACCATAGAAGCCCTTGGAATATAGGGCTTTTTCGCTTTTTTAGGGGAAAGGGAACTGTGGCTGTCAGTTCACGAGAAGTAAAACCCTTGACAAATATTGTAAAATAGTGTAGGGTAACGGTATTATGAAAAAGAGTATAGCAATTATTACAAGTGTGTTTGTGTTCGCAGGATTTTCTGCTGACGCTTTTGCAGGATATTTTAACAATGCTCCTATTGTGCGTTGTGATACCCAAATTACAAAAAACCTAAGACGTGGTAACGAGAACACTCAGGTGCTCGTACTACAGAATTTTCTTGCAAATGCCGGATTCCTTAGTGCTAATCCAAATGGTTATTTTGGATATCAGACTGAGTCTGCGCTTATTGCTTTTCAGGTAGCTAATGATCTTAGCCCAACAGGGGTTGTTGGTCCACTTACTCGTAACGCACTCAATGAGCGTCTTTGTGATAATGATCTCGTTGATAACACAAGATCATACGTAGATCCTTATGCATACGATGGTTATGCATGGAATGGGGTCACTCGTGTAACTTCTCAAGATCCTTTTGTTACTGTAGTTACACCATCTGTCGCGACACCTGCTGTGTATGCAACTCCACAAGTTGCAACTATCTCTTCTGCTGTACTTACTCCTTCTCTTTCGTCATCATTTACTTCCTTTTCTTCTGTGCCATCTGTGCCAGCATCTTCACAGATTGCTCAAACTGGCATCGTATATAACCCTTCGACTGGATATACCTATGGCATTGTTCCACAAAGTGGCTCACTTACCTTAAGTGCACCAGCGGTAAATACTATCTACAATGAAGGTGACACGGTGTCTCTACAGTGGTCTACTTCTAATCTTAATGCAACCACATTTGGTATCGTACTTGAGAGTAATATTACAGGTCAGTCACGTACAGTTGCAGTGGTATCAGGTACTTCATATTCTTTTGTTCTTACAAAAGAACTTCTTGACGCTATTTGTTCTGGAACATGCAACAATAACCAGACAGGCTCATTCAAGGTATCAGTAACTACTCCTACAACTGATATTGCGGGAAACACCACAACTCTTAAGGCAACTGTTGCTCCGATCACCATTCGTCGTCCTCTTGCTCCTGGCACGGTAAGTGTTACAGCAAGTAAGACACCTGTTAACTCAGGAGAAATTTTCAAGCTCTATGTCAATATCCCAACAGGCGCTTCATGGAACAGTGGACTCGCAGGTAATTACTCAGTGAAGATTCGCGCTATTTGTCCAAGTGGTGTTGCGGTTAGTATCGCAGGAACAGGATGTGGTCAGGAGTTCGTAATTCCTTTTGCACCAACATCATTCCAGCAAGAGATTCCAACAAGTATTCTCAATCCTACCTGGTACAAGCAAGAAGTTACCTTCCAGCTTACTGTTGTTAACCTTCTCGGTCAGACAATTGGAGTAGGGGAGACTAAGGTAATTGCAAATGGATCTTCCTTTAATTGGTAACATACCAGAATCACATACTTAGTGATCTCCTTATTCAAAAAACATCGCATATCTGCGGTGTTTTTTGTTTGACTTGTTGTATGCTAAAGAGTAGGATGTGTCGTATTCGTTCTTTCGTCGCAATTTCATTGTAAAGGAGACTTCGATGACTCGTGGTCAAAAAACTTGGGTGACAAAGGATTATGATGACAAGATAATCCAACATGTTACCTGGTTTGTGCAAGCAAGTATGCGTGGTGGCGTCAAGTTTTTTGATGTTATACAAAAAGTGTTTGCACTTAGCAACAAAGAACAGGAAGAGTTTACTCATCTCCTTGGCTCTGATAGGTTTGGTAGGAGTACGTACTCCCTTTATCTTGCATTTCTTGCATACCCTGATCGTGATTCAGTTGAGTATCTCTGCTTTGCTCTTAATGTGTCTTATCGTTTTGTTGTAAAAAAAGATGAAGATTCGGGCATTGTTTTAAGATCGTTAAAAGATACAGAAGGAATTAAGAGGGTGCTTCGAGTTTATGCTGGTCATCTTCAATGATCATCAAGAGAGGGTTCACAGGCTTTTGGTAAGCGAGAGATGTCGCGCTCGAGCGCCTGTTTTGTGAAAAGTTTTGTGACCGCCTTCCGTTAGGAAGGCGGTTTTCTTGTTGCAATGTAGTTATTTTACTTCTTACATGATTTGGTGTAGAGTTCTGTTTGAAAGTTCGTTTCTAAGAAAGGGATTGCCATGGACCAAAGAGACTACGAAAAAGTGCTTAACCCTCTGCTTGCAGAGTTCGTAATAGCAACGGTTTCTGGAAAAAATCTTCAAGCCGTACTTGAAAAGATGATTGAGCTTGAAGATGTTCATTTTGTTCCCGTTGAATCGATTCTAAAAGAACGGTACAGCAAAGCTTTGTTTGATCTGTATGTTTCAGCGTATTACGATAAATCAGGAATTCCTTTTTTGGCAAAGACAATGCAACTTCAGCACAGTGCTTTGGTTGAGCAAGAGATAAGTAAAAGAAAAAAGCTTGCTGACGCATTCGAAAAAGCAAAAGATCATCCAGGTTTAGGAGGAATTCTTTTTGCGAATCCAGATGTTTTTGCGAACCAAAGGCGTAGAGTTCTGAGAAGAGATAAGTTCTCTCCAGAGATTATGAGAATTTTTGATAGAGTTATGAGAGATTCTCTTGAAGAGATGCTCAGAAATATCAAGCATCGAGAGTTGCCTGTTATTGGAAGATTTTTTGCAAGTTCTCGCTGAATAAGAGACGTCGCGCTCGAGCGCCTGTTTTGTGAAAAGTTTTGTGACCGCCTTCCGGAAGGAAGGCGGTTTTCTATTTTGTGATTCTATTTTCTAATATCTAACGTCTAACGCCTAAAATCTGTGTCTGTTTGTTGTCTGTAGCGAAGCGGTCTGTTATCTGTATTTTGTATCGTACTGGTATTTCACTAATAACGAATAACCAATTACGAATAACGAGTTATTGTCTTTCTTGCATTTTTATGGTAGAGTTGTATTTGTCGTCTTTTAATCCGTGTTTCTCCGTAAGAACTTTTGTATAAAAAGAATTTACGTATCTACACGAGATATTGAGAGGACTAAGCGACTTTTTGTGAAAAAAGTATTCGCTTTCTATTATTCATTTAAACGTTGAACCAATAATGGCAAAAACATCAACAATTGCAAGAAGCAATAAAAAGCCAAAGTTCTCGACAAGAATTGTTAACCGATGCTTCAAGTGTGGTCGAAAGCACGGATTTATGAGAGACTTCGGTCTTTGCCGAACATGCTTCCGCGAGCTAGCTAACGAAGGTATGATTCCAGGCATTAAGAAGGCTTCTTGGTAATACAACAAGTTTCGCGTATCTTTTTAAAGCGAATTAACGCAAAACTAAAGAAATTATGGATCAAATAGCTAACATGCTCATCGCACTTAAAAACGGAGGTCTTGTAAAAAAGACAACCGTCACTGTACCTTCATCTAAGGTAAAAGTAGCGATTCTTGAGCTTCTCAAAAAAGAAGGGTACATCAAAACCTTCCATGTACAAGGAGATGTTAAGGCTACTGTAGAGGTAGTTCTTGAATATGTTAAGGGTTCTCCTCGTATTAACGGGGTAACTCGCGTCTCTAAGCAGTCAAAGCGTGTCTATAAAGGTGTAAAAGACATTCAGTCTTACAAGTATGGACACGGTATGGCGGTTCTTTCTACTCCAAAAGGAATTCTTTCTGATAAGGAGGCTAAGAAGGAAATGGTGGGTGGCGAACTATTATTCACAATCTGGTAAAAACGTATGAGCAGAATAGGAAAACAACAAATTCAAATTCCAGCAGGTGTCACAGTAACTTTTGATGCCCATGCTGTACGTGTAAAAGGTCCACAAGGAGAGCTTGTGCGCGAGATTCGTGATGAAGTTATTTTCAAAAATGAAAATGGCGTGATCACCTCAGAACCACGTAGAAATGACAAGTTTTCACGTTCACTTTGGGGGACTTATATGTCTCACCTTAAGAACATGATCAGTGGTGTGGTTACACCATACACTAAGCGTCTTCTCATCGAAGGTGTTGGTTTTAAATGGGATGTAAAAGGAAAGGAGATCAGTCTTTCTCTTGGATTCTCACACCCAGTAGTAAAGCAAATCCCAGAAGGGCTCACAGTAGTTGCAGAAAAGGGTGCGCTCACTATTACAGGAATTGATAAAGAAGCGGTCGGTCTCTTTGCTAATAAAATTCGTTCACTTAAGAAGCCTGAACCATATAAGGGTAAGGGTATTCGTTATAGTGATGAAGTTATTCGTCGTAAGCA
>CAZEDG010000020.1:0-12094 GCA_964510805.1 uncultured Candidatus Saccharibacteria bacterium
TAATTCTGCTTTTTGTATTTTGGTGCCCCCAGAAAAAATGAACTGCTTCATTTTTGTTAGGGCGAGAATAGGGGTCGCGCATCTGCTTCGAGGAGTGAAGCGACGAGGCAGATGTGTGACCGAGCCAAACCTGACTCTTGTTTCATTTGTTAGGGCGAGAATGGGGTGAGAAGTGAGCAAATCTCACTTCGCAAGGCTTCGAGCAAAGCGAGGCAGATGTGTGACCGAGCCGGGTATATGACTAGAACATCTCTTCTGTTTCAAATGTATATCTTTCTCCAAACAAAGTAAACGATAATCTGTAAGCATGAAGCTGTACCCTTCCATACACTTTTGCTCCGTACGCTTTGTCTCCTACAATAGGATGACCGATATAGGCACAATGTGCACGTAGTTGGTGGGTGCGTCCTGTCTTCGGACATAGTTCCACTAGTGTTGTTTCTTCGTCTCTTCTTACAACACGAAGATCTGTAATTGCTTCTCGTAGCTCTCCACGTGGATTCTTTGGATTAACTACTTGTTTATAGTCTTTTTTGTTACGACCAAGTGGTGCGTCAATGTGAATCTCATCTTCTTGTATAGTTCCTTCTACGTGAGCGAGGTATGTTTTTTGTACTTGATGAGAAGTAAAAGCCTCTCTTAATGCATTATATGTTTTTGTATTCTTCGCAATCACCATCACACCTGATGTATCTTTATCAAGCTTGTGCACAAGTCCGCCGAGATTAATAGTTCTCCCGTCCCCAAGTGTTTTTTTGTTATCAATATCAAAAGTTCCCGGCAGATGTTCACGCAAAAAATCAAGCAACGTCTCGCAAGATGAATAATCATATGGATGCACCACAAGGCGAGCGGGTTTATTGATCACCAAGAAATCATCATTTTCAAAAATGATATAAGGAGTATTCTTTTTTTCTTCCATGGTTTGTTTTTGTGCCCGAGAAAGGACTTGGTCATAAAACTACTTCCTCACTGTGTTCGTCAGAGATAGTTTTCTGACCATTATTCAAGTCCTTGCGTAAGTGATGCAGATCACTTACTTCTAACGACATCAAAATAATAACTATCTAATTTGATTACAAATTTTCTATATATTATTTTGTGCCCGGGAAAGGACTTGAACCTTCATGAGTTACCTCGCTTGCTCCTAAGGCAAGTGCGTCTACCAATTTCGCCACCCGGGCATATTTTATTTTACTTATATATTGCGCAAGTTTTGAAATCAGCAGACGTACAAGTGCACAAATATTCTTTTTGCCAATTTCGCCACCCGAGCATATTCAGTTTTTATAAAAACTGTTTGTGAATTATAGCGTACAAATCACTTTTTTGCGAATTTTTATGAAAAGAAAAAAGCCCTACCTACATCATCCCGACGTTGGTTAGGGCTTGTTTTGCCACACTTGTATCATGTGGCGTTGGCCTTGTTCAGGCCGACTTGGTTGCTTGCGCCTGCTTGGCGGCAACGAAGTTGTCGATGTGATCCAGCATCAGCTTGGTCGACATCTTGCTCGCGCTGAGCTCGGCCGCCTTGTCGGCAGGCATGACGCTGAACGCGTACTGGATCACGGTAGCCTTGGTGATCTTGCCAGTGGGCTTGACCGGCGTCGACTTGGTTTCCTGCATGGAGGCAGGTGCCGGTGCGACATTGACGATGGCCGTGAGGGCTTGCTTGACCTGCATGCCGTTGGATGCGACCAGCTTGGGGGGCTGGTTGTGCAGGCGACGGTAGGCATGGTACATGCCGTGCATCAACGGGTCGCGAACCTTGCGGTCGAGACCCATGACGAACGACCAGATCGAAGCGATGCTCTCGCCTCGATCACCCTTGATTTCGGGCTTGTTCTCGTCCAGGCGACCGGTCTTGCAACGGAGGTGGGTGCCCTTGAGCACCACACCAGTCATCACGCACATCTTCCCGACGTGAATCGGGGTGATGTGCAGACTGTCTCCGTTGTAGGAGATCGAGGCAACGATGCCGGTGTCCGAGGTTGCGCCCAGGCGAAGGTTGACTTTTCCATCTTCCTTCAGACCCTTGAATCCGTCCTCGAACTTGGCCGGATCGCCGACGGCAGTCAGCCAGATCGACGGGTCGGCTTGGCCGATGAAGCGCTCGGCCTGCATTTCTGCAAAGGTCGTCGCTTCGGTCTCCTGTTGCTCGTGCTTCAGGCGACCGCTCAGGGTGTTGATCATGGCGTTGTCCATGGACAGAGCCACGGCTTGCCACATCATCCCTTGCTTGTCAGCCAGGGTGCCACGCAGGCGAGGGGTGTAGCTGTCCCGGAGCAGGTCCTGGACGAAAACGAAGACGTTCTCGGCCTGGGAGGTCCACTTGGCCAGGTCACCGTTCCCCTTCTTCAGGGTGTAGACCTGTCGGCCTCCGTTTGTGCCAAGCTCGAAGATCGAGCCATTGGCTTCGAAGAGCGAGCCGTTGCCGGCCTTGCCGTCGAGCATCTCCTCGGTGGAGAAGACGGTCAACTGTTCGGTGGCCGGCTTGTTGTCACGCATCATGGCACCGCGTTCACGGCGCCTTTGTTCTGCCTTGCGACGATTGCGAGAATCCTCTTGTTGGGCCAGACGCGAGGCGATGCTAGTGGTGGTCCCGGCGCCGTTGCCACCCTTCTTGCCAGAAGGGGCGGGCTTCTTTTGCTGTGCCATAAGAACTCCTATCGCGGATTTTATCCGCCAATTTTGAAATGAAAGGGCTACGGTCCGTTGAGGAAAAGCCTCATTGGATAGTTTGTATTATACACTATTGTAATATAAATGTCAAGTATTTTTGTATACAATATAAAAAAATAACCCCCGGCACAACTGTGCTAGGGGTCTTGATCAAGATACAAGCTCTTGATCTTTGGCCTGGTTAGGCCTTGGTGGAGCCGGTCAACAGCTCGGCGTCGACCATGGCGGCGTGAGCCACCAGGTCTGCCGGAGCAGTGCCTGCCACCGGGTTCGGCGCGTGAACGGCCATGCGCATGGCACGCTCGTTGGCCTGTTCTGCATCCGCCCCCGGACCATCTTCATGGTCGGGTTTGGATTCCACAGGCTGGCGCACCTTGAAGGTGTAGCCGGCGTCATGGAGCATCGTGCGCAGATAGGCACGCAGTTCCTTGGCGAGCTTGCCTTGTTCGGTGATCTCTGCCACCTTTGAATCGTCGCTTTCGTACTGGAGTTGGTTCAAGAAGGCGTAGGCCCTCTTCTCCATCACGACCTCCATCGGATGCCCTTGGGGGGCTTCCGTGACGCGGACGACCATCGTCTTCGGCTGACTGCCGAAGCCGAGGTTGCTCGCGTAGAAGGTCACGCCATCGGCGGTCGTGAAGGTGCCCCAGTTGTGCATCAGGTCGGTGACCTTGCTCAACTTGGGAGCGTCCGGCTTGGCAGGCTTGGGCGCCAAGATCTTGTTGATCTCGACGCCGGCCTGCTGAAGCTGGTCACGCACCCACAGGCGCAGTTCACCCGACAGCTGGTACAGCTCGTCCGCGTCCGGGCCGACCTGGTCGGTGCGCGACAGATCGGTCTGCTTGACGAACACCGGACGGCGGTCGTCGTTGCCGATCATCTTCTCCATCGGATGCCCTTCGGGGGCATCTTGGATGGTGATGATGACCGGAGGCAGACCGCCTGCCTTGCTCCGGCCGAAGCCGAGCTCGACGGTGACGTCACCGATCTCGATCTGGCCACGGTTGGCAGTCAGGATCTCGGCGATGTTGGTCAGACGCGGTGCCTGGCGCAACATCTTGAGCGCGTCGAGCTTGGCTTGCGCCTGGTCTTGCGCCTGATCACGCTGATGTTCTTCCCAGGCCTGGACGGCTTCGGGTTGCTGAACCAGGAAGGTCAGGATCAACTGGCTGTCCAGGTTCTCTTCGCGATCGGCGTTGCCGAAGCGGAAGGTTCGGTCCAGTTGCCAGGGCAGGACGTAGTGCCCGACGCGGGCGCTTGCGATCGGCGACCTCGGTGCCGAAGCACAGAAGAGCACGACCGGTCCGCGTTCGCGGGACTCGATCTTGAAGACCGAATCGAAGACGTGGTATTCGCCGGGGATGCCGGCGAAGACCTCCTTCATGGCGCTGATCAGTTCCTTGCCATCCAGCTGTTCGCTTGCGCGGTAGCTGGGGAAGCGAGTCTGACGCCCTTCGGCGTTGTCCTTGCGCCAACCACGGCTGACGGAGTCGTCACCACGGGTCCAGGTACGGTTTTTGTTCGCCATTTTTCATTCCAATCTCGGCCTTTGGCCGCAAAAAAGGTAAAAAAATCAAAGTTCAGAAAAGGTTTATCATTGCTGACTCACCTAGACATATTATACACTTTTTATATATTTTGTCAATACTTGTTTTATGACTGTAAAATAAAGGTTTTTTACCTTTCTTCTTTTTCTCTACCTTATTCTTCATTCATCATTCCTCACACCTCATTCTCCTAATTATCTTCTCGTTCGCTTTCTTTTTGGTCTACAAGAGCTTCGTAAGCATTGTGTGCAAGCTTATCTTTACGAAGGAGTTCATCAACATGGATGCGGTTCTTTTCACCATAATCAATCTCTACTTCGAAGAATGGAATCACTTTGATCGGAAGTCTTTTCATAATATAGTGACGCATTTCTCCACGCATACGCTTGGCGAAGTTGATTGCAGGAACTTCTTTGTCTTCTGGAAGCACTGTGATGAAAATAGTCCCATTGCGAAGATCTCTTGAGACATCTGTTCTTGTAACAGTAATCATACTAAGACCTGATGATTCACGTTGAAAAAAGTCTTGAGCGAGAGCAAGAATCTGTTGTTCTACTTTTTGTTGGCGTTCTGATTTTGGAATGTTGGGATCCATAAAAGATAGATATTAGACGTTAGATATTAGATGATAGAAAATTAAAGAAAGATTATTTTTAGATGCGGAGTTTTTCGACAGTGATTGCTTCTATCATGTCTGAAGGAATCATTTCTATTTTGGTTTCGACCATGAGACCACACTCGTTACCTTCGAGTACAGAACTTGCTTTTATTTTTTGTGACTGAAGTTCAACAACGCGCCCTTTTCCAAGTTCAACACCACGACGAATGATACGCACAAGTGCGCCATTTTCGATACGACCTGTTTCTACACGACCACCGATCACATGCTTGTCTTTTTGGGAGCTAAAAGTCTTGAGAATCTTGAGGGTGCCGATGATTGTTTCTTTTTCTTCGTAAGGAAGACGGTCTTCGACAAGAGTGTCGAACCATTCAGAAAGTTTATAAATAATATCAAATAGTTGTGGCACTACAGAGAAGCGTTCTGCTTGGTCGCGAGCTTTTGCTTCGAGCTTGGTTGCGAATCCGATAATCACCGTCTTTTCATCAGAAGAAGCAAGCATAATATCTCCTTCGGTGATGTTGCCAACACCTTCTGCGATGATCTTGATCTTGATGTCATCAGTCTCACGCTTCTTGAGTTCGTGTGTGACTGCATCTAATGTGCCGAGCGAATCAGCTTTGATGATTACAGGAATCACAACACGAGCATTACGATAGATGCGTGGATCAAGGACTGATTTTTTGATTGAGCTCTTGGTTTCTTCTTGAAGCTTTTCCATAAGCTTCTTATCAGATGAAGACATGAAGATGGCTCCAGATGGAGGGATCTCGTCGAACCCAGTCACTTTGATTGGTTGCCCTGCATGAGGGTTGCGAACTGGTCTTCCTGCGAAGTCTTCGATGATACGAATAGGTGAAAGCGCTGTACTTGCGACAATTGCTCCACTTGAGCTTAGTGTGCCGTCCTTAAGTACAAGAGTAGCTGAGATACCACGCTTCTGATCAACGAAGCTCTCAAGAACGTATCCTGTCGCATCAGTATCAAGTGATGCCTTGAGTTCATTCATATCAACAAGAAGAAGTAGTGTCTCAAGTAAAGAGTCGATACCTGTACCTTTTTTTGCAGAAATTTCTACACATGGAATATCTCCACCGTATCCTTCGATGTAGATACCATTTTCTACAAGTGAATTCTTCGTCTTCTGTACATCTGCACCAGGCTTGTCTATCTTGTTGATTGCAACAAGATAAGGAAGCTTGCGAGCGTCGATGGTTTTCCATGCTTCAAGAGTCTGGGCTTTTACTCCATCTTCTGCTGAGACGATAAGAATAGCAATATCTGCAATCTCAACACCTCGCTCACGCATTCCTTGGAATGCTGCGTGTCCTGGGGTGTCTAAGAAGGTGATAGGTTTTATTTCACCTTTTGGAAGTTTGTACTCAACTTCGTATGCGGAGATTCTTTGGGTAATGCCACCTGCTTCACCATCTACGATGTTGGTCTTGCGAATGTAGTCAAGGAGAGAAGATTTTCCATGATCAACATGCCCAAGTACAGCGATGACTGGTTGACGTGTGGTTGCTCCTTGTAGGGTCTTTTTTGACATAAATAAAGTAAGAGCAATTATACCACAGAATGTCAATAATTCCTAACGCAATAGCTTAGGAGATGTGTTCTTTGCGGGATTCTTCGAGGACATGTTGTTCTTCTTCGGTGAGTTCGTAGGGACTCTTGTAGTTCTCGATTGGCTTAGCGAAGGTGCTGATGCGTTCGTGAGCATGAAGCGTTGTGATGATGACTCCGTTGCCACGTTCGTTTACAAGAGAGATAGAGAAGCTCTGATTGGAGCCGTTTTGGTCGAATGCTTTGTAGCGAATCGTCTTTACATTGCGAAGTGCATGGGATGTCTTGTTGTTGAGAATCTGTGCGTGCTTCTTGATTTCTTCGTTTACTTCTTCTATTTTTTTTGTTGAATCGACGCAGAGAGTGATGATGTCTTCGAGTGATGAGCCATTTTTTCCTTTTGTAAAACGATACATCTTATGATGAAGGTATGCGGTATAGAGAAGAAGGATAAAACATGCAATACCAAGAGGTATAGACGGAAATTCAGTGACGTAAGCGATAAGTGTGGAAACAGACATAAATATGCCAAGGAGTATAGCATTCTTAGGGACAGAGACAAGAATAGTTATTCGTTATTCGTAATTAGTTATTCGTAAAGAGGAACGAGGCCTACGGCCTCGATCCTTGCAAATAATGAAGTAGGGTAAGGGGTTTTTGGGGGATATTTGGAAAAGATAGGAAAGGGGGTTGACAAAAGTTTTGGATATGCTATACTGGAATTTGTCGCTCAGGGATTTCGAAAACCCTGTCGCAAAAATGTCCAGCGTTGTCGCCGTGCAAACGGGGGCGATGGCTGGTGAGAGTTGGCACGCCTGCCACTCTCTTGCGCTCGGTGATCTGACCGCGGACCGCCCCTGCGATGCAGGGACGGTGGACCGAAAGCGGTTGCGCCTGGGGATTTTTATCTCTCGGCCGATACCTGGCGCCACTGGGGGGTCTTTGGACCCTGGGCGACACCTCGCACTTTTTCATCAACGACGAGTCTGATACCAAACGAAAGGTTAAGACTCATAACTTCAGGAGATCCTGACATGAAGGACCCGCCGATCACCTCTGTCCTGCACACGCAGGAAGAGGAGCACGTCAACGTCGACAACGCCAGCGCCGGCCACAACGCCAGCGCCGGCCACAACGCCAACACGCCCGGCTGAGCGACGGGTGGGCCGGCGACGGGGAGAATGTCTCCGTGTGCACGCTGTATGCCCGCCTGCGTCGCGACCTGAACCACAACGCCTGAAAAGGGGAAAGGGTAAATAGTCGCTAAGAATCCGATCAAGCGAAGCTTTACAAAAGCTGAAGCTATCGGACTGGCAACCAAGCAATAAACTGCACCCATCTCACATCTGCCGGACAGCAAGAACACGAACGTGACACAGCACAAACGTTCGTTACCCTCTTGCAACCTTTGGAATAGTCATAGTTCCTCTGGTATGTCCAAGATATGACAACCGCCTACGTGTACACGTGGCCGACCACACAGGTCGACGCACGGCACGAGGCGGTTTTTCTATTGTTATATGGTAGAGTTATTTGTATGAAGAAACTTTTTGATACATTTTTTGAAAAAAAACAAACACCGAGTAAGCGTGTATATCTTGATCATGCGGGGGCGACGGAGGTTGGGGTGCGAGCGAAGCGAGCACTCATGGAATCGCTTGCCGTATTCGGCAACCCTTCTGGTATTCATAGAGAAGGTAAGGATGCTGGAGTGCTTCTTGATGAAGCACGCAAAGAGATAGGAGAGGTGCTCAATAGTCATGCATATGAACTGTACTTCACCTCATCTGGTACAGAAGCATGTGTGCTTGCAATACTTGGTACGTACTATGGATACCTACGAAGTGATGAGTGCAAGAAGCGACTACAAGAGAACAAAGAAGCGCTTCCTCATCTTATTGTTAGTAGTATCGAACATCCTGCGATTATGGAGTGTGTACGCGCACTTGAGAGAGAAAAGAAAGTAAGCGTCACCTATCTTCCTGTGTACGAAGAGGGAATTGTAAAAACCTCTGATGTTATAGAAGCGCTTAAGGACGATACTATCTTACTTGCGGTAATGATGGCAAATAATGAGATAGGAACACTGCAACCAATCAAAGAAATAGGAAGAGCGCTTGAAGAGAATAAAAGAAATAAAGGTCTTGCACATACATCATATCCATACTTTGTAAGTGATGCATGCCAGGCGGGGAATTATTGTGATCTTGATGTGGTGCGACTTCGCACACATATGCTTATCGTTAATAGTAGTAAGGTGTATGGGGTAAAAGGCGTTGCAGTTTTGTATAAAAGAGAAGGTGTACGAGTAGACGCTGTACTTCTTGGCGGGGGACAGGAGCGTGGACTTCGTAGTGGAACTGAGAATGTGGCAGGTGCAAAGAGTTTTGCGGTGGCACTCAAAGAAGCAGAATCATTACGAGACAAAGAGTCCAAGAGGTTACGAACACTTCGTGATAGCACTGTTACGTTGCTTAAAGAAGCGATACCCTCACTTGTAGTCTATGGTGCTTTTGATATCTATAGGCCAATTAAGAATACAGTTACAGGAGAAGTTACTCACGTGCTCTATGAAGAGAAGCGTCTCCCTAATAATATTAATTGTCGTGTTCCTGGAATTTCTAGTGAGGAAATGATTCTTCGACTTGATGCAAAAGGCTTCGCTGTCTCACACAAGAGTGCGTGTGCATCAATGGAAACAGATGGTAGCTATGTGCTCCAAGCGCTCGGCACAACTGAGGATGAAGCAAAAGAAAATATTCGTATCACTATGGGAAGAAGTACTACAGAGGAAGATATGAAGAGATTAGTGGAGGCGATGAGGGAGATAGCAGAAAAATACAAGAGATAACAGATCGTTATTCGTAATTCGTTATTGGTTATTCGTAAGATACAGAACTATTATTGTTGGAAATAATGATATACTTCACTCCATGCGGACGTTTAAAGATTTAGAAGTTTGGCAAAAATCTGTTTTGTTCGCTACTGAAATTTACGTAGTTACCGTATCATTTCCAAAAGAGGAGATGTATGGCTTGGTGGCTCAGTTGCGCAGAGCAAGTGTTTCCTTGGCTTCTAACATAGCGGAAGGGAGTAAGAAAAGTAAAAAAGATTTTACAAACTTTATTAAAATCGCACAAGGGTCTGGTGCAGAAATAGAAACACAATTAATTATTTCTCATAATTTGCACTATGTTTCTCAAGAAAATTTAGAAAAGTTGTTAAAAGATTTAGAGTCAATTATGAAAATGTTGTCACGGCTGTACGTTTCCGTTTTAGAATAAAATGTTTGTTACGAATTACTAATAACTAATAACGAATTACTATTTACTATGTATTCCCCAAAAGACTATTCACACTTACTTGGCATTGAAGGATTAAGCGATGCGCTTCTTAATAATCACTTCACGTTGTATCAAGGGTATGTCACTAATACCAATAAACTTATTGATCAAATGAAAACACTTGCACCAGGAACTCCTGAGTATGCCGAGCTTCACAGGCGCTTCGGATGGGAGTGGAATGGAATGCGACTCCACGAGCTTTATTTTGGCAACTTGGCTAAGCACGGAGTACCGTTGAGCGAGAGAACACTTAAGCAGAAGATTGCAGAGACCTGGGGAAGTTTTGAAAACTGGGAAAAGGACTTTGTGGGTATTGCTTCTATGCGAGGTATTGGATGGGCTGTACTTGCCTATGACAAAAAAGAAGGCAAGCTCTTCAATGTATGGATTGGTGAACATGACGGAGGACATCTTGCGGGACTTATTCCACTTCTTATTGTTGATGTGTTCGAGCATGCTTTTATGCTTGATTACGGTCTTAAGCGTGCTTCATATATTGAAGTCATGATGAAGCATATTGATTGGCATACCGTAGAGGAGAGAATGTAGGAGGGTGAGGAATGAAGAAAGAGGAATGAAGAGAAAACGAGCGCGACCGAAGGTCGCGCTCGTTTTGTTTTTACTTCATTCCTCACACTTCACTCTTCTTCCTCTTTATTCTAGCGCTTGAGCTACTTCTTTTCTGTTAATAAGTCCAAGCACGTAGAGTCTAAAGAGTATCAGCTTTGTTTTATAAGCATACTCCCCATCAAATAATGAAGAGAGGTTTTGAACACCAAAAGAAATGACGTCACCGATACTTATCGTAACGTCATGACCAAGCTCTTTTTTTTGAAGTTCAAAATGAGTAGCGAACTCAAACTGAAGTTCAGGCGGGAGAAGAAGAATGTGGAGCGATGATTCGAGAAGTTTATGCTTTTTTTCTTCAAGACCTTTTGCGTACGGTGTGAAGGTTTCATCTTCAAGAAGGTCATCGATATGACTCTCTGGTGGCTCTCTTCGAGAGATCCAAGGATAGACACTTTCTGCAATAAGCTCACGAGCAGTGTAGATTGTGTTTTCATCAAGAGAAACGGTTGCTTTCTCGCAGTCGGTGAGAATCTTTTGCTCTATTGCGTGGACAATGTCTGCTTTATGATGAAGAACAAAACTTCGTGGCTGAGATGAACGTTTATCGTGAGTGATTGGATGTTCGGCGTGTTTGTGCTTGCGTTCTTCTATTGTTGCTTCGGCATCAAAGATGCGTTGTGCCTCATTAAGACGATTGATAAGGAGAGTGAGATCTTTGAGAGTGATCATGGTACAAGGTTGTTTTATATTAGTACACCTTTGCTCTTATCTATTAATACTTTAACTATACACCTATAAGTAAGCAAAAACAAATGCATAAGAGATTGTTCTGTGTGTAGTAAAAACAATATATAATTGACTTTGTCAAGTTGACTATATCGATATAATTTGAGAATGTTAAAGGTATTCCTGTCATGACTGTATATTCCAGCTTATCCACCACGAAAGAACGCCTGTATTCTGCTACACTGTACTTATATTTTGAATTTTTTGTGCCTGTATTTACTAATTACTAATAACGAATAACGAATTACTAAACTCATGCCTCCTTCATTTAATAATTTCACCACAAAAGCAAAAGAAGTGATCCGTCGCGCTCACGAGCTTGCTATTGAACGTGGCCAAAATCAAGTAAACCCACTTCACTTAATGGGAGCTCTTCTTACACAAGAAGAGTCTCTTGTTCATGCTATCTTAGAGAAGCTTGAGATTGATGTGATTCATCTTACAGAAACAATCATCGACGCAATCGAAGTGCCGGGTTCTGCGTCTACCATGAGTCAATCGTACCAGATGTATCTTACTCCTGAACTTGCGACAACACTCGAGACTTCACTTCGTGTTGCACAGTCCTTAAACGATGAGTTTGTCTCGACTGAGCATCTTTTCCTTGCACTCCTTGAGACAACCGGACAGGTTCGTGAAGTGCTTGCTCGTTTTCGTATTGATAAGGACTCTGCATACCACATCTTAGAAGAGCTTCGTGCTCAGAATATTTCGGAAGCTCAAGGTCCTAAGAAAAATAAAGCACTTGCTAAGTACACTCGCAACTTCACGGATCTTGCTCGTCAGGATAAGCTCGATCCTGTTATTGGTCGTGACACTGAGATTATGCGCCTTATGCAAATTCTTTCTCGTCGTACCAAGAACAACCCAATCTTGATTGGTGAAGCAGGTACCGGTAAAACTGCTGTCGTCGAAGGTCTTGCGATTCGTATGGCAAAAGGAGACGTACCTGAGTCACTCAAAGGCAAAGAACTAGTTTC
>CAZEDG010000021.1:0-10079 GCA_964510805.1 uncultured Candidatus Saccharibacteria bacterium
GCACAAACAGGTAACACATTGTATCAACCCTTAAACCGAAGTTGACTAATCTGAACAGGAGGAAGACCTTCATCTGCTCTTGATGCATTGTACATCATTGAAGCAACTTCGAAAGAAACTTCTCTTCCGACTTCTTCATTCATTTTTTTCCAGAATACTTGAAAGTCAGTTGCATAGTTAAGCGAAGCTTCAGCAAGAAATGCTCGGCCAAGAACTCGATCAGCAACTTGCTCCATCTGCTTACTCAAGATCTCAACGTGCACGTGCGGAGTAACTCGCAACTCTAGTCCATATTCTTTCATAAAAGAACACTTCTCTGTTACTATCCCCGCAACATGCTTGCCAAGTGAACTGTCGTGTTCACCAGATAGCAACTCTTCCAGCTTTGCACTTCTAATTACTTCTGACTTAATCACTTGACTTGATTGTGCACGAATCGCTTGCATAAGCATATCTCGACCAGCTCCGTTACTTGTCTGAGAAAGATACGTGTGAACATGACTGATCTCAAGAACAAGTTCTCCGGAGCCTCTCACTCGGATACCATCTTTAGTTAGACTTTCTACCTCAAATGAATGTACGATACTTTGAATACTTACTTCTTCTGCAAGAACATACCCAGACTCTCTCACAGAAAAGAGCAACATCAAAATCGGGAAAGGAAGTTTTGGCTGAAGATAAATACCTGCCGGATATGAAATACCTGTATATGAACCAAAAAGTAGCTGAGCACGCTCCTTACCTCGTCCAACAATTTCGGTACATTGTGCAAGATATAGACATGCTGATATGATGCCAACAGGACTTCTCAACTCAACAGGTATCTCGAAAAAAAATTTTCCAAAAAATGGTTGCCAGAGTTTTACCGAAAGCAAAAAAGTTAGTGCTGTAGCAAAAATTGTCCAACCGATGGCATTCAATGGTTCCATCGGATATGCCAACACCTGTCGATCACGGAGTGACATGTGAGTCTCCTTGATAGTTAAAGAGCAATTGCTGTGATTCTACATGACTTCTCCAAAAAAATGAAGGAATATAAGAAGTTGACAAATAATAATTACATGAGATTGTCTAAACTCCATAACACTGATAGTATCACAAGAAGTTGCACATACACTTCGTACCCTTTTAACACTTGGAGGAATCTATGGGATTTTTTGACTTTGATAACAAGAAAAAGGAAGAACCTACCCCTCAACCAAAACCAATAACACTAAGCGGAATACTTCTTGCTGGTGTGCTTGCTACCTGTGGATATATCGCCAAGTTTATTACTGAATCAGGGAAAGGTATTATTGTATATCTCTTCACTCATGAAGGACCTTCTCAAAAAATCAACTCTGTGAAGCGTGGCATCGGCATCACAATTCTTCTTGTTGCCAGTCTTCTTATCTACACAAAAATTCCACAAGTAAGAGACTGGACACTTCAGAGCCCAACGATTAATATCCCCAACACAAGTGATGAACAGATACATTTCCCAGAAAATAAATACTTTCACGAAAAAGAGTGGGGTAAATATTACAAACATCTCTGGGAGAGGGATTATTTCTTCTTTCACAGACTCTCTGGTAATCAGTTCAGTCCATGGTCTGGCAGTTGTCAGATGGTGCCACGTGGCGAATATGTGGCTATCTACACGTACAATATCCCTGTCTATGCGGTAGGATTTGATGATGATGTACGTTACGGTAAAGATATAGCTGAACAAGATAACGACAAGCAAACAATCACTCTTGAAAAAACCACCTGGAAAAATATTCAAAGCAATTGGGACGAAATCCCTTCGTACATCGGGAAAGGATTTAAGAGAGTGCTCACCATGAAAGCACACAACTTCCAGAATGCATTGATATGCTTCTGAGGAGTGAACTGTGCCGATAATGTTGCAAGGCGGGACGCGAAGCGTCCCGCCTTCTTTGTTTCTTCTCTGCCCCTTATTCTTCACCTTCTACTTGCCTCCTCACTCTTCATTCCTCGTTCTTCATACTCATAATGCTATACTTCTAGTAAGAAACCATTCTGTCATCTATGCGATACTACGAACAAAAAGATTTTGCGAACCACCCTCTCCTTGCGCGACTCCTCACACTCCACGACATACCAAAAGGTGTCTACATAGAAGGAGAACTCCCCTCTGTAACAATAGACGCTCTTGGGAGGTCAACGCCTCGCATTCTGACTATTGTCGGCTCACGCAAAAACACTACCTATGGAAGACAAGTAGTAGAGAAGCTTCTTGAAAAGCTAAAAGACTACCCTATCATCATTCTCTCTGGACTTGCGCTTGGTATTGATGGCATCGCACACAAAGAAGCGCTCAAAAATAATTTAAAGACAATAGCAATCCCCGGAAGCGGTTTAGGTGAGAGAGTGTTATACCCGAGCGCACACCGTACCCTTGCAAAAGATATTGTTGCTTACGGCGGGGCTCTTCTTTCGGAATATGAAGAAAATACTCAAGCGGCACCCTGGACATTTCCTAATCGCAATCGACTCATGGCATCACTAAGCGATGCACTTCTTATAATAGAAGCCGAAGAAAAGTCAGGTACACTTATCACCGCAAGACTTGCGCTTGAGTTAGGCAAAGACATTGGCGCAATTCCTGGAGAAATTTTTTCACCAAATGCTGAAGGAACAAATATACTTATAAAAAATGGCGCATACCTCATCTCAGAATATAAAGACCTTCTCTCACTCCTTCATCTATCTGAGCAAGAACATGTAGATGAACCAAAAAAACAAAAATCATTATCCGTTGAAGAGCAGACACTTCTTGATCTTCTTATAGAACCACTTGATAAAGATACCCTTTTTGAGAAAGCGAATATAAGCTACGAAGAATTTATTACACACTTTTCTTCTCTTGAAATTAATGGATATCTACAAGAAACATTTGGCGAAGTGCGACGTTTAGTGTAGAGTAGAATATTAAGGACCAAAAAACTAATGAAATTACTTATAGTAGAAAGCCCTTCGAAGGCTAAGACAATTGCAAAATACTTACATGGCGCGTACGAGGTACGCGCTTCTGTTGGTCACATACGAGATCTTCCTAAGAGCAACAAAAAAGCTGTTGATATAGAAGCTGGGTTCGTACCTCACTATGAAGTAAGTGCCGGCAAAGAAAAAGTCATCAGTGACCTCAAGACACTTGCAAAAAAATCTAACGAAGTGATTCTTGCAACCGACCCCGACCGAGAAGGAGAAGCGATTGCTTGGCATATTAAGGAAGCATGTAACTTAAAAGATGCGAAGCGTGTCACCTTCCATGAGATTACAGAGGAAGCAATCAAAGAAGCACTCAAGCATCCACGTGAGATTGATATGAAAATGAAAGAAGCACAAGAAGCTCGTCGTGTACTCGATAGACTTGTGGGCTATGATCTCTCTGGAGTAATCTGGAAAAAAGTTCGTTACGGACTCTCGGCTGGTCGCGTGCAATCCCCTGCACTTCGCATCGTTATGGAAAGAGAGCGCGAGATACGCGCATTTATTCCTGTGATCTACTATGTGCTTATTGGAGAATTCAAAACAGAAGGCAAAGCAAAAGAAAGCAAAACTCACACACTCATTCTTGAATGTGAAGACAAACCTAACAGCAAAGAAATAGCAGAAGCAATAGTTGCATCAGGAAAAAAAGGCACATGGAGGGTTTCTTCTGTAGAGAGCCAAGAAGTGTCACGATCTCCTAAGGCGCCATTTACCACCTCAACACTACAACAAGGAGCATCATCACGTCTTGGATTCGCACCGTCACGCACCATGAGTGTTGCTCAGAAGCTCTACGAAAAAGGTCTCATTACCTATATGCGTACAGATAGTACAACACTAAGCTCTCAAGCGCTTGGTGAGATCGGTAATGTAATCGAGAAGGATTATGGTAAGGACATGCTCCATATTCGTCAGTACAAAACCAAAAGCAAAAATGCTCAAGAGGCTCACGAAGCAGTGCGCCCAACACATGCAACAGTGCGTCATGGAGGAACAACTGATGACGAGAAGCGACTCTATCGTCTCATCTGGGAAAGAACTATTGCAAGTCAAATGAAAGATGCACTCCTTAAGCGAAGCAAAGTAACCGCAACAATACAAGAAGAAAAAATTCCTTCATTCTCAGTAACAGGATCGGTACTCATCTCTCCTGGATGGTTAAGCGTTGATCAGGATTCTCGTGGAGATGATGTTATCTTACCTCCGCTTAAAGTGGACGATCCACTTACTCTTCTTGCGCTTAATGCAATAGAAAAAGCAACCGAACCACCTAATCGCTACACCGAAGCAGGTCTCATCAAAGAACTCGAAAAAAGAGGTATTGGAAGACCGTCTACCTATGCGTCTATTCTCTCTACCATAGAGGCTCGTGGCTATGTAGAGAAGATTAACAAGTCACTAAGACCAACAGACACAGGTGAAGTAGTGATTAGTTTTTTGGAAGAACATTTCAATCATTATATTAGTGACACATTCACAGCAGAAATGGAAGATAAGCTTGACCTCATTGCAGACGGAGAAGCAACCTACGAAAAGACACTTAAGGACTTCTATGCACCTTTTACAAAAGAAGTAAAAGCAAAAGATAAGCTCGAAAAAGCAACAAGCATGGGGGAAGCACCGGACGACATTCTTTGCCCTCTCTGTAATGCTCATATGGTGATCAAGCTTGCGAAGAACGGTAAATTCTATTCATGTTCCAAATATCCTGATTGTATTGGTGCACGCAAAATAGATGGAAGCATCATGGAAGGACCGAAGTCTCTTGGCAAAAAATGTCCTAAGTGTGAAGAAGGAGACCTTATGGAACGAGAAGGGCGCTTCGGCAAATTCATTGCATGTTCTAACTACCCTAAGTGTAAATATATCGAACAAGATGAAGAAGAGCGTAAGAAGAAGTTAACAGGTGTCACTTGTAACAAATGTAACAAAGGTGAGATGGAGGAGCGACGTGGACGCTTCGGTGTGTTCTATGGATGTACCAACTACCCTGACTGTAAACACATCATCAAAACAAAACCAACAGGCAACAGATGCTCTTACAAAAAAGCAGACGGCACCATCTGTAGCGAACTCATGATGGAAGGGACGAAGACGATTCCGGAAAGATGTAGCGACAAAACCTGTCCGATGCATAACCCACATAAACTCAAATAAACTAGATATTAGACGTTAGACTTTAGAGATCAGAAAAGAAATGAGGTTACAAGTTAATAGTATCTAGTTAATGGTTAATAGTAGGGACCAACACAAGAGCGAGGCCTTCGGCCTCGCTCTTTGTGCCTGTATTTTCTAATACCTAACGTCTAATATCTAACGTCTAGTCTCTCATCCTCATTCTCCTCCTAATATCTAAAGTCTAACATCTATTAACTATTACCTATCTTTTATGGTATTGTATACTTATGTCCCCATCTGCTATTCTCTACCAACCAACAGACCCGAATCGGATTTTTGCCTTACTTCCTGATATAAGCGACGAAGATAAGCATCTTATAAAAAAAGCATGTGCTTTTGCAGAAAAAGCACATGAAGGCCAGCTTCGCAAGTCCGGGGAACCATACTTCAACCACGTCTTTGAGACCGGGGTTAATCTTGCACAGCTTAAGATGGACGCAGAGACAATCGCTGCAGGAATTATGCATGATGTACTTGAAGATACTTCGATTACTCCTCTACAAATGACTGAACAATTCAATGAACACATCACCAAGCTTGTCGAAGGAGTAACCAAGCTTGGTAAACTACGTTACTCTGGAGCAGAAAGGCACGTTGAGTCACTTCGTAAATTTTTCATTGCTATGGCAGATGACATACGTGTCGTGGTGATCAAATTATGTGATAGGCTTCACAACATCCAAACACTAGAATATGTATCTCAAGAAAAACAAAAACGTATCGCTCTTGAGACTTTAGAGATTCATGCAAGACTTGCTGATCGTCTTGGTATGGGTCGTCTTAAGGCACAACTAGAAGATTCCGCTTTCCCTTATGTATACCCAGAAGATTATAAAAAAACAATGCAGATCTTCGAAGCAATGCGTCCGATCTCTGACGAACAACTCGAAAAAGTAGTTACCACACTTCACGAAGAACTCTCTGTATTTGATGTTGAGATTGAACGCATCGACCATCGTATCAAGCACCTCTATTCGCTCTATCAGAAGCTTAAGCGTTACAAGATGGACGAGTCTAAGGTGCATGATGTTGTTGCACTTCGCATCATTGTTCCAACGGTGAGCGATTGTTACCAGGCACTTGGTGTCATCCATGGCCTCTACAGGCCTTTTCCTGGAAGATTCAAGGACTACATCGCTGTACCTAAGCCAAACGGCTACCAATCACTTCATACGACAATCTTTTCTGGTGATGGAGGCACTCTTGAGATACAAATCAGAACTCAAACAATGCACCAAGAAGCGGAGTATGGTATCGCAAGCCACCTCTCCTACAAAGAACTCGGTAAAGGTAAACACAAGGATGAAATTCTCAAAAAAACCGGATGGACCAAGGATCTCCTTGAGTGGCAGAAAGAAGTTGAGAAGCATAAAGATTTTCTCAAGCATTTAAAAGAAGACTTTTTCGAACACCGCGTATTCGTGCTCACTCCTAAAGGTGATGTGATTGACCTCCCTTACGGCTCAACGCCGATAGACTTCGCATATGCGGTGCATTCTGATATCGGAGATCATGTTGCGGGAGCAAAAGTTAATGGCAAACTTATGCCACTTGATACTGTGCTTAACAATCGTGATGTCGTGGAGATTGAAGTAAAAGATTCTTCTTCTCCTAAACGTAAGTGGCTTGAGATGACCAAGACAACACTAGCAAAAAGAAAAATCCGTACCCACATCAAGGAGCACGGCAGTACGATCGATAAACTTTTGACAAGATAAAGGTACGTAATACTGAGGAAACAAAAAAGCCCGATCACGCAACAGAGGTGTGCGTATCGAGCTTTTCCAACAGCATTGGGATACTGTTGTCATCTCTCCTGGAGAAAAGAATCTTTTTTGCAAATGAAAAAGGGTGCAGTGAGCATTGCACTCACTGCACCCTTCTGCTTCACGAGAGAATAGGAGAAATCGAAACAAGCATGTCCCCCTTTTCTTTACCTTGTACTTCAACTCGGCACAACCTGTAGTCGTAGTATCCAAGGGATACGGAAGAAGGAGAAGCAAGAGACGAACACCTGAAGTGAAGCACCCTTTTCATACCGCCAACCTCTGGCAATGTTTCCTTCTCTTGGAAGCACGCCATACACCTGCCGACAACATCTGCACACCCTTTCAGGTAATCTCGTGCAATTGACATGGTATGGAGACCAAGGAGAAGATCACCTTGCTCCTTAAGGAAGGCAACACATTCATCCCCTGAGACACCTTCCTTGGTCATCACAGGAAATACTCGCAAGCGATACCTCTTCCCAAAATCAAGCAAAGGTGACACATCACGTCCGAACCTCTCTCTTATAGCTGCTTCTTTGACCCAATCAAGCGAAGCAATAATTCCCTCAGGAATCGTCACTTCAAGATCAAGCACAGGCTTACCAAAAAGGCCAGAAAAATCAGTCATTTTATAAATTCCCGAAGTTGCAACTGCCCGTATCCTACAACAAATAGTAACACATGTCCAGCTTGAAAAAGCGTAATTCGTTATTGGTTATTCGTAATTGGTAAATACAACAAAGCGAGGCCGTAGGCCTCGATTTTGTATTTTGAATCTTTCATCTTCATTCTTCACTCTTCATTCCTCTTTCCTTCAAAAACCTCACCACCTTCTTCCCTTCATACATCACCTCCTCTCCCCACTCCCTAAGTGGTCGAGTGAAGTACTTCGCATCAGGATTCTCGTAGAGTGGTTCATATACCACCATCCACTCACCATCATTAGAATGAAGTGCAATATGTAAAACACGATATAAGTCACCTTTGTAATGCTTATACACTTCACCTTCCTTAGGACAATCATCTGGTATCACCGGAGAAAACCCTTTTGTCATATTTTTGATAAATGAATTAGATGCGACACAATATCATTAAAGTGCAAAATTCTTAATACTGTATAAATCTTCTGCCTGCTCGAAGTCTTTTACTTCATCAAGAGACCTGTCATCTTCTAAAACATGTCCATCTTCTACATGCGCAACATAGGTATCAAGCTCAATTGCTTCACTTGTTGTCTGTGTCTCAAATGGCACCTCTGTAACAATCCCACTTGACACTTCATGCACTGTCTCTGTCTTGTTGAGATGAGTAATCTCGGTGATAGGAGGAATATGTCGAGGAGAGGGTGCGACAGTCTCAAGAGTCTCAATATCCTCTTCTCGTAACTTATCGAACATACCCTTGTGAGATTTCTGCTCACCCGCCTTTCGTATCGCAAGCGAAAGCGCAAGCAACTCTTCATGAGAAAAGTACTCGATAGAGATCTTTCCTCCTCGTTCACGTGGCTCTATCTGTACTCTTGTACCAAGTGATTCCGCAAGTCGCTCCTCCATATCTACCACCTCAGGAGTCATGAAGAGATCCTTCTTGCGCACTTTTTCAAAAGCGATACGTCGTGCAATCTGTTCTGCTTCTCGCACGGTCATCTTACGCACCATCATCTCCTTAAAGAGTGTCATCTGTTCTGCAGGCCTATCGATAAGCATAAGGAGCGGTCTTGTGTGCCCTTCAGAAATTCTCCCCTTAGAGAGCGCATCAAGAATATCTTGAGGAAGCATAAGAATACGCACCGTGTTAGAAACATATTCACGACTCTTCCCCATCTTACGACCAACTTCTGTCCAATTAAGCTTGAACTCATCAGCAAGCCTCTGGAAGGACTGTGCGCGCTCAACAGGGTTAAGATCCTCACGTTGTAGGTTCTCAATAATCGCAAGCTCAAGCTTCGCACGACTATCATCCCCAGTGCGCACTACAACCGGGAGTTGGCTTAGTCCCGCGATACGAGATGCACGCAAGCGTCGCTCACCCGCAATGAGTTCATACTCAACTTTTACACCACCATCCTCAAGCATTGTCTCACGACGAGACACCACAAGTGGCTGAAGTACTCCATACTGACGAATACTCGCAGCGAGCTCTTGTAGTCTGTCCTCATCGAACTCCCGTCTTGGTTGATACGGATTAGGTACTATTTTTTCTGTTTCTATCCAAAAAATTGATGAATCGATCTGTCCTATGTGCATACTTTTGTTCTCTTAGTAGTAGAGTATAGCACAGAGGAAGGAAGAGGTGTGGGGAAGGAAAAAGACTACCGAAGCGGGCTTCAAATGAACTACCATTTCGGCTCCAGCTAAAATGGTAGTTCGTTTATTATTACTTTTTGCTAAATCTTTTAATAAATTTTTAAGACCACCTGATTCTTTTTCTGTCATAACTAATTAGTCATTTTTATAGATATTTATTGTTTCTTCTATTTTTCTTAAAAGTTCTTTTCTGTCATGAATATCATCTTCTTTAATTCTCAATAAAGGCATTTCTGCAGTTTTCATTATTCTTTCAACCTCCCTGTCTCTATTTTGTCTATCTGGACGATTATGTGACCTATCATCTAACTCAACCGCAAGTACTGGCGCAAATGTCTGTTTATCACATAAAACAAAATCCACAGATTTTTCGTTAATATGCCTGAATGCACCAAAACTTTTATATTTTAAAAATGTATCTAAATGTAATTGCGGGAAAAGATAATATCTTTCTCCAATAATTTCTTTAAATACATTAAAACATTTTTGTTCTGGTTCAGACATTACATATTCTTCTTTTATATAATCATAACCAGCTTTTTCTTTTGGTAATAAAAAAGCGATAACAACAAATAGTACGATTAAAAGTAATATGCTTATTAGCCAAAATGTTGGTGATATATGAAAAGTATTGAACATAATTTTATTAAGTTACTATAGTAATAATAACACCAATCTGGTAGTTTAATGATTTCTTCTACACCGTAAGAATAAGCTTTTTTTATTCTTACTAACCTTATGAGGAGAGGCTCGGTCACGAAACTAATTCCTCACTTCGTTCGTCATAGTTAGTTTCTCGACCCCTATTCTCGTCTCACGTACATGACGC
>CAZEDG010000022.1:0-9217 GCA_964510805.1 uncultured Candidatus Saccharibacteria bacterium
GTTAGATATTAGAAATTAGAAAATACAGGTAATACAGAAAGAAGAGCGAGGCCGTAGGCCTCGCTCTTCTTTCCTCTAATATCTAACGTCTAAAGTCTAATGTCTAGCCCCTACAATTTTCCAAGATCAAGAGTCTGTGTAATTCCAAGTTCTTTCACGAATTCTTCAACGTGAGAAACAACAATCATTGGCCCTTGATAATCCTTAAGCGCTTCTGCAATAACAGGAATATGCCTAAAATTAATGTGATTTGTCGGCTCATCCAAGATAAGAAGTCCTGGTTGTTGTAGACGAAGGTATGCGAACATAAGGAGACCTTTTTGACCTTCAGAGAGAAGTCCAATCTTAGAAGCAAGCTGTTGCGCACCCAAAAGCATACTCGATGCAGTTCTTCTTAGAAGTTGATCGTCAAGCCTTTTGAACACCTTTGCAAGTTCTTGATATGCTGATTTTTCAAAATCAAGCGTAGAAAAATCTTGCCTGTAGTAACCAATAGTGATTCCGTCTTGGATAGTAACCCCTTTTTCTCCTCGTTTAGCAATTTTTTCAAGAAGTGTTGTCTTACCTATACCATTTGGTCCAATAATATGAAGCTTTTCACCTTTACGAAGCTCTATTTCAATATTTCTACGAACAGGCTTGCCGTCATGAAGCACTTCAACAGAATCAAACTTAACAATCACACTTCCAATATCTTCTTGGCACGGAATAGTAAATGGTCGTATTGTTCTATCTTCTTTACGAACCTCAACCTTGCTATCTTCAAGCTCCTCTACTTCTTCTTTAAGCTTCGCTGCGAGCTTACGCATCTTTCCTCCTTTAAGTGCAAAGAAGTTAACCTTATCTTTGTTATTCTGAATTTCTTTTTCGAGTTGTGCGTTTGCTCGCTCTGCTTTCTCTACTTGACGCTTAATATCTTCAACTACCTTGAAATAGTTACCTGTGTACTGTTCTACTGAATAAGTTTGGGTATTGATATACAAGACTCCGTGAGTAAAAGAGTTGAGAAAATCAGCATCGTGAGAAATAACGATAACTGTTTTTTCATAAGACTTCATGAAATCGGTGAGGAGTTGTATGCCAGCCTTATCAAGGTTGTTGGTCGGTTCATCAAGGAGGAGAATATCAGGCTCTTGAATAAGGGCTTGTGCGATAAGGAGACGGCCTTTTTGACCGCCAGAAAGTTCTTTTATTTCTTTGTCTAAAGAGACATTTAACTCAAGTGTTGCGAAGACCAGAGAAGCACGTTTATCAATATCATACACTTTTTCTTTAAAAGAAGAGAGGAGGAAATCTCTCACTGTCATGCTCCACTTAGTATGAGGGATATACTGCTTAGCGATAGCAATAGTGAGATCTTGACCGATAATAATACGACCTTCTTCCGGCTCAAGTTCTTTCATGATAAGCGAAAAGAGGGTTGATTTTCCTGCGCCATTTTGACCCATGAGTGTTAACTTGGCACCTCTACGTACTACAAAAGTAGACTCGAAGAGTACTGGTTTGTTCTCACTATAATTGAAGCAAACTTCTTCAAAACGAAGTACCGCCTCACCGTGAACAGGGATTTGTTTTTCTACAGCCATAATAAAAATAAATAAACTTTACAATTTCAACAAAAATAAATGGCCCGTTTGGCCAAAGGTTGTGTATGATTGTACTACACTTTTAGAGAAAAGGAAAGGTTTTTTATGCGTCTTATTCACTGTCCACTTGTGACTTGGTCATTCATTTTTTATACTAAGCACTAATTGTTATCACTTTTTTATGTCGTACCGTAATTTTATTTATCTCGTAACAATTCTTCTCATAGGCGCAGCCGGGTACTACTTTAATTCAGCAGGGGTTCCTGACCTTATTGTAAACGGTGCCACTAATGATGATAATCGTGGTTCTGGTGTTGGTGCTGTTGAAGTTTTTTCTGGTATCTATGAATGTAATGAGGAGCATGGTTGTAAGACGCTGACACGAATGAAGCTTGCACAGGACACTTCTTTGGACATTGTAAGTGTCGTAGGAGACCAAGAAGTAAGCCTTGCTCAAGGAACGTGGGGTGTTGGAAAAGGTGGAGCAATCGTGATGCTTTTTTCTTTTCATGTGCCTGATGGGCCTCCTTCACTTATTGCGAACAAAACAAGCTCAGTTAAGATTGGCGGTTTTTCTAAGAGTAAAGGGCTCTTTGAGGGGATGGACAATCCTACCTTTGTAAGAACAGGAGATGAGGTTACAAGTGAAGTTGCTAACTAGAAGTGAAGAGTTTTTCTCTTCAGCTTCTCTTGATAGATTTTATATTCCTCTATTTTTTAAAAATCTTTCTAAGAAATAAGTCGAGCTTTTTATGAAGTGTATGGAGCGTGTGATTTTTTGCGGTCATGCGGAGTAAGAATTTCTCTATACGTTCATTTTCAAAAGAAATGATAATGAACCCAACAATAAGAAGCACTGTACCATTAAGAAGAGGGAGGACTAGACCTGCGATACCGAGAATAACTAAGAATAACCCAAGGGTGATATGTAATGCTTTACGGAATGATGTTGCCATGTGTGTTATGTATTTTTTTTGTTATTTTTCTTTAAGAATATCGTCTACTATTACGTAATGTTTTGCAACCGGTAAAGAATTAGTTTCGTTAATGTCTTTTGTATAGGTTAATGTAATTATCTTTTGTTGAGCGTCAACAGAAAAGTGCGGATTGGAGACAAACTCTCCTGCTTTAAGCGCATTAGATCCTATATATCCACCATTAAGTGCCATTGCAAGCGCCGTATAGTACATTGTTCGATGATCAGGTGTCACTACACGTAGAAGGCCAATTTTATAAGAAGAGGATGCATTTTCTATATCAACAAAAGTATCCTTAAGGAGTGACACGGTAGAAGAACCTGCACTAAGGAGTGTAGTTATTCCTTCACTGTTTATAAGGTCAACTTTTTGTCCATCAAGGTAATAACTTGTTGTAAAATAATCAAAATGAGGAGGAGTGCTCGAAGCATTATCTTGTACTACTTCTTTCTTTTGGCGAGGATTAGTGAATATTTTGTTATATGCCTTACATGTTTCTGGATACTTTGAAGAAACCTCAAACCCGGCGCGTACACAATCATCAAACGAGATAATTTCGTCATAAACTTCATGCACAGAGCTAAAGTAAAGATATCCGACACCGATGACAGAAAAAAAGATTCCGATAAAAAGAGCATCACTTTTGGATTTACGCATAAGATTGTGTATATGTATAGTAACACGAAGTCTCTCTCGTCGTCATAAAAGAGATGTTGAAAAAGAGGTCTTGTAGAGAGGTGCTTCCATGAGACATCTCTCACTGCCTAGATACTATCGCGATAATGTAGCTTAGGCACTGTAAAGCGAAGAAGAAGTAGTGTCACAATTGATGAAAGAAGAAAAAGCACGATGGAATATGCTATTACGTGGTAATGAATATACTGATAAAGCGCAAGAGAGCCTAGTGCAACGTACGCAAGTGAGATACCGGTGAATAGTAACCCAGGCATACTTGTGCTTATAATTTCAGGATCATCAGAATCTTCTATAGGGAAGAGAACTCCAAGACATAGACCAAAAGTAATAATAAGAAAAAGAGTAGAAATAAAGAGAAGAAGTGTTATAAGACTTGCTTGCAGAGGTAATCTAAGAAGCATCATAGATGTTTCCATCATAATAATTCCAAGAAAAAGAAATGCGGTAACAAAAAAAGCATACTTACCGAAAAAAAGTGTCTTTATATTGCTAGGAGAACTTTTGAGAATCCATGAGGTTTTTTTCTCCATACTAAAAGAAGGGAAGACGAACCTTAAAGTAAAAGAACAAATGAAGTAGAGAATCACTCCGAACTGAAATGTTTGAAGAATGTGCGTCTTGTCTATAATAGACTCACCGTATCTATGTGCAGTGCCTCCCACTGACTTGGTAAGTGCAATTTCGGCAACCCAGATAAGCATAAGGAAGAGTAGCCAGAGTATCCCTTTTGTATTTCTTGTAAAGACAAGTAATTCTTTTTTAAAAACAACAAGAGACGCATTCCCTGTGAAGAAATAGGTTTTTTTATTAAGAATATTTTGAGGAGAACTAACAGATCTTCCATCTTGAAAAAGAAGCCAGAGAGGGTAGTACGTATCTTTTAGTAGGAAGATACCGAGATATACAAGAAGAAGAGAGGTAATGAGGTATACAAAAGGTGTTACTATCTCCTGATACTCACCTTGCTCTCCAGAGGACATACTACGAGCCACGTAATGCGAAGGGAGATGCTTGAACGAGCTACTGATCATATCTTTTGTAACATCTACATCTACCTGTTCTGCTCTAAAGAGTTTTACAAGATCAACAGAAGAAGTCTTGTACGAAAGTGGAATAGAGATTAGGAGAATCACACATGCTAACGACCAAGCAAAAGAAGTAAAAGTGATTTTTTTATGAAGTTTTTTTGCACAATAAGAAAAAATAATACCAAAAACAAGTACACCAAGAGCAACACTTCCAACCACAAGAAGAAGGAGAAGAACAATGGCAAGGAACATACAGACAATACCAAACACTGGCACTGAATATACCTTAATGAGCGCGATAAGTGCTGGCACAAAGACAATATAGAGTGGCCAGGAAGAACTAATTGTACTACGCATAAGTACAAGTAAGGGGAGTTTTTTATAAGAAGGGGAACTTACAATAAGCGCATCATATGTCCCACGATAGAGACTAAAGACATTAGAGATAAGTGCACTTACCGCCATAATAAGCATCATCACGGCTAAGAACATCTCGTAAATATAGAACCTAATAAGCATTTGCAGTTCTGCTTCAACAGTTGCATGAATATATCTAAAGCCGGTAACAAAAAATCCGTACACCATAAGCGCTACACAAAAAAAGACAACCAAAAAAAGTCCTATAGTGATAAGTTTTGCTACTCTGTTAGTCTTAAGGTACCTACTAAAGAAGTGTTGTCGAAGAGAAAAATAAAGGCCAAGCATATGTGTTTAGGAAGCAAGTACGGTGTACACTTCTTCAAGAGAAGCATCCTTACCAAGTGACGCTCTTTCTCTTAACTCATCGAGAGTTCCAATAACAAGTACTGTGCCATTTTTTATAAATCCTATTCTTGTAGCAATCTCTTCTGCAACAGGAAGTGTGTGCGTAACAAGAAGCACTGACCCTCCTTTTTCTTTGAAGTGAACAAAAAGTTCTTTTGCTATCTTGGCTCCAATTGGATCAAGTCCAACAATAGGTTCATCAATCACAAGAAGCTTAGGGTGATGTGCTACTGCCGAAAGAATGCTGAACTTCTGACGATTTCCTCGAGAATACTCTTCGAATGCTTTGTCTTCTATCCCTTCTAAATGAAATGTCTCGAGAAGATGCGGAATACTTGCAAGTCTCTTACTCTCTTCCACGCTATAGAGCGCTTGAGTAAATAAGAGAAACTCTTTTCCTGTCATTGCAGGCCATACTGATGGTTCATCAGGAACATATCCGATGCATCCTTTTGCTTGTTCAGGGTCTTTAACAACATCATGTCCATTAACAAGAATTATTCCTTTTGTAGGCTTAATAAGTCCGACGATAGACTTAACGATAGTACTTTTGCCGGCACTATTTGGTCCGATGAGTGCAAGAATTTCTCCTTTTTCTATAGAGAATGAGACGTTATCGACAGCAATAAGGTCGTTGAATTTTTTTGTAAGTGATGTGACTCTGAGCATATACGAAGAAGTATAGTAGAACTCTCACTGCTTTACAAAGTATAGTAAAAAAGAAAAAACAAAAAGAATCCCCGTTGTGAGAGCTTCTCCTAAAAAACTAACCCCTCACTGTAAGGCGAGGGGGTCGTGTCCATTTTAATCTTTATTCTTCTTTTTACTTAGGAGTAACAGTACCATGGAGGGTATTAACTGTTCCGATAGAGTCGGCGGTAACTTCTCCTGATTGTGAGAAGACCGTCTGAACTTTACCGTTCACAACAACATCAGATGTCATTGTTGCGATTTTTCCAACATCACCAGCAACTGCAACTTGTTCACAGATGCCAAGCAGAGTGAGCTTCTTAATATTGCCAGTAACGAGAAGACCACTAGCTGGTTGAGAAAATATCGCTATTTCCTTCTTTAAAGGGTTGAACGTAAGAACCAAGAAACATCCTACACCTTTTGCTATTCAAAAACAAGAAGATATGTTCCAGGAACTCTATTTACAAAGATAGGCTTACACTGTAGAATAATAAGTCGTTCTTTACAAAATGAGGAAGATGTGACAAAGATCAAATTCATCTTGATGCTTGTGTGTACAGCAATACTAGCTCATCACTTGGAAGCAACAGCTCGCTCTATCACACTCTATGCTCTTGTGACATTACCAGGAACTTTTCTTCATGAGCTTGCACATTACACAACAGCGCTTATTCTGGAAGGTAATCCTGGCAGTTTCAATTTAATTCCAAATAATAGCACACTTGGCTATATAACCTTTAGTCCAAATTGGTATAATTCTGCAACAGTTGCTTTGGCTCCGCTTCTTCTTGCGCCTTTGACAGTATTTTTTTCAGCTTTGTCTGCTAAATCAAATAATATACTTAAAATGATTCTTGGAGGATATCTCTCTGCATGTTCTTGGGTTGCTTGTACACCTTCCCCGCAAGACTTACATATTGCAATGGTTCCATCTTCTTGGCCACTTGCATTATGTATGCTTGGATCTTTGACTTGGATTATTTATAAGATTGTCAAAATGATGCTTAAATAAAACATGTATAATGTTAAAAGGCGCAAAACCAACAAAACCTGTACGTAAGAGTAAAACCGCGTACAGGTTTTTAATTATACACCTAGCGACCGAGATGTTTCTTTGTGGTTGTCATGACACATCCAGTGAACCTGACAACAAACATCAAGTAAAGGTCGCCATGGAACTTGAGACGATTAGAGATGGTTTCTTTTAGACCATGCTCCGCAACCTCTTCGCTCCAAGTTACTTCATCTTGCGTTTTTAATGACATTATTTAGTGGGCTAGTCTAGCTTTGCAGAAACTAAATACATTACATATAATCCAGACAAACCGACAATACTATAGATGACTCTTGTGAGTGTGGTCATGTTTCCAAAAAGAGCACTTACCACATCAAAACCGAATACCCCAATAAGACCCCAGCTGATACCTCCGATGATAAGGATTGCAAGAGTAATCCAATCGAACATGTTAAAATTTTTCATATAATGACTTTTTTATTAAACCTGTTTTACTAAGGTATACACACTAACCCAAATACTAACTAAATAGTGCTGTATATACTCTACAGACGTATCAAAAGGAGGAAACCTTACAAAAAGCTTCCTTTTACTTTGATACTCTGGGAGAAAAAGTTGTTTCTTTTACTTCTCTACTCTTTTTCTTAGTTCGTCTATCACTGCTTTTTCCCAGTACTTCATGGAGTACCATCCTATGAGCGGTTTTGCAATTATGCGAAGCCATCGCTTATGAATAGCAACTTGGTAGAGATACTCAATCGCCGTACCTTCTTCACAAGAAGAGAGTAAGAATTCTTCATGACCAGAGGTACCAAAAGCTGGACTCTCATTATCCGAGATATAACCTCTCCCGGGAAGAATTGTGGTTTTCATTCTTACAGGGAAGCTTTGGCCAAAAGATCTTACGGTCGCATGCATCTCTAAATAATCTCCTTCGCGCTTTACAATCTGAATCGAGTCTGCAACCTTTGGAAAATAGATAGGGAATTTTTCAAAATCAGTCATGATAGCAAACACTTCTGAAAGAGGTGCCTTAACAACCCACTGTGCTTTAAGAGTTATATTTTTCATATACAGAAAAGTATACCAGATCAGTGCACTGATTCAGAACGTTTGACCTGCCTAACAACTGGCATGGCTGGAGGAAGTATAAGAATGTGGGGAGTATATAAAACAAGAAACCGCCGTAGCAGTTCTTGCTTGGGCGGTTGTAAGTTCACAATTACATCAAGGACGGCAACTGTTGATGTAGGTGGCGATCTCCAATGTGAGACGATCTTTCATGGTTACACCTTGTGTCGAATATGCAAATCCAATCCCTTGAATGACTCCATCGAGACGGTCTTGTTGCTCTTTCGTAAGAACCACGTCATCCCTCACGAGGGGAAGAGTACCTTCGATCAGTTCGGATATGAACTCAGATCCAACTGTTTTGGATACTTGCCCTGTAAAGAAGTTGAAAAGGGTGAGAAGAAAAACTTTGGCATTTTTCATAAATAACCTCTTGTTGATTTGAAAGGTGCAGGAACGTTGAAATGAACAAAAGTAGTATAACAATATATAATGCATTTGTCAATAGTGCTCCCCACATACCTTCTATCTCGAACTGGTGAAGGTGTATCCGAGTGTGAGAGTAGAGGTGGTGAGCATGGGAAGATTTGAGAGGGTGAGGGTATAAAACAAGAAACCGCCGAAGCGATTTCTTGCTTGGCGATTTTATTTTTTTATGTATTTCCAGTGAACATGGATAAGTGTTCTTCCAAAGACTACGGAAGCAATAATGAAGAAAAAAACTGAAAATTTCCCCGTGAAAACTTCTGGAAGAACACCTTTACTCAAAAGAAGAACCACAGGGAGAATCAAAGTCATTCCTCCGACTATGAAGTAAGCCAAAAATTTTGTACTGAAGTTTTGCAACATAGACAACTCCAAATGAACAATGTTTATATAAACTAAATTATTTTTTTAATTTTGTCAATAGATTCGTGGGACGAAGTTCGGGAAGCAATTATTGAGGAAAGTGTAAAGTGAAAACCATCGAACGCGCGGTAGCGATCGGTGGGGCTGTGATTAAGCACAATTTTGCTCTGCTAAGCGCAGATAACGGAGTTTCTCGTGGTCATCTAGGGACCAAAATGCTTATCGAAATCTGTTTCGTGATAGCCTTCCGCTTCATCAACGATTTTTTCTCCAAACTTAGCAACTGCTTCTGCTCTTGTCATAAACATTCCTTCTTTCTGAACGAACAATACCAGCATACTACGATGAGTATATGTATATTATCAAGTGCTCCGCGAGTAGGGATCTCTCACAAATCTGCCTCGTCACTTCGTTCCTCGAAGCAGATTCGTGAGCCATATTCGATCCCTAACGTAACATGAAGCAGGTCATATTACTCTCGAGAAATGGGGTCAGGCACCGTTTATTTTAAAGTTTTGTGTTGTTATAAAAATCTGC
>CAZEDG010000023.1:0-7064 GCA_964510805.1 uncultured Candidatus Saccharibacteria bacterium
ACTCCGCTTACCGGCATGAAAAGCCGATGTCCTAACCGATAGACGATGGGGCCAATATTTACTTTACAAAACAAACAATTTTACGAAGAGTCGGTCACAAATATTTTTTTACTAAAAAATTTTCTGACCACGCCTCGAACCGTCGTTTTCCGGCCTTGCGAAGTGAGGTTTGCTCACTTCTCACTCCACTTACTGGTATGAAAAGAGGATTTCTAACCGATAGACGATGGAGCCTGCTCTTGAGGTTTTTATAATAAAACCGTACGCAACATGATACCATATTATTCTCATTTTTCAAAATCGGCACTACTGTTGTATACTTAGATAATTAAGGGCGGTTAGCTCAGTTGGTAGAGCGCCACATTGACGTTGTGGATGTCAGAGGTTCGACTCCTCTATCGCCCACCGAAAAATAATGAAGCAGAAAGTGAATACTTTCTGCTGATTTATTTTTAAGGCGATAGAGGAGTCGAACTGAGACGCTAACAAAGTCCATTTTGGAATCAAAATGGTAGCGTCGAAGCGGGGTCGCGAAACAATACTTTTATGAATGTACCCATGAAATAAAAGTATATGTTTGGTGACCGACTCCGTGACCTGAGTCACTTACGTTAAGAGCCGACTCCACAACTTTTCTTCTTTCCTTATTCCTCACTCTCACTACTCATGATGATACTTCTCCCCTTTGAGAATAGTCATTGCTCTATACAACTGCTCAAGAAGAATCACTCGCACAAGCATATGAGGAAAGACAAGTGATGAGAGTTTCCAAGTATAGTTCGCTCGTTCGAATACTTTATCAGAAACACCATATGCTCCACCTATGATAAAAACCATTCTCCTCACCGAATCAATCATACGGTTCTCAACAAGCTCAGCAACCATTTCGCTTTTCATTTCTCTCCCCCGTTCATCAAGAAGTACTACGTAGTCCTCTTTTTTTATATGTTCGAGAATTTTTTCCCCTTCTTTTTCTTTTGTTTGAGCATGCTCAATATAGACCCACTCAACAGGAAGGAAGCGGAGTAGTTTCACTTGGTAATAGCTAAGAAAATCTTTGCTCACTTCATCTTTTTCTTTTCCTACGGTAATCACAATAATCTTCATAGATAACACTCTACCGAACTATTCTCTAATAATCAATATATAGCTAAACCAAAACAAATACCTAGATTTTGCATTTTAAAAAGCTTGCTATTTTTATTGCAAAATAAACATATTCCAAAAAATTATTCTTTTTAAAAGATCGGCATTTGTTTTGGTCGCTCTATAGTATATTATAAAAACACATAGTATACTTTTAGATGCTTGTATTTGTTACACTCTAACATCTAAAGTCTAACGTCTATTCTCTAACCCTTATGATTCTCCTTGCAATCGAAACAAGTTGTGATGAAACTGCAATCTCTATCGTAAAGCGTGTTCGGGGTAAGCAAGTACGATTCGAGACACTTTCTCATAAAGTACTTTCTCAGATTGATCTTCATGCTAAATATGGAGGAGTCTTTCCAGCGCTTGCAAAAAGAGAGCATGCAAAAGCGATCACACAACTTATTGCAGAAGCACTCCAAGAATCAGATTTACTTATTGAAAGAACAAACACCTATCACATCCCTAACAAAGAAAGAAAAAAGTTGGACACTCTTCTTGAAAGAGAAAAGGAAATGTTAGAAGCGATGAAGGTGCTTTTTGAGGGAATTCAAAAACCAGCTATTGATGCAATAGCGGTAACAGAAGGGCCAGGACTTGAACCTGCGCTCTGGGTTGGTATTAACGCTGCGCTTGCACTAAGTACTATATGGAATATACCAATATACCCTATCAATCACATGGAGGGCCACATCGTTGCTGGGCTTCTCTCGCTTACTGAGGGTATCTATGAGATCCAGGAAGTAGATCTACCAGCGTGTGCACTACTTATCTCTGGAGGGCACACTGAGATTGTTCATGTTCCTAAGCTTCGTTCTTACAAAGTAATTGGAGCAACAAAAGATGATGCTGTCGGCGAAGCTTTTGACAAAGTTGCAAGAATGCTTAGTCTCCCCTATCCTGGAGGACCAGAGATATCAAGACTTGCAGATATCGCAAGAAAAGAAGGCGTTATCGTAAGCGAAGAACTGCGTCTTCCTCGACCAATGCTTCATAGTGGTGATTTACACTTTTCTTTTAGTGGACTTAAAACTGCGGTGCTTGTACGTGTAAAAAAATATACTGAACTTGATGAAAAAACAAAGAAGATGATCGCACTTGAATTCGAAAATGCTGTCACCGATGTACTTATCACAAAAGTAAAGCAAGCAATGTACGAGACTAGAGCACAATCAATTATTGTTGGCGGTGGAGTAAGCGCTAATTCACATATACGCTTCGCACTCAAACACCTCGCAGACACCGAACAAGTTTCTCTCTTTATTCCTAACAGAAATCTCTCTACTGATAATGGTCTCATGATTGCATCAACCGGACTACTTCATATCGCAAACAATGAATCACCAAAAACAAAACTAAAAGCAAACGGTTCTTGGTCTGTAGGAGACTGTTAAGAATTAATATTAAAAATAGAAAAACCTGACGAGAGTCAGGTTTTTCTATGTCCCCCTTTCACACAGATATGGTGAGCGGGGCATGCTCCAAAGATAAATGCCTTATGTGAGCGCAGTCGCTCACCATACCTACGTATAAGTGAGAACTGTATCTACAAGTGTAACTTTTTTTATAAAAAGCACAAGTGAAAAATGGGGCATACATACAAAACGTAAAGGGGCACCTTTCGGTGACCCTTTGCGCAGGCATTTATTTATCTTGTAGGGCATACCTCTACGGTACGCTCACAAGAAAAGTATACTACCGTTATTTCTTTTGAGCAAGAATTTGTTTAATGAACTCATCAATCTGAGGAGCAAGAGAAGGATCTTTTTTCTTCATCTCTTGAAGCATCTTGATCGCAAGATCTTTTTGACCAGAAGCAACGACACCAAGAATCACATCTACATCAACAGGATACGTCTGACCCTTTGACTGACTATAAGCATTAGCTTCTTCATACTTACCAGCATACGCAGCACTCACCATATACCAACGAAGAGCGTCGTTACAGTTAATGCCAAGGTCATATGTCTCCTTAGCAAGTTTATACGCATCATCCATTTTTCTTTGGAGGAGATACGCTCGTATAAGGTCGTACGAGATGAGTTGCTTGTTAGGGGCAAGTGTATGAGCTTCACTGAGAACCTTCTCTGCAGAAAGAGCATCCCCCGTTCCTACAAGGAACATGCCGTAGATAGAGAGCATTCTCACATCAGTCTTATATGCTTCATGGGAATCATCAATAGTCTTGTGCGAAACTTGCATAAGCTTATTAAGCGCTTCCGTTGCTGTCTGCTTATCTCCAGGAGATAATGTGTCAGGGATTTTAATCTGACTCATACGTATTACCATTTGCATAAACTGCTCCCTAGCTTCAAGACTTCCGAGTGTATTCATGTCGATTGCTGTTGTAAAGTCGTCTTGTTGACGCTTCACCGCATCAGGGAATGGTAAGGTTTTAACATAATTACCAAAACTCATAGCATCAATCACAAGACGATTAACAATAAGAGGTCTAAAGTTAATGTAGTACTGGGTTACAAGAAGTGTAATACCGATAACAGGAATCACAAGAAGATTCATCTGATCTTTGTCAAAAAGTGCTCCACCGTGACCTGTTGCTTCTTGACGAGTACGAACTGTTACATACGCAAGTACCGCAAAGAAAAGGATATAACTTGTTAAGTTGTCGAATACGAAGAAATTGTGAATAAAGTACCCAGCAAGAAGACCTGTAACCAGAGCCTTTTCTCTAAGAGGCATGTCATGATTCTTATGCTTCCACATATACCAGAGCGTCACACCATAAAGTGAGAGATAGGTAAGAAGACCAAGAATTCCTGCAGCAACAAGCCAATCGAAGAATACATTGTGTGAACGATCGTACCAAGGCTCAAGATTACACATTCTTTCTGGTAAGAACTTTCTTGCAAAGACATAGCTAAAGTTATCTTGCCCATATCCAAGCACAGGACGCTCAAGCCATGCTTCATAACTAATCTTCCACATAGAAAGACGAGATGCTCCTGTTACATCATGCGAAGAGATGGACGCCATACGGTTAAGCGTCGGCGAAGATTTTACAAATTGAGTATCTTTAAAAGCAAGAAGTGAACCAACGCCAACAACAAACAAAATAACAACCGTAGCAAAGACTTTCATCATTCTACCTCTTTCGTGCCATGCCAGAATCCCAACTGTAATAAATCCTCCAGCCAAAATTCCAAGGAGTGTCCCACGAGTACCTGAATAGAACAGCGCTATAAGATTGAGCACAATAAGTACTGGGTACCACCATTTTTTCTTTGGCTCCTTTGACTGAGACCAAAGAATCGCAGCAATAAAGATACACATGAGACATAAGATTGCAAAATACGCAGAGTTTCCTATGGTGGCGTCGAGACGGTTATCGCTCATATGGATCGGGAACCTCTCAGAAAACCATTCACCTAACTTAGGAAAAGTATTTCTAATAATAAGCCCTTTAGCCCCCATAAGCTGACCGTAAGCATAGATAAGCACAAGCCCGTTAGCAACAAGAGAGTACTTCCAGAACGTTCGCCACTCATTGAGAGTCTTAACCATAACCGTAAGTACAAAGAAGTACGCAAAGAAGTGAATATGGCCGACGAATCCTTCCATGCGCTCAAAGTTACTCCACATACTCTTCTCACGATCAACTCCAAAAAGATCGGCAAGGAGAAGTACTATCGTGAATGCGGTATACGCAATCATGATTGGAGACTTCTTAATATTGACACGGTACGAAGCATCGTAAAGAGCAAGCACAGCCCACCCAGCAAACGCCACTTCAACCAACATTCTAAAGAGGAGGTTCTTGCCAGAAATAAAAGGGAAGAAAAGCCCCTGGTTACCCGACATAAACCAACTCATCACGTCAAAAGCTTTACCATCTGCCACATGGAGTGCGATAAATGGTGTAAGCAAAAGACACACCCACACTATCTTTTTAATACTACTTTGCATACGAATTAAGACTTAGATAAAATGATAACAATAACAAGACTGAGTGTACCATAAAAGACATGGTATGTAAGGTAGACAAAATAAGATATTGCTATACATTACAAATCTTATTCCCTGGTGAACACAAAACAACCACAACCATGCTCTTGCTCTTGAACCAACTCAGGTGAAGCGTTGCTAATCATGCCACTTTCTTGAGCATTGTCAGGTATAAGAGAAAACTCCTTCAGTTTAAGATCTGGAAACATCTTCATAACCATCTGGTAAGAGTAAATTCTATGCGCATTAAATTGTATCCTCGGTTTGCCAACAGGAACAACAAAAATAAGTTGACCACCTCGAGAGAGAACTCTAGAAAGCTCTTTTGTTGCTTTTAGGTCCCCTTCCGGATCAATCGGGTCACCATATCTTCCTAGACCAACATGTTCAACTGTGTGCATGCACGAAAGAGACATAATCGACCCATCTTTAAAAGGAAGACTTATTAGATCAGCGTGTGCAGTATGAAGATTAGAGAGTTTTAACTTCGCAGGGCGATAATCAAAAAAATAAACAGGTACAAATGCGGAGACAATACATGAAAAATAAAGACTCGATGAAATATCTGTATGCTTTGCAACATTTGACTCTTGCACTTTTCTTGCTGCCCATGCTGTATGATAGACATAGTGAGTATCAAATCGTGTAAAAGGCGTATTCTCAAATAACACAGGCATTAAATCATGTATGGAAACACTAAAACGCTTTTCTTTATCTTTTTTTAAAAATAAAAATAGGTCTTTTGCAATAAAGACTGTCTTTAAAAGATACACGGGACGTAAAAAAACTTTTTTACACTTACGAAGAAATTGGTATGAAAACATTATGCTAAACTTAATTAACCTAGTATTGTTCACAGTATAACATATTCTGAGGTGTGAATTATGAAAATAAGTATTATTACCCCAACCTATAGAAGAAAAAACCTTCTTGTGCGAGCAGTTTCTTCTGTCCTTGCTCAGACGTATCAAGATTGGGAGATGATCATTATCAATGATTCACCTTTCGACAGAGAGTATGATCAATTTGTTGCTTCCATTAACGACTCACGTATTCGCTACTTCGTAAATGACGCAAACATGGGAGTGAACTATTCAAGAAACAGAGCATTAGAAAAACTTTCTTCTGATTCTAAGTGGGTGATCTTTTTGGATGATGATGACTACTTTGCGCCAGACGCTCTAAAAACATTCTCAAACCTCATACTTACCCATGCTTCCGTAAAATGGTTCATTACCAATAGAGCATTCAAAGATGGTTCACCGCTTACACGATTTCCAAAAGATGAAAGTTTCTACAACTATGCAAGAGACTACCTTATTTTGAAACGTTGCAAAGGTGACGCAACACATTGTATTGAAACAAAACTAATCACAGAACACGCAATTACTTTTTCAAAAAAAGTTAAGCAAGGTGAGGAATGGTTTTTCTTTTATCAGGCTGGTATACGTGTACCTTTTTTCTATTACGATCACAACAGCACTATTAGTGATGGGCATGATCTACCTAATGGTTTAAATTTTAGAAAGCGAAACATTATCGAAAGATTGGACACCATTGCAAAACTTTTTTATGAAGGGGTACCAAAATCTTTAACCCGTAAAGCAACATTTTCTTTGTACCTACTATTGCATTTAATATCTTTTAAAAAATAACTTTATCATTTCCGTATACTCCTACCAGGAAATCAAGATCTTTTCTACTCTCTTGGGAGAAAGAATATTTTCTATTTGATTAAACAACAGTTACACCGCTTCGAATCTTTTTGATAATACCTGATGTAGAAATACCTTCAAACTCAGGTGGACACTCTCTGTCAAGAATACAAAATTTGGTTGCATGCATTTTTGCTAACTCTTCTCGATATGAAATCTCTGACGCATCCCCGTTAACCACCCACACATCAGGCTTAAGTAAGCTAAGCACTTCATCCATAAAGGTGGTAAGAAACG
>CAZEDG010000024.1:0-6341 GCA_964510805.1 uncultured Candidatus Saccharibacteria bacterium
GTCTTCGTGAATCAATGGATCGCGGAACTCTCGCTGGATTTAAGATGGTGGATGTATCATGTGAAGTATACGATGGATCATTCCACGAAGTGGACTCTTCAGAAATTGCGTTTAAGCTCGCTGCTGGTATGGCACTCGCTGATGCGGTAGCTAAGGCTAAGCCTGTGATCCTTGAACCTATCATGAAGGTAGAAATTGTTACCCCAGATAAGTTCTATGGTGATATTACAGGTAATATCTCATCTAAGCGTGGTCAGATTGAAGGCATGGGTGAACGTGGTATGGACAAAGTTGTTAACGCAATGGTTCCACTTTCAGAAATGTTCGGTTATGTAAATAACCTTCGTTCTATGACAGAAGGACGTGCAACATTTACCATGGAATTCGGTCGTTATGATGTGGTGCCTGCTAATATTGCAAAGGATATTGCAGAGAACAAGAAATAATTTACTTCATCTACTGCGTTAAAAGCCGTTTTTGCTCCCGCGCTGTACGTCTATGTACAGCTTGGCCGCAAAAACGGCTTTTGCCTTGTGTCTAAAGCAAATTATTTCTTGTTTCAAGAATATAAGTAAATATTTTGGCGCATTACTTTGTCGTTACGGAATTTTTCTCAGTCATTGTAATTAGTTAGAAAAGATGCCTCATCCGGGCATCTTTTTCTTTGTATAAACTAAAAGCCGGATGGAAGCTTGCGCTTCCATCCGGCTAGAATCATGTGATAGTCTTGAAGTCCTGCACATTCTTATACACAGAATTATAGAGGACGATAACGACACAATCTCCACCTACTTCATACGCTTTGTCATCGCGTGCGATATGTTTTTTTCCGAGAAGATGTTTGATGGCGTTACCGACAGCTCTCTCTCCGAGATTGCAAGCTTGCGCAAGTTGTCTTTTGTTTTTTGCTCCACGCGCAAGCGAGAGTAGCACTTGCTTGTGACTTGCTACCGCAAATTCAATGTAGACCTCCGCACCTTTTGTAGTTGTTGCTTTAACAACAGGCATGTTTTCCTCTTTTCTTGGTGAGTAAAGAACGGATTATATTCTACTACATATTTTTATTATGTAAAGTTTTATCCTGAATCTCTCATTTGTACACAAGGATAATGTGATGGTGTTGTGTATACTTGGGGTAATATGGATAAGTCTTTTTTGTTTCGAAATGAGTCTAATACGGCAGAGAATCTTCAGACTGGCGCTGTTTTTATACGTACTTTAACTGATAGAAATATTCTTAGTCTCATAAAAAATCCCGATATTGATGAAAATATAAGAGGCCTTTTACTCCAAGAAGCAGAAAAAAGAGGGCTTGATTTTATAGATAAAAATTACCCGGAAACTATTCCTATGGGGTTGGATTCTCAAGATTTGGATCAGGTACAAAAAGAGCAAGGTTCACAAGATGCAGAAGATACGATACCAATGATCTTTGAAGAGGGGGCTACAGGAAGAGATTATTCAAGGCTGTATAAGAATTTTGAAGAAGTTCGTAGACAGCAAAATGAACCAGTACCAGAGGATATACAGGAGATTATTCGTGGTGTCGAAGAAGCAGATAACAAAAAGCAAGAAGAAGCAATCCGAAAGCAAAATGCTCTTACTACACAAGGAGACAATAGACATCTTCATGCTTTGGAAAATCTTTATAGAGACGATATCCCTCTTCTCGATGAGACTCCAAAAGTATCAGTATTCCGTGGTTTGTTAAACAGATTTAGTAAAGGTAGATTAGTTCGTCCTTCTTCTCAAGTTAAAGAAAAAGCTTCACAGGTGGTTGAAGGTCCTTCTTTGCTTGTTGATGGAGATGGAGAAAAAAGAAGAATTTTTTGGAACGCTAAAGACGTTTCCTATAAAGATTTACCAGGTAGGTATGCTGGACAAATTATTAACAAAGCAGTTGCTTCAGAAACTGTAGATGCTGTTTTTAGGGAAATTTTTCCTTCACGAAAAGCTAGTGAGATTGTTAACAGTCTTAAAAAACAAGGTCTTATCCAAGAAAGAATACCTCTTCAAAATCAAAAGCTTCTCGAAAAAGCAAAGCATCATATTACTCAAGCGGTTGAAGGGTACAAGCGTGCTCCACTTCCAGCTAAACTTGCTTTATCTGGAGTTCTTCTTGGCACATCACTTATTGGAGCGATGACCGGTTCATCGCTTCTTGTAGCTGGAGCAATTGCGGGGAAAGCGCTTGTGCGTGGAGCGGGATCGTATATTGCCGGCAAGACAGTTGAAGAGTATCTTAGTAAACCAGGGAAAGCATCTTCTATGCGTGGTAAGATATCGAGAATTGCAAATGTCTTCGGTAAACATAAGGCTCGCCATGAACAAGACGAAGAAAAGCTTGAAGGTTTGCGTAAGCACGTCTTTGAAGTTGCGGAAAAAAATAAAAATGAGCGATTCATAAGAAATACAAAATGGGCAACCATGCTCTCTACCTTTTTGCTTGGTTCCTACGCTGATAAGGATCTTATGCATGTGGTTGGAGATAAGCTTCACGTGCTTACCGATCAGTTCCACCAGGTGTTCAGTGATACTCCTTCGCTTAGTCAGCATATTCCACCAAGTGATATTCATCCGACAGTAAGTGAAGTAATACCTACTGAGAGCGCGCCTTCTTCTTTGCCTACAATAGCTCCCCAAGAAGTAGTAAGTAATTACTCCTCTACAGGGATTACGCATGTCTATGAAGTGATTGCTAGAAAAGGAGAGACGCTTATTGGAGTACTCTTGCGAGATGGTCTTACTGAGATACTTCCAATAGATGATCTTGATAAGCTTACTCCGCTTGGTAGACAGAATCTTATTCTTAATATTGTTGAGAAACTAACTCCGGAACAGCTACGTGAAGTCGGCATCTTAAGTGGTGACAAGAATCTTATTCAAGCTGGCGCACATATCGACATCAAGAAAATCGCAGAGTTTGCGCGTACGATGACAGTAAATACAAGCGAAGGTAAGGTTGGTATTATTGAACGTGCACTTAGCTTGCAAAGTTAATTTTTTAACCATATGAATCAAGAACTTTATACTCATATTAGTGAAATGTTACGCTTAACAGAAGTAAGCGACAGTACAAGGGATGAGATTATTGCAGAGCTTGGTGGCATTACCTTTGAAACTATTCTTCGAGTTGTGGTCGAGATTCTTCCGGAAGATAAGCTTGCCGAGTTTGAAGTGCTTCTTAGAGGAAATGACATGAAGGAGATGACACATTTTCTTGCAACATCGGTAGAAAACTTAGATGCGATTGTGAAGGAGTGTAGTACGTCTGTGGTGAATGCATATCTGAAGACTAGAGACTAGGCGTTAGACTTTAGATTTTAGACAACAGAACACAGATAACAGAGTAAATATGAGAGCGAGGCCGAAGGCCTCGCTCTCTGTAGTATGTATCTACCATTAACTATTAACTACAAACTATTAACCTCTGTATTCCTCCCCATTCCTGATATGTTTTGATATACTCGTATACAGTTACCAAATATGAACAAGTATCACAAAAAGAACTACATAGTAGCTGTATTTATTTTTCTTTCTTCATTATTTTTTACCACTTCTTCGTACGCACTTACGGCAACCTCTACATTAATCGAAGCATCGCCACAAAAGGTTGCCTCTTCTACGAAGTATGCTTGTGTTGATCTTCCTAAAAATCTCTATCGCTACGCTGAATCTGATCAGGTAAAAACATTACAAGACTTCTTATACGCATCATCCTTCCTAAAAGCAAAACCAAATGGCTACTTCGGTGTAGGAACATTCTCTGCGGTAAAAGAATTCCAAAAAAGTGTAGGTCTTTCTCAAGTAGGTTCAGTTGGCCCAGCAACAAGAAAAGAGATCAAACGTATCTCGTGTGGAGGAGCTTTTTCATCCTCTACAGTAGTAGTAACACCTCCAAAAACACCAGCTATTCCAACACTTCCGCCAGCTACCACAACACAACCAGCGAAGCCCTCAGTAGTTGTTACTTCTGCCCCTGTAGCAACTTCCTCAGCACCAGTTGTTGTAGTAAGCACCAAGCCTAAATCTGAACTTAATAATGATACCCGTAAGGAGCATCTTACCACTCTCCTTAGGGCACTCTCGCAATACTTTAGAGATTCTCGAGGTGTCCCTCCTGTTCGTGAGACCGAAGACCCTATTGAACTTTGTGTTGCTCCTAAGATCACACAGATGGCGAGTTCTGCTGAAGTTGCCGTTCTTACAACTGCTGACTCACCATGTAAGAACGTGGTTGATATTGCGTACCTCTACCCAACATATCTTCCTTGGATACCAAGAGATCCTACGCTAGCAACATCTTCTGTGATGACTGGATATACGATTACACGTTCTCCATATAACGATATTACGCTTACTGCAAAGAGCGCTGAGAACAAGGCGATTATCAAGATGTCATGTAATTTTAATGCTAACTGTAAAGATATCACTTTTATTGATAAAGAGGTTCTTAAGAAGCCGGAAATCACTTCACTTAGTCGTACACGGTTTTTGCGAGATGCAAGCATGGTGACACCTTTTGTGATCTATGGAAAAAATTTTGGTACAAGCTCTAAGATTACTCTTTCCTCCATGTATGACGGAAGTAGTTATGATCTTGGTTCTTATAGCGCAACTGCTCCGACCGCAACTACAAGTAAGATGAGTATCGACGGGCTTCTTTTTGCCAAAGAGTTTCCTTGCGGAGATATGTGTACCAGGAAGATTCCTTTGGGGGATTATATGCTAACTGTTACTTCAGCAGGAGGGGTAAGTAATACGACGTATATCTATCTTAAGGGTGTCACTACCTCAACAATCACACTTCAGAATGAGAGGCCTGTACTCCCGCTTTCTGTTTCTACAAAAGTTGCAACACTCACATTAAGTAGTTCAATTCCGCTTACTCTTAAGACGCTAACGCTTACCGCATCATCAACTTCATCGGTGCTTCCAGGTAAAATAAGTAATTTTACAGCAAAAGAAATGACAGAAGCGGTAACGTATGCAGGAGGTGCGGGGACATTTTCCTTTGGTAGCGCAAAACTCCTTGAGAATTATTCAAAAATTTATGATATTTATGTAAACGTTGCGGATGTTCTTGTTAAAGATGGTGGGAATATCACGTATAATGGTAAATTTCTGGTTCGTGACGAATTCACAGGAGTTGATATGGAAATACCAATTAAGCCATTTATGTTTACGGTTTCGTATTAGGTGATCCTGTTGATGGATTTTATGAAAAAGATCGTAAAGAAAAAACAAGGCAAAACATTCAGTGAACGTGTTGTAGAAGCGGTGATGACTATTCCAAAAGGGAGAGTGACCACGTATGGTCGTATCGCTCGAGCTTGTGGTGGGGGTGCTATGGCATCCCAAAGCATAACCGGAATTCTTGCAAAAGCCTTCAGAGAACAAGAGCTTCTTATTCCTTTTCATCGTATCGTGTATGCTAACGGCACTATTTGGATCAATGATGAATACAAAGCCAAGCGTATGAAGCTCTATAAAGAAGAGGGGATAGAGGTAGACCAGAAAGGCAAGATAAAAGATTTCGAGAAGATTGTATTTGAGTTTAGATAGCTTTATCTTGATGTCTGCACACTAGTACTTCCAAGCTTTTCATAAGAAAAAGCTTGCCGTAGTAGGACGGCGCGATGAAGAGGAAGCTTTTTAGCAAAAAAAGTATTCCGTCTTTTTCGACAAAAAGCTTAAAAAATCACTTTTTATGTGTTGTGTAGTGTTTATAAAATAAGCAGGAAGAGCTGAGTAGTAACAAGGGGGTCCTTCTTAATTATAAAATTTGCAATTGCTTTTATTTTATGCTATTATGCCAAGACTCACTTAGCATTACTGTTATCTTGCTTGGCTAAGTAGTGCATAACCTTTTGGTTTTTTATAAAAAATAACTTATTTTAACGTCCAATATCTCCCTAAAACATTTTGTAAACAAAATGTTCGGGCGACCGCAAAGCGGTTTAGCCTGTATATATTTAGGGACGACACGACAATACAAAAACATATGGCAGAAATATTTGATCGCTCAAAACCACACGTAAACGTAGGAACCATTGGTCACGTAGACCACGGTAAGACTACTCTTACAGCAGGTATTCTTAACGTACTTCACCTCAAGGATCAGACAATCAAGACTAAAGGTGTTGATGATATTGATAAGGCTCCAGAGGAAAAAGCTCGTGGAATTACTATCTCTCTTTCACACTCAGAGTACTGGACAGATGCTCGTCACTATGCGCACATCGACGCTCCTGGACACGCTGACTATATTAAGAACATGATTACCGGTGCGGCTCAGATGGACGGTGCTATTCTCGTAGTAGCAGCAACTGATGGTCCTA
>CAZEDG010000025.1:0-5467 GCA_964510805.1 uncultured Candidatus Saccharibacteria bacterium
TATCTTCATTCATCACACCTCATTCTTCACTCTTCTTCTAACATCTAAAGTCTAAAATCTACCAGCTATCTATTAACCATTAACTATAAACTATTAACTTGTACCCCACATTCTTCACTCTTCATCTAATATCTAAAGTCTAACGTCTAATCTCTATCTGTGTTACAATTCTCTTCATATGAATACAATTCCGCTTAACCAAAAAGATTTTTCTTGGGTCTTGATGAATGTAACGCTTATGAAAAAGAAGGTCAACGAGTACCTCCTTCATAAGAAAAAAGTATATGCCGAAGTAAAAGCGATTCTCCCTGAGGAGAGAACATTTCTTAACACTGTGTATGCACTCGAAAGATGTGACGATCCTTCAGAGAGTTTTTTGAGCAAGATGGGATTGCTTTCTGAAGTGTCTCCTTCACAACAGATTCGTGATGAGGCTAATCGTTTACTTACCGAGCTTTCTTCACAGCTTGTTGATATTGAGTATGATAGAGATATTTATATTTCACTTGTTGAATATCATGAAGGGAATTATGAAGATGAAAAGAAAAAACTTCGTAAGGAAGATATCCGACTTTTTGAGTATACGCTTAAGGAATACAAGAGAATGGGTTTTGATCTTCCAGAAGCGAAGCAGAAAAAACTCAAATCACTCCTTAAGAAGACTGGAGCACTCTCGATTGCTTTCAGACAAGCAATTACTGAATATCAGGATTATATTCTTTGTACAAAAGAAGAGCTTGAAGGACTCTCGGATATTTTTGTTGACTCTCTTCCAAGAAGTGAAGATGGAAAATATATTGTAACACTTCAGTATCCTCACATTACTCCATTTTTAGGACAGGCAAAAAATCGCAAGAAGCGAGAAGAGCTTGCACGTAAAAATCTTAAGAAGGGTGGTAAAAAGAATCTCAAGCGTATTGAAGAGTTAGTAAAGCTTCGTCATGAGATTGCAACACTTCTTGGGTATAAGCATCATGCTGATTTTAGAACTGAAAATAGGTTGGCAAAAACCGCAAAGCATGTAGAGAAGTTTCAAGATGGACTCCTCAAAAAACTTGCCCCACTTGCAAAAAAAGATCTAAAGGCGCTTCGAGACTATTCAAAATCAAGTAACCTTCCTTCTCTTGAGTTTTATGATATAGGTTTTGTGGCGACAGAACTTAAGAAAAAGCTTTATGATGTTGATCCTGAAGTAATTAAGTCATACTTTCCTCTTGATCATGTATGCAAAGAATTGTTCGCTCTTTGTGAGAGACTTTTTTCTATTCGTATCGAAGCATTTCCTCTTAAGTTGTGGCATAAGGATGTAACTTCATATTGTATTAAGGATAGCGACGGGTCGCTTATTGGCTATTTTGCGCTTGATCTTTATCCAAGAGAAGGAAAGTTTAGTCATGCTGCAATGTTCGATGTTGTTGTTCCGCATGAGGAATCTTATAAGAGCGAAGCGTATGTTGCTCCATTTTCTGTGATGGTATGTAACTTTGCAAAGCCGTACAAGAAAGGAAAGAAAATAATTCCTTCACTTCTTCCTCTTTCTGATGTTGAGACGTTGTTCCACGAGTTTGGGCATCTTCTTCATATGACGTTATCAAAGGCACGACTTGAATCTCACGCTGGAGCCAATGTTGCCTGGGATTTTGTTGAGACACCGTCTCAGATTATGGAGAATTGGGTCTGGTCAAAAGAGATGCTTACACTTCTCTCATCTCAGTATGAGACAGGGGAAAAGATGGATAAGGCGCTTATCGAGAGAATTCTTAAAGGTAAAACATTCCAAAGTGCGTACTTCTACACAAGACAGTTGATTCATGGCAAGCTCGATCTTGATCTCCATACAGGAAAAGCAACTAATCCAAGTAAGACATATAGAACTATGAATGAGACATACTTCAACATTACGTTACCAGAAAAAGAAACACTCTTTCCTGCAGGGTTCGGTCATCTTGTTGGATATGATGCTGGCTATTATTCCTATCTTTGGGCACTAGTGTATGCATGCGATGCATTTACTTCATTTAAGAAAAAGGGGAACAAAGATATCACTTCCAATACTTCAGTTGGAATGAAGTGGAGAAAAGAGATTCTTGAGAAAGGCGGAAGTGCAGATGAGCTTGCTCTTATGACCAAATTTTTAGGGAGAGAGCCAAGTGACGAAGCGTTTTTAAAGGAGGTGATAGGTCTTGAGTAGATAACAACCTTTAATATAGAAGAATCTTTGGGTATACTGATACTATTATGGATCAGTCTGTACCAAATACAAGTGAAGATGTTGTTGCGCAAGAGCAACAACAAGAACAAGATGCGGTACAACAGGTGACTGCTACTGAGTCGGCGGTAACCCCCATTCAGACTACCTCGGTTGAAGCTGATCAAATATCTGACGCCAACTTAGATACATTACTTGACCAAGTTCTCAAAAAAATTCCAAAAGCACAGAAAGAGATTGAGGTGGAGAAAGAAGTCAAAGAGAAGGAAGATGCATCAGATGTGTATCACACCATTTCCGGAGGGCCTGAGACTCTTCATGAGATTCTTGCAAAAGAAAGTGGGGCTATTAAGCCGAAGTCAACATTAGGGCAAATCATAGCAGAAAATAATGCTATTATTCAAAGTGTTCCTAATCAAGATCCTGCTCAGATCACTGTCGAAGAAGCTGTTAAAACAGACCCTAAGTTCGTACGAAGAAATAATCTTATTCCTTCATATGGCGTGAAAAGTCCTGATCAAACACTTGGGCAACAAGCTCCTCTTCCTGTTCCTCGTATTAATCCTGGAGAAGGGTATACTGCTCCTCTTCATCAAGATCCTTCTCCGTATGACACTGCTACGGTATCAAAAAGAATAGATGAAATTCTTACTACAAGAACACATATTATTTGGCCGTATGTTTCTGTACTTCTTATTATTTTTGAAGGAATTTTCTTTATTGTAAGTTTCTACTCTGTACCTCTTAGCGGGTTTCTTATTACAAAAGGACTTCTTATCAAAGAGGCAACAACAAAGTATGCTTTTTTTGGGTTTCACTTCTCAATAAAACTTCCTGAAGAAGCCTTTCTTCTTACAAAGAAAGGTATCATTGCGACTTTGATCGGAGTGCTTGTTGCTTTTCTTTCTGATTTTGTTTCAGGGAGAGAAATAGGGGTCTTTGGAAGGATACTTATTTTTACTTTGTCATACGCACTTATTCTTATACTTCTTGCGATTCTTACCTATTTTGGTTTTGATGTGCTTCTTATGTTATACACAAAGTTTGAGATGTTGTTACCATAGTTTTTTGGTATGAGAATATGAGAAAAAGAAATGACCAGATAAAGAAAAATTTCTGGTCATGAGTTGTTCACACAACAGAATGCGTAGTATCCTTTGAGGTCTTTATGTGGAGGTCTCGAGGTAATACCAACAGCTTTTCTTTTTTGTGTGTTGATGATGATAGGGTATCCGTTTTCTGCTGGTGGTTTTCTTTCAACCAAAAAAGGAATAAGAATGTAGTTTGCCTCTAGCCGATCGATATCTTCCCAAAGAAGTCTTAAGGCATCAAAAACAAGAATAGGGTGTGTTGTTTCTGTACAACCTTTTCTCTGCTTTTCTGCTTCTTCCAGTACATCGTCCATTGTTGAGAATTGTTCATTGCTTGGAATAAGAAGAAGTTCAGCAGAATTAACACCAAGCGGAACAAAATGAACACCGTGCATATTTTGTATTGCGTACTGCGTGTTCGAGCGATTGTTTCGCTCCATAATGTACGATCCCCACTCTTCGAAATCAAAACGTGAGGAGACAAACGGGCAAGACATTGAACCACCGTTAAACGTACTCGCTTCACTAAGAAAGTCTGCCTTGTCTTCTTGAGCGTTACGTATGCTTCGCAGTAACTGTTCAAAAGGTTTATGAAGAAGGTTTTGGTTTTCTGCAAGAAATAGAATATCTTTTTCTTGAAAGCCAGCTTTTCGCATGGCTTCTCTCAGCTTCATGCAATTTGCTGGCATTGTGTTCTCCCAAAGAATTATATGAAATGTGCTTAGGCGTACCATACACCCTTTCCGGTGCACACCTTCTAACCGTGATTCTGCCACAGTTGTATAGTATAAACATTAACAAAATATAAAGTTTTCTTTTGTAAAAAGGTAAGCACAGTCTTCTGATTTTATGTAAATACGAAAAAACCTTTGTACACAAAAGCAAAAAGCAGATTCCTTTATTGACGTAGTAGCTTTTTTTGTGCTATTGTGCTATACTTTTGGCACATTAAAAGCGACGTCTTTTGTATGACATGACGGCGTTTTTGTATTCAAAATACTTCTTACAATAGCTTGAGAGAAGAATCTATTAGCGTAATCCTTTTATTTGTATGCAACAAGAAATTCGTAATATCGCCATCATTGCCCACGTGGACCATGGCAAGACCACACTTACTGACGGTCTTATGAAGCAATGGAAAAAGAGCGTGGTATTACTATTACTGCGAAGAATACTTCTGTTCCGTATAAGGGGGTTAAGATTAACATTCTTGATACTCCAGGGCACGCTGACTTTGGTTCTGAGGTGGAGCGTGTACTTCGTGCCATTGATTGTGTGCTTCTTGTGGTTGATGCTCAAGAAGGTCCAATGCCTCAGACACGATTCGTACTCAAGAAGTCTCTTGAGCTTGGTCTTAAGCCTATCGTGGTGATCAATAAGATTGATAAACCAGCATCAGATCCTGTACGTGTACACGATGAGGTGTTCGAACTTTTTATGGAGCTTGGAGCAACTGATGAGCAACTTGACTTCACTACTGTGTATGCAATTGGTCGTGAAGGTGTTGCGATGAAAGCGCTTAACGATGAACGCAAAGATCTTACACCGCTTCTTGATACTATCTTAGAGAAAGTTCCTAAGGCATCCGGTGATATTACTAAGCCATTTTGTGCACAGGTATTTAATCTTGCCTACGATAACTTTCTTGGACGTATCGCTGTTGCACGTATCTATGATGGTATTGCAAAGGTAGGTGAAGAGCTTACGGTAAAAAAAGCAACAGGTGAGACTCGTAAAGGTAAAATTACTAAGATCTATACCTTTAATGGAATTGAGCGAGTTGATGCAACAACCGCAGAAGCGGGAGATATTGCGATGATCGCAGGATTTTCTGATATCTTCATTGGTGAAACTTTTCTTAAGGATGCAAACCAAGAGCCGATGTCTGCAATTCATATTGATGAGCCAACAATTGCGCTTAACTTCCTAGTGAACGATTCGCCATTTGCTGGAAAAGAAGGTAAGTTCGTGACTGGTCGTCAGATTCGTGATCGTCTTGAGAAGGAGCTTGAGATTAACGTTGGTCTTCGTGTGGATTTTGACACTGATAAGTATCTTGTCTATGGCCGTGGAGAGCTTCATATTGGAGTCCTTCTTGAATCAATGCGTCGTGAAGGGTACGAACTTCAGGTGTCACAACCACAAGTTATTTTCCATGAAAAAGATG
>CAZEDG010000026.1:0-4974 GCA_964510805.1 uncultured Candidatus Saccharibacteria bacterium
TCGCAAGTACCGCAAACTTGAATTCTATCCATTGAACTACGAGAGCATGTTATCATGAAAGATTTCTCTCCACATGATACATTGTCTACCCTATACGGTAACTTTCGGAAGAAATTGGATGGAGGGCTAGGAGTCTAGATATTTTTGGAGGAAGGTGTAGTAGGCCTACAGTGACCGAGAAAAATATCGTAACGACAACGCTCTACGTCAATTTATTTTGAAAGTTTTGCTACAGCTTTAGCCAAACGAGACTTCTTACGGTCTGCTTGTCCTTTCTTGATAGTCCCACGCTTAGCCGCCTTATCAAGCGCCTTAAACGCAAGAGAAAGATCAGTCTTCACTGCTTTAGCGTTCTTATCAAGAACATCCTTACGTACAGTTTTTACAGCTTCCTTCATAGTACGACGAAGCTTGTCATTAACAACACGCTTCTTTGTGCTTACGCGGATCGCTCTTTTTGCATTTTTTGTAATTGCCATATCTTTATTTGAGTACACGTAACTATACCACGAAGTTCATTTATTTTCAAGCTTTTCCATGATCCCGAAACCTTACAAAAAAACAATGCTATACTTGGCTTTATGATAGGTTATCTTCAAGGTACAGTTTTTTCTTCCAACAACGCTAGTATGATTATTCTCGTTTCTGGTGTTGGGTACAAAGTACTTACCCCTCTTTCTACGCTTGTTAATGCGATACCCAGTGAACACATAGCGCTGTATATACACACTCATGTGCGAGAAGATCAGATTACCTTATATGGGTTCAAAAACGAGGATGAGCTTTTTACTTTTGAAAAGCTCACTTCTGTTTCTGGTATCGGACCAAAGAGTGCACTTGCCATGCTCTCACTTCATTCCCCTTCTTCGCTTAGTAATGCAATCGAAGAAAGTGATGTCGAAACTCTTTCTCACACGCCAGGTATTGGCAAACGCACCGCCGAAAAAATCATTATCGAACTCAAAGGTAAACTTTCTCATCTTGTTGGTGATCACAAAGATGAGAGTAAGGATGAAGCAAGGCTTGCGCTTGAAGCACTCGGCTACTCACCTAAAGAAATAACATCTGCCCTCAAAGATATCGTTTCTACTGGAAAGTCATCGTCAGTTATTATCAAAGAAGCACTTAAACAACTTCAATAATCTCTAAGCATTCTCTATGAACATCGATCTCATCCTAAGAAAAATAGAACGACGTATTCCAAAAAAAATCTACACGTTCTTCCAACCTTCTTATCACATGTTCCTTGCTTTCTTAGGTACCATCCTCTATCGTAATCCGTCGAAGCATATCTACGTAGTAGCAGTGACAGGAACTAAAGGCAAAAGCTCTACTGTGGAATTTATTAATGCTGTTCTTGAAGCTGGACACAAGAAGACCGCAACCCTCTCTACAATTCGCTTTAAGGTTGGAGAGGTCTCGAGTCCAAATAAATTCAAAATGACAATGCCTGGGAGATTTTTTGTCCAAAAATTCTTACGCCAAGCGGTGGATGCACATTGTGAGTACGCGATTATCGAGATGACATCAGAAGGTGCAAGATTTTTCCGTCATATTGGTGTATGGCTTAATGCGCTTATCTTTACCAATCTCTCCCCTGAACACGTAGAGAGTCATGGGTCATTTGAGGCATACAAAAAAGCAAAGCTTCGCCTTGTTAAACATCTTGCTAAAAGCAAAAAACCTGCCCGCCTCTCTATTGCAAACATAGACAACAAACATGCATACTCTTTTCTTATTCATCCTGTAGAAAAAAATATTGGTTACTCACTTAAGCATGTGCACATCATCCGCGAGACAGAAGAGTCTTCTCTGATTGAGTACAAAGGTGTCACTATCACTATCCCTCTTCCAGGAAAATTCAACATATCGAACGCTCTTGCATCGCTTACTTTTGCAGAAGAAGTTGGAATATCACTTGAGGATGCAAAGCGTGGCATTGAATCACTTTCCCTTATTCGAGGAAGAGTAGAGAGCGTTGATTGCGGTCAAAATTTCAAAGTCATTGTTGATTATGCTCATACCGATGATTCGCTTCGTAAGCTTTATGAAACTTTCAAAAGCTCAAGAAAAATTGCTGTTCTTGGATCAACAGGTGGAGGAAGGGATAGATGGAAAAGACCGGTACTAGGAAAAATCGCCGATGAACATTGTGATGAAATTATCATCACCAACGAAGACCCGTACGATGAAGACCCTCTTACCATCATACAAGAAGTAGCAAGTGGGGTAACTCATCACACCCCTACAACCATCCTTGATAGAAAGGATGCAATCGCATATGCGCTCTCTCTTGCAAGAGAAGGTGATGTTGTACTCATCACCGGTAAAGGAACCGACCCTTATATCATGGGACCAGCGGGAAGCAAGATCCCGTGGGACGATGCGCAAGTGGTACGAGAAATTCTTAGCAAGGAATAGAAAATTATACAAAAAAACAAACCGCAAGGACACATGCCTGCGGTTTTTTTGATGATATAAAGCACTACACTTTTGAAACCTTCTCACCGCGGATCTCAAAATCACCAGAACGAATACCTTCTGTGAGAAGTTTACGAAGACGAGGTGGCGCACTACTGAGCAAGATAGGGCTATTCTGCCGAGAAAGCCACGCCCTGTCTTCTCTTCTTTTTTGTTGTGCTTTTTTTCTTTGTCTTTGAATGTGACGATTTCTCTTCGGTGTTGGCATAATGCCTCCATAACAGGTTAATGAACAGGCTCTGTCATCCTCTCATATTATGATTCTTTTTTCAATACAAAAACAAAAGCCGTACGCGCACGTACGGCTTTCTCGGTGCCAAAAAAATCAAGCAGGCACAGACTCTTCTCTTTGTTGGTGGCTAGCTCCGTGAGATATAAGCCCAAGTACTTCCTCCCATTCTGAAAGAAACTCTGATACTTTATGTTGGTTACTTACCCACCAGCTCGCCTTCTTCGAGATCTCAATGAAAACCTCCCAAAAGACACTAAAGGTAGCCCGGTCATACAAGGGAAGGATCATCAAAAAAGAATGAACATCGGTGAGATCAAGTTCTGTTCGCACAAAATGAGGAGGAAGAGCAGTATCCTTGAACCTGTACGAAAAATCAGAACCAAACAAGAACGAGTTCAGTCTTTCCCCTTTATTTCTCTCGATAGAGGCAAAGATCATCTGAATCAGTCCGCTACTAAGAAAAGCTTGGAAGGCGTACTTATCCCAATACCTTAACGTCTCTTCGATGTTGCGAAGGAAATGGGAAGGAACGGGCTTCAGCGCTCTGGTATCCGTAGTCACAGCGACCACCTTTCTGTAAGTTATTGAACAAATCTTCTTCAAAGATACCACACCCTCTACAAAAAAGAAAACTGAGTATCGTGCTCAGTCTCTAAAGAAGAATTACTTAACCTTTTTCATACACAAACCACACACCTCACCTTTTCTGATAAGGTAACCATCTTTCCATTCTTGGAAAAGAAGAGGGTCACGTATCCTGATAAACATGTCCCAAAGTTGAGCAAGAAGATATGGAAGCGAGGTCGTTACAAAGAAGAGAACAAGGAATTTCATTATTTCCTCCAAAAAAGTCTGCATGTATACTACCATAATGCCCGAGCTTCCAGAAGTACACACCACCGTTACAGGATTACAACAAGTTCTTCCAGGTAAATCCATCCAATCAGTCTGGACTAACACCTGGAGTATGTCCTCACTTACAAAAAATACCTTGAAGGATAGAAGTTACTTCCCGTACTTTTTGGATCATGCCTGTAACTCAAAAATTATACAAGTAAGACGAAGAGCAAAGTATATTATCATTGATCTTAGTAATGGCTACAGTATTGTGATCCATATGAAGATGACCGGACATCTTATATACGGAACATACAAACAACAAGAAGATAATCCTAAGGATTGGCCGTGGAAACCTGTTATAAAAGACTCCCCTCTTCACGATCCTTATAATCGCCACATACGCACCGTTTTTTCTCTTTCCAATCATAAGCATCTTGTCTTTTGTGATGGAAGAAAGTTCGGCACAATTATCGTCACAAAAACAAAAGACTTAGGTGCAAAAACTTTTTCACATCTTGGACCAGAACCACTTGATGAATCATACACACAAGAAACGTTCAAGGAACGTCTCCTTAAATCAAAAAGCAGAGCGATTAAGACAGTGCTTATGGATCAATCAATTGTCTCTGGTATCGGTAACATCTATTCTGACGAAATGCTTCACAGGGCACACATTCTTCCAACACGAACACCTCTTAGTCTAAACGAAAGCGAATGGAAACTTCTTTTTGAAGCCATGAAACAAGTGCTACGAAAAGGCATCGATATGCGAGGTGACAGCACGAGCGACTACAGAAATATTGATGGTGCACGAGGAGCTTTTCATGAAAGCCATCTCGTATATTTACGAACCAAAAAACCATGTCTTAGAAAAAACTGTAGTGGAATAATCAAAAAACAGAAACTGAATGGAAGAAGTGCACACTTCTGCCCTGTGTGTCAGAAGTAGACTCATACAAACACCTGCATCCACTATTAACTATTAACGATTACCTATATACTAAAAAATATATGGGATTCCTCGTAAAAGCTTTTGCAATATTTTGGGTACTTTGGATTCTCTGGTATATTACTGGAGGCCCTCTTCGTGACGATAAATCAAAGCCTTACATAGGCTTCAATGAGACAGGGCAACTCGTCCCTCTTAGCACCTCAACCATACAAACGAAGTAGTTGCTTCCCATGCTGGAAAAGTGTTGTATTCTATGCTAGTATAGTGGAACATTACTCAAAAGACTATTTACTAATTTTGCATTTGCATTTTTCTAAAATCTAATGTCTAATGTCTAACTAACTATTCCTGTCCCTATAGCTCAGTCGGTAGAGCAGCTGCCTTTTAAGCAGACGGTCGAAGGTTCGATCCCTTCTGGGGGCACCCAAACGTGCTAGCACGAAAAGCGTCATTATGATGCTTTTGGTGC
>CAZEDG010000027.1:0-4852 GCA_964510805.1 uncultured Candidatus Saccharibacteria bacterium
TTCCAGAGCGTGACATCGCTAAGCCATTCCTTATGCCAGTAGAAGACATCTTCACTATTGAAGGTCGTGGTACTGTGGTTACAGGACGTATTGAACGTGGTGTTGTTAAGCTTAACGAAGAAATCGAAATCGTTGGTCTTAAGGATACAGTAAAGACAACTGTTACTGGTATCGAAATGTTCAACAAGTCACTTAACGAAGGTCAGGCTGGAGATAACGCGGGTATTCTTATCCGTGGTGTTAAGAAGGATGACATTATGCGTGGTCAAGTGCTTGCAAAGCCAGGATCAATTACTCCTCATACAGAATTCGAATGTGAAGTGTATATCCTTAAGAAGGAAGAAGGTGGAAGACACACTCCTTTCCTTAATGGTTACAAGCCACAGTTCTACGTACGTACAACTGACGTAACAGGAGAAGTTACTCTCGCATCAGGTGTTGAAATGGTTATGCCAGGAGACACTACCAAGTTCACTGTAAAGCTTCTCGCACCTATCGCTCTTGAAGAGCAGGGACGTTTCGCTATCCGTGAGGGTGGTAAAACTGTTGGAGCGGGAGTTGTAACCAAGATTCTTGCATAAGACTACCCATCTAGATGTAAGGAGGAGAGATAGTGATTACTCTTTATCCTCCTCATACTATTAACAAACCATGACAGCAACAGCAACAAAAAAATCTGCAAAGAAAGAAGAAGCTCAAAAGTTACGTATTCGCGTACGTGCATATGAGAGTAAGGTTCTTGATACCTCTGTAAAACAGATCATCGACACCGCTCGCCGTTTCGAGGCTGTAATCCTTGGACCGATTCCTCTTCCAACAGAAATTAAGCGTTACACTGTGAACCGCGCATCGTTCGTATATAAGGATGCTCGTGAACAGTTCGAAATGCGTATTCACAAGCGTCTTTTGGATATCGTCAACCCAAACGCGAAGTTGATTGAGGCTCTTACGAACCTCTCACTTCCATCCGGTGTAGATATCGAAGTAAAGATGGCATAAGAGATAGATACTTAAGAGCACTACTACCATGAAATTCACATTAGCAAAAAAACAACACATGACCGAGTTCTTCTCGGAAGACGGAAAGGTTCACCCAGCAACCCTTCTTAAAGCAGATCCACTTACAGTGACTGCGCTTAAGACAAAAGAAAAAGATGGCTACGAGGCTGTACAAGTAGCACAAGGAGCTCAGAAAAAAGAGCGCCTCTCTAAGTCACTTCTCGGACACCTTAAAGGAGATGCATATTCTACTATTAAGGAGTTCCGTTGCGAGACAGGAAGTCTTGCGGTAGGAGCAACTATTGCGTGTGATGTATTTTCAAAAGGTGACGTAGTAACTCTTTCAAGTATCTCAAAAGGTAAAGGATTCCAAGGTGTGATGAAGCGCCATGGGTTTACTGGTGGATGGGGTCAGCACGGACAGAAGCACTCTATGCGTGAAGCTGGTTCTATTGGTGCAACAGGCCCACAGAGAGTTCTTAAAGGTAAGAGAATGGCAGGTCGTATGGGTAGTGACCGTGTAACTCTTAAGAATGTTACTATTCTTGATATCGATGCAGAGAATGGTCTTATTCTTGTAAAAGGTGCGGTAGCTGGCAAGCGTGGAACACTTGTAGAAATTAAGGCGTAATTAAAAAACTATGAAAGTAAATGTCTACACAATTGAAGGAAAAGTAAAGAAGACACTCGAAGTCCCAGAGGCTATCTTTGGTGCTCGTCTTAATTCTGACCTTATTTCACAAGTGCTTTATTCACAAGCGTCTAATCGTCGCGCAGGAACTGCACACACAAAAGATCGTAGTGAAGTTCGTGGAGGTGGTAAGAAGCCATGGAATCAGAAGGGGTCAGGACGTGCACGTCACGGATCTTCACGATCTCCAATCTGGCGTCATGGTGGAGTAACTTTTGGTCCACGTAATGATAAGGATTATAAGAAGACTATTCCTAAGGGAATGAAAGTCGCAGCGCTCTTCTCTCTTCTTTCTGCTAAAGTTAAAGCTGGCAAAGTACTCTTTGTTGACGAAATTCCAGAGACAGAAGGCAAGACCAAAGAAGCAGACATGCTTATGCAAGGACTTTCAAATGTAGAAGGGTTCAAGACACTTCGTTACAAGAAGGCTAACAATGTGTATCTTTCTGTAAAGAAGGGGAATGACAAAGCGAAGCGTGCTTTCCGTAACCTTCCTTACGTAACACTTCATAATGTTGAAGATCTTAACCCTCTTGATCTTGCGAACACAAGATACCTTGTGATTGCTAACCCAGAAGAAACGATCGAGTATCTTTCTTCTAAAGTTACTGCTAAGGCAGAGGTTCGTGCGACCAAATAATTAGACGAGTATGGCAAAGAAAACAACCACAACCAACAAAGAAACTGTAGAAAACAAGGTACTTATTACACCTCGTGTTACAGAAAAAGCATCACTTCAGTCAAATGCAAATGCATACACATTTGTTGTTGCTAAGAATGCAACTAAGCTTACCGTAAGAGAAGCTATCAAGAAGGAGTACAAAGTTACTCCAGTAGCTATCAATATTACCAACCTCCCTGTACGTACAACTTTTATTCGTGGTAAGTGGGGAACTCAGGCAGGTATTAAGAAGGCTATTGTTTTCCTTAAGAAAGGAGATACTATTGCTTTCTCATAAAACCTTATCCCAAGCAAAAGTAGTTAAAAGCCTATGAAAACATACAAACCAACAACCCCATCACGACGCAAGATGACCACTGTTACCTACAAGGGTGTACTCACAGCATCTGAACCATACAAGCCTCTTACACGAGGATTCAGTAGAGGAACAGGACGTAACGCTTTTGGACGTATCACTTCTCCAAACAAAGGAAGTGGACACAAGCGTTCTTATCGAGAGATTGATTTCCGCTTTGATAAGATGGACATCCCTGCAAAAGTGGAGACTATTGAGTATGATCCTAACCGATCAGCATTCATCGCACTTGTTTCGTATAGAGATGGTGCTAAGCGTTATGTTGTAGTTCCTAAGTCAATGAAAGTAGGGGATACTTTTGTTGTCGCAGAGAAGGCTGACCTTAACGTTGGTAACCGTATCATGCTTCGAAATATTCCAGTAGGTACATTTGTGTACAACGTTGAACTCAAGGAGCGATCAGGTGCTAAGCTTGTACGTTCTGCTGGTACTTTTGCGCAAGTTGTTGCTCACGACGGAGGATACACTTCTATCAAACTCCCTTCTTCTGAAGTTCGCAAGGTAATCGATCGCTGTTTTGCATCGATTGGCTCTGTTTCTAACGAAGAGTTTCGTCTTCGTAACCTAGGAAAGGCGGGTACTGCGCGTCTCCTTGGACGTCGTCCAAAGACACGTGCGATGGCTAAGAACCCAGTAGATCACCCATACGGTGGAGGTGAAGGAGCACAGCCTCGCGGAACACGTCGCCCTAAGACAAAGTACGGTAAAACAACTGGAGGAAAGAAGACAAGAACGCCTAAGAAGTACTCTAACGTTCACATTGTCTCACGACGTGTGTCTCGCAAGAAGAAATAGAAAAAATAACCCTTATTAACCAGCTAAGATTCGAACAAAAGGCTTTACTTTCAAGAAAAATCTGCTATACTTAAGTCCTAATTTAACATCATGACACGATCACTACACAAAGGTCCATACGTAGACGAACGAGTACTCAAGAAAGTACTTGGCAAGCGCCCTGAACAAACCGGCGTTATTAAGACATGGATCAGACGATGTGACATCGCTCCTGAGATGGTAGGTTTTACCTTCGGTGTGTACAACGGCAAGACTCACGTTGAGGTTCTTGTTACTGAAGACATGGTAGGACATAAGCTTGGTGAATTTTCTCCAACTCGTAAGTTCCTTCGTCACGGAGGTAAGATGCAGAAGGAGATTGACCAGAAGAAGAAGGAGGCTGAAATCGCAGCTGCTAAAACTGCTAAAGCAGCGACTGATACTAAGAAGAAGTAATTATTAGAAAGATAAAAAGCGTATGAAAGCATCACTTAACAACTATCGTCAAGCACCTCGTAAAGTTCGTCTTATTGCCGATCTTATTAAGGGTAAGTCAGCTCGTGAAGCACAGGGAATTCTTTCTCACTTAATTAAGCGTGGAGCACTTCCTATGAAAAAGCTTCTTGATTCTGCCATCGCCAACTCAGGTGTACCTGCAGACACTCTTGTAGTAAAGAATGCAACAGTAGACAAAGGAACAGTTATTAAGCGTTGGATGCCACGTGCTATGGGAAGAGCTTTTCCTATTCATAAGCATACAAGTAAAGTAGTAATCGAGCTTGGAGAAGTTTCATCTAAGGCTAAATAAATATATGACACACGTAGTACACCCATATTCACATAGACTTGGTATCATTCGTGACTGGAAGTCACGATGGTTCGGCAAGAACACCAACGCATACGTTGATCATCTTCGTGCAGATGTTCTTGTGCGTGCATGGCTCACAAAGCGTTTAAGAGGAATGTATGTTTCTCTTATCGAAATGGAAAGAAGCGATAAGCAATATCGTATTATGATTCACACTTCACGTCCTGGTATGGTGATCGGAAGATCAGGAGATGGTATTGAGAAGCTTCGTATTGCGCTTAAGAAAGAGATGCATCGCAAGAACATTATCGTTCCTCAGGATGTAAAGGTTGATATCGTTGAGGTATCCAATCCAGAGGCAGACGCAGCTATTGTTGCTGCGATGGTTGCAGAAGGTATTGAGAAGCGTCTTCCTTTCCGTCGTGTTCTTAAAACTACTGTTGAGAAGGTGATGGCTAACCGTGATGTACAAGGTGCTCGTATTCAAGTATCAGGTCGTCTAGGTGGTGCCGAAATGGCTCGCCGTGAACAAATCAAGCGCGG
>CAZEDG010000028.1:0-3689 GCA_964510805.1 uncultured Candidatus Saccharibacteria bacterium
GTATTGTTTGTGCGTGTTGTGCACGGGATTCTGTTGTCAATAAAACTACGATCTGCTTGATAATTTTGGAAAATAAAATCCGCCTTACGGCGGCTCGAAACGTTACGTTGCGAAGCCTCCGGTTCTAGCTGTTTTTTACGTTTCTTTTTATCATTAAGCAGTGATGTACATCCTATCAAAATGGAAAATAAAAGTCAAGCAATTGGCGCAGTTACTTCTCATGGTTATGGAGCCTTTTTGGAGGACTTTTAAAATACCTATAAAAACAAAGCGAAAAGCGCGACCGAAGGTCGCGCTTTTCGCTTTGTTTTCCTCTCGTACCCTTCTTATCCTTCAGGGATTTTCTGTGGAAGGAAGAGAGGAAATACTACTACTCGCCACTTTTCATTCTCTCAATTGCACGAGCTGCTGCATCTCTTCCTCCAAGACCAAAAGAAAGTCCGATCGCAAGAGAAACCGCAAACACAATTCCTGTGAAGAGTACTTCCACAAGACCCTGTGCAATACGAAGCTGGGTAAGTGCAGGAAATACACCTCCAACAACAATGATTGCCCATTTAGACATCTGAGAAGCCATGTCGCCATTCATTCCAGTTGCTTTAACTGAATGAGAAACAATACGAGAAACAAAATCTCCAAGAAGTGTCGCAATCACAAGGATAACCGCAGCAATAATTACTTGTGGAATATACACTAAGATATCGCGAAGAAGTTGTGTCACTTGAGAAAGACCAAGTATCTCAGCTGAAGCAAGTGTGGACGCAACCACAATACTCCAACGAAGTACACCACCCATAAAACCTGCAACAGAGAGACGAACTCCTGCTTTCTCACTAAGAGAATCAAGCCCTGCCTTGTGAAGTGCCCGGTCTACTCTTAGTACACCAACAAGATGAGTGACTGCACGTCCAAGTACCATACCAAGCCACCAACCCAACGTAAAAATAACAACGGCTATGATAACCTGAGGGAGAAAATTAAGAATAGTCATCTCAGTATCTACAAGCGCTTGACCTAGAATACCAACTGATTGATTTAGCATATTAAGATACAACTAGAAGATAGTACTTCGACTACCTGCACAGTGTTTAAGTTAAGTTTAGATACTAATAAAATGTGACTGAAGACTAAACAATTCTAAGAAGAGGCCTCTGTCTTATTTGTTTAACAACAGCACTACATTGTCGCTATAAAAGCGTATATATACACCTTCATACATGACATATAAAGGTTACTCTAAGTATAGCCTCTTTCTTTGACATTATTGGATAATTATCCACTTTTGTGGTATATTCGTTAGCAATTGGATTACTCATATCTTGAATATTGTTTATCTTTAGGATGTTCTTGGGAGTGTAGTGATGCATATACCTTAATCAAAGTTAACTCAACCTGTATTCCCTATGCGTTTTTTTAAGAAAAAAAAGAAGACTCTATTCGCTACCATGGTTGCTATTGTCTGTGTCTTAACAGTAAGCAGTATCTGGTACTTCGCAACACCTTCTATTACAAAAGGAGAAGAATCCCCTCTTAACACTGAACAAACAACTGAACAAACCAAAGAAAAAGAGACTAAAGAAAAAATAGTACTCATCAACCTTTCTACAAATGAAGTAACCTTACGTAACGGAAATGAGGTACTTGCGGTACTTCCTATTGTTTCTCAAGGGAAACCAGGAAGCTACTACGAAACAATCGGAGGGTCTTATCATAATGACTACAAGATCGCTTTACACTTTAGCTCTATAGGACATGTATACATGCCTTATAGTGTTCACCTCTTTGGGAACTACTTTATTCATGGAATCCCCTACTACCAAGACGGTACAAAAGTTTCGAGTACGTATAGTGGGGGGTGTATTAGACTTCATGACGCAGACGCAAAAATGGTCTATGACTTCGTGTCTCGAGGAACAACCATAATTCTCACAAGAACCAATGAGGAAGCTTTTGCTCCGACTCTTGCAACTACAGATACTTTTTCGAGCAAAGAAATGACTGATCTTATGGTTGCCACCATCTCTCTAGAATTACTTACTCAAGATAATGAAATCATGGGGACAGACACCTCAACCACAACCACAACACGAAGAAAGCTCCTTCCTCAACTTCTCCATGAAGGCAATGAATCAGTATCACACCTCTATGCGCAAGCACTTGGAGAAACAACCTACGTCGAAGCAATGAATCAAAAAGCTCAAGCGCTTGGCTTAACAAATACACACTTCACCGATGTAACCTCTCCGGTAGAAACAAGTCATGAAGATTATTCTCGGTTTATGGAATATATAAGTACCTACAAATCATATCTTCTTAGAACCAATCTCATAGTAAACACCGAAAGATAAGGAGCTATTTTTGCTCTTTAATCTTATCAATCACTGTCTCATGAGGCATATCAAGAATGTCTCGCACAAACTTGTCATACATCTTCACACGATACTCGTACTCCTCAACATCCATAATCGAATAGATCACATCACGTCCCATCTCAGCTGAAAGCCCTTCGAAGACTTTTTCTGCCTTTGGTCGCTTAATAGATTCACCAACGATGAGAATATCAAGGCGTGATTTTTCTTCACCAATAAAAACACCAGCGACAACAAAAAGTTTAATTCTTCCAACAAGCTTGAATCTGGACGCAAGCTCTTTTTTATCAACTGACTCGAAATCAAAGAGTAGCTCCTTAAGGGCTTTATTATGTGGAAACTCTTGATTTAATTTAAAACCACTTACTTCTTTTACTCGTGAAGAAAACTTTTTACCTTCCCCGCTCGAAACAACTGTTTTTGCTTTCTTCTTTTCTATAAAACCAAGAGAAATAAGAGACGTAAGCTCCTTACGCACTGCAATGCTTTTTACTTTTGTCTTTTCGGAAACGTCGTGAAGGGAAGCGATGTCGTCCTCATGATGAAGAAAGAATCTCATTATTTTCACTCTCTCTGCTCCGCCAAGCAATCGTGATAGTAATTCCATAGCAAGGTCAGTGTAGCAAGAAAAAAACACTTACGGAACTTGTGCAGAAGAAGAATATGTGACGGAATACTGTGTACAAGTTGCTGGTTAATGGTTAGCAGTAAACTCAAAACAGCACGAAAGGCTTCGACCTTTCGTGCTGTGCGTGATAGCAAAGCACAAATAAAAAATCCGCAATTAAGCGGATTTTTTATTTATATTACTTAAGTTCTACTTTTGCACCTGCTGTCGAAGCAAAGCTTCTCCATGAGAACCCACGGTTCTCATCGCCCGCTTCGCTCACTGCTCTCCTCCACAGGAAACTACCGTTTCCCGAACCCTTCCCAACCAGGTGCAAAAGTAATGTGCGATAAACAAAAAATCCGCAATTAAGCGGATTTTTTATTTGTATTACTTAAGTTCAACTTTTGCACCTGCTTCTTCGAGCTTCTTCTTGAAGTCGTCAGCTTCTGCCTTCTTCATGTCTTTCTTAAGATCAACTGGTGCACCGTCAACAAGATCCTTAGCCTCCTTGAGACCAAGAGCAAGAACCTCCTTAACAACTTTCATAACAGCGATCTTACCTTCACCTGCAGATGCTAGGTGAACAGTATACGCTGACTTCTCTTCAGCATCAGCTGAACCTGCACCAGCAGCAGGAGCTGCAGCAACCGCAGCTGCTGACACTCCGAACTTCTCTTCGATTGCCTTAACGAGGTCGTTAAGTTCAATCA